>JACUUC010000029.1 GCA_014859445.1 Bacterioplanes sp.
GCCCCAGCCCCAGTGGTTGGGTCGAGGATGATGTAGCCCGCCGAGGTTTTGCCGTAGAAGTTTAATGGTTTTTCGTGGGCAGTGACTTCTTTGCCCGCATGCACCGCATTGCGGATGTCGTTTTTTATGTCATTACTGAGTTGTGAGTTAGCCAACGCTGTATCCAAGTTGGCTCTGGTAATCGTCCAGATTTTCTGGCCTTCGGCCGCTGCCAGCTGTAACGCTTTTACCGCACTGATGCCATGCGCTGGGTTTTCTGGTGTTGAGAAGAGCTGTTCAGGAACCAGATGCTCCATGGCGCTCATGCGTGCACCTGTTGCTCGGTTGTAATTAACCCACTGCTCATGGTCGTTATTTTTGTGAACGCGTAGATGGCTAATGTGATCTACGTCCATGGTTAGGCCACTGATTTTGGCATTACGAGGAATGCCGCACCAATACATGGGGGTGATGCTGTTGTCTTCCGCGTTAATTTCTTGCTGGGTGCTTTTCATGCATTGCTAGTTAATCATGTCTATATAGGAAAAAATTAAAAATATCAATATTCCGGTGATGTAAAATAGAAAAGCATTGATATTGAATTTTTCTTGAATATGTGACGGAGATACCGTCAGCATCATACAAGCAATAATACCTCCCAATGTCGCCAAATATTCTTCAGAGAGGAATGCTCCCAGTTCTAACAATATTATTAATGTGAATGCAATAACTCTAAATGTTTTAAGAATCATAATTCTATTCCTTACATGTGAATTGGCTTGAAAAATAACCTGACAATAATACCTCAATAACTAATATTCTCAATACAGTTACATATGCCAGAGCAGCCCCGAGGCTCAGTAGCATAAAATAAGGCATAAGCAAATATGTTAGCCCTATCGCCATGACTAGCATTGACAAAAACTTCACAACGGCGAAACCCAACCCACAGTTTTCTGCATCCAATGCAAAATCAAAAATTTGCTTGACCTTATTGATAAACGAGCCAAAATATTTCCACAATCCGTCTTTTGCGTCCATCAAACCTGTCAGCAAACTAAACGGCGCGTCACTACTCAACTCTCCACCATTCTCCCCGCTGCTAATCATATACGCCCCAGCCCCAGTGGTTGGGTCGAGGATGATGTAGCCCGCCGAGGTTTTGCCGTAGAAGTTTAATGGTTTTTCGTGGGCAGTGACTTCTTTGCCTGCATGCACTGCACTGAGGGTGCCTAATGCGATTTCGTCATTAAGGCAGTTAGCCATACTCAGTTACCCCACGGTAATACAGTAAAACTAGCGTTATTAGAAACCCTAATAGTATTATTGACCAGTATTTTTTTAATTTACCCTTATTTTTAAAATCTGAATAAGCAATAGAGGAAATCATGAACAATATGCTTATAACTCCTACAAGAAGGTCAGAAGATGCCATTGAGCTAGCAGCTATTATCCAGAAATAAAATACAATGATATATCTAAATTTTTTTTTCATAACCTCATCCATTACATGACCATCTTGATGAAAAGAATGGAGCTATTGCTGCTGCGGCCAAAAATGACGATACAATTGCAATATACAAAGAAAGAAATATAGCTAAATATGGTAGTAAAATAAACGCCACGCCTATTGTTATAAATAGCGTCGATATATATTTGGCGATGCCATAAGAAACTCCGCATTTCATTATATCTGTGTATATTCCTATAGCATCAATAAAATTTCCAAGTATTCCTCCAAGTCTTTTTAAAATTGGATTATCACCAACAGCATCTAACAGCGATAACAACCAAGAAATAGCATCAGTTTCGCCTGGTAACTGTATATCCCCACCATTCTCCCCACTGCTAATCATATACGCCCCCGCGCCAGTGGTTGGGTCGAGGATGATGTAGCCCGCCGAGGTTTTGCCGTAGAAGTTTAAAGGTTTTTCGTGGGCAGTCACTTCTTTACCGGCGTTTACGGCATTACGGATGTCAGTCTTTATATCGTTGCTTAACTGAATATTCGCAAGTGCGGTGTTCAAGTTAGCTTGGGTAATCGTCCAGATTTTCTGGCCTTCTGCGGCGGCTAATTGAATCGCTTTAACCGCACTGATGCCGTTTGCCGGGTTGTCTTCGGTGCTGAACATTTGCTCTGGAACCAGATGCTCCATGGCACTCATGCGTGCACCGGAGGCTCGGTTGTAATTAACCCACTGCTCATGGTCGTTATTTTTGTGAACGCGTAGATGGCTAATGTGATCTACGTCCATGGTTAGGCCACTGATTTTGACATTACGAGGAATACCGAACCAATACATGGGGGTGATGTTAGTCTTAAATAAGCCGTAGCTAGGGGCTTTGTAGCTGACCATATTGGCTTGCTTAGCTGAAATGTCATCTTGCACATTATTTAATGCAAAGTAGCTAAGGATGGTAGCGTAAAGCAAGTCACCAACCAGCTGTTGTTTGCCAAGGTCGGTGTAATCTTCCGTGTTGATTTTTTGCTGGGTAGTTTCCATATCGTTTTTAAGTTGTTCGGCTTGTTTGACGCTGATGCCGTGCAAGTCTAGGGCGATCGCTCGGTATTCACCTGCCACGGGTTGGTTGCGTGAGGTGTTCCAGCCACGGTTGGGTTGCCAGTAGCCCATTTCTTCTTCAAGCTCAAAGTGACTCACTTTTGCCGCCGATTACTAACATTTTACTAAGAGCGTAACGCTGACGATTTAAATTATTCATATTGATATTGCTCTATACCTTAGTTGTAAAAACTATAAAAAGCATAAGCGGATATGGATAGATTTAGGAGGATATGAGGTACTGGGTATATTTTAATTGAGCCTTTTTTTATCACGTAGAAGTTTCCCATGCTAACCATTTCGATCAATGTCTTTTGAGTCGCCCTTGACCTCATTATCAAGTATATGTTTTTGGTGGCGATATTTTTTTTGTCGTTATAGAAGGCGGAGTATATTGTCGGAAATACCTTTTTGTTGTTTGCGAAAAAATATCCTCTTCTATTCTCAATGTTGTTGCACTCAATTTTTTTCTCATTAAATACAAGCATTGTATATAGATATAAAAGATATCGAAGTAGTAGTATTAGTCCGATTCCAGAGCATAGTATCCCTATGGAAATGTCCGCTACTGGCGATGAAAACGGAGCAATCGCTACCATTAATTACATCCATTTCTTTGCATTGATGATGCTATAATTGTTTCTTGCATTTTGTTTGCTAAATAAGTTGCGGCTATTCTACCTATTGCACCAGCAAATATTCCAAACGAAGCAAATGCGACGCCCAAGAAAAGGATTGTAAGAATAGATAAAATTGTGACCGCAATTACCATGTCATAAGCTTTATCCATAGGGCAAGAACTTATAATTGTAAGCATTGTGACGACTTGTGGGGCGATGGCAACCCAAGGCCCTAAAACAGCACTGGTGATTTTAGATGACTCAACAAATAATGAGTAAGAGCTCAAGAAGCCTCCTAGATTGGTTAATATATCCCCACCATTCTCCCCACTGCTAATCATATATGCCCCAGCCCCAGTGGTTGGGTCGAGGATGATGTAGCCCGCCGAGGTTTTGCCGTAGAAGTTTAATGGTTTTTCGTGGGCAGTGACTTCTTTGCCCGCATGCACCGCATTGCGGATGTCGTTTTTTATGTCATTACTGAGTTGTGAGTTAGCTAACGCTGTATCTAAGTTCGCTTGGGTAATCGTCCAGATTTTCTGGCCTTCGGCCGCTGCCAGCTGTAACGCTTTTACTGCGGATATGCCGTTTGCCGGGTTTTCATCCGTGCTAAACATTTCATTTACCACATCCATGTGGTTCACCCACTGGGCAGCTTCGCTGTGCAAAACAGCTCCTGCTGTTTTGTGCTCAGGAACCAGATCTTCCATGGCGCTCATGCGTGCACCGGATGTGCGGTTGTAATTAACCCACTGCTCATGGTTGTTATTTTTGTGAACGCGTAGGTGGGTGTTGATTTGCCAATAGTTCATTTCGTCATCCCTAACTTGCGCGCGATGCTAAGCTGCTGCCGTGCGCTCGTCAAATGTCTGCCTAGGAAAATCATAATTAAGTACCAGAAACGAGGTTTGCGTTTTATGACGAAAACCGAATGCCTAGATACAAAAAATGGCGTAGATGTTTATCGGATTAGGACGATCGAGGCCAATCGTCCAGTCATGCTGGTTGTTTTCTGTACAAGGTGGTTGCAGCAGCCATAATTAATGCCTCTTATCACGCGAGCAAGGATGCTGTATGTACTTTCACTCAAAAAAACGCCGCCGTCATTTACATGCGCTGCCCGCCGCCATTGCGTTGGCGTTGGTGGCCTTGGCTTGGTTTGCTCATGATCATTCAGCGCGTTCGTTAACGGATGCCACGGCGGTTGAAAGCTGCGATAAATGCTCAATGGTGTAATCGGCAGGGCGTAGCTCGTCGGGCCAAGTTTGTGCCAGTGCATTGACCCAAATGGTTTTCGCGCCAAGTTGTTGAGCCGCCCAAATGTCTTGTTGTGGGTGGTCGCCAATGTGAATCATCTGTTCGGGCGAGCATTGTGCGTGTTGAGCGGCCGCATGAAAGAGTGCGGGGTCGGGTTTGTTGGCGCCTACATGTTCGGCATTAAAATGGGCATCAAATAGGTGGTCAATGCCAATCATGGCAAGGTCGGCATTGCCGTTGGTCAGTGCGATTAAGCGGTATTCTTTTGCCAGTTCAGTCAGGGCGTTAAGCGCCCCATCAAACAGCGTAACTTGGCTACGCGCCTGATAAAACACATTAAAGGCTTGTTCGGCCAATGCTCGGGCGTCGTCACTGTTGTGCCCCGCTTGCATAAACACGCGGCGCATGACTTCTCGCCGTAATTGGCTGATTTGATGGCGCAGTGGTGGATAGCATTCGGCAATTTGCTGTTTGTATTCTTGCAGCGCCGGTAGGGTATAAAAGCGGGCTGCTGTAGGGGTGTGGGTTTGCATCCACTCATGCATGGCGCGCTCGGCCTGTTTAATCACGGGGTCTACGTGCCACAGGGTGTTGTCGAGGTCGAGTGTGAGTACTGGCCGAGTGCTGCGCGTCATGGCTTAGGTACAACGGGAATTTGTGGCAATCGCAGTGCCAGTACATCGGCAATGTAGTCGAGGAATAGGGTATCCATCGAACTGCGATAGTAGTCGGGGTTTTCGCTGGCAATGGTGAGTATGCCGTGGTTGCTGTTGCCGCGAACTTGCGCAGCCGCAACGGATTTGCATTGGCTGCTTTGCAGGCCCAACAAACTGGCAATGTCGTCACTGCTCAATTGGCCACAAATGGCGCGATGGCCTTTGAATAAGCGATGAAGTTGGCGTTGTCGTTCACTGGAACGTATGGCGACCAGTGGGCCATCCAGTTGTCGTTCGGTGAAGTGCAGTAAGGCCCACGCATCAACACCAAAGTCGTTGCGCAACGAATCGTCGAGGGCGGTTTGCACTTCGAGCCAGTGTTCGGCTTCGATTAGAGCCAAGACGAGGCGACGACTTTTTTCGAACAGATGATCGTTACGGCGCGCGTTTTCCAATAAGTCGGAGAGGCGCTGACGCAGTTCGACATTGCGTTCGCGGTGAATGGCCAGCTGTCGTTCCAGTAGGCTGGTAGCGACACCGCTGTGATGAGGAATGCGCAATTCGGCCAGCAGCTCGTCTTTACCCAAGAAGAAATCGGGGTGCTTGCTGAGGTAATGCATCACATCGGCATCCGTTAACCTTGGCTGCTGACTCATGTTGTTCTCCTGTTTAGACGTTGATGCGCCCTTCAAAAACGGTCACGGCGGGGCCGGTCATGCGTACCGACTGTTCGGGTTGCCAGTCGATGAATAAGTCGCCACCGGGCAATGTTACACGTACGCCGGGCTTTAGCCAGCCTCGCAATTGGCCTGATACCACGGCGGCACAAGCACCCGTGCCACAGGCTAAGGTTTCGCCTGCACCACGTTCAAATACGCGTAGACGAATGTGGTGTTCATCGACCACTTGCATAAAGCCCACATTCACTTTGTTAGGAAAGGCTGAACACGACTCGATAATAGGCCCCCATTCGGCAACGGGGGCTTGGTCAATGTCGTCCACTCGCAGCACCGCGTGGGGGTTGCCCATGGAGACAGCGCCAAGTTGAACGTCGCCAATGTTGGGTAAGGTGACGGTGTATTCGGGCGCCATGTGTGCGGCTTGAAAGGGTATTTGCGCAGGCTCTAATATGGGCAAACCCATATCCACCATCACTTGTTGGTCATCGGTGAGATGCAATTCCATGATGCCACTGGCGGTTTCGACCCGAATCTGGCGCTTGCCGGTGAGTTGTTGATCGACCACAAAGCGGGCGAAGCAACGTGCGCCATTGCCGCAGTTTTCGACTTCGCTGCCATCGGCGTTGAAGATGCGGTAGCGAAAGTCGACATCGGGGCGTGTGGGTTGTTCGACCAGCAGCAGTTGATCAAAACCAATACCAAAATGACGATCGGCCAGTTCACGCACGCGTTGAGGACGAATGTGCCCCGCTTGGGTAATGAAATCCACTACCATGAAGTCGTTGCCGAGGCCGTGCATTTTGCTGAATTTAAGCCACATCACAGACCCCTTATTGCGCTGCGTTCGCGTCCGTTGTCGATAAAATGGCTTCGCCACGCAGCAAGTCTTGCACGGTTTCACGTGCACGAACGAGGTGAACCGCGTCGTTATCGATCATGATTTCCGCTGGACGACCACGGCTGTTGTAGTTCGACGCCATAACAAAACCATACGCCCCGGCCGACATGACGGCTAGCAAATCCCCAGACTCAATGGCCAATGCGCGATCTTTACCCAAGAAGTCGCCAGTTTCGCATACGGGGCCAACCAAATCGTACTCGCGCACGGGCTGCGTGCTGCCTTCCACTACGGGTTTGATGTCTTGCCATGCCCCGTATAGTGACGGACGAATCAAATCGTTCATGGCGCCGTCAATGATGGCGAAGTTTTTGTGATCGTTTAGTTTTAAGTATTCCACGCGTGTTAGAAACACCCCAGCATTGGCGGCAATGGAACGACCGGGTTCAAAAATCAGTTTGAAACGACGATTGCCCAATTTCTCTTTGATGGCGGCGATGTATTGCTGTGGCGTGGCGGGCTGTTCATCACGATAGCAAACGCCTAAACCGCCCCCTAAATCGAGGTGTTCAACGGTGATGCCGTTTGCGGCCAATTCATCCACTAGAGCCAAAACACGATCCAAGGCATCGAGGAAGGGGGAAATATCTGTTAGTTGGCTGCCAATGTGGCAATCCACACCGGTGATGTTCAGGCCGGGTAATTGCTTGGCTTTGGCATAAATGCGTGGCGCTTGGTTAATGTCGATACCAAATTTGTTGTCTTTTAAGCCGGTAGAGATGTATGGGTGCGTTTGTGCATCCACATCGGGATTGACGCGTAACGACACATTGGCGACTTTGCCTAAGCGGCTGGCGACGTCGCTGAGGCGTTCGAGTTCGGCTTCGGATTCAACGTTGAAGCAGTAAACGCCGACGTTGAGAGCGCGTTCCATTTCGCTAGCTTGCTTGCCAACGCCGGAAAATACGATTTTGTTGGGGTTGCCACCGGCCGCTAATACGCGTTCTAGTTCACCTTCACTGACGATATCAAAACCAGCGCCTTGTTGGGCAAGCACATTCAAAACGGCCAAGTTGGAGTTGGCTTTCACGGCGTAACAAACCAAGTGAGGCCAGTCGCCAAGTGCTTGCTCGTAAGCATTAAAATGTTGCTCTAATGCGGCGCGCGAATACACGTACAACGGCGTCCCAAATTGTTCGGCCACTTGGTTAAGAGCAACGTTTTCGGCGTGCAAAACGCCTTGTTTATAGCTGAAAGTAGACATGATTACGCCGGAGTATCTGTGGGTTGTGGGGCCGATGCGGTTTCAGGCAGGTACAGTGGGCCTTTTTGCCCGCACGCCATGGTACTGGTCAGTAGCAAAACACACAGCACGGTACGTAAGGCAAGCCAAATGCGCATCGAACACCTCCAAAAGTGACGCATTATACGGACAAAGCGGCGCACTGTCTTGAGGTCAGCGTGGTTCTAATGCTTCATTCAGTTGTTTTTCGATGCGTTGCTTCCAGCGTAAATGCAAGATCATGGAGGATTGGTTGGGTAGGCTCAAATCGTTGAGGTAGCAGGGATAGTGTTCATCGGTTTGACGCAGACGTTGAATGTGCTCGGCGACTTCACGGTATACCTGTTGTTGATACTGCCATGCAGGAAACGCCTGACCGTTGCAGTAGAGGGTCAACTGTTGTTGTTCATCCAAGGCGGCACGCACATCCATGTGAGCGGTTTGCTCCAGCAGCGTTGGCAGTTTACGGCGAATCACCTTGTAATCAAATTGCCCCGGATCTCGGCGCAATTCGTACAGCACCAGCGTACGTTGATTGACCCGACCTTGTTGCCCTTGCCAGCGCTGATCGAGCTGGTGCAGAAAACGAATGACGTTACGAAGCTGTGTTAACGCTGGTGTTCGTGGCCATTGTTGGTGCAGTAAGGCGCCTTTTTCGTCGAGCGCGTAGAAGAACAAGGTGGTATCGGTCAACCAGTAAAATAATTGCCAAATGCCGGCACGTGCGCGCTCAAAAATGGGGCGCAAGGGTGACTGTTGTAGGGCTTCTGAGTCGAGTGTGTAATGCACGAATTGAGTTTGATGGCGTTGCAATAAGGCAAGCAATTGCGTGACGTTATTGGCATGGCGCAACTGCAAACCTTGTTTATCGACTTCGAACAAAAAATAGTGTTCTGCCACTTCGATGAGGTAGGGGTGTTTCGGTTGTTCGCGCATGTGTTGAAACACCGCTTGGCACAGTTGCTGAACCCGCAGGCGAATGGTGGCGGCGCGGGTGGCGCAGAAACAATGCACATGCCATTCGCCACGGTGTGCTTCTTGCTGCAACAGCTGTTGCAAGCAGAGCATCAGCGCATGGTCACCCACGAAACGCTGAACATGCCATTCTCCCCAACTATTGAGGGTTAATACATCGAGTGTTTGTACCAAATTTTCACGCACGCCGCTGTAGCCCAATGAATCGTTGCGACTGGACAGTTTTTGCATGCCTCTGCGGCTTAAATGCTGTTGTGGGTCGATACCGACATTGATGAACACATGCCATTGCTCGGTTCTAGGAGGTTGGCGAAAGTTATTCTGAGATACGACGGGCGGTGTGATTTGCCGCACTACATTGGTCAGTTCTTTGAGTTCATAGGCACTCACTGGATTGGGCTGTGGTTCTAGCGCAATGTGGGTGTGGGCGCGTGACAGAGCATTCAGTTGAGCAAAACACAACAATTCAATCAGGCTCGGTGATTGTCGCAGTGGTTCGTCGGCGGGCGTCAGTTGCAGTTGGCGCTCATGACTATTTATCGTGTGCAGTGACCAGTGATCGTTGTGCCATGTCAGCGACATTTTTTCCTGTTCAAGGTGATCGCTAATGCCTGGATTGATATGAATCACCTTGCCCGGGCGCGCATCAAACGCGGCATACAATTGGTTGCCCAGTAGGTGCATGTCGTCTTTATTGATGTGTACATGCGTGGCGTATTTTTGGCTAAATCCGGCTAAAAAACGGTAGCTGCTGAGCATTTCACTGATTAGCTTGTTGCGCTCTTGGCTGATGCGCAATGCCGACCATTGCTTGCGTTGATCGAGTTCACGCAAGTCGTCGATACGCCATCCCCAAGATTGTGCCAATGCGTTCATGCGTTCGCTGCGCCAACTGCGTTCTGCCGCTTGGCTGGCTTCCGACAGGCGCAGTTGGGTTTTGATGTAAAACGCACGGTGTAACAGTTGCAAACGCTGTGGATTGCCTTCGGTTTGTAATTGTTCACTCAGTCGAGCCAGTAATAAGAGGTACGCATCGTTGGCATCGACGTTGCTATTGCCCGCGTGGATGTTCGCTTTGAGGTCGTTGCACAGCGGTTGAATGTTGGGGTATTGGCTGGCGTAATGGCGTGTGAGCAATAATTTCAGTAACGATTTATAGGGCGAATGTAAGCCTTTGGTTAATTGCCACAAACCGGCGCCAATAAACTCCGCCGGAGAGATGGTCGGCAACGCGCCAAAATCCACCCATTGCTCATCGTTGACCAAATGGCGCTGGCACAATTGTTGCCACAAGGCTTCAGCATCACGCTGTTGCGCATTCGGAATGAGCCACCAACGCGGTTGCCCTCCTGCCAGCCAAATGGCACTGCGATAAAACTCATCCAGTAATAGTTGATGTTGACTGCTGCCACAATCTTCGCCTGCGGTGGCTTGCTGCACGCCTTGGCGAAATTGCGTTAAATCCATCAAGAAAAAATGCAGCTCCAACCCGTAGGTACCAGCCCACTGCTCTAGGTGCTGACATTTTCGCTGCAACGACTCGCGTTGACTGGTCGTGAGGCTGGATTGATGGCATAACCACACATCCAAATCACTGCCGCGCGCTTGCGCCAATGAACCAAGGCTGCCCATGCTGTAAAGCCCCGTGATGGGCTGTTGGCGAGCGTGCCCTAAACGTGGCATGCCGATGCCTTTGGCCAACTGTTGCAATGCTTGCAGGTGTTGGGCATTCGGTTGAAAGTTGGCGATACCCGCGACGGTATCATGGCCGACAAACCCGGGCAGGCGTGGGTGGTTGACGTGCAGTAACAGCGGCAGCACATCCAGTACCAAGCGCTGACGAGAATTCAGTAACGCGCGTGCTCGCTCAAGGCGGGCGCGATTGAGTTCAACAAAGCCTTCTTGCCACTGTTGAATATGATGGTGAGAAATATCGATGTGTGCAGACATGGCTTTAGTATAGCGGGCCCAGCATCACTTGCTGTGGCGTATGAACAAGTTCATGTCGATTTTTTTGAGTAAGGGGCGAAATGCCCCTTTGTTTGAGTGCGTGTTGTGGACAGCGGCGATCACGCCGACAACCACTACGGCGACTAGGGTAAAAAGGACTTAAGTAGTGCACCGACTTGCGCGTGGTGCAAATAGCCTTGGAAAGCTTCTTGGGCAGAGGACGGGCCGTAAACAATCACCGGAACGGGTGTGGCTGTGTGAGTACCGGTGCCCCAAACGGTGTTTTGTTGCGCTGCCAATTCACGTGCCAGCAAGTTTAAATGAATGTCGTCACCGTAAACATAGAACGGTGTAAAGTCGTGCACCTTGGGCAGTGTCTCGCTGCTGAGATAGCGGTGTCCAGGTCGTTGAAAGGGATTTTTATGGCGTGCCAGTATGCGCTCAGCTTGCTCATGGGTAATGCGGAAGGCGAGGTTGTTATTAACCGCATTGACTAATGAATCGGTGGTTACGCGTCCATCATCGCCGTTGGCGATGGCTTCAGCCCACACATCATAAAAGTCTTTTTTCTGCGCATGAATGCGGTCGAGCAGGCTCAAATCGCCGAAGTTGAAATTGGGCGCGTAGGTGTGTTCTGCAAAACCGCTTCCGGGAAGCGTGCTGGGTTCAGGAATGTCGACGGCGCTGTAGGAAAAGCCGAAGCTACCGGTTTCGTGATCGGCCGTCACCACCACCAAGGTGTCGTCGCGTTCTTGCACCCAATCGACCACGGCTTGAATGGCTTCATCGAAGCGCAACAATTCGTGCAGCATGCTGCCAACGTCGTTGTTGTGCCCGGCCCAGTCAATTTGTCCGCCCTCTATCATCAGCACAAAACCATCAGGGTGTTGAGACAGTAAGTCTAAGGCTTTGACGGTCATTTCTTTCAGGCTAGGTTGCTGACGTTCGGCACCGGACTCGCGTAAACGGTGATAACGAATGGCGTTTTCCATGCCCGAGTTGGCAAATAACCCCAATAGCGGCAGTTGTTGGCTGGCCAGCAGTTGTTGGCGATCGAACGCCAGTTGATAGCCTTGTTGTTGTGCGTCGAGTAGTAAGTTTCGCTCATCCTTGCGGCGCGAGCGCAGCGATTGCCCCGCGTGCTGAATGCGTTCGGCAATGGCTGTAAATGCGCTGGATTCGGTATCGGTTGTTGTGTTGGCAGGTAAGAAAAAACCAAGTCCACCCGATAGCATGAGGTCGACTTGATTGGCCAGTAAGTCGACAGCGATGTTGGCTTCTAAGCTGCGGTGGGGCTGGTGGGCGGCGAACGATGCAGGCGTGGCGTGCGTGATGCGCGTATCACTGATTAAACCGGTTACTTTGCCGCTGCGTTTGGCGTGTTGCAGCAAGGTTTCGACTGGGTTGCCCAAGTAATCGAGACCAATCATTTCGCTGCCCGATGTGACACCGGTGGCCAGTTGCGTGGCCGAGCAGGCGGAGTCTACCACCAGTGCATTGTGTGGACTGGTATCGGACAGCAGTAGTTTGCCTTGATTCATCAGTTGTTGCATGGCCGTGGGGCGACCTTGATATCGACTGTTGGGTGCTCGATTGGCATAGCTTTGCAGCAGACCTAATTGCTGTGGCCCCATGCCATCGCCAATCATTAAAATGATATTTTTAACCGGTCTTGAGTCATCACTTGTTGTTGGTTGGTGCGCATCACACCCGACTAACAGAAGGCTGATAAGTAACGCCAAAAACGATGGATAAGGCATTGGATTCGCCTGTGCTCAAAAAATAAAGAAGCAAGATACGCAAAGGCGTGACTTAAAACAATGGAACGATCAGTGCGTGCTGCGGCTAAACCGCGCTTTGATAGCCAATACGAAAACCGCCCCAGTGCTGGCCGTTGACGTAGATGGGTACGGATAAGTCGTGCATGACCTCACCGGTGTCGCGCTTGTACGTTTGCAGCAAAAACGCCTCGGTATGCGCACCACAACGACCGCCAGTGCGGTCATTAAAAATGCGCTTGCTGCGGTTGTGCAGTAAGTCGTGTGCGTAGTCGCCTGTTAGTGGTTGGTTGTAGCGGTGATTATGGGTTGGAAAGTAGCCTTGCGTATCCACGGCACCAGCATAGGTAATAAACGCATGGCGTTGCAGTATGGGCTCTTGGATGGCAGGAAAGGTACGGTCGCTGAAGTCATCGTAGCGCGTGTGGTATTTGGTGGGTTGGGTGTTGGCGATGGCCTGATAGTGTTGATCGAAGACATCGCTCTGAGACAATGATCGTTCGGTGAGTGCTTGGGCAAACAGCTCGCCAATGGCCGCCGCGGCTTGTTGCGCTTCGTGCAGTACGGTTCGATGGGGTTCTGCTAAATCTTCGTGGCCAAATGCCGCATAAATGTGCTCCGCGGTTTCGGATAATGACAGTGCGCGTGTGGCCATTTCGTTGATGGCGTGTTCGGTGCGTGTCAGCCGCTCACTGGTGGTGGTCACTATGTCGACAATGGTGTGGATGTTCGCACTGTTTTGTTCAATGTGCTGACTGATATCCGTCACCCCTTGCTGCGTGGTGTGTGCGTGTTGAAATAGCTGATCAAACTCTGCGGTCATGTGTTCCATTTGTTGCACGCTGTGATCAATGTTACTGGTTAGCGTTTCGCTGTTGTTGACCGCTTGCTGAATGTCTTGTCGTATGTGTTGAATGGTGTGGCTAATTTGTTCCGTCGCTTGGGCGGTTTTGGCGGCCAAAGCACGAACTTCGTCGGCCACCACGGCAAAGCCTCGGCCTTGTTCGCCCGCGCGTGCCGCCTCGATAGCGGCATTCAGTGCCAGTAGGTTGGTTTGTTCGGCGATGGCGCTAATCACCTGTGCCACGTCTTTAATTTGTTCTGATTGCTCGGCCAGTGCGGCAATTAGTGTGGCGTTGGCGTTGATGTGCTCTCGTGTTTGTTGCAGTTGTGGCAACGTCGCCGTAAGGGCTTGCTGTCCTTGTTGATTGATTTGGGCGGCTTGCTCAACGGCATCACGTGTTTGTTGTACTTGGGCTTGGGTGATCTCAATACTGCGCTCAACGTCTTGTGCGGTGGTGACAATTTGCTGAGTGGCTTCGGCGTCCAGTTTGACTTGCTGCTGCACTTGTTCGGCACTGTGTGACATCTCTGCGGCTGCGATGGCAATGCGACTGCCGTGCTTTGACAATGCTTGTTGTTGCGCCGCGCGGAGATCTGTATCGGACGTTGTTGCGAGTGGTGTGTCGACCGTGTTCTGGGTTGTATAGTGATCGGCCAAGCGCATCAATAACCCGCTGAGCGCAACGCCAAAAGCAAGCACAGCCAGCGGATTTGACAACCAATACGATAGGGCTGCGCTGAACGCGAAGGCCAAAATTAACGCGCTAATAAAAGGCACGCCGACGCGCCATGACGGTATCGACATCGGACCACTCCATTCGCTCTGTAAAACATCAGTGTAGTCGCTGTGTGTTTTTTGCACAGTAGGAATTAGTCTAATGCGCCTTATCGTCAGGGCGTAAGCGCTGTGCTGAAAGCAACCCATGGGCAATGGCGATGGCGGTGACATCGGGTAATCGTTCAGCCCCCAGTTTTTTCATCACCCGTGCGCGATACAAGTCGATGGTTTTGATGCCTACGTTCAGTTGTTCGGCCATTTCACGACTGCTGTAGCCTTGTGCTAAGGGCAAAAACACATCTTGTTCACGCTTGGTCAGTGTCGCCAAGAGCGCGTGGCCGTCGGCACTCGGCACCGTCACGGTGTTGTGTTGAGATTGTTGCAGCGCGTGTTGCACGCTGTCGAGTAGGAGTTGCTGGCTACAGGGTTTTTCGATGAAATCCAATGCGCCTGATTTGAATGCACGCACGACGATCGGCACATCGGCATGCCCCGAGACAAAAATAATCGGCAAGGTGATTTGGCGTTTTTGCAGCACTTCTTGCACATTCAAGCCGCCCATACCGGGCATGCGAATGTCGAGAATCAAGCAGCCGGCTTCTTCGGGGATGAGGGCATCCAGAAACTGCTGGCCGTTGCTGAAGGTTTTGACACGCAAGTCCACCGATTCCAATAACCACTGGGTGGATTCGAGCATACCGAGGTCGTCATCGACCACGTAAACGATGTTAGGGTTCATGGCGTAAAATCTCCGCCGCCGTCATAGGGCGTGTGGTGGCATGTGGAAAGCGACAGGTCAAAATCAAACCGCGCGTTGGTGCCGGGCTGGCATCGAGAAACCCGCCAATGCCTTCGATGATGGAGCGACTCATGGATAAGCCTAAGCCCAAGCCATCGCTCTTGCGGGTGAAAAAGGGGTTGAACATCATGCGCAAACCTTCGTCATCAATGCCAATACCGTGGTCGATGACGTCAATGCGTACGTCCTCTGCTTGCCAAAGACTGCGAATCACAATGCGGTCGGCGGGTGGCTCACGGTTGTCGTTGCTGGTACTGGGGTGTTCTTGCAGCGCTTGCGTGGCATCAATGGCATTGCGAATCAGGTTGATCAGCACTTGCTCGAGCAGCACCGGGTCGGCGGTAATGATGGGCTGTTGTTCACACAACTCGGTGTGCAATACGATGCCGCGTTGGTCGGCGTCCCATTGGCATAATTGCACGGCATTGCTGATGATGTCGTTGACCGCAATGGCGGCGGTTCGCTTATCGCCTTTACGCAAAAAGGCACGCAGCCGTTTGATGACTTCGGCCGCTCGATTGGCGTGGCTGATGATGCGTTCGAGGCCATCATTGACTCGTTGTAAACGCTCGGGTTGTTGTTCGGCTTGCTGTAAATAGCGTTGACTGGCGCTGGCAAAGTTGACGATGGTCGCCAGTGGTTGATTCATTTCATGGGCAATGCTGGAGGCCAGCTCCCCCAGTGCGGCTAGTCGACTGGTATGAGCCAGTTCATCGGCTAAGCGACGTGCACTTTCTTGCGACTCAACGCGTGCGGTGATGTCACGTGAGACGCTAATGAACTCGACCACGGCACCGGTGTAGGTTTCACGAATGGCGCGACTGGCAATTTCAAACCAGCGGCGGCGGCCATCACGATGCAGCAATTCCAGTGTCATGGTGGCGTAGCCTTCGTCGCGTAATTGGTTGCGGCTGGTTTCTAATTGTTGCGCGAGGGTGCGGCTTTGGAAAATGTCTTCCAGTGCTCTACCTCGCAATTCTTCTGGCCAATATCCGAGTAAGCGCCATGCGGCAGGGCTGGCGTCGATGAACCGTCCTTCTGGGGTATGCCGCGAAATCAGATCGGTGGTGTTTTCGGTGATCAGACGGTAAAGCCGACTGGCGCGTGTGGCCTCATCGAGGGTGCGCACATCTTGCGTGGCATTGCGACCTTTGACGATGACTCCGTCGCCCTCTGGCATGGGTAGATACGTCCACAGCCAAATGTGTTCACCGCAGCGACTCTCCACTTGGTTGATGGCGCGTCGTTGTTGTCGACAGGCGCTGACAAGGGCTTGGTGATTGTGTGGTAGCAGCTCATGACGTGAGAAGTGCGTCAGTTCCTGTGTGGCGCTGTCATTGCTGCGCACAATGTCACCGCCTGCATCAACCAGCAAGCCGAGTTCTGGGTCCCACGGGTTTAAATACATGGCCTCAGTGAGGTCAATGGACATGATTCCGCCTTGTTATAGTAATTATTCTATAAGATGTTGGTGTAATTTATAGTTATCTATCTATTCATTACGATCCTTTACCACGTGAGTATAGCGATAGACGCTGTGCCATTTAATACCACATAAGAATAATGTGCCAGTAAAGGAAACGTCTTATGACTTCGATATTTGAGCATGGCCTTGATGCCGGAAACGCCAACTACGGCGTCCAATCGCCGATAGATTTTATTGAGCGTACCGCCAGTGTCTATCCCGATTACCCGTCTGTCATTCATGGTGCGATTCGCTACAACTGGGCGGAAACCTATGCCCGTTGTCGTCGTTTGGCATCGGCGTTGGCAGGCCGTGGTATTGGACGTGGCGATACCGTGGCGGTGATGCTGCCCAATATTCCGGCCATGCTGGAGTGTCACTATGGCGTGCCGATGATTGGTGCCGTGTTGAATACCTTAAACGTTCGCCTCGATGCCGAAGCCATTCATTTCATGCTCGAACACGGTGAGGCCAAAGTGGTTATTGCTGATCGTGAATTTGGTGATGTGATTCGCACCGCCATCAAGATGATGGCCAATCCCCCATTAGTGATCGACGTGGATGACCCGGAATACGGGGAAGGGACTCAGGTCAGCAACTTGGATTACGAGGCTTTTTTGCAAGAAGGCAATCCCGATTACGCGTGGCAGTTACCGAATAATGAATGGGATGCCATTTCATTGAATTACACCTCAGGCACCACGGGCAATCCGAAAGGGGTGGTGTATCACCACCGCGGCGCGTACCTCAACAGTTTGGGCAATCAGACCGTTTGGGCGATGGAGCAGCATCCGGTGTATTTGTGGACACTGCCGATGTTCCACTGCAATGGTTGGTGCTTCCCTTGGACCATTACCATGATGGCGGGCACGCATGTGTGTTTGCGTCGCGTTGATCCAGAAAAAATCCTACAACTGATTCGCGATCATCATGTGACCCATTTATGCGGTGCACCGATTGTTTTGAATGCGTTATTGAATGTGCCCGAAGCGGCCAAGCAAGGCTTGGATCATCCAGTGAAAGCCATGACGGCTGGCGCTGCGCCGCCAGCGAAAATCATTGGCGCCATTGAAGAAATGGGCATTCAGGTAACGCATGTGTATGGCTTAACCGAAGTGTATGGCCCCGTGACGGTGTGCGCTTGGAAGTCGGAGTGGGACGCTCTGCCACTGGATGAACGCGCCAAATTAAAAGCGCGCCAAGGGGTTCGTTACCAAACCTTAGCGGGCACCATGGTGGCCGATCCCACCACCATGCAGCCCGTCCCGAAAGACGGCAAAACCATCGGTGAAATCTTCTTGCGGGGTAATACCGTGATGAAGGGGTATCTGAAAAACCCAACCGCCACCGAAGAGGCGTTCCGTGGTGGCTGGTTTCATACCGGTGATTTGGCGGTGTGGCATGAAGACGGTTATTTGGACATCAAAGACCGTTTAAAAGACATCATTATTTCGGGTGGTGAAAATATTTCCACCATCGAAGTCGAAGACGTGTTGTATCGCCATCCAGCAGTATTAGAAGCCGCGGTGGTGGCTCGCCCCGACGAAAAGTGGGGTGAAACCCCGTGCGCATTTATTACCTTAAAACCGGAAGCGGATGACGTGGGTGTGGACGAGTTGACGGAGTTTTGCCGCTTGCATTTAGCGCGTTTCAAAATTCCTAAAACCTTCATTTTTACGGAATTACCAAAAACCTCGACCGGCAAAATCCAAAAATTTGTATTGCGTAATCAAGCGAAAGAGCTGGATCACTGATACAGGCCAAGCAGGGCACCCGCTGGGTGCCAACAATAACAATGACACAGCATGCATGTGAATCATGCAGGAGGCTTTATGCAGCTTTATCAACGTAAGGACGGTGCCGAACAACCGTATTGGCCCGCCGGTCCGTTTAAAATTCGCTTACCCTTGGTGCATTACCGCTGGGAGTTCGCCGAAATGGTCCAAGCCCTCATCATGTTTGTGGTGAGTTTGGCGATGATTCCTTTATTGGAAAAATATTTGGGTGTGCCGTACGACGTGGCGCTGGCCTACGTGGTGGTGTGTGGTATTGGCTTTATGTTACCTGCGCTGTTGGGGGTGCCGCTGGTGCCTGGCTGGATCACCCCCGGTATTCCGGTGGTGTTGCTCTTTTTATCGGATTTTGAGCCTGGGCCAGAAGCCATTCAGGCGCTCTTCGCCTTACAGTTTTTGGTGTTTTTGATCTTCTTGATCTTGGGTGTCACGCGCTTGGGCAGCAAGTTGGTGACCTTGGTGCCGCGCTCGATGCAAGGTGGCATCATCATTGGTGCGGGTATTGCGGCGTTGATGGGCGAAATTGAAGCGGGTGGCCGTTTAGCAACCACCCCCATCTCGCTGATTATTGGTGGTTTGGTGTGCTTGTATTTGATGTTCTCGGTGTCATTTAAGGGTTTTGTCGATACCAACTCGATTGCTCGTAAAATTGCCAATTACGGCATGGTACCAGGGATGATTGTGGCCATTGTGGTGGGTATCGCGGTGGGTGAGTACCCGATGCCGGATGTGAAAATGGGCATTACTTCGCCGAACTTTGCTGAAATTTGGCAGTACTTACCGTTTACCGTCGGTTTTCCCGATGCCAAGGTGTTCTTGTACGCCATTCCTACGGCGGTGATTGCGTATGTGATTGCCTTTGGTGACATCGTGGTTGGTCAGTCGCTCATGAATCGTGTCGATCATTTGCGCAAAGACGAAGTCATTGATAACAGCATTGACCGTGTGCATTTGGTGACGGCCATTCGTAACGGCGGCCATGCCTTTTTTGCGCCGTACCCTGGTTTGGCTGGCCCTATCTGGACGGCGGTCACGGCGACCATGGCCGAGCGCTACAAGTATGGCCGTAATGCGATGGACTCGATTTACAGCGGCGGTGGTACGTTCTGGATTACCGGTTTTATCGCGCTATTTGTTTTGCCGCTGGTGAGCTTCTTTCAACCGGTGTTGCCCATCGCTTTGTCGTTGACCTTGTTGCTGACTGGCTACATCTGCTTGATGGTGGGCTTTGAACAGCTCGAAAACAACACCCAGCGTGGCATCGCGGGCACCATGGGTGTGGTGTTGGCGGTGTATGGTGCGGGTTGGGGATTGGCGACGGGTGCGATCTTGTACGTTTTGATTGAACGCACCAAATTGCTCAGCTTTACGCCCGACCCAGAAGCACCCGGCTTGAGCGATGAAGAAAAAGCCATGAAATGATGTGTTGACGAAGTAACCCTTTGCGTTCGCGCAACTTCCCTTGGGAGGTCTTCTTCGGAAGCCTCCCCTTTTTTTGTTTGATGTGACCCACTTAATGGGGCTGATGGCGCTGCCTGATGTGCGTAGTGACTAGTGGGTTTTGCGTGTTGCTTGTATGATTGGGCTCTTTTTTGTCCTAAAAGGAACTTAGTTATGCGTCTGCTCTGTTTAGCACTCTTACTCTTCACTTTGCCTGCTTGGTCGACCTCCTCACATTTTCAAAGTGGTTATGGCTTTTCCATCAAGCCACCGAAAACTGCTAGCTTTAATGAAGGAGTGGTTGCGCATTTTTACCTGCCTGCGAACAAGGGCTTTGCCGCCAATGTGAATGTGATGATTCAAGCATTTGAGGGCGGGTTAACCGCGTACGATGAAATCACGCAGCAAGAGTTCCAACAATACGGTTTAACTTTAATTGAGCGTCAGCAAACGCCAACGTATTTGCAGTACGAATACCGTGGCTCGATGAGTGGCATGGCCATGCATTGGTATGCACGTGCTTATGTTCGTGGCGACCGTATTTATTTGGTCACAGCAACGGCATTGGCCAGTGATTGGTCACAGCAAAAAGCCACCTTAATGGCGGCGGTGAATTCCTTTTCATTTTAAACCGGGTTCCTACTCGGCGTGAGGGGCACTTGCCCTTGCACCAGTATTTCTCCGTGCTGCCACAACTTCCACTCGCCGGGTTGATCGATGTGCCATGCTTCGTCGGTGGTGAGTGGTTCGGTGGCAATCACAGTGACCACGTCGTTTGCGGTGGTTTCGGCGGCAAAGTCGATGGTGACATCGGCATCGGCTAGTTGAGCCGGACCAAATGGTGCGCGACGAGTAATGCAGGCTAATTTGGTCGAGCAAAAGGTAAATAGCCAGTCGCCATTGCTGAGTAGGCAATTAAACACACCTTGTTGCGCGTATTCCTGCGCCAGCGCCACGAAGCATTCGGCCAGTTGTTGAGGCTCAGCGTCGCGCGGTAGGTGTTGGCGAACGTGGTTCATCAGGTCGCAAAACAGATTTTCACTGTCGGTATCGCCCACGGGTTCGTAGATACCCACGCGACGGACAAATTGGTTCACTTGGCCGTTGTGTGCAAACACCCAATAGCGCCCCCATAACTCACGCACAAAGGGGTGTGTGTTAGCGAGGCTGACCGAGCCCACGTTGGCTTGCCGAATGTGACATAGGGCAACGTGGCTTTTGATGGGGTAGTTCTGGACTAATTCGGCAATGGGTGATTCGGCGCTGGGGCTTGGGTCGTGAAACATGCGAACCCCTTTCCCTTCATAAAACGCGACGCCCCAGCCGTCTTTGTGCGGGCCGGTTTTACCGCCTCGCTGTGTGAGCCCAGTAAAACTAAAGCACAAGTCGGTCGGGGTGTTGGCACTCATGCCGAGTAACTCACACATGCGCGATGTCCTTGGTAAAAAGCCAATAGTGTAAGCCATGCAGTGCTTTGGACGGAATAAATCTAACCCACAAGGGGTAGATCAAGCCGCCGATTTGCTCACTATACTGACAAGTTGGTTTCTTAGAGTGAGCGCAGCATGAATAACGTGACCCCTCCTATGTGGTTCTCGTCCCCTTTGTGGCGACAAGCGTTTCGGCCGATGTTTTTATTTGGTGCGAGTTTTTCGGTGCTGGCCATGGCGTTGTGGCTGAGTGTGCTGATGGGCTGGTTTGTGTGGCAGCCTGTGGGTGGGCCTTTTTTTTGGCATAGCCATGAAATGGTGTTTGGTTTTGCCGGTGCCATTGTGGTGGGTTTTTTGCTCACGGCGGTGCAAAACTGGACGGGGGTGCGTGCCACACAGGGCGGTGCGTTAGTGTTGTTAACGGCGCTGTGGCTGGTGGCGCGTGTTCTGATGATGGTGGCTCCTGCATGGCCATGGTGGCTCATTGCGGCCATCGATGTGGCTTTTTTTGTGTTGGCGGCATGGTTCTTTGCACGCATTTTATGGGCGGTTAAGCAGCAACGTAATGCGTTTTTCGTACTGATTTTATTACTCTGGGCCGGTATGAATGTTCTGCATCATTTCGGGTTGGCACGCCACAATATCGCCATGCAGCAATGGGCGCTGTATTCCGCGGTGTGGCTGATTACCTTGGTGATGGCCATTGTTGGTGGACGTATCATTCCTATGTTTACTGCCAATGGCACCCTAACACCGAAAGTGACGGCCAAACTGTGGCTTGATCGGGCTTCGTTAGCCTCGTTGTGGTTATTGGCAGCGTTGCAATTGACCGCACTTAACACGCATTTGCCATCAATGGTGTTGGTGTTGCTGCATGGTGTTGCTGCGCTACTGATTGGCTGGCGCTGGGTGCGCTGGCGCATTTGGATAACATGGCGAACGCCTTTGTTGTGGTCGTTGCACTGTGCTTATGGCTTTATTCCGTTGGCGTTACTGGCGTTTGCGGCACATTATGCGGGGTTGGCTGTCAGTGCGAGCTTGGCATTACACGCCTTGACCGTCGGTGCGATGGGACTGCTGATATTGGCCATGTTGGCGCGAATTTCGTTGGGGCACAGTGGTCGCCCATTAATACCGCATCCGATCATGGCTTGGGCATTTGCGGCGCTGCTGTTGGCGGCCATCAGTCGTACTGTGATGGTCGGTGTTTTTCCGCAGTGGACGGTTTTCGGCTGGTGGGTAGCGGCGTTGTTGTGGTGCTTGGGTTATGGTTTGTATGTGGGCGTGTACGCTCGAATCTTATTGACACCGCGTGCCGATGGTCGTGATGGATAAAGGTGATGGCACGTGATTTCGCCCTGTGATAACACAGGGCGAATAGCTCAATGATCCAGTCTGATTACCCAAAGATTAAGAACGAATCAGCGTTGAGCCACAAATGTAATAACACCCCAGCGACATAGCCTAAGGCAATGACGGGTGCCCAGCGCAGATGCCCCATAAAGGTGTAGTGGCCACGTGCTTGCCCCATAAGGGCAACGCCAGCGGCAGAACCAATCGATAATAAGCTACCGCCAGTACCGGCCGTTAGGGTGATCAATAACCAGTCACCATGTGACATTTCAGGTTGCATGGTTAATACCGCAAACATCACCGGAATGTTATCCACGACGGCGGAAATCACACCGAGTGAGATATTGGCATAAACGGGATTCCATTGTTCGTACAGGGTTTCGGACATTAAGCCCAGATACCCCATAAACCCGAGGCCGCCCACGCACATCACCACACCGTAGAAAAACAGCAAGGTATCCCACTCGGCTCGGGCAATACGATTGAAGACATCAAATGGCACGACACTGCCGAGGCGACGTAAGGCTTCTTCATCACCTTTTTCTTCGGCCTTGCTAATCTGCTTGGTGAGTTGTTTCTTCTGTTTCATACGCAGATAAAAACCGAAAAACTGTAAGTAACCTAAGCCGGTCATCATGCCCAATACGGGTGGTAAGTGCAGCAGTGTGTGCGCGGCCACCGCGGTGGCGACTGTTAGTAAAAATAACGCCAGAATGCGTAGCGCCCCTTTTTTTAATTCAACGTGATCATCGACGGCATTGGGTTTGTTGTGTTCAACAAAAAGACTCATTACCACGGCTGGAATGAGGAAATTCGCCAGCGACGGTAAAAATAGAATAAAGAATTCTTGAAACTTAACGATGCCTGCTTGCCACACCATCAGTGTGGTGATATCGCCAAATGGACTGAATGCACCCCCAGCGTTGGCGGCAACAACAATATTCACACACGCCAAATTGATAAAACGCGAATGCCCTTCGCCCACTTTCATCACTACGGCGCACATTAGCAAGGCTGTGGTTAAGTTATCGGCAATAGGTGAAATTAAAAACGACAGAATGCCAGTAATCCAGAACAGGGAGCGAAAGCTAAAGCCTTTACGCACTAACCACGAGCGCAGAGCGTCGAACACATTACGTTCTTCGAGGGCGTTGATGTAGGTCATCGCCACCAATAAGAACAACATCAATTCACTGAATTCCAGCAACGTATGTCGGAAAGCTGCTTCGGATTGGTCGGACATACCTGCACCGACGTAAACTGCGCCAATCATGGCCCAAATAATCCCGGCGGCGACCAGTACCGGCTTGGATTTACGCAAGTGCAGTTTTTCTTCGCTCATCACCAGCATATAAGCCAGCGTAAACACCACCAGCGCCGTGATACCGACGGTACTGGTGGTGAGATCAATATCCCCCACCGCAGCAAAGGCTGGAAAACTGACAGCAGATAACAGCAACGCGAATAGCGCTGCAAAGAGAGGGCGCAGGCGGGGCATGGTGGTCTCCAAACAGAAATGGATAAGAACAGTCGCTAAGTATAACACCAATCATGCATTACGGATATTAGCCGAACGGGTACTGCGTTGTGGGTAGCCGCTCGCTAGCTCCCGTCGTCTCTCGCTTCGTGCTACTAAGGGTCCTGAGTGCTGGCGAGCGGGTTTAATTTTATTGATCTAGATCAATAAAATTAAACGGTGAGTTATTACTCTTTGGCACAATATGTTGTGGCTAACAATATCAAGAGGCACTAGATATGGATTCTTTCGTCCGTATGATGTTTAGCAATGAGAACATTGTCTGGCAGGAAGTCCCTGGGCATGTATCGCTGGCATTTACCATCAGTGGTTGCTCTTTGCGTTGCTCTGGATGCCACAGTGCAGAAACGTGGTTAAACCATGTGGGCCAGCCGCTCACCCCAGCGTATTTTCAGCAGCGTTTGGAATTGTATCGTGGCCTGATTACCTGTGTGGCGTTTATGGGGGGCGAGTGGCACGAATCGGTGCTGTGTGAATTGTTGGATTTGGCGCGCTCAGAAGGTTTGCATACCTGTTTGTATACCGGAGAAGAAGACGTCAGTCAGGCCATTAAACAACGCTTAACTTTTTTGAAAACTGGCCCCTACTGTGCGGACTTAGGGGGATTGGACTCCCCAACCACCAATCAGCGCTTTGTCGATTTAACCAACAACCAACTAATGAATCATCGTTTTTTAAAACGGTAATTGGATGAACCCGCGAGGACAATACGATGCTACCCCTGAGCCAAGAGCACTTAGCGCAAAAACTCGATTTTATACAACACTACTTAGCGGCCGATAATGCGGCGGATGGATCGCGCATGGATGCCAATGCCAATGTGACCGAGAAAAACATCGCCACGTTGGAGTCTGAAATCATGAAAGACTATTTTGTGCAGGTCAACCGCGCTCAGGTGAGTCAAAAGATTGCGCAGCTTTTTGGTCCAGAGTTAGCACAGGAATACGTTCGGCAAATTGCGGATCACGAAATCTATGTGCACGACGAAACCAGTTTAAAACCCTATTGCGTGTCGGTGACCATGTACCCGTTCTTGCTGGACGGATTAACCAAATTGGGCGGTGAGTCAAAGGCACCCAAGCACATCGAGTCATTTTGTGGCGCCTTTGTGAATTTTGTATTTGCGGTCAGCAGCCAATTTGCTGGAGCCGTAGCGACCGTGGAATTTTTGACCTACTTCGACTATTTCGCCCGCAAAGATTATGGCGATGATTACTTGAATACACATCGCCATCAAATAGCCAATCACCTGCAACACGTGGTGTATGCGGTGAACCAACCGGCTGCAGCGCGTGGTTATCAGAGCGTCTTTTGGAATATCTCGATTTATGATCAGCATTACTTCGACAACATGTTCGGCGAGTTTGTCTTTCCGGATTTTAGCAAGCCAAAATGGCAAACGCTGGAGAAACTGCAGCACTTCTTTTTGGACTGGTTTAACGAAGAGCGCAGCAAGAGCATTCTGACGTTCCCAGTGGTGACGGTGGCCATGCTGACCAAGCAAGGCCGTTGCAAAGATCAAGCATTTGCGCAAAAAATGGCGGATCACATGGCGGCGGGCAGCTCATTTTTTGTTTACTTGTCCGACAATGCCGATAGCTTGGCCAGTTGTTGCCGCTTGCGCAGTGAAATCAGCGACAACACCTTTTCTTACTCGTTGGGCGCAGGCGGTGTGGCAACCGGCTCCATCAATGTCATCACCATCAACATGAACCGTTTGGTACAGGATGGCCGCGATTTGGCCACCGAAATCGACAAAATTCAGCGTTACCAAGTGGCGTATCGACAATTGATGGGGGAATACCTCGATGCGGGTTTGTTGACGGTTTACAACGCCGGCTTCATTAGTTTGGATAAGCAGTTTTTGACCATCGGCATTAACGGCATGGTAGAGGCAGCCGAGTCACAAGGCATTCCAGTGGGCAACAATGCGCGCTACATTCGTTTTGTGCAGGATCAATTGAAGGTCATTTACGATGCCAACAAAGTGGCCAAACAACGCTATGGTTACCTGTTCAATACCGAGTTTGTTCCGGCTGAAAATTTAGGCGTTAAAAATGCCAAGTGGGACAAGGCCGACGGTTATCGTGTGATGCGCGAATGTTACAACTCGTATTTCTATTCGGTTGAAGACATCCAGACCAATGCGTTAGACAAGTTTCAACTGCATGGCCGCGAACTGTTGGAGTATTTAGACGGTGGCTCAGCGTTGCATCTGAATTTAGAAGAAGCCCTCGACGGAGTCGGGTACTTATCGTTATTGAACATTGCGGCGCACACCGGTTGTAACTACTTTTGTGTGAACGTCAAAATCACCATCTGCAACGACTGTGAGCACATCGACAAGCGCACGTTATCGGCCTGTTCGCACTGTGGTTCGCGTGATATTGATTATGGCACTCGCGTCATTGGCTATTTGAAGCGTATTTCTGCGTTCAGTAAGGGGCGTCGTGTGGAACATCAGTTACGTCACTATCACCGTCAGCAGGGTGAGTTACCGACACTGAATATTAAGCAGGTTGACCACAACTTACAGGAAAACGCTGTGGTGCAAGATGAATTGAGCTTAGCGGTTTCTTAACGTTAAACGAGTGGATTCGCCCAGCGTTGCTGGGCGCTGCGATCACTGTCTTTGGCATCCACCCATTGTTCACCAGAAGCCAAGTGCTCTTTTTTCCAGAACGGGGCTTGGGTTTTTAAGTGATCCATAATGAATTGGCTGGCAGCGTAGGCATCGGCTCGATGCGCACTGCTGATGAGCAGCAGTACGATTTGTTCTTCTAACGCGAGGGTACCGATTCGATGAATCAGGCGAATGCCCTGCACACTCGGCCAATGTTGTCGCGCCTGTTGGCAGATGGCATCCAGTGCGGCTTCGGTCATGCCGGGATAGTGCTCTAAGGTCATGGCGCGCAATGACGAGTCGCTCACGTCTCGAACCAACCCAACAAAGCTGACGATAGCACCGATGTGCGGTGATTGGCGCAGGGCGTGATATTCCTGTGCGAGGTCAAAATCGTCGGTTTGTACACGAATGTAAGTCGATGTCATGGTGTTATTCTCCGTCATCACTCATCCGCCGGTAACGGGTGGGAAAAAGGCCACTTCGTCACCCTCATCTAATGGCTGTTCGTTTGCGCATAGGGTTTGATTGCAGGCACACATTAAATCGCTGCGCGCCAACGCCTGTTGCCATGATTCGCCTTGTTGTTGCAGTGCGAAGCGCAGGGTGGCCAGCGTCATGCCCGGCTGGTAAGGCCACTCCAGTTGTTCGCACGCTAACTGTTCACGTAGGGCGGCAAAAAATAACACCTTAATCATGTGAGTCTCCTTCTTGTTCGTGGCGCTGCCAGTGGCCGCGTTTGCCGCCTTTCTTTTCTTGCAACTGAATGCCCGTAATGGTCATCGCGGGGTCGACCGCTTTGCACATGTCATACACGGTCAGCGCCGCAACAGAGGCGGCGGTGAGCGCTTCCATTTCAACCCCTGTCGGGCCGGTGACGATGCACAATGTCTGAATACGAACGCAGTGCTGCTCATGATCCAGTACAAACTCCACCGAGACTTTACTCAGTGGTAATGGATGGCACAGTGGAATGAGATCGCTGGTGCGCTTGGCGGCCATGATGCCAGCAATGCGCGCCGTGGCCAGAACATCGCCTTTTTTCAGTTCGGCATTGGCAATCAATGCCATCACGGTTGCATTGGTTTGTACCGTTGCCACGGCAATGGCTTCGCGTTTTTGCGCGGTTTTATCGGATACATCCACCATGTTGGCGGCACCCTGGGCATCGAGGTGGGTCAGTTCGTTCATGCGCGTTCTCCTGAACAGGGTGCTTGTTGGCTGTTTTTTAGGTGTGCAACCGAGTTGCAAGGGCCAATACGAGCGTCGATTTGTGGCGCTATTAAGGCTTGCCAAGCCAGTTCGCAAGCACCTTCAGAGCCGGGGATGGCGCAAATTAATGTGCCATTCGCTAAGCCTGCGCAGGCTTGCGACTGTAAGCTGCTGCTGCCAATGTCCAAAAAACTGAGGTGTCGAAATTGCTCACCAAAACCGAGCATTTCTTTATCCAATAACGGCTTGATGGCGTCGATGGTGACGTTGTGGTCGGCAAAACCGGTGCCGCCATTAACGATCACGACCTGAATGTCGTCGCTGGCAATCAGGCGGCTGATGTCGGCGCGTAATTGATAGCGGTTGTGTGGCAAAACTAAGCGCTCGCTGACGGCATGGCCTTCGTGTTGCGCTAATCCGGCGAGCAAGTCACCACTGCTGTCCGTGTGGCGAGTGCATTTGTCCGAGACGGTGACGATGGCCAGGTTGAGCGGTTGAAAAGAACGCGGTTGACGACTCATGGTGTCTCTTCTCCTAAAGGGGGGCGTAGAAGGGCGCAGGCTTTTTTCCCAGTCGCTAAGGGCTTGCTGCCATTCGGTCGGTGTGTTGGTGTTGGTGAGGGCGGGTTGGGCGCTGATGGGTATGGCACGCGCTTGAACCCAAGCCAGTAATGCGTTCACTGAACGACGCCCTTGCTGCATCAGTTGCTGTTCAATGTACGTTTGTATTGCGCTTGAGTTGTGCAGAACACACGGCAGCGCCGAAGGCGAGAAATAGACACTCTCGGTGTGACTGTGTTCTAACAAGGTGTCAAGTAATTCCCTTGTCATCAGTGGCATGTCGATGGGTAACACCAACACGCGCGGGTGACGACAACGAGGCAGCAAGGTGTGTAAACCGGATAACGGGCCAAGATCGGGTAAGGTATCGGCAACGCCCCAGTGTGGGTGGCTTATATGAATGTCATCACAACCTAACGCTTCGGCCAGTTGCTGGGTGTGTTCGAGCAGAGTGTGTTCACCCAAACGAAGTTGTGCTTTGTCTTGTCCCATGCGGCTGGAGCGACCCGCCGCCAAAATGAGGGTGCTAAACGCTGTGTTCATGAGTCACCTAATTAGCCGCCAATCATGGCTAAGTGACGGGTTTGACCGCTGCGTTGTTCATGCAAGTCATGACTGGCCAGTTTGCCCAGTACGGCCTGTTGCAAAAACGCCATTAGAGGTTCGGGATTGTCGTCTTGCAGCAAATGCCGTAACGATTGGTGCTGTTCCGTGAACAAGCACAAAAACAATTGCGCCTGACTGGAAACACGGAGACGATTGCAGTCGCTGCAAAAATCGTTGCTGTAAGGCATGATCAGCCCCACTCGTCCTTGGTAGTCGGGGTGCGCGTATTCCAGTGCTGGGCCATCGGTTTGGCCTTTCAGTTGCAACTGCCAGCCATCAGCCAATAATTGTTGTCGAATCACATCGCCACTGAGGTGTTGTTGCTGGTAATAGTCGACATTGTCGCCCGTGCGCATCAATTCGATAAAGCGCAGCGCCACCGGCTTGTCTTTGACATAGCGTAAAAACGCAGGCAGTTCGTCGGCATTGTGTTGACGAAGTAACACGGTATTCAGTTTGACCTGCGGTATGCCCAAGGCCAAGGCGTGATCAATGCCTTGCAATATTGCGTGCAAGCGATCGACACCGGTAATGCGCGAGAACACATGAGGATCAAGGCTATCGACACTGACGTTCAATGCGTCCAGTCCGGCCTGTTGCCATTCGCGCACTCGGCGTTGCAGTTGATAGCCGTTGGTCGTCAGTGCAACTTTGTCGATACCGAGCGTTGATTTGCACAAGGCAATGACGTCGGTCAGGTCACGTCGAATCGACGGTTCGCCACCCGTTAAGCGAATTTTACGGGTACCCAGACGAGCAAAGGCCAGCGCCAAGCGGCGAATTTCAGGCAGTGTCAATTCGCCTGCCCGTGAATCGCAGTCGTTGCCATCGGGTAGGCAATACGTGCAGCGAAAATTGCAAAATTCTGTGAGCGACAGGCGCAGATAGGTAAAGCGCCGCGCGTAGCGGTCAATCAACATAAAGTACACCTTTCCAAGTTCGGGAGGATGACTCGTTTCCAAGGCATCCCAGTGGCGAAATTGCCACGGCGACGGTTCATGCCCTTGATGAGAGGAAAGGGTTTAGAAACCGCCGCTCGGCGTAATGACTCTAAATTAACAAGCCTTGTGATGAAAAACCATTGTCCACAATGGAGGCTGGTTTACCGCTAAGTGGGTATACCGATCTCGAGGCAAGCAGGGGATGATACGATCTTGCTGGCCATGAGCGCACCCTGTTGGTGAACATTTAGGTTAGCATGTGCGATTAAGAGGCGCTTGTCTGGACGCTCAAAAGCGCTTACTTTTGCCCCAACCCATGGAGATCCTAATGTCAGAACATACTTCTACCATCATGTTGGTTGACGACCATCCCTTATTGCGCAAAGGCTTAAAGCAATTGTTGGCATTTGAGCCCGACTTGGAAGTCATTGCCGAAGCCAGCAGCGGCCGCGAAGCATTGGCACTTGCCGCAGAGCTTGATCCTGATCTGATTGTGCTGGATTTAAACATGGACGGCATGGACGGATTGGAAACGTTAAAGCGATTACGCGACGATGGCGTGACCTCTCGCATCATTATGTTGACCGTCTCGAATGCCGATGAAGACGTGGTCAGTGCGATCAGTAATGGTGCCGATGGCTATTTGCTGAAAGACATGGACCCAGACCTATTGTTGGAACAATTAAAGCGTGCCGTGACCGGTAAAATGGTGCTGAGCGAAGAAGTAACCCAAATTTTAGCCACCGCCATTCGCCGTCCGGCCACCAAACCGGTGTCGGAACTCAGCACGTTAACCGCGCGCGAAGTCGAAATTTTGGAATGCATCGCCAAGGGCATGAGCAATAAAGTCATTGCCCGCGAGTTGGATATTTCGGATGGTACGGTCAAAGTGCATGTGAAGCATTTATTGAAAAAGCTCGGACTGCGTTCCCGCGTTGAAGCCGCCGTGTGGATGGTGAATTACCAAGGAAATAAAACGTCGTGAACGATCAAACTTGGCTTTCCGTTGCAGAAGCGATAGCGACTATGTTGGCTCAGGTGAGCACCGCGTTGCCGTCAGAACGAGTAGCTCTAACAGGCCTGCTTGACCGAGTATTGGCAGAAGACATCATCGCCCCCTTGGATGTGCCCGCCTACGACAATTCAGCGATGGATGGTTATGCACTACGCCATGCCGATGCTCAGCTCGAGCAGCCGTTAACCATCGTCGGTACGGTGTTGGCCGGTCAGGCATGGAGCGAGTCGTTGCCTGCCAACAGTGCCGTGCGCATCATGACGGGTGCGCCCATTCCGGCCGAATGCGATTGCGTTATCATGCAAGAGCAAACACGTGTCGAGGGCGAGCAACTATGGCTGACGGCCATGCCCAAACGGCACGATCACATTCGCCCACAAGGCGATGACATTGCGCAAGGTCAGGTTTTATTGACGCGCGGGCAACGGCTGAACGCCATGCACATCGGCGTGCTGGCGTCCCTCGGTATTGGCGACGTGCCTGTGTATCGACGTTTGCGTGTTGCCTTGTTTTCCAGCGGCGATGAATTGCGTTTACCCGGCCAGTCATTGCCAGAACACTGCATTTACGACAGTAATCGTTTTGCCTTAATGGCCATGCTGCAACGATTGGCCGTGGATGTGTTGGATTTGGGATTGATTGCCGACGATCTTGACGCGTTACGAGCGGCGTTTGTGCGCGCTCAACATGAGGCCGATGTGCTGATTAGCAGCGCAGGAGTGTCGGTGGGCGATGCCGATCACACCAAAACCGTATTGGCGGAGTTCGGTGAAATCGGTTTTTGGAAAGTGGCGATGAAGCCGGGTAAACCCTTTGCTTTTGGACGCTTAGCGCAAGGCTGGTTTTTTGGTTTGCCGGGCAATCCGGTGTCGGCGGTGGTGACCATGGATCAATTAGTACAACCGGTATTACGCGCCTTAGCGGGAGAACAACCCTCTGCGGTCAGTGCGTGGCCAATGACCACCGACTGCACGATCAAAAAACGGCCAGGTCGTGCTGATTTTCAGCGTGCGCGTTACGCCGTCGAACAAGGCGAATTGGTGGTTCGGCCGTTGGCCAATCAAAGCTCTGGTGTGCTGACATCGCTGATCGAAGGCAATGCCTATATTCGCCTAGCGGCCGAACAAGACAACGTGGCTGCGGGCAGCGTGGTTGATGTCGTGCCATTTTCTAGCTTGCTGACCTAGTTCGGAGACGCGCGTGAACGACGAACAACTACTGCGTTACAGTCGCCATGTTTTTTTGCCCGAACTCGATATTCAAGGTCAGCAGGCGTTGTTGTCGGCACACGTTTTGGTGGTGGGTTTGGGAGGGTTGGGTTGCCCGGTGGCGCAGTACTTAGCGGCCAGCGGCATTGGTCATTTGACGCTGATGGACGATGATCGTGTTGAATTATCGAACTTAGCGCGCCAAGTCGTGCATACCACGGCGCGTGTGGGTGAGTACAAAGTGATTTCGGCACAGCAGACGTTATCAGCCAACAATCCCAGTATTACCATTACACCAGTGATGGCACGCGCCAGTGTCGAAACGTTAGTGCCGCTGCTGCACGATGTGGATGTGGTGGTGGATTGCACCGACAACGCCCTTGCCCGTTACGTTCTAAATGACGCGTGCTTGCAACACGATATCCCTTGGGTATCGGCGGCGGCAGTGGGCTGGCAAGGGCACATTACGGTATTGAATCCGCGCTTGGATAAGGCGCCATGTTACCGATGTTTGCACCCTAATTTGCACGATCAGCAACTGAATTGCAGTGAAAGCGGTGTGCTATCGCCGTTATTGGGTGTGCTTGGCAGTTTGCAGGCGGTGGAAGTCATTAAGCAATTAACGGGTGTTGGGGAGACGCTAGCTGGACGTTTATTAACGTACGATGCGCTGCGCGGTGATTGGCGCAGCTGGAAGGTCGCAAAAAATCCTGATTGCGATGCCTGTGGGGTGGGTTACTTCAAACCGAGTCGATGAGCCAGTTTGTGCAAATTGCTTGGATCCAATTGTAAGGCGCGTGCGGTATTACTCCAACTGTAGTGATGCAGTTCCAATTGCTGTCGTATCACGTGTGCTTGGAATAATTGCGTGGCTTCTTTCAAGCTGACCTGCATGGCAACGCTTAAGGGTTCGCTGGCATTTAGCGTGGCGGTTAGTGCTTGTTGGCTGTGATTGCCGGGTGTGATGTCTAAATCCAGCAAGTTACGATCAATGGTGATGATGTCTTGGCGTTGCGCACCTTGGCTTAGCGCTTTAATCGCTGCTCGACTGATGACGTGCTCTAATTCCCGAATATTGCCGGGCCAAGGGTATTGCTGCAAAGCATGTTCGGCATCCATGGAAAGCCGAACACTGCGTAAACCTAGACGGCTTCGATTGAGTTCTAAGAAATGGCCAGCCAGCAACGAAATGTCACTGCTGCGTTCGCGTAACGGTGGAATGGGGAGGGGGTACACAGATAGCCGATGGTAGAGGTCGGCACGAAACTCCCCAGCCTTAACTTGCGCTTTTAAATCACGATTGGTTGCGGCGACGATGCGTACGTCGACTCGACGAAATTTATCACTGCCTAATCGCTGTATTTCTCCATTTTGCAGCACACGTAATAATTTGGCCTGTATGGATAGCGGCAATTCACCGACTTCATCTAAAAATAGCGTACCTTGATCGGCAGCATCAAAGCGTCCAGCACGATCTTGCGTCGCCCCCGAAAACGCCCCTTTTTGATGGCCGAACAATTCACTTTCAGCAAGGCTTTCTGGAAGTGCGGCGCAATTAATGTAAATGAGTGGTTTGTCTTGTCGCAGCGAATGCTGATGCAGAAAGCGGGCAAATAGTTCTTTACCCACTCCGGTTTCACCCAACAGCAGCACGGGTAGGTCGGAGTTGGCGACCACTTCCAGTTCACGTTTGATGGCTAGCAAGGGTTCGCTGCAACCAATAATATCGAGGTTGCCTTCATTCACTGGCAACGGCGACAAACCATCATGTTGGCGCGCTTGGCGCAGTGCACGCAGGTCGCGCTCGATCTGCCCCATGCGCACCGTGGCTTCGACCAGCAAATTACAACGCTGTAACTCGTGCAATGTATCCTGGTCGAAGACTCCCGGTGTGAGGGAGTCCAGTGTGAGCGCCCCCCAGCGAATACCGTCGACATAGACACTGATGCCCATGCAATCGTGAACGGGCAGGGCCTCACCCGGCTGATGCAATAGCAATCCATCATAGGGATCGTCGAGCGGGCTGTCTGGATCAAAGCGAACGGCTTGACGGTTACCAATAATGGTTGCCAAACGAGGATGTTGAGCCAATTTAAAACGACGGCCCAAGGCCTCATTGACCAAACCGGTAATGGCCAGAGGACGTAGACTGTCTTGCTCTAATCTCAGCAGTGCCACAGCACCGCAGTGAAAATGATTTTGCAGACCATTGACTAAGCGTTGCAAGCGAACGCTATTGGGAATGTCGTGAATTAAGTCCGCTAATAATGACTCGGCCAGCATGGTAAATTTCACCTTAGGGTAAAAAAGACAGTAATAAATTGGGCGGATAATACCTTTCTAGGCGATATTTATTCGCTGACGCACATCAATATGTACGGTAAGTGCCTATTTGTTTCTCGATATCTACCTCTATGTGGGTAGTTGCTTCAGTATGGATCGTATTTTGCTATAGCTAAG
>JACUUC010000060.1 GCA_014859445.1 Bacterioplanes sp.
TGCGGGCTTATGCCGATGCTGGTGAAAACTGGCAGTTATTCAGACCTTCCCTAGCGATCGCTGCTGCAATGTCCTTTTCCGTCCCTGCCCAGGCGGATATTATGGTGGGAATTGGACTTGGCAGCTTCAGCCTGGAATCAGGAAGCCGCGACCTCGGTAGCAATTCTTACTCTCGCCTATCGCTGGAATTTATCGACAATGAAACTAAGTCTGCGGTAGGTATTCGTACCGCTTATTCTGACTTCGGGAAATTCAAAGGCGATGTGGAATTATCACATATCGGAATTGATCTAACTTATCGAAATCGTGTAGTAGAAAATGGCGATCTCATAGTAACGGCAGGCCTCGGCAGAATGAATGTAACCGAACCACTCTACACGCAATGGGCCACGATAAAAGCCGACTACACTAAACTTTCTGGACAAGGCAGTATCGGCTATCGCCATCATTTTGGACAATTAAGCGTTCAAGCTGATTACTCCTTGGTCAGCGTACTTGATAGCAAATATGACATTAAGTTAAGCGGTTTGACTGTAGGTGCAAATTACGCATTCTAACGCGACTTATTTAATGGTCTGCAAACCCGCCCCTGCGATTTTTTATTCTAAACCCAACACCCGGCTTTGCGGGGTGTTGGGTTTTGCATTGATCGTATCTTATAAAGTTAATCAGCGTATCGAGCAACCTGCACGAATATCCCGGCAAGTGTGGCGATTACCCTGACGGTCCACAAAATTGCGGGCCGACTGGTAGTGATAACTCATGCGTTCTGCACCGCCTTGCCATGCGTCATCCAATAAACGCTGGTCGGCATCGTCATAGCCTTGCTCGCCGGGTTGCTTCAGCCAACGGTCAAACCACGCTAAGGTGTAGTATTGAATGGAAGGTTGCCCCCAACCACCACGGCAGGAGCCCGAACGCGTATCAGGACACCACGATGACGCAGGAAACGTTGGTAGCAATGAGAAATCAAAGTGTGTTGTTCCTTGAAAGCCCACCGCATAACTATCGACACCGGCTTTTTGCCACGCATCAAATGCAGCTAAGTTCGTTGTGGGCTCAGGTGGTGCAAGGTAAGGCGCGGGTACACCGCCATAATCCGCAAAAAAACTCAGTGCAGGCACTCTCGGTGCAAAGTTGGGTAGGCTGTTTTGCGTCAGTAATGTCATCGCGGCATCGTAAAGCAACGGCGGTGCTTGAAAATTGGCCACGGTGCCAAGGCCAGAGCCATCAGGGGTAATCAAACTATCCCAACCCACAGCCACCTTAACGGGGTTTGTCTCATCCAGCACCCCAGGCCAAACATCGGCACCGGGCGCTCCGTACCCTTGCACGACCGATACCCCGATGGCACCCAGTGAGTGGCCGACAATGCCTAGTCGGTCGTGATCAATGCTATCCCAATACGGATTGTAGCTGGCTGTTTTTGTACGGTACGTTCCCGCACACGATGCCTGATGTGGATAACGCTGTGTGGGTGAGGAGCGGAAAAAATCAATCGCATCCACTTGGCCTTCCCAATGACGTTGGGATTTAGGTTACTGCCTTGAACTCGTTTTGGCGTTTGCATATCCGATCGCCCTTGCCCACGTGGGTCATAGGTCACTCACGGCCATTGATTGAGCACGTAAACCCTCTCCTTTTGGCCTATTTACAGTCAACGAAACCTTGTCCACACTGCGTACTGAACATTCCGGACATACATCCCTACACGACGACACGATGAGGTTACCGATGAATCCTATCCGCAACGCACTGGCACTGCTCACGCTCTCGTTCACGTTACCGGTCATGGCAGGCAGTTTAAGCCTAACCAGCAACGACATTGCTCACGGCCAACACATGAGCAAGGCCCACGAATTTACTGGTTTTGGTTGCACGGGCGATGACGTGTCTCCCCATTTACGTTGGCAAAACGCGCCCGAAGGCACAAAAAGTTTTGCCATTACCGCCTACGATCCAGATGCGCCAACAGGCAGCGGTTGGTGGCACTGGCAGTTGGTGAACATTCCGGCCAACGTGACGGAACTGGTCACCAATGCGGGCAGCGCTCAAGGCGATTTAGCCCCTGCAGGCAGTCATCATGTGAATAACGATTACGGCATTCGGGGCTTTGGTGGTGCGTGTCCGCCAGTTGGGCACGGTGTGCACCGTTATCGTTTTACGGTTCATGCGTTGTCGGTTGAAACGCTGGATTTGCCCGAGAATGCATCCGGTGCGTTAGCGGGCTTTATGATTAACGCCAATAGCATTGCCACCAGCACAATTGAAGCCTTGTATCAGCGCGATTAAGGCGTCAAGGCACCTAGCGAAGTCCGGCTTGTGTCGCAAATTCGCTGGGGGTCATGCCGTATTGTTGGTGAAAGCGTCGGGTAAAATGGCTGGGGTTGGCATACCCCAGTTCGTAACTGACGGTGGTGATACTGTGTCCACGGCGAATGTGCTCGCAGGCGTTTTCTAATCGGCGTTGCTGATGGTATTCCGCCGGGCTACAGCCTAGGCTGTTTTTGAATTGTTGATACAGTTTCGTCCGCGACATGCAGGCAATTTTGGCGAGTTTTTCGATGTCTAATGGCACGGTAAGGTGTTCTTCAATGTACGACAGCACTTGCACCAACGCCGATTGCTGAGGGTCTTGCTGCATGCAGCGCAGTAAAAAATCGCGTCCTTGCTGGCGCAGCAATCGTGCCACTAGCTCGTTCACGCCAAAGTTCAGCACCAAATCGCAATCGGCTTCTTTGGCGACGTAGCTGGCGACAATCCGTTCCAGCAGTTGTTGAGTAGCTTCGGTGTGCATCAGATGCAACGAGGTTTCATCCGCTTGCCACTCGCCCAGCGCTTTGGGGCGCTGACTCACTTGATTGAGTTGATCGCACACTTTGCGCAGTGTGTCGCGCGGTATTTCCAGTGTCATGCAGGTGGTGGGTTGGCTTTGGCTGGCATCGGGAAAATCAATATCCACGTATTCGCCCGGCGCCACCACAAACGATTCATGCGGTAAAAACAGGGTGGCGTCGTTATTTTTGCTGTGCATGATTTTACGCCCTGTCATCATGCCACAGTACAGTAATTCGCCCGCGTGCAGCCTGACCCGCTCGGCCGCCTCAAACGTATCGTAAACCGACAGTTCGGCCATCTGACAGGCGTACACAGTGCGGTTTTCAATCAAGCGCTGCGGTTCGATACCCGCCCGATGTGTCTGGGCCAGCGTCGCCAATGTGTGCTTTTTTGTTGTTATTCCCATCATCTGCCCAACCTTGACAAGCAACACCCACTCAACCATCTCGAGCAACAGCAAAATCGGGACGCAGAGAGCAGTGTTACGGATTTTCGTGCAAGTTGATTGGCTAATAGATCACATAGGCTAAAGGCTGACAACACCAAAGCCACGTCGTATGACCGATTCGTGACTTTGGTCTAATACCGAAGTACAGCACTCAACGCGGTGCACAATAACAACAACGGAGTACGATGATGATTTATGCCAATCCAGGACAACCCAACTCAATCGTTCAGTTTCAAGCCCAATATGGCAATTACATCGGGGGCGAGTTTGTGCCTCCGGTCAATGGCCGTTATATGGACAACGTCAGCCCAGTGAATGGCGCGGTGTTTTGCCAAGTGGCACGTTCCGATGCCGCCGACATTAACAAAGCGCTCGATGCCGCTCATGCCGCCGCCGAGGCATGGGGCAAAACGGCCGCTGCCGAACGCTCGAATGTGTTGCTGCGCATTGCCGATCGCATGGAGCAACATTTGGAATTACTGGCGGTCGCCGAAACGTGGGATAACGGCAAAGCCGTGCGTGAAACCTTAGCCGCCGACATTCCTTTAGCCATTGATCACTTTCGCTATTTTGCGGGCTGTTTGCGCGCCCAAGAAGGCAGCATGGCCGAACTGGATGAAACCACGGTGTCGTATCACGTGCATGAACCATTGGGTGTGGTGGGGCAAATCATTCCGTGGAACTTCCCGATCTTGATGGCCGCGTGGAAATTAGGCCCTGCCCTAGCGGCGGGCAATTGCGTGGTCATGAAACCGGCCGAGCAAACCCCAGCGTCCATTTTGGTGCTGATGGAGTTAATCGGCGATTTGCTGCCGCCCGGTGTGGTGAACATTGTTAATGGCTTGGGTGAAGAAGCCGGACAAGCGTTAGCCACCAGCACGCGCATTGCCAAATTGGCTTTTACTGGCTCAACGCCGGTTGGCCAGCACATTTTACGCTGTGCGGCGGAGTCGTTGATTCCCAGTACCGTTGAGTTGGGTGGTAAATCGCCCAATGTGTATTTTGCCGACGTCATGGCGCACGAAGACGATTACCTCAGCAAAGCCGTGGAAGGCATGGTGCTGGCGTTCTTCAACCAAGGGGAAGTCTGTACCTGCCCTTCTCGCGCCTTGGTGCAAGAGAGCATCTACGACGAGTTCATTGCCAAGGTCATCGAGCGCGCGAAAACCATCAAGCGTGGCAATCCACTGGATACCGAGGTGCAAGTCGGTGCGCAAGCCTCAAAAGAACAATACGACCGCATTATGAGCTACATCGACATTGGTAAAAACGAAGGTGCCGAAGTGCTGATTGGTGGTGCAGCCGAACAACTGGATGGCGATTTGCAAGCTGGTTTCTACATTCAGCCCACGGTATTCAAGGGGCACAATTCAATGCGGGTGTTCCAAGAAGAAATTTTTGGGCCGGTCATCAGTGTGACCACGTTTAAAGACGAAGCCGAGGCATTGGCCATCGCCAATGATACCGAGTTTGGTTTGGGGGCCGGTGTTTGGACGCGGGACATGAATCGCGCCTATCGGGTGGGTCGTGGCATTCAAGCCGGTCGTGTGTGGACTAACTGCTACCACGCTTACCCTGCACACGCCGCCTTTGGCGGTTACAAAAAATCGGGCATTGGCCGCGAAACTCACAAGGTCGCCCTTGAGCATTACCAACAAACGAAAAATTTGTTGGTCAGCTACAGCACCAGCCCACTCGGATTTTTCTAAAGTAAGGTATTGAAAACTAACGCCGTGAAAGCAATCAGCCCGGTACACCGGGCTGTTTGTCTCAACGAATAATCATGTTAGTGGCCGTGGCATGCGCATACAGCTTGCCATCCTCATCACGAAGATACCCCTCCGAGATCACCAACGACTTGCTTTTGTTAATGACCTTTCCTTCTCCGATGAGCGTTTTGTTGAACGGCATAGGTCGGCACATTTTGATGTTCAAATCCGTTGTGCCATAGGCTTCACCGGCTTCTAACGTCGTGTGCGTGGCACATCCCGTTACCGAATCCAACACCGTGGCGGCAAAACCACCATGAACACCGCCCAGCGGATTACTGTGGCTGGCATCGGCAATCGCATGAAACACAATACGGCCATACTCTACCGTAACTGGCGTCATTGGGATGGTTTTGGCAATTCCTGGCGCAGGAATGTGCCCATTCGTAAACGCTTGCATGACTTCCAAACCCGTCATGGTTTTCAAATTCATTATTCTTGTCTCCTTAGTGGTTCATTGTCTTTACGATGCGGATGCGGCTGTGGCAGCATCCAAGCCGATACGGGCTTTGGTTTCAGCCACTAATGCCGATTCATCGACATCGTTCGGATGAAAATCAAAGCGGTAATAGCTCAAAAATTTCGGTGTGAATTTAACGTAGTGTTTTACCGCAAACTTGGTAAAACGCCACCAAGATTTGACGTTAAATAACTGCTTATCACGTTTCATTAACACCACAAGGCAATAATTCGACAGCAATGTAATGAGGAACAAGCTGAGCGTATAGAGGATCACTCGCGGAAGATAGGCCATAGGGCCACTGCCATACAAATATTGATACATGTCATACGCCACCGCCTTGTGTTCGGTTTCTTCAATGCTGTGCCATAACCACAGATTGCGAATCGTTTCATCCTGCATCAGCTCGTGTGTGTTTTCCATCATGGTGCACACGAGTACTGCGGTGTAATGCTCTAGTCCGACGGTAACGAGTAAATTCCACTTTTTAGGGAACACTCGCTCGATCAGCTTCAAGACGTTGCCGGTGATTCTTTCCAGCGACTGAGGATCAAGCCCATGGCGCTCGGCACTGACATGAAAGGCATGATGCTCTTTCGAGTGCATGGCCTCTTGCCCAATGAATGCACCGATATCACGATCTAACGATGCATTGGCTTTGACTTGATCACGAAGCGCCCTCACGGAACGCACAAAGTACGACTCGCCTTCTGGAAACAAAGTCGACATACCCGTGAAGTAATGAGTCAGTGATGGCTCATTATCACACCAGTACTTTGGCATATTGTCGAATTCATAATCCATGCGGCGCACAGGAAACGATACTGGGATGGTCGATTTTTTGACTGACATACTCACCTCAAAATGAGTTCTGAAAATGAGTTCCAAAAAGGAACCTATAGGGGAAAAGTTACACGGATAGGAAACGTCTGTCCATATCGAATTGACATTCACCGCCATCATCGTGGCCTAATTGCCCTACACGCCCGTGTAAAATGTGCATATCAAGTAGGGTGAGGCGTTGCCGCCTCATCCCTCTTACAGAACCGTAC
>JACUUC010000009.1 GCA_014859445.1 Bacterioplanes sp.
ACGAGGCGTTTTAGGCTTTTCCTTTTCTTTTCCTTCCCCGCCTTTTTCTTTTCCATCGCCGCCACCCTCGCCGCCACCCTCGCCGCCACCATCTTTGCCTTTTGGCGCACCTTTCATCAATCCCGGCGCTCCCGCGCCTGCTCGACCAATTGCCATGATATTATTCTGGCCGTCGCGCTCGCCCAAGTCGGCATGATCGCTAATACCCATCCAGCGCAAGACAGCATTGGGTAACTCCCAAGTGAGTGAGAAAGACTTGTACGCAGCGAAAACCTAGAGTTATAGGAGCTATAGCTGCTTGACGAAGGCATAGCGAGGGTTATAATAACCCCAATACCAAATGGAATGGCTACTGCCTAAAAGGGAGGGGCGATTGAACAGCCGAATGATCATCAAAGAACTTGAAGCGGATGGATGGCAACTTATTGGGGTAAGGGGTTCTCATCATTACTACAAGCATACGACCAAAACTGGAAAAGTGACGGTGCCACACCCTAAAAAAGATTTGCCACCCAAAACAATCCAGTCGATTAGACGGCAGGCTCAGCTCTAACTTGAGCCTATTGCACTGAACCACCGGCCATACAAATTGGTGGACCATATAGAACGTACGAACAAATACACCACGAAAAGCACCTTGAGGGACTAACCATGAAATTCCCCATAGCAATTGAAATTGGCAACGAAACACAAGCGTACGGCGTAGAATTTCCTGACATTCCAGGTTGCCTTTCTGCCGGAGACACACTCGATGAAGCGATTGAAAACGCTCATGAAGCACTAAAAGGCTATATGGAGTTTTTATTTGAAGAAGGAGACCCAGTACCAGACGCTGGTTCGATCGAGGAGCACCGGAAAAATCCAGAATATGCCGACCGCGTATGGGCGCTGGTAGACGTTGACATCACCCCTTACTTAGGAAAGTCGCAAAAAATCAACGTCACTTTGCCTGAACGTCTCATCAAACGCATTGATGAAATCGTGTCATCCAATCCGCGCTACGGTAGTCGATCTGGATTTTTGGCACAGGCGGCCTTGGATGAACTAAAGACCCTTCACGCATAACACGTTGTTTTTTTCCTATTTAACCAATACCGACTCACTCACCAAGCAACAACGCAACGTCAAAGGCTGGCAGCGCCAGCCTCAAACCCACCACCCTAAAAATGCACCAAATCTGTGCCCTATCCAATTATCGCCACGATTGCCGCACCTCGATGGTGCAAATTAAAAAAGTTTGTCAAGTTTGTTAAATAAAAATTTCATTTCGTCTTTTTTTTGGCAAGAATGTCCGCCTTTTTCAGTAAGCCATTCCGTTCTGTAACGGCTTATACCGATTGTCCGTTGTTTAAATGAGGTCGATTATGCGTTATCAATCTGTGCATGAGTTCTTAGATTACGTCGCTCAACGAGATCCAGGTCAACCAGAATACCTGCAAGCCGTTGCCGAAGTGATGGAAAGCCTATGGCCCTTCATCGCCGAAAACCCCCGTTATGCCGAGCATGGATTGCTGGACCGTTTGATCGAACCCGAGCGCATTATTCAGTTCCGTGTGTCTTGGGTTGATGACAATGGCGAAACGCACGTTAACCGTGGTTTCCGCATTCAACATAATTCGGCCATTGGCCCGTATAAAGGCGGTTTGCGCTTCCATCCGTCGGTGAATCAGTCGGTACTGAAGTTTTTGGCGTTTGAGCAAACCTTCAAAAACGCGTTAACGACACTGCCAATGGGCGGTGGTAAAGGCGGCTCTGACTTTGATCCTAAAGGTAAGAGCCGTGGCGAAATCATGCGTTTCTGCCAGTCGTTCATTACCGAACTGTATCGCCACATTGGTTCCGATACCGACGTACCTGCCGGTGACATCGGCGTCGGTGGTCGTGAAATTGGCTACATGACCGGCATGTTGAAAAAAATCACCAACCGCTCCGATTGCGTATTCACAGGTAAAGGTTTGACCTTTGGTGGCTCGTTGATTCGCCCAGAAGCGACCGGCTACGGCACGGTGTATTTCGCCGAAGAAATGCTGCGCCACACACGTCGTTCAATGGAAGGCTTAAAAGTCGGTGTGTCTGGCTCGGGTAACGTGGCTCAATACGCCATCGAAAAAGCGTTGCATCTTGGCGCCCACGTTATCACCATTTCGGACTCATCCGGCACGGTACACGACGCCGAAGGCTTCACACCGGAAAAACTGGCCTTGCTGATGAAAATCAAAAATGAGCAGTACGGTCGTGTAAAAGAATACGCCGAGGCCGTCGGTGCCGAATTCATTGAAGGCAAAACACCTTGGCACATTCCGATGGAAGTGGCTTTGCCGTGCGCTACTCAAAACGAACTGCAAGGCGACGATGCCAAGGCGCTGCTGGCTAACGGTGTTATCTGCGTGGCCGAGGGCGCGAACATGCCGTGTACCGCCGAAGCCATCGCGATCTTTGAAGGCAATGGGGTGCTGTATGCCCCAGGTAAAGCCAGCAATGCCGGTGGTGTTGCCACATCGGGCCTGGAAATGAGCCAAAACGCCATGCGCCTATCGTGGACGTCAGAAGAAGTGGATCGTCGCTTGTTGGAAATCATGCAAGGCATCCATCGCGCTTGTTTACGTTACGGCACTCGCCCAGACGGTACAGTGAACTACTCAGACGGCGCCAACATCGCAGGTTTCGTTAAAGTGGCCGAAGCCATGCTGGCACAAGGCGTTGTCTAACACGGTTTAGCCTTTCCTTGCGCGCAGTGGCATAACACCTGTCACTGCGCATTCCTTCCTGCTGTCCTCCGCCATCGTTTTCTTATCCGCAGAATAAGACCGTTTAGCGTACAATCATTGGGTTGTGGCAAAAGTTGGTCTATAGTCATTGTCCAGTGATTGATTTGGGATGGACCCTAACGATGACCCTACCTGCCTTTTTTAGCAAAGCACTTGAACGTCTTCACTCTCGACACCGTCAACACCATGACGAGGAGCACATGTACCTTATGCAAAGCAATCCTCCTGCCTCATACTCGGGTAACGTCATCAACACGATTTACTTACAAGACGCCCATGGACAGGTTCAGGTGTTGGTGCCGGGCAATCGTATGCTCGATTTAAACCAACTAGCCTTGCAGCTGGGTCGGCAGTTTTCGGCCCTCACGCACGATGAATTGGAACGCATTAAGCAGAGACATAAGCTCAGCGAGCTGACAGCGTTACCGAACATGGACAGTTTGGTTGACGAGCACCTGTTACAACAGCCCGAGCTATTCATCATTACCGATGAAAATCAGCCTTGGCAGAAAATCAGCGGCGAGACATTCCGCCAGCACACAACCAGCTCGCAAATTGGCAATTACAGCGCCTCATTAACAACCGACGTTCATCACCTCAATGCGCATCAAGATCTGGATGACGTGCATGCCGCTATTCAACAATTCACCCCGTTACGGATTCGTCAGCGATTGGCAGAAACCTTGGATTTGCCGCCACTACCCGAAACCGCTAAACGCATCATTGAGCTGCGTGTCGACCCGAAAGCCGATACCGTATCATTAGCGCAAGCCGTTGAAATGGATCCCGGCATGGCCGCTCAGGTCGTGAGTTGGGCACGTTCACCGTATTATGGGGTACGCGGCGAAGTAAAAACGGTCGAAGATGCCGTGCTGCGCGTTCTGGGCTTTGACTTGGTGATCAATTTGGCATTGGGCTTAGCGCTTGGTCGCTCGATATCCGTACCAAAGTCGGGCCCACATGGTTATGCCCCCTACTGGCAACAAGCCGTGGTGACGGCCACCTTGTGCGGCGAGTTGGTACGCGCCATGCCAAGCCGCCATCGTCCGAACGCGGGCTTAGCCTACCTTTGTGGGTTGCTGCATAACTTTGGCTATCTGGTGTTGGGGCATATCTTTCCACCCCAATTTTCGTTGATTAACCGCCATATCGAAGCCAACCCACACATCAACCGCCTCTATATTGAGCGGCATCTGCTTGGCATGACGCGCGAACAGGTTTCTGGCTGCCTAATGCAACAATGGCACATGCCCGATGAATTGGTGCTGGCAACTCGCCACCAACACAACCCCATGTACACCGGCGATCATGCGGATTACGCGCATTTACTGTACGTTGCCAGTCGCAGTTTACGTCGACACGGTTTCGGGGATGGTCCATTTGAACGTTGTGAGCCCACGGTACTGGACGCACTGGCCCTGCGCGAAGAGCAAGTGGATGAAATCACCGCCAATGTGTTGGCCAAGCGCGACAATTTGGACGAGATGGTGAGCATGCTGACCAACGCGGCCTAACCACCGCGCCGTCCAACATCGGCTTACCCCGCTTGCGGTAACTGACGCTGCACCGCCTGCAACCACTGCTGCAACGGTGCCTGTCGGTATTCGATAATCAGCGCCTGCAATTCCTCATTGGACGTTCGGCGATGAACATACAACAAAAATTCGTGCACTTGCTGTTGTAATTGCTGTGGCCAATTTGCCTCTGGCTGCCAGTCGCTAAGCACCGCCTGCAAGTGTGGGTACACGCCTTGTCGAGTTCGCTGCATCAAGGCCGAAAAGTGCATCGCCCGATCCAATTCGGCGATCAATTGTTGCCGCTCTTGCATGGGCGGCTGAGCACGCAATCGTGCAATATATGCACGGTAATCGTCACTGGCTTGCGCTTGAATGGCCTGCTGTTCTAATTGTCGAGCTCGCGTCATGCGCGGCTGTACCAGCGCCTCTTGCAAGGCCTGCCATGCGGGTTCCTCATCCGCCAGTACCTGTCGTAACTGCTCACTGATTTGCGTTGGCGACCAGTGTTGCGCCAAGCGACTGACGACACGATACTGCAAACCCAATGGCGCTTGCTGTTCATTCAGCACCTGCTGCGCCACATGCCGTGCTTGCTGTGATAACCCCAGCAAACCGGATAAATCCAATATGTTGTTTTGATACACGAGCCACGCTGTTTGCTCACGATCGTCCGTTGTCTCATTGACCGCTTCAGGCGCCACAAGGTGCGGTTCATCCGGCAACAAGGTGTTCTGGGCTGGGACATTGGCCTGTAACGGCAACGCAACGACCGTTAACACCACCATCAGTGCATACATCGCACTCTTTTTCATCACCGAACTTCTCCTGCATCTGAATGTTGATATTGAGTGATATTGAGAGACCCTTCACTGTGTGCGACGGTCACCGCCACCACGCTATCACCCGTCACGTTCACGGCGGTACGCATCATATCCAAGATCCGATCAACGCCAACAATCATGGCTATGCCCTCCAGCGGCAATCCGACTTGCTGCAACACCATGGCCAGCGTAATCAAACCAACCCCCGGCACACCAGCGGTACCAATCGACGCCAACATGGCCGTGATCACCACCATAGCATAATCCAACAAACTCAGTTCCAGACCAAAGGCTTGCGCAATGAAGACCGTCGCGACCCCCTGCATAATGGCCGTGCCATCCATGTTAATGGTAGCCCCAAGAGGAATGACAAAAGACGCTACTCGAGTATTCACACCCAAACGGTGTTCAGCGTTGCGCAATGTCACAGGAATGGTGGCCGTACTGGACGCTGTGCTAAAGGCAAACAATTGCACTGAGCGCATTTTTTGCACAAAAGGCCAAGGAGAGAGACGGGTCAGCAGCGTCAATATGAGTGGATAAACAAAAAATGCATGTATCAGAAGCACCAGCGTCACCGTCATCATGTACTTAGCCAGATCACCGACAACACCAATGCCCTGATCTGCAAACAACGGAAACAACAAGCTAAAGACGCCATAAGGCGCAAATGACAGCAATATCGTCACCAGCTTCATCAGTACCGCATTCCAATCCGTAAACTGTGCAGCAATGCGTTCACCAGCAGCACCCGCGTGCGCAATGGCAATGCCAATCAATAGCGCAAAAACAATCACCTGCAGCATTTTGCCTTCGGTCATCGCTTGAAACGGATTGGTTGGAAAGATATTGGCGAGCGTATCCAATAACGACACTGGGGGCGGCGCTACGTATTCCACGTCGGAGGAGATCTCAACGCCAATACCGGGATTGATGACGTTCGCCAATCCCAATGCCAAGCTGATCGCAATACCGGTGGTGATGAGATACAAACCAATGGCTTTGACACTGATTCGCCCCAATGACAGCTGATCACCCAGATGACAGACGCCGCAGACTAACGAGACAAAAACGAGCGGCACCACCAACACCATAATGCTGGCCATGAAGATTTTACCACCGAGGTAAAAGACGCCATCCGCCAGCACATCACGCAACAGCCATGCGAGGGTTTCATGATCGCTGTACGTGATCAACAGAACTTGCGCCACGCTGCCCAATACAATGGCAGCGATCATGGCAATCACTATTTGACGCGTTAACGACATGGCTTCACCCTAGCTTGGTGTGAAAGACCCTAGCCTTTCTTTTTGTTTTTTAAGTGCTTCATCGCACCTTGGAACCACATGAACTGCGATAAATCACCGCTGACCTGAATGTCTTTTTCTTGGATGGCCTTCATGAACGCATTTTTGTCTTTCGACGTCATGATACGCACACCCGTATCCTGATCTTTAAAGGCAATGGTAAACGCCGGCTCCGACAATGCCTTAGCGCGACTCTTCACACGCTCATTGGCAATCACAAACTGACGCACGATAGCACCATCGGCCGTCTGGATTTGGAAGCCAATGTCTTTGCCCGCGATTTGCTGCTGGAAGTTCGGGTTTTTCTTAGCGGCTTTTTTCATAAGCAGGCTCAAGGCCCACAATAAGAGACGAAATTTCAACATGGTTATTCCTGTTCGTGAAAGACGCGTGATTTTGCCAGAGATGGCATCACCTTTAATAGCCCTTCTCGGCCTAATCGGCGCAAATGTCGTTGATTTCGCTCGGGTATTCGTTCGGGATACTCAATGGTCGCTAGCGCCTGCTCAATATCGGCTTCACGAATGATGTGCAACATAGGATAGGGGGAGCGATTGGTGTAATGACTCATGTCCTCTTCGTCTTCACCAGCAAACACATAATTTGGGTGAAACGTAGCCAGCTGCAATAAGCCTTCGTATCCCATTTGCTGCAATAAACGCTCACAAATTTCGACCCAATGCCAATACTCATGAAAATCATGCAAGCAATGAGTGCTGACAAACAACGCGGTGGGTAATTCATTCGAATCGGCTTCAGCCATCTGTTGCAAGAGATCCATCAACGCATGAGTTACACGCTCAAGGTCACTCTCGGCTGAGACATGAATGGGCATCCGATCAAAGACCGGATGTGCGAAGGGGCACAACCCTTCGCCTATCACCAGCTGCTTCACCCACTCTCGGGTGAGCTGCTCTGCCTGTAACGCGCTTATTGCACAGACTCTTTCAACGCTTTGCCTGGTTTAAAGGCAGGTACTTTGGCCGCCGCGATGGTGATCGGTGCACCCGTTTGTGGGTTCTTACCCTGACGCTCTGCACGTTGACGTACTTCAAACGTACCAAAACCAATCAAGCTGACACTGTCACCTTCACTCAGCGCTTTGCTGATTTGATCCGTAATCACATTCAATACTTCGGCCGCTTTTTCTTTGCTCAGATCGGCTTTTTCTGCAATGGCCGCAGCCAACTCAGGTTTACGCATGGCAATATTCCTTGTTCTTAAATAGGCAATGGCCTTCTGGCCAGTTTCAACAATCGAGTTATGGCAACAATGCCGGTAACTCCTTGTTGAGTGCTACTTTATTGATTAGTTTGCTTCCGGTCAAAGCGTATCCGAGCAAATGTCCATCGACATCGCGATATTCCGCCTGAACATCCACACCATCTGCGTCAATTTGCCACTGACCTTGTGCGCCTTTGGCTGGAGGAGAAACCACCAGCGGTAAAGCCGGTGTTTTCACCGTCACGGGCATCGCGCCATACACAACAGACGTCGGCGTACCACTGAGGGTTTTCGCCAAGGTACGTGCGGCGGTCATTAGTGGTAACACATACAGCAAGACCAAGCCTTCCACCTCGGCACAGTCACCCAGCGCATACACATCCGCCGCCGATGTTTGCAATAACCGATCCACGACCACCCCATGATTGGTGGTCAAACCGGCTTTCACCGCTAAGTCCAAGCGCGGGCGTAAGCCAATGGCCGAGACAATGACATCAACCACCAAGTGCTCGCCGTTGCTGAGCGTAACATGCACACCGTCATCCTGTTTGATGGCATTCGTTACCAACGGGCCAAGATGAAAGCGCACACCTTGCTCACGCAATGCCTGTTGCACCGCATTCGCCACGGGTTCTGGCAAGAGGGACGGCATGAGCTGATCACAAGGCGCGACGACATCGATATCGAATCCGGCACTGAGCATGTCATTGGCAAATTCACAGCCGATCAGCCCCGCCCCCATAATAAGAACACGTTTTTTCCCTGCCGCCGCGGCTCGGAACTGCGCATAATCGGTTAAATCGTTAATGGAGAAAATGCACTCATCGGCATCACCATTGATTCTCGGTGCAATGACCTCGGCGCCCCAAGCCAACACCAATTTGTCATAGCTAACGGGCTCTTCGCCAATAAAGAGTGTGTGGGCGTCCGTATCGATGCCAGTGACTTGCGTATGAGTACGAATCACCACATTGAGCTGGGCAGCCATGTCAGCAGCGGTTGCCATTGCCAACTCATCGGCATTTTTGTTTTTACCAAAGCCCGTCGATAACATCGGCTTAGAGTAGTTGCGACCATCGTCCGCCGTGATCATTAAAATGGGTTGTTCGCTGTCGAGTTTGCGCAGCTCTTTGACAAGGTTATATCCGGCCAAACCTGTGCCGATCACCACAATGGGAGACGTGTTCGCAGTCATGAAAATGCCTTATCGTATGTTGAGGTCAAAAAAACGCTGCAAAGAATGCAGCGTCAGTGATGGTTAAATTTCAACCATTTCAAAATCGTCTTTGCCGACACCGCAGTCAGGACAAATAAAATCATCGGGGACATCTTCCCAGCGCGTACCCGGCGCCAAGCCTTCTTCGGGCGCTCCGGCCGCTTCATCATAAATCCAACCACACACTACACATTGCCACTTTTTCATGGTTATTTTCCTAATTCGCTATCACGGTCAAAGAGCCAGTAAACTAAAGTGCCGCGCCCATAAAATCAACGGTCAATTACGGGCAACGACACAAACGCATCGACCAACACTTGCTAACCCAGCACAGTTATCGCATGCTTCGCGGCCATGAACGCATCAATCATTCCATTGCCGTTACAGCATGCGGCCCTGCCCTCTTGGTCACTACGACATCATCGTTTGCCCAATAGCATACCGACACCATGGCGATCTTGGTTGCTCGATCGAGGCTCTCTCACCGCCAGACTGATTCATGCCGCACCCGGCCGTTTTCGAGTGCACGTCATCCGTGAGTGCCATACGCGTCCATCACCACTGGAACAGCGCATGCTGGGTTTATCCGATGCTCAACGAGTTTGGGTACGCGATGTCGTACTGTACGTTGACCAACACGCGGTGGTGATCGCACGCACAGCCATTCCAGATACCACCTTGCGTGGCGCTGACGTGCGTTTAAAACACCTGGGCAATCGTTCGTTGGGCAGTTATTTGTTCAAACAACCGTCATTGCAGCGCACACCACTACGAGCCTCGTTCGATAAAACCCGCCGTGAATACCCATGGGGGCGTTATTCGGTTTTTCGCGTGCATGGCAAGCCATTAATGGTCTCTGAATGGTTCAACGTGGCCATCATGCAGCTGACGCATTCAACAACGGCAATGAAACAGGCATAATGTGCGTTTTATTGGTTGCTGCCGTGCCGCAGCAATACGTGGATAACACTCTATGCTTTGGTTAACGACTCATTTGGATCGCGTTTGGCCCACATGGCTAGATTGGGTGCAATTATTGCGACTCGATAAACCCATTGGCACGTTATTGTTGTTATGGCCAACCTACTGGGCGCTCTGGCTGGCCGCCGAGGGCATGCCAGGCTGGCAAAACCTCATTATTTTCACACTCGGAGTGATTGTCATGCGCTCAGCAGGCTGTGTGATCAATGACTACGCAGACCGTCATGTGGATGGCCATGTAAAGCGCACGCAACATCGCCCTCTGGCAACGGGGCGCTTGTCGGCCAAGCACGCACTCATCGGCTTCAGTGTCTTGTGCACAATGGCGTTTGTGCTGGTGTTATTGACCAATCCGTTGACGATGGCACTGTCATTGATTGGTCTTGTACTGGCGGCCATTTACCCCTTTATGAAACGCCATACTCATCTGCCACAGCTGTTTTTGGGCGCTGCCTTTTCTTGGTCTATTCCCATGGCGTATGCCGCAGAAAGTAACGAATTACCTGCGACACTTTGGTTATTGTACGCCGCCAATCTGGCATGGACCGTCGCTTACGACACCATTTATGCCATGGTCGACCGCGACGACGACATTCACATTGGTGTGAAATCGACCGCGATTCTGTTCGGTGACTTGGATGTCTTTATGATTGCCCTGCTATACGCGTTAACCATCGTGTGTCTCTGGTTGCTGGGCGGGCAGTTGTCCTTAAGCGGATGGTATGCCGTTGCCTGTTTGTTGGGTGCGTTGTTTATGGCATGGCAGGTTTGGCAGATTCGTCAGCGCCAGCGTGACACCTGTTTCCGTGTATTTCGGGCGAGTCATTGGTTTGGATGCATTGTCTGGCTTGGCTTTATTGTTCACTACACCACGGCATAACTTGCTAGTTATGCAACGCTGCTCTAGGCTGAAAGGCACACATCGATTTTCCGCATTGATGTCAAGCCTGCTTATTCGTACGACCCAGCCTAGGGAGATACTGTATGACGACCACTGGAAAATGCCCCATTCAGCACGGTGGCAATACCGCAAACGGCCATTCCAATATGGATTGGTGGCCAAAGAATCTTAATCTCGACATTCTTCACCAACATGACCGCAAAACCAACCCATTAGGGGAAAATTTCAACTACGCCGAAGCCTTCAAAAAACTCGACTTGGACGCGGTTAAAGCCGACCTAAAAGCCCTGATGACCGAGAGCCAAGACTGGTGGCCAGCCGACTGGGGACACTATGGCGGGTTAATGATTCGCATGGCCTGGCACAGTGCGGGGACGTATCGCATTGCCGATGGTCGTGGTGGTGCTGGCACCGGCAATCAGCGCTTTGCTCCTATTAATAGCTGGCCCGATAACGCCAACCTCGATAAAGCGCGACGCCTGCTGTGGCCAATCAAAAAGAAATACGGCAACAGCCTTTCCTGGGCCGACCTGATGATTCTGGCCGGCAATATGGCTTATGAGTCGATGGGCTTTAAAACCTTTGGTTTTGCTGGAGGTCGCGAAGACATTTGGCACCCAGAAAAAGACACCTACTGGGGCTCCGAAAAAGAATGGCTAGCCACCTCCGGTGCTGAGGGCTCACGCTACTCCGGTGAACGTGACTTAGAAAACCCACTGGCGGCGGTCATGATGGGGCTCATTTACGTGAACCCAGAAGGTGTGGACGGCAAGCCCGATCCACTGAAAACCGCCCATGATGTTCGCATTACCTTCGCTCGCATGGCGATGAACGACGAAGAAACGGTCGCCTTAACCGCGGGCGGTCACACCGTTGGCAAGTGTCATGGCAATGGCAATGCCGCCGACTTGGGGCCAGAGCCGGAAGCCGCCGATGTGAATGAGCAAGGCTTAGGCTGGAATAATCACACATCCCGTGGCGTCGGCCGCGATACCGTCACCAGTGGTATTGAAGGTGCTTGGACGACAAACCCAACGCAATGGGATAACGGCTATTTTGATCTCTTATTGAATTACGATTGGGAATTGAAAAAAAGTCCTGCCGGTGCCTGGCAATGGGAACCCATCAACATCAAGGAAGAACACAAACCGACCGATGTGGAAGATCCGTCCATTCGTCATAACCCCATCATGACCGATGCTGATATGGCCATGAAAATGGACCCAGAATACCGTAAAATTTCCGAGCGTTTCTATAACGACCCAGCGTATTTCGACGAGGTCTTTGCGCGTGCCTGGTTCAAACTAACCCATCGTGATTTAGGGCCAAAATCTCGTTACTTAGGTTCGGACGTTCCCGCTGACGATCTGATCTGGCAAGACCCGATTCCAGCCGTTAGCTACACCCTGAGCGATGCAGACATTACCGATATTAAAAACACCCTCCTGGCCTCTGGCCTGAGCGTGTCCGAATTGGTTGCTACGGCTTGGGACAGCGCCCGAACCTTCCGCGGTTCTGACAAACGAGGGGGCGCCAATGGCGCACGCATTCGTTTGGCACCGCAAAAAGACTGGGAAGGCAACGAACCCGCCCACCTGCAGAAAGTGCTGAAGGTGCTGGAAGGCATTCAGGCCAAGTTGGCAAAACCGATCAGCATGGCCGACCTGATTGTGTTGGGCGGCACTGCGGCGGTGGAAAAAGCCGCTAACGATGCTGGTGTAAAGATCACGGTGCCATTCGCACCGGGTCGTGGTGATGCCTCTGAAGACATGACCGATGCCGAGTCATTTGACGTACTGGAGCCGTTACACGACGGCTTCCGTAACTGGGTGAAAAAAGACTACGTCGTCACGCCAGAAGAAATGTTACTCGACCGCGCGCAACTGATGGGGCTGACCGCGCCTGAAATGACGGCGTTGATTGGCGGTATGCGCGTGCTGGGCACCAATCACAACGAGACATTGCACGGCGTGCTCACTGACCGGGTGGGTGTGTTGAGCAACGATTTCTTCGTGAACCTCACCGACATGAATTACCGCTGGGAACCGGTCGGCAAAAACCTCTACAACATCGTAGCGCGGCACAGTGGCAAAACCCGCTGGACCGCCACCCGAGTAGACTTGGTATTTGGTTCCAACTCGATACTGCGTTCGTACGCTGAAGTGTATGCCCAAGACGACAATCGGGCGAAGTTCGTACACGACTTCGCCAATGCTTGGGTGAAAGTGATGAACGCCGATCGTTTCGATTTGAACTAACCGGCCCAATACACCTTAGGTGCCAGTCACCTAAGGTGATTTCTGCACGGCGGTTTATTTTTCCTTATTTACTGATACACGTGTCATACGTTTGTAACATTCACACCGTGTAATAGCGATCTATCTGCTATTGTGACAATGACGTGACGCTTATGAGTAAAGTCGGTAAAAAAGTTTTGGTGGTCGACGATGAAGCCTCTATCCGCGAGATGATCGCGGTGGCGCTCGGCATGGCAGGCTACGATTGCATCGAGGCCGCTAACACCCAGGATGCACACGCGCTCGTGATCGACAACAAACCCGATATGATTTTGCTCGACTGGATGCTACCCGGCACCAGCGGCATCGAATTTGCTCGACGCCTAAAACGTGATGACATGACAGCCGACATCCCTATTATTATGCTCACCGCGAAAGGTGAAGAAGATAATAAAATACAAGGATTGGAAGCAGGCGCTGACGATTACATCACCAAGCCCTTTTCACCACGAGAGTTGGTGGCGCGCTTGAAGGCGGTTTTGCGTCGCGCCACGCCACAAGGAATGGATGAACCCATCGAAGTCAGTGGATTGAAACTCGATCCAATTTGTCACCGCGTCATGTCACACGATCAACCCATTGATATTGGCCCTACCGAATATCGGTTATTGCAATTTTTCATGACTCATCAAGAACGTGCTTATTCGCGAGCTCAACTCTTGGATCAAGTATGGGGGGGCAATGTGTATGTGGAAGAGCGCACCGTCGATGTGCATATCCGACGCTTACGGAAAGCACTTGGCGCGCAGCATGATCATTTAATCCAAACCGTGCGCGGTACGGGTTATCGCTTTTCCAGCAAGGAGGGCTAGCTTAGCCCCCCCACTGTGAACAACTAACGTACTTTCGCAATAAACCGTGAGAGTACGGCAAGCTTTTCAGGGTCGTCGTCCACATAGCGAATCAGTATTTGAATGGTTTCAGCGTCTGGGTGAGGCTCTTGTGCCTGCATCATACGCACGTAACCATTAATGCGCGCAACATCACCCGTGTCTTGATCGACAATGTCGAGAACCGCTTGTTCCAGCAAGCCGGGCAATCCACCTTCTCGCCGAAAAACACCGATCAACTCTTGCAAACTGATGTCTTTGATCACCAGCTTAGCGGTGCTTCCTGACCCAAAACGTACACTGGCAATGCCTTTCGCTTTGGTATTGGCTTTCTTATTCGGCTTAGGCGCTGCGGCAACGACTTCGCTGGCCTGACCGGCGAGCAAAGCGGCCGCACCCGCATCAGGTTTTGCAGCGGCTTTACTCGGCGCAGCCCCCATCAACACCGAAGCACCACCCAAGTCGTGTTTTGCCACCGGCGCCGACCGTGCAGCACCAGTCAGCGCTTCTGCGCTCGCGGATGCCTGCGGTGCATTCAAAGGAACATTAGGGCGAATTTTTAGGTGTTTGAATACCAACTTACTCAATTTGGCAACAAAGTTATCGCGAGTGAATGGTTTACCAATGAACTCCGATACCCCTTCTTGCACGGCTTTGATGACATGATCGCGTTCACCACGACTGGTGATCATCATAAAGGGCTTGGTTTTATAACGCTCGTCATTGCGCATCCATTGCAATACTTCGATTCCGGATACTTCGGGCATTTCCCAGTCGCACAACACCACATCAATCGGCAGCTTATTCATGATGCTAATGGCTTTACGACCATCGACGGCTTCATGAATACCGCACCCCGGATACGTCTCTTTTACGGCTCGCTTCACTAGATCACGGATAAATGCCGCATCGTCGACGACCAATATATTCAATGTTGCCATGCTAATCTCTTCCGAGTGTATCTAGTTGTTAGCATAGTCTATTTCAGCGTGTTTGCATGATGGTGGAAAACACGCGATGCGCAATTGCGTGGCCGCAATCACAGCGCTGGGCATCACAAACCAATTCACGATCGGTATCAACATCAACCCGCCCACCACCGCACCAAAACCAATCGCCGTTAACGGTTGCGATGCCAACGCCTTACGCGTTTCCAAAAAATCGTCACCATGGTTGTCGTAGCTGTAATCGACGTACTGCAATGCCAGTACCCAACTAGTAAAAACAAACCACAGCAATGGACTGAGTAAATTGACACCCGGTATCAGCATCAATATCGCCAAGATAAGGTAGCGAGGTAGAAAATATCGCCATTTACGCAGTTCTCGGGTAAAGGTTCGCACCAATAAGTGTGCCATGGATTCCGCAGGAAACTCCGCGCCCTGTTCACGCTCCACCTGCTCAGCTAACAAGCCATTAAAAGGACTGCCGATCAGCATCAACACCGTACTGAAAACGTACATGAGTAACAACATCATCAGCAACAACAACAGCGGCAGTAAGAGCCAGTACAACCACGATAGCCAGCTAGGTAACCATGTCGCAATGCGCGCTAACTCATCATCAGCCACACCAAAGAACCACACGCCAAAGGCACTCAACAACACAGCATTCAACAACAACGGGCCGAACACAAAGCGTCGAATTCCAGGACGATTTAAACGGCCAAAGGCAGCCAATAAGTAACGCCCTCCCAGCCCAATATCACCACGCAATGTCATGCCATCGCCCCCTCTTCACGCCATGTTAATTGTCCGTTATCCCACACCATAGCCAGCACAGGGATGCGCTGATAACGAAAATCGGATCGCCAAAAACGCACAAACTCCGCGTTAAAATCCGCTGATAATTCACTGCCCAGTAACACGCCTCGAATGGCCTTCGGAGGCAAACGCAACAAGGCGCGTTCTTGTCCGCGAATCGAAACAACACGCTGAGCGTGCGAGCGTTGTAGTGTTATTCGACGCTCCTCTAAGTGGCGATTATCGACCGGATCATAATAAGCACGCTGCGGAAACGACGCAGGAGCAGAAACACCATACAGCACCTCTTGAATTCTTGCCTGAGGCCAGTCTTTTTCGTTAATGGCTAACCAAACACTGGCAAAACCCAATGCCGTTTGCTGCCATGCCGACAACGAACAGGGGTCGGGGAAAAATCGCTGAACAAACCAATCGTCGGACGGCGAAGACGACATTGTTACCGAGCGATGTCGACGTAACTCCTCTTCGATTTCCGATCGTTTTTGCGCCGCTTGTTGTGCAAATTGCTCGAACGTTAACAACCCCGCGACCGTTGCTGGCAAACGCTGGTAAGCCATGCGCAGATACTCTTGATAGTCCTCTTCGCGAATATCAACCGATTCGCTGCGTACTGTTGCCGTCAACCACGGCAACGCCGACCAAGGCATGGGCTGAAGTGGCACGACCCCTCTCTTCAACGTCGGCAGCACATCCGCCGTGAGCGGCAGATAACAAGTGGCCGAGGCCAATACGGCATCAACAATAGGGGAATGTTCGCGATTCGGCATCAGCTCCGCTCCTTGACCGCGCTGCCAATGTAAGAAATCAACCCATCTCCGTGTGAGATATATCTCACATGAAGCGTGAGCGTTTTAGGAAAAATTCGCATAACAAATGACTCCAGAAACCAACAAAAATCGTAACTCATTGATTTTAAATAAAATAAAATACGAGTACGCGCATTCTTCCACGCCGCTTGCACAACCGCATCCGATTTATTCTCGGTGATGTTGCTATTATTTCTCACACAAGGATGGCAGCAACAAATGGCTTTGTTGTTCAGGAAGAATAAGGATAAAAAAGGACAACCGCTAGTAGGCGGCTGGATGATAGACAAGGACAGCAGCAAGGATGTAGGTAAACGGATCGGCGCGGCCAAGGTGGCTGGGAGCAATGGAACGCAGTCAAGGAAGATCAATGGCCAAGATGGCATAGGGAAGACGAAGACTAGGAAGTCATGGGTGCTGCGGCGGTATAGACAGGATGTTTATACCGCCCACTTTTTTTGTACCTACAACCTTTACGCTTGGCGATAATATTGCGCCAACATCCCCAGCCCGACAAAACTTCCACCAATCGTCAACAATAACCAGCCAGGACTTAACGAACGTAAAAACTGTTCGACGATGGGGGTTAACCAAACCGATAACAGCCCATAACCGAATGTACACAATGCAACAAACACCAAGACTCGCAACCAAAATCCTTTACCACGCATAATACGCCTAACGGCATCGTTTATGGTCCCACCAAAAATCACCAACAGCGTTGCGACTAACGCCAAAGCAATGTCACTGATGTGCGGCCGCACCCAGCTTGCCATGGTTACCAAGATTGTCATAAAGGCAGTTCCCAAAAATAGTCAACATACGGCTCAAAAGGCGCTTAACCATGAATTAATGGCATAATAACGAGATTCGCTGTACCGACTCAATATTCAAACGTCACAGCCTCTCTTTATTACCAACACAGGATATCACCATGGATGCCTTGATGGATGCCTTTTACCGACAACAGCCCGATCCGACCAACAAGGCTCAACAAGTCAGCTTTGGTACATCCGGTCATCGTGGCAGCGCCTTAAACAAGACCTTTAATCGCGCACACATTGCCGTCATTTGCCAAGCCGTTGCCGATTATCGCCAGCTGCATACGATTACTGGCCCATTGTTCTTGGGATTAGACACTCATGCTCTTTCCCAACCGGCTTGGGAAGTGGCATTGCAGGTACTGTGTGCCAATCATATCGACGTTCGTATTCAACCGAACAACGGCGTCACCGCCACGCCCCTGATTAGCCGCGCGATATTGCAACACAACCACTGTCGTGATGACGGTCACGCGGATGGTTTAATCATTACGCCGTCACACAATCCACCGGAAGACGGCGGGATTAAATACAACACACCCGATGGCGGTCCTGCCGATGGTCAAGTCACTGGCTGGATACAAGCGCGCGCCAACGAATACCTAATGCGAGCGTTACAAGGCGTGCATGACATGCCATTGGCCGCCGCCTTAAAAACGACCCATGAGTACGATTACGTCGGCCATTTTGTTGAGCAATTGCCTGACGTGATTGATATGGCAGCGATTCAGAATGCCAACCTAGTGTTGGGTGTTGATCCCATGGGAGGCACCGCCTTACCGGTTTGGCTGGCTATCGCTGAACGCTATGCGCTGAATCTCACCATTACCAATCACAGCCAAGACAGTTCGTTTGCCTTCATGCCGCCGGATCACGATGGCAAAATCCGCATGGATTGCTCCAGTCGCGCCGCCATGGCCAATCTGCTGACCATCAAAGATCGATTTCAATTGGCGTTCGCCAACGACCCCGATGCCGACCGACACGGTATTGTTGATGCCGATGGTTTACTCAACCCCAATCATTATCTTGCCGTGTGCATCGACTACGTATTGCAACATCGACCACAGTGGTCAGACAAGCTCGCCATTGGCAAAACACTGGTGTCGTCTTCAATGATCGACCGTGTGGTCAACGGTCATCAACGAACGCTGTACGAAGTACCCGTTGGCTTTAAATGGTTTGTTAAAGGATTGCATGATGGTGAGCTGGCGTTTGGTGGCGAAGAAAGTGCCGGGGCAAGCTTACTGACACGCGATGGAAAGCCATGGTCAACCGACAAAGATGGCATCGTGTTGGCGTTATTGGCGGCAGAGATTTTAGCCGTGACAGGAAAAACGCCTCATCAGTATTATGCCGACCTGGTCTCGCGCCATGGCCAACCTCATTATCGCCGTATTGATGCACCTTGCGACGATCAAGCCAAAGCGGCCTTCGCCAGCCTGAACGAAACATCCATTCACAGCACGCAGCTAGCCGGTGAACCCATTCGTCAAATATTACTGCATGCACCAGGGAATCACGCCAGCATCGGTGGCATCAAAGTGGTCACAGACAATGGCTGGTTTGCCGCACGTCCCAGTGGCACAGAAGCGCTTTATAAGATCTACGCTGAAAGCTTTATCAGTGAAACACACTTGCAAACGATACTGACGGAAGCACAAACCATCATCAATAGCGCGCTCGCCAACGCATAAGGGGGCATAAGCAGAACGCGTTGAACTGGCATGGATGCCTGTTCAACCAATGCTTCATGCGCTGACAAGCAATACGAAGGTCAAACAACACGCAAAAAAAAGCCCGTATACAATACGGGCTTTTTAATATGGTGCCGGCACCAAGAGTCGAACTCGGGACCTACTGATTACAAGTCAGTTGCTCTACCAACTGAGCTATACCGGCTAATTGGCGCAAATATTACTGACGCCCCTGCAACTCGTCAACTGATTTTTATACTTTTTTCAAAAAATCGTTTTCCTGCCAACCACTTAGCCCAAAAAAAATCGCCAACCGTTCATATAACCGTCACAATAAATGCATTCATTACACGTATCATGGTGGTTGAACATGGGCATTGCCAACATTCTTATTGTTGAAGACGAAACAGCGATTGCAGAAATGATCCAAACACAACTCGAATTGGCGGGGTTTACCGCTCGCTTTTCTGCCAATGGCGCTTTAGCACAACAAATGGTCGCCAAAGAACGTCCTGATTTGATTATTGCCGACTGGATGATGCCGATGATGTCGGGCATTGAATTCACTAGACGTCTCAAGCGTGATGAACGCACAGCGGATATTCCGATTATTTTACTGACCGCCCGTAGTGATGAAGACGATCGCGTCAATGGCTTAGACGCCGGTGCCGATGACTACATCGTCAAGCCCTTTTCTGGTCGTGAGTTAATCGCTCGTATCCATGCCATCTTACGACGTACGCAACCAGGCCAAGGCAGCATCACCCTAACGGTTGGATTACTCGAACTCAATACCGAACAGCACGCGTGCTCGATTGCATCCGAAACCGTTTCATTAGGACCTCTCGAATATCGTTTGTTGGATTTTTTTATGCGCCATCCCAATCGTGTTTACAGTCGCAGTCAATTACTGGATAGGGTGTGGGGCGCGAATGTCTATGTCGATGAACGTACGGTGGATGTCCATATTCGTCGACTGCGTGTCGCCATTGGATATTTGGGGCATGATCAAATGATCGAAACGGTGCGCGGAGCTGGTTACCGCCTCAATCCTGACTTTAACCCCACCTCCATTCCTCAGTGAGCGATTATGTTTAAACAGGCTTGGCAGCACGAACTATTCAATGCCTTATTTCCCATTATTGCTGGCTTTCTACTGGCAGGATCTCTTGGCTATTGGTTAGAGGGTTTAACGCTCGGATTGGGGGTTGCGTTATGCCTGATGCTGCTACGCTTACGAGCGCTGCATCGCTGGAGTCATGAACAAGGACCAGCGCCACAAGACAATGGCATGATTGGTTATTCCGTCGACCATATCATCCGACGAGAGCAACATCTGAAAAAGCGATTGGAACAGCAACAGAAACAACTTCAACGCTACCAGCAAGGCATCGAGTCACTACAGGACGGCGTGGTTATCTTTAATGAAGAGGGTTACATTTTAAGCTTCAACAGTGCCGCTGCAACGCTGCTTTCACTGCGCCGAAGTGACGTCAAACAGCATATTCTTAACCTAATTCGTAGCCCGCACTTTGTGCAATATTTCAATAGCCGTGACTTCCACCAATCACTGCAATTTGACTTCAACCAACGCAGTAAGCGTTCGCTACTCGTGCAAATCACGCAGTTCGATGTTGACAAAGTCATGCTGGTTCGAGATGTGACCGAGCGAAAACGAGTCGAAACCATGCGCCAAAACTTCATTGCCGATGTGTCGCACGAATTGCGTACCCCGCTCACGGTGATTAATGGTTATCTTGAAATGCTGTCAGACATGTCACTACCACCACCATTAGCAAAAGCGATTCAACAAATGGATACGCAATCACAGCGTATGAAAACCTTGGTGAATGACCTGATTGAGCTATCCAAGCTCGAAAGCCTTCGCCATGGCGATGCCGGCCAATGGTTTGATTTGGTTCAGCTCACTCGTGGCGTGATCGACCAACTGCAAGAATATGGCGTCAATCAATTGCAACTGGTGCATGACGCGGAATGTGAGATGCTCGGTTTTGCCGAAGAAATACGCGCCGTGTTAACCAACCTAACAACCAATGCGATCAAATATGGCGGCGACGAGCCCATTACCGTCACTCTATCAGCGCAAGAGGATCGGATTAAAGTCTCCGTTCAGGATCTGGGGCCAGGCATCGCCAGTGAACACATCAGCCACCTAACTGAACGTTTTTATCGTGTTGATAGTTCACGCGAGTCGAGTGTTGGCGGCTCTGGATTAGGCCTAGCCATTGTCAAACATGCGCTAGAGCATCACGACTGTGTTCTTGATATTGAGTCAACGCTCGGCAAGGGGAGCTGCTTCTCCTTTGTACTACCCGCTCAGCGCAGCCGTATTGGTATCAAAGCCAATACAGCTGAGCCAAACCATTAGAACCGATATTCTATGCCCACGCCGTTATAACCAGCGGTTTGCTTTGTTCCCGCTTGCTCGCCTGCATTTCGCGTCGAAAACGCATACAACCGAGTGTTGTTTACATACTGATAATCGATACCGACACTAACGGTTTCGCCATTGCGATAAACAAGATCAGACTGCCCGTATTGAGCGTTCAACTGTGTTTTGGGGGTTGTGCGGTAAGCCACCGAGACCAGCCAGCCATCCGCGCTGCGAGCACCATTCGCAAAAGTATCTTGTTGCCGAGACTCTTCGTACATGGCACCCAACTGCCACGCATCCATGGTCGTGCGAACCACCGCACGTAAGGTCGAGACATCCTCTTTCACCTGATCGTCATACGCGACGGCCGCGTAAAACACCTTTGACTGGTAGCTTAACGCGGAAGACAGCCCGTTGCGCTGCCCAGGCTCTTCAGCACTGATATGCGCCACACTGACGCCGACTCCCTGCATACGTGGGCTGGTGTAGATCACCGTATTTTCAGTGCGATTTTCACCGTGTTTGGAAATGACTTCTTTCAGGTCACCATCCAGCGCATTAAACACATCGATACGCTCCTGAATCAGTTTCAGTGGCGTATCGTGGATGCCCATTTTCAGTTCACCAAAAGCACCTTTAAAACCGATAAAGCTATTTCGATGCTTCATGTGTTTATCGTCGCCCAATTCATCGGGCGCAATGCGAAACTCCAACTGATACACCAAGGTAACGCGATCATCTAACAACTGTTCGCCTTTCACGCCCAGACGCGAACTGTTGGAGCGCAATTCGGTTTTGCCATTCAACCCGGCTGGCTTTAAATCGGTTTCATCAACGTGCTGAAACGCCAAATTAATACGACCGTAAATACTGGGGGCTGACATTTTACCCGTGTCGGCCAGTACAGATGCGCTCGTTGCCAACAGTAAGGGCGCTATAAGGTATTTTTTCATCACGGAGTCTCATTGTGGGTGAGCCGACTATTGCCGACAGCACGCGTGTCATTATTGTTGGGTTCTTTCTTCAATCTCACTGAGTGAACTGTGACGCACATCGGTACCACTGACCAAGTAAATGACTTGCTCCGAGATATTCCGTGCGTGATCGCCAATGCGTTCAATGGCTCGCAAAATCCATAAGATGTTAATTGCTTGGCTAATGGAGCGTGGATCTTCCATCATGTAAGTGATTAATTCACGCAAGGCCGAGGCGTATTGCTGGTCAACTAACTTGTCATTACGCACCACATCCACGGCATCACTGACGTCGGCACGTGCAAACGCATCCAAAGCGCCGGTTAACATTTTAACGACCTCGGCCCCCATGGAGCGAATGGCTTGTTGGCATATTTGGCTATGGGATGACTGTGTGTATTCACGCGCATGAATGGCAATTTTGCAGGCTTCATCGCCCATGCGTTCCAAATCACGTACCACACGACTGACAGCAATCACCATGCGCAAATCCGATGCCGCAGGCTGACGCAGCACCAACACTTGCGTACAGGCGTTATCGATGGCGACCTCCAGTCGATCGACTTCATCCTCACGACGAATAACCTCTTCCACGACGGCGCTGTCACCATCACAAATGGCGTCAATCGCCGCCGCAATTTGACGTTCGACTAAGCCGCCCATGGTCATCATTTTATTGCGAATGGTCTCTAAGTCGGCATTGAATTGAGCCGATATGTGCTGATTGAAATTCATGTCCATGTGTCGCTCCTTAGCCGAATCGGCCAGTAATATACGCTTCGGTTAACGTGTGTTCGGGTGTGGTAAACATCTGCTCGGTGGGGTTAACCTCAACCAGTTGTCCCATATGAAAATACGCCGTACGTTGCGATACTCGTGCCGCTTGCTGCATCGAGTGAGTGACAATGGCAATGGTGTAGTTTTCTCGCAACTCATCAATCAGTTCTTCAATTTTAGCTGTTGCAATCGGATCTAAGGCGGAGCAGGGCTCATCCATCAAAATGACTTCTGGATCAACGGCTATCGTTCGCGCGATACATAAGCGCTGCTGCTGACCACCCGACAAGCCCGTACCCGGCGCATCCAAACGGTCTTTCACTTCATTCCACAAGCCGGCACGCTGCAAGCTGTATTCAACAATGGCATCCAGTTCAACACGAGTCGTTGCTAACCCATGCAGCCTAGGCCCGTAGGCCACATTGTCGTAAATGCTTTTCGGGAAGGGATTGGGTTTTTGGAACACCATGCCCACGCGTGCACGCAATGGCACTACGTCCATGCTGCCGTCATAAATAGGTTCGCCATCCAATAAGATGTCGCCCTGAACTTGGCAACGATCAATGGTGTCGTTCATGCGATTTAAACACCGTAAGAAGGTTGATTTTCCGCAACCCGAAGGCCCAATCAAGGCAATGACTTCATTGGCTCCGACATCCAAGCTCACATCGAATATCGCTTGCTTATCACCATAGAACACATTGACATGACGTGCTGTTAATTTTGCATCATCGACAAACGCCACACCCTTGGTGTCATGATTTTTCAGAATAGTCATCACATGCCCGCTCGTTAAAATGGATTCATCGTCCGATATCTGAGTTATCGACGACGTTCGATACGCTGACGCAATAGCACTGCCAGCGTATTCATGCTGATCAAAAAGCCCAGCAACACCAGAATGGCACCCGATGTGCGCTCAATGAATGCACGTTCTGGGCTATCGGCCCACAAAAATATTTGCACCGGCAGCACGGTGGATGGATCGGAAATGGCATTGGGCACATCGACTACAAAGGCAACCATTCCGATCAGCAGTAATGGAGCGGTTGCACCCAAGGCTTGTGCCATCGCCAGTATGGTTCCGGTCAACATACCCGGCAATGCCAACGGCAAAACATGATGAAAAACGACCTGTACTTTCGATGCACCGAGACCGTACGCGGCCTCTTGGATTGAGAGAGGCACCGACTTAATCGCTGCGCGTGCAGAAATAATAATGGTGGGCAAGGCCATCAAGGTCAGCACCAATCCTCCGATCAACGGCGTAGACCGTGTTACCCCAAACAAGTTGATAAAAATGGCCAAACCCAATAAACCAAAGGTGATGGACGGTACGGCGGCCAAATTATTAATGTTGATTTCAACCAGGTTGATCCACTGACGCGCTGGTGCAAATTGTTCCAAATAAATCGCCGTGGCGATACCAATGGGAAAGGACAAAACCAAGGTCACCATCAAAGTGAGAAACGTGCCCATCATGGCGCCTCGAACACCGGCTAATTCGGGTTCTTGTGAATCACCATGAGTGAAAAATAACCGATTAAACCGTGTGTACATTTGACCGCTGTCGGCCCACTCATGCAACCAACTCAGCTGCACATCGGACAAACGCTGGCTGATGCCTTTACGTCGATCGTGTTTAAACCATTGATCCACCAAGTGATCGGCAAGCAGTTCAAAGCGTATGGTCTGGTTCAGATGTTGGGGGTTTTCAACCACCCAGTCGCTGAGTTGCCAAGCGGCACCGATACTGATCAGGCGATGCAATTCTCGCGCTTCGTCTTCGGTCATTGTCGGCATGGCCGCGTGCAGCTGCTGTCTTATCAATCCTTCAAAATCAGCCCTGCGAATGTGCGCTTCTTTTGATCGTGGCGTCAGGCCCAAAAACTGCGCATCTAAGTGAATATCAGTGACGATGACCGTTTGGCGAAACGTCGAACTGCCTTTAAGCAAAATATCGCCAAATAAGACGACCACCGACAGCAAACCAAACAACACCGCCATGAACCCTAGTGCGTGAAATCGCGTTTCGGTAGCACGTCGACGGGCCAAGCTGCGCTCCACTTTTTGTCGTGTGCTCAATGATGAATCAGTCATAGTGTTCTCGGTATTTTTTCACCATATTCACCGCAACGTAATTTAGCGCCAAAGTTGTGATAAACAACACCAAGCCCAACGCAAAGGCGGCCAGTGTTTTTGGCGAGTCAAATGCTTGGTCACCCACCAGCAAGCTCACCATTTGCGCCGTTACGGTAGTCACACTGTCCAGTGGATTCGCGCTCAAATTGGCCACCATACCGGCGGCCATGGTCACAATCATGGTTTCACCAATAGCACGAGAAAATGCCAACATGATGGCTGCAACAATGCCCGGTAACGCAGCGGGTACGACCACTTGGCGAATGGTTTCATTGCGCGTTGCACCTAACGCGTCACTGCCATCGCGCAAAGATTGCGGCACCGCATTAAGAACGTCATCCGACAGCGACGAAATAAAGGGAATAATCATAATACCCATGACCACGCCGACCGCTAGAGCACTGGCTGAAGACACCGATACGCCCAGTGCTGTGCCTAACTCACGAATCAACGGTGCCACGGTGAGCAGCGCAAAAAAACCATACACGATCGACGGAATACCCGCTAACACTTCGAGAGTCGGCTTGGCCATGTTACGCACCGAATCGGTGGCGTATTCGGATAAATAAATCGCGGCCATCAACCCCACCGGTACGGCAATCAGCATGGCGATCATGGCAATCATAAGCGTACCGGCAAACAGCGGCACGGCACCAAAACTCGCTGACGAACCGGTTTGTTCATCACGCAATGAGATTTGTGGCGACCAGTGTGTACCAAACAGAAACTCTAAGGGGCTAACCATACCGAAGAATAACCACGACTCGTACAATACCGAGGCCAGAATACCCACCGTAGTTAACACCGCCACCGCCGAACTGCACAGCAAGAGCACACGCACCATCCGCTCAACATCGGTGCGTGCTGCCTGATTTGGCGTAAAACGATACCAACACACGGCTAGGCCGAATAAGGCAACCGCCAGCAACACGCCCGCTTGCAATAGCACCATACGTGCCTGCAAAGCGATTACATGCGACACACTGCTTTCAAAGCCATCGGGAGTGGCCAAGGCCGCACCGGCTGCAATATTACGCACCATGCTGATGGCGAGTTGAACTTGCGCATCGGAACCGGCGCGAACGGTCTCGGGCAACTGGCGCAGAATCATGGCATCCACCAACGTCGGTTCCAATAGCCGCCATAACAACAACGTAATGAGTACTGGCAAGCCCGCCCACATCGCCAATAACACGCCGTAATGACTGGGGAGTGAATGCAGGCGCGTGCCTGCCATGGCCAATGCCTGGGCTCGATTTCTGCCCAAGCGATACACGCCAATGAAGGTCAATACGATGACAATAAAAAGCGTGCTGTCGTTCATAAAGCACTCGCCTTGTTCGGTTGGCGTATGCGCTTAATCTCGTTTGCGCGTGCTTCATCCAGCATAGGAACAAGACCGCGTTCGGCCAAATAGCCCCCTTGGCCCATAGCCGCATCGGATAAGTACGCCTCAAGAAATGCTTCAATACCGGGAATCACACCGATATGTGCTCGTTTGACGTATAAAAAAAGCGACCGCGTGATGGGGTAACTGCCGTCAGCAATGGTATTAAACGTTGGCAGAACGCCATCAATCGCAACGCTGCGCACCTTATCGCGATTTTGCTGTAAAAAACCAAAGCCAAAAATGCCCAATGCGTGGGGATTAGCGAGCAACTGCTGCACAATAACATTGTCATTTTCACCAGCTTCGATAAAGGCACCGTCTTCTCGCATCGTATGACAGAGTGCCTGATACCGAGCCGGGTCGGTGGATTGCAGTTGCCGAATAAAATCAAATTGCTGGCAGCCACCTTCCATCACTAATTCCACCCACGCATCACGGGTACCGGAAGTGGGTGGCGGACCGAGCACTTCAATCGCAACCTGCGGCAAAGCGGGATGAATATCGCGCCAATATTGGTATGGATTATCCACCACCGAAGCAGAACCATCCGGATTAGGAACCCGCTTTGCAAGCGCCAGATAAAACACATTACGGCTTAAACTTAATGCCGGTTGCTGAATATGATGCGCCACGACGATACCATCATGACCGATGTTTAACGCAAGAATGTCATCCACACCATTGCCCTGACACAGTTCAACTTCTGAGGCTTTAATAGGACGCGAAGCACTGGTCATATCAATGGTTCGAATGCCCAAACCCGAACAAAATAGCAACAGACCGCTACCACTACCGGTAATCTCAACAACGGGCGTACGAAATTGACTAATACGGCCAAAACGCTCGGCGACCGTTGTGGTAAAAGGATAGACAGTGGACGAGCCGACAATGCGAATATGCTCACGACTGGCGTGACTTTGCAGACTGGCTAACGACATCCCTATCGCAGTAACAATGATTAAAAATAATGGCATAATAATTTTTTGGCAGACCAACGTTGCGTATAGCGCCATTATGTGACAATTATGTTACAAGATTGTGACGCGACGCATTATCTTGATACTTTATCATCTATGTCTACGCACCACACCAAAGTCTAGCGTGAACGGCGTTCGAACACCTGTACTCTGCGCTAAAAATCAGTACACTCGCGCGTAAAATACAAATAATACGGTGTTCTTATGAACCTATCAGACAGTCAACCTACACCTGAAGGCGAACTGACGCTACGCCTAATCCCCACTCGCGCTGATGCCAACTTGCATGGCGACATCGGCGGTGGCTGGGTGGTCGCACAAATGGATCATGCGGCAGAGAGCGTGGCCAGCCGCATCGCGAAAGGGCGCATTGCCAATATTGCGCTTGAACAGGTCGCGTTCATGGCGCCTATTCGAGTAGGCGCAGCCGTGTGCATTTACACACGTTTGGTCGACATTGGCACATCCTCTATTCGTATTGCCATTGAGGTGTGGTCACGCAACCCGCAAGAACAAGAGCGCCGTAAAGTGGTTGATGCGGTTTTTGTGTATGTCGCCATTGATGAAGCTGGGCGCATTCGTAAAGTGCCACGCGCATAATAGATGTGCGCAAATGGCAGGCTTTTTTCGCTCAGAAGCAAGACAGCTTTCGGCACTAGGGTTACAATCGCGGCATTGTCATTCACTCAACTAAGAAGCGATTCCCATGGGTAGAGCGTATCAAAACCGTAAAGAATCCATGGCCAAAACGGCCGCCGCAAAAACCAAAGTGTATTCACGCTATGGTCGTGAAGTGTATATGTGTGCCAAAAACGGCGGCATCGACCCTTCTGCCAACCTAGCATTACGGGGCTTATTGGATCGAGCCAAAAAGGATCAGGTTCCGAGTCACGTTCTGGAAAAAGCCATCGACAAAGCCAAGGGTGGCTCGGTCGATGATTTCCAACCGGCACTGTACGAAGGCATCGGCCCTGGCGGTTGCATGGTGTTGATCAGCGCTTTGACCGATAACATGAACCGTACCTTTGGCGACATTCGCGGTATTTTTTCCAAGTGCAAAGCCAAACTGGGCAGTCAAGGTTCGGTATCCCACATGTTCGATCACCGCGCCATGTTTGTGTTTGCCGGTGACGACGAAGAGCCCGTATTAGAAGCCCTGATGGAAGCCGACGTCGATGTCGCTGACATGGATTGCGAAGACGGTATGATCACCGTGCTGGTTCCACCCAATGAGTACTTCAAAGCGAAAACGGCATTGACCGCCATGAACGCCGATATCGATTTTGAAGTGGAAGAAATCACCTACTTACCGCAAACATCTCACCCCATCAGCGGCGATGACATTGCGCAATTCGAGCGTTTTGCTGGCCTGCTGAACGACTTAGAAGACGTACAGGACATTTTCCATAACGGCGAATGGTAAGTTGTTCGTTGACGTGCGCCACGATGGCGCACGGCTGACTAACACGGGTATCGCTAAAAATCCGCTAGCAAGTTGTGCAAGCCACTCAAGGCTTCTTTACCACGCTGTTTTTGCTGTTCTGGGGTGGTTTCTGTTTTTCCTTCCCAAATCACATCGTCTTCGGGCAGTTCGTCCAAAAAGCGCGAATGCGTGGTGCTGACGGCTTCGCCATACTGACGCCGTTTACCGGCATAGGTCAGTGTTAACGTACGCTTAGCGCGGGTAATGCCTACGTACATCAGGCGGCGCTCTTCCTCAATGGTATCGGCTTCGATGCTGTTGCGATGCGGCATCAATTCCTCTTCCATGCCCATGATGTACACATGCGGAAACTCCAAGCCCTTGGATGCGTGCAAGGTCATCAATTGCACCTGGTCAGACTCATCTTCTTGCGCTTGTTGCTCCATCAAGTCGCGCAAAATCAATTTACCCACGGCATCTTCAATGGTGCACTCATCGCCTTCTTCGTCGGCTCGATCAATCATTTTTTGAATCGAATCAATCAAAAACCAGACGTTTTTCATGCGTCGTTCGGCTTGATTCGGTGTGCCCGAGTTTTGCAGCAAATACCCTTCGTAGTCGATGTCTTGCACCATCTCTTTAATGGCCGCGACCGCATCGTTGGTGTACGCCTGACGTGTGATGTTTTCTAGCCAGTGACCAAATCGACGCAAACGATCGACGGCCTTGGGCATCAGCAGTTGTTCGAGCCCCATTTCGGTGGTGGCCGACATCATGCTGATACCGCGCTTCATGGCATATTCGCTGAGTTTTTCGATGGTGGTTGGGCCGATCTCGCGACGCGGGGTATTGATAATACGCAAAAAAGCAGCATCGTCACTGGGGTTAATCAACAACCGTAAATAGCCCATGATGTCTTTGATTTCATTACGCCCAAAGAAGGATTGGCCACCACTGATTTTGTAAGGCACCTGAAATGATTGCAGCTTCATTTCGATATTGCGCGATTGATGATTACCACGATAAAGCACGGCAAAATCGCGGTAGCCACAACCATAACGGAGTCGACGCTCAACAATCTCGGTCGCGATTCGCTCGGCTTCGATTTCGTCGTTACGGCATTTCAAAATCTTGATCGGGTCGCCATAACCCATGTCCGACCACAATTTCTTTTCAAACTCGTGCGGGTTGTTATCAATCACCCGGTTGGCGGCATTCAAAATCAACCCGGTTGAGCGGTAATTTTGTTCAAGCTTGACCACTTTTAACGTGGGGTAGTCTTTTTTCAACAACAGCAGGTTTTCAGGCCGAGCACCGCGCCATGCGTAAATGGATTGGTCATCATCCCCCACCACGGTTAAGCCGGTGCGATGGCCGACCAGTAATTTCACCATTTCATACTGACTGGTGTTGGTGTCTTGATACTCATCCACCAACAAATAACGAATTTTTTTCTGCCAGCGCGTTAACACCTCGGCGTTATCTCGAAACAGCACCGTCGGCACCATAATTAAGTCATCAAAATCCACCGCGTTGTAAGCTTTCAGCATACGCTGATAGACCGAATAAGTTTGCGCGATCATCAGCTCTTGTGGGCTTTGTGCTTGAGCAATGGCCTGATCAGGCGACACTAAGTCATTTTTTAGATTGGATATGGTGTTTTGCACCAATTCGATCATGTCGCCATCGTCACCGTGCTCACGGTGCATGACATCTCGAATGATGCTTTTGCAATCGTCTTGATCGAGAATGGAAAAGCCGGCTTTGTAACCCGCGACAGCGCATTCGGTTCGAATGATATTTAAACCAAGATTGTGAAAGGTAGAAACGGTTAACCCTTTAGCGCCACCCTTACCCACCAAGCTCATGACGCGCTCTTTCATTTCGCGCGCGGCTTTGTTGGTGAAGGTCACAGCGGCAATGTGGTGAGGCTTGATACCGCACTGACCAATCAAATACGCAATTTTACGCGTGATCACACTGGTTTTGCCCGAGCCAGCACCGGCCAGCACCAGCAAAGGACCATCAATGTATTTCGCCGCTTCTTTTTGACGGGGATTCAGCTGACTTAAATCGACCACACACACCTCACTGTCGGGGCGCTAGTGTAGCAGGGTCATCTCAATGGATGAATCAAAGAAGCGCACAGCACTCTGTTTACTGCCCAAAAAATACCGGCGAATCAAACGGCGTAGGGGTATTCACATGGTAATACGCCAACCCACCAACAATAGCGGCCAATACCAATAAAAAAATGATTAATTGTTTATTCATGATAACAGTACCTTGCTGATTTACTGATCAGCTTAGCAGAACATTGAGCATGTCGCTGTGCATTGCATTATCTATTCCGTTTCTCACTGGTTATAATGCTTTCTCATTTGAATAGTGGGAAGAGAACCATGAGCCAATTTGTTTCTGAGCGCCTATACAGTGATTACGCCCAGTCGTTTGCTGTCAGCGAGTTGTTGTTTGAAGTGAAAACGGAACATCAGCACTTAGAAATTTATCAAACACCCTTTTTAGGGCGTGTGATGTTACTCGATGGCGTAGTACAAACCACCGAAAAAGACGAATTCATTTACCACGAAATGATGGTTCACGTGCCTCTTTTTGCCCACCCAAATCCAAAACGCGTGTTGATCATCGGCGGTGGTGACGGCGGCATTTTGCGTGAAGTGTTGCGTCACAAGAATGTTGAACACGTCACGCAAGTTGAAATTGATGGCAGCGTCATCGACATGTGCAAAGCGTATTTCCCCAATCACTCACAAGGGGCATTTGACGACCCTCGAGCCAACATTGTGATTGCCGACGGCAAAGCGTTTGTGACCGAGTGCCAAGACACCTTTGATGTCATCATTTCGGACTCCACAGATCCAATCGGCCCTGGCGAGGTGCTGTTCACGTCTGACTTCTATCAAGATGAAAAAACGTGCTTGAACCCGGGGGGAATTATGGTTGCACAAAACGGCGTGCCCTTTATGCAGGGCGATGAAGTGAGCAACACTTACCAACGTCTACAGCGATTGTATCAAGATGCTTACTTCTACGTTGCTCCTGTACCAACGTACACAGGGGGCTTTATGACATTGGCATGGGCAACGGACGATGCCAGTCTTCGTCAACAAGACAGTGCCACCATCGCGGCTCGCTATGAACAAGCCGGTTTTGCAACGCGCTACTACAACCCGGACATCCACGTTGCGTCATTCGCTTTGCCGAACTACATTCGCCAGCTGCTGAAATAAGCCATGTGTTTAATCGTGATCGATTGGCGACCACAGCAACACCTACTGGTGAGCGCCAATCGAGATGAATTTCATGCGCGGCCCAGTGCCGCCATGGACCATTGGGATGAATACCCTCACATCATTGCCGGTCGAGACTTGCAACAAGGCGGCAGTTGGTTGGCCGTGTCGACAGAAGGCCGTTTTGCCGCACTCACCAACATACGTGCGCCACATTTGACCACCTCGAACAAACGCAGCCGCGGCGAGTGGGTCATTCGTGCCATGAACGCACAGGATTGGCCATCGCTGCTTGAAGCACTGCAACAAGAGCATGCCGCCTACGGCCCATTCAACTTACTCTTTGGCGATCAACAACAACTTTTTTACTGCCACAATACCCCCAGATTCCACTACCAAGCTCTGAGTGCGGGCTATTACACACTCAGCAATGCGCACCTCAACAGCCCTTGGCCAAAAAGTCTATTGGCCGCCGAACAACTGCATCAATGGCAACAACGTGAAAACCACCATACAACGCCGGTAGGGATACTGAATCGCACTCAGCCATTTACCGACACTCAACTCCCCAGCACTGGCGTCCCCATGATGTGGGAGCGACTGCTATCCGCGCAACACATCATCCACCCTCAATATGGCACTCGTTGCAGCACTGGCATTGCGCTCACCGCGAACTACACTGAGGTAGCAGAGCATCAATATGCACCGAATGGCGAACAAACACGGCAATATTTGCATCGCATCACGCATGTCAATAAATCATCAGGCCGATCGAAATAACAATAAACAGCGCTAACTCATTAGTTTTATTCGATCTTTTTTTTGACGCCAAATTCGGTTGCATTTGCTTACAAAAAACTTGCGTGAAATAGCGCGAATACCGTCACACTTTTGCGAATTGCCGTCCATAATTTAGATATGAAGACACATAACGACGCACATCATAAGACACCTCTGATCGGCCCCGTAGGCTGGGTGGCTTTGCTGTGCATTGTTCTTTTGTTTGCCGCACTCGCAGCAAGCATCAACACCAAACCCTACATGCCGCCCGCTGTCGCACAAAAATACATGGAACATTGGCTCATTGAATCGTCACGCCATGTGGCCGGTGAAGTTCGCCTCAAGCACACGAGAGCGATTGAACCATTCTATCTGCGTCGCGATTACCAACCCGTTTGGATGAACAGTTTTGAATTAACACCGGCCGCCAAAGAGCTGCTGCAAGTGCTGCGCGAAACCGCCGCCGATGACTGGCGTCATTATGGGTACGAACTCCCCATTTTAGAACGCGAAACCAATCGTTTATCGAACATTCCGAAGCAAGCAACGGCCGTCGAAGTGCTATTAACCGATGCCTTTGTCACTTTTGCCAAGCAAGCATTGAATGCGGAACTCTTGCCCGATACCAACGAAGCCGACCATCCCAGCATTCGTCGCGTCAACATCGGTTCGACAGCACAGTATGTGACCGACGAGCATGTGGTTGACATTCTGAATGACGCCGTACGTCGTGACCAACTGGATCACCTGATCAGTCAGCTCAAACCAACACATCCTGGCTATTTACGTCTGCGCAATGAATTGAACCGCTATCGCGCCATTGCCGACTCCGGTTTATGGCGCGAATTACCCAGAGACATGACACTGCAGCCACAGCAACGACATGCACATATACCGCAATTACGCTGGATGCTCGCGCAGTATGGCGACCTACAAGAAAGTCGTGTTCTCTCTTGGTTGTTTACGCCTCAACAACCTAGCTGGACGCCTGAGCAAGATATTGACGAAGCGCAAATCGATCTGAATCAAGCCGACTATCTTTACGATAATGCCTTAGTCCTAGCCATCAAACGCTTTCAGCAACGGCACAATCTCACGGCCACCGGAGAAATTGATGACGTCACCCTACGGCTCTTGAATGTCACACCCTATCAGATGACTCAACGCATCGCGTTGAACATGAAACGCTGGCGACACCTACCCAGAGAGTTAGGCCAGCGCCATGTCATGGTGAACATGGCCGACTATCGTTTACAACTGATCAGTGGCAACACCATTGAGCTGGATATGAAGGTCATTATCGGCAACGAACAACGACGCACACCGGTGATGGTCGATAGCATTTCCACGCTGGAGTTAGCCCCAACCTGGGCCGTACCACGCCGAATTGCCGTCAACAGTATTTTGCCGCGCGTGCGCCGCAATCCCGATTACCTAGAACAAAACAACTACCAGTTGGTTGCGAATGAAAACGGCGTTGAGCGCTATGTCTCGTCACGAGACGTAGACTGGAGCAAAATGAACGCGCGTAATTTTCCGTATCGTATTATTCAGTCGGCAGGCCCGCACAATGCGCTTGGCGGCATTAAGTTCATTATGCCGAACGATCAAGACATTTATCTACACGACACCTCTCAGCCACAACTGTTTAGCTTAGACAAACGTGCCATCAGCTCTGGCTGTGTGCGAGTGGAGCAACCCAACTTACTGGCCGAGAAATTGTTACGCGGCCATCAGGGCTGGCATCGCCCGCACATTGACCGTGCCATTGAACAAGGGCGCACGACTCGCATTCGCCTGCAAGAAGACATTCCTGTTTACTTGATGTACTGGACAACGTGGGTCGATGACAATGGCACGCTGCAAATTCGCGAAGACATCTACAAGCGCGATTTAACGGCGGGAATGAAACCACACAACCCTTCTCTGGCGCTCTAGTCTCGTCGCGTTATTGCATTTTGTGAATGACTAACCTGTAATTGTGCTTTTTTTGAACGCATTTCACTGTTCAGTATCCGCTGTTTTGGCATACTGCCTGCCTATTGAACACGAAAGATGAAGGAGTTTGCGTTGAATCGTCGTCACTTTTTACAACAAGCCAGCCTATTGGGTGCCGGAATCAGCGCGGGCATTCCTTTAACCGCTCACGCGCAACCGCACGAGGAACGCACACTGCGTTTGTATAACATCCATACTGGGGAATCCTTGCAAACGACGTTTTGGGCAAATGGCGCCTATCTTGACGACGAAATTCAAACCATTGATTTACTGATGCGCGATCATCGAGCAAACCAAGCCATCGCCATGCAGCGCGAGCTATATCAGCGTCTCTATGAACTGCAACAGCTGTTCAATGCTCGCGAACCACTGTACATCGTATCAGCCTACCGCTCGCCCAGCACCAATCAACGCTTGCGGCAACAATCCAGTGGCGTTGCTCAAACCAGCATGCACATTCAGGGCAAAGCCATTGATGTTCGTATTCCGGGGGTATCGCATCGACACTTGCATAAAGCCGCGTTAGCCATGCACGCAGGTGGTGTCGGCTATTATCCGAAGAGTGGTTACATTCATTTAGATACTGGCCGTAACCGCCACTGGATTACCTAAGTACCCATGACGCAAACAGAGAAAGACCACCACCAGTCAATTTAATGACTACTGGTTGGGCCAATGATGCGACTAAAGCCAGCTTTTTCCAGAGCCAATTGCAAGGTCGCCACAACGATAGGAGCGCTGTCTAAGGTCAACACCTCACGCAACAGCTGCTCTGCCCACTGCCTTTCTATGCCACGAATAACAGACTTCACTTTCGGTAAGTTGGTGGCATTCATCGACAGTACGTCATAGCCCATGGCCATCAACAAAACAGCCCCCAGTGGGTTACCGGCTAATTCGCCACAAATGCTCACGGGTGTATTGGTTGCTTGTGCATCAAGCACAATGCTCTGTAAGGCTTGCAATACCGCAGGATGAAATGCCTGATACAAACCGGCAACGCGAGGGTTATTACGATCCACCGCGAGCAAATATTGCGTTAAATCGTTACTTCCTACCGATAAAAAATCGACTCGCTGTGCCAATGCCTTAATCTGATAAACCGCGGCTGGCACCTCAATCATGACCCCCACTTGCGGCGTATCCACCAGAAAACCTTCTTCCAACACCTCGGCATGCGCTCGATAAATCAAATGCAGCGCTTCATCCACTTCGCCGACGCTACTGATCATCGGCAACATAATGCGCAGATTGTTCAACTCGACACTGGCTTTTAACATGGCACGAATTTGTACCAAGAAAATTTCTGGGTGATCCAGTGTGATGCGAATACCACGCCAACCTAAAAACGGATTCGCTTCATTGATTGGAAAATAGGGCAGTGCTTTATCACCACCGATATCCAAAGTACGCATGGTGACAGGCGCAGGGGCAAACGTTTCGAGTTGCTGACGATACGTTTTTTGCTGCTCGCTTTCCGAAGGAAAACGATCCTTCATCATGAAAGGCACTTCGGTACGGTACAAGCCAACGCCTTCCGCGCCTCGGTCAAGACTGCGAACGGCATCCGTAATCAAACCGGTATTCACCCACAACGGAATGCGATGGCCATCCAGCGTTTCCGCAGGCAGATCTCGCAACTCTTGCAAATCGTTTTGCAACGCCAGCTCTTCTTCGAAGACCGCTTGGTATTGCTCACGCAGCTCATCACCAGGACTCGAGAACAGCAAACCACGATAGCCATCAACGATGACTTCGAGACCATGCAATTGCGCATAGGGCAAGTCCACCACCCCCATGACCGTCGGCACGCCCATCGCTCGCGCTAGAATGGCCACATGGGAGTTGGATGAACCTTGCACCGAGACCAAACCAACCAATTTATCGGCTGGTACTTCACCGAGCATGGCGGGGGTCAATTCTTCACTCACCAGAATGGTGTTGTCAGGAAAATCATCCAGCGAGGTGTGCTTTTCGGCACCCTGTAATCGCGCCAAAATACGAATACCTAAGTCACGGATATCCGATGAACGTTCGCGTAAATACGGGTCTTCCATCAACTGAAAGTGACCCACATACTGCATAATGACCTGTCGCAATGCACCTTGCGCCCAATTATTGGCGCGAATGACCGCTCGAACTTCATCTCCCAGCGCGTTGTCATCCAACATGTTCAAATACACATCAAACAAGGCCATTTCTTCTGGACGCAACTCACTGCTCAAGTGCTTCCCTAAGCTGCGAATTTCTTCTCGTGCACCCTCAAGAGCTCGATCAAAATGCGCAATTTCGCTGTCGATGGATTCCGGCTCACGATCCGCCACCGCATTCAAATCGGCCACGGGCGTAATCACAAAAGCTTGTCCAATGGCCACACCCGGCGCCCCCGGAGCCCCGTTGAAACGTGCGCCTTGACGCTTTTCGGTCGGATTGTTTTCGGTGGGAATATTCAAGATGTGGCCGGTGGCTTCGGCGTGCGCAATAACGCCCGCCAACTGCGCCGACATGGTGACCAAAAACGCTTCTTCACTTTCGTCAAACTGACGGCTTTCGCGCTGCTGCACCACCATCACACCCATCAGACGTTTATGATGGATGATTGGCACCCCGAGAAAGGACAAAAACTCCTCTTCACCGGTTTCCGACAAGTAAAAGTAATGAGGATGCGAAGGAGCGTTATCAATATTCAGAGGTTCTTCGCGCGCACCGACCAAACCAACCAAACCTTGCGATGCATGCAAACCGACCTTGCCAACCGCTTCTTGCTTTAGGCCCTCGGTTGCCATCAATACATAACGGCGACTGTCATTATCGTACAAATAAACGGAACACACCTCGGTATGCATGGCATCACGAATACGCTTCACCACCAATTGCAAGGCATCGCCCAAATCGGTCGCGGCGCTGACTTCCTGAACGATCCGTCGCAGGATATCCAGCATCAGATAATCCACCCAATGGTCATACTGTGTTCCTCTTAATTACATCGAAGACATGGCTCCAGAATGCACTCTCGTCAAACGAATGAATTAGACGCCAGAGTGTTTCTGCAAACGCGCAATACGAGGGGCCAATTCCGCCATAGCACGTCGATACACATCGCGCTTAAACGACACGACACGTCCCAATGGGAACCAATAACTGACCCAGCTCCAGCCGTCAAACTCTGGCTTTCCCGTACTCGACACGTCAATTTGCGCATCATCCACCAGCAACCTCAGCAAAAACCATTTTTGCTTTTGCCCCACACACACTGGGTGATTGTCATGACGAATCATCCGCTTAGGTAAGCGATAACGAAGCCAACCTCTTGTGCAGCCAATGATCTGTACATCACTGGCACTCAAGCCAATCTCTTCTGCTAACTCGCGGTATAATGCCTTCTCTGGGGATTCCCCCGGTTTAATTCCCCCTTGAGGGAATTGCCAGGCATCTTGACCGATTCGCCGTGCCCATAGCACTTGACCAGCGTCATTGCACAATATGATGCCGACGTTGGGGCGATAACCTTGATCATCAATCACAATGCCATCCAAAACTATTTCTTGATTCAAACCTTGCCGATTTTTAGGCAAACGTCAAGCCCATTGATGACTTCGGCGTCGTATTAGAACCAAACAAAGAAGAAAATTGAGTGTTAAAAACCCATAATTATAAGGAAAGTATGCGCTGTTGCCTTTAGAATAGCGACAAATTTTATCATTGACGATGGCCGTGACGATGTCATAGCCATGGCTAAAATAGACCGAATTGGATGGAAAAACAGTGGCATTAGCAATCTTCGATTTAGATCATACCTTGCTGGATGGCGATAGCGATCACGCATGGGGACAATACTTGGTTGATCGTGGCTTAGTGGATGCTGAACATCATCAACAACGTAATGATTTTTTTTACGAACAATACCAAGCGGGCACTCTGAACATTCATGAGTTTTTGGCCTTCGCTTTGCAGCCGCTCACTCGTTATCCTCGTGAACACATGGAAGAAGAGCGCAAACGCTTTCTAGCAGAACGCATTACACCACTGATCAGTCAAAAAAGCCGTGACCTACTGCAACAACATCGAGAGCAAGGTGATGAGCTATTGATCATCACCGCCACCAACGGCTTCGTCACATTCCCAATCGCCGAGATGCTGGGCGTCGAACACATCATTGCACCCATTCCTGAAATCATGAATGACCAATACACCGGACGCATCATCGGCATTCCGAGCTTCCAAGGCGGCAAAGTCACACGGCTAGAGCAATGGTTGCAAGAACAGCATACCGACCTAGTAGGAAGTTATTTTTACAGTGACTCCCATAATGATTTACCCTTGTTGCGCGTGGTCGATCACCCCGTTGTCGTAAATCCTGACCCGACGTTACAACGCGTTGCTGAAGAGCAACAATGGCCCATCATCTCATTACGAGATTAATGCCTCACTGAGCAAGGAGTCGAACGTGCGCTGTTTGAATTGGGGATTCGTTCCCGTCTTACTGTTGCTAGTCAGTGCTTGTAGTCAACAAGACGGCCAAGAAACGCTGTCGTTACCAATGACGATGAACACACCATTACCGGTCTCGGATCGCGCCTATCACGCACTGGACGACGAATTCCTTTCCGCCTTTGTCGCTCATATCAGCTTATCAGCGTATACCCATGTCTCTCTTGCCACTCAAGCCGCACAGGAATTGGATAGCCGAGTTGCCGCTCTCATGCACACACCCAATGACAATACGCTGAATGATGCACAAGTTGCCTGGCGCGAAGCGTATGATGCCTACTTACACAGTTTATTGTTCAGTTACTTGCCGCTCATCGATCCAGCCGACTGGCATCATCAACAGATTGATTTGCGCAGCACCTTAACGTTTCTGGACAGCTGGCCGATTGAGGGGGGTTACATCGATCACATTCCTGGCTATCCGTTCAGCGGCATCGTAAACGACCTCACCTTACCCATACAAGAAGACACCATACTGACTCAGCATCGTTTTGCGGATGATAGCTACGCCAGCGTTGGCTACCACGCCATTGAGTTCATGCTATGGGGCGCCGATGGTGATCGTGATCCACGTGATTTTTTCGCACAAGAAAACACCGCGCCAGTGATCGTACCGCTGGTGACCGGTGATATTGGCATCAATAGCGTCAGCGACCAAGAAGAAGACGAGCAAGCCGACAGCGCATTGACGCACACATTCGGTATTCAAAATCATGCTCGTCGACGTCAATACGTGCAATTGCTGACCGAACAACTGCAAAAACACCTACTGCGATTACAGCGCCGCTGGCAACCAAGCAATGGCTATTATGCCGACATGATTCAAAGCAGTGAGCCCACCAAAGTGGTGCAAGTCAGCTTATGGGCTGCCAATCAATTATTGGCGCAGGAGCTATTACATCGTCGACTGCCAGCGGACAGTAGCGCGTTTAGCCAAACCAGCTTAAATGACCTACGTGCGCTGTTGAATGGTTTACAACAAATATTGCTACCAGACAACACCAGCCTTGGGCTATCCATGCTGCTACAGGATCACCCCGACTTACTCGATCAATGGCAGCAACAGCTGCATTCCAGTTACGCCTTATTAGATCAATGGCAGCGTGCGGAGCTGACGCCGAACGCCGCACGTGAGGCATTAAAAGAGCGGCTGATTGGTTTGATGTCTTTACTGCAGCGCAGCGCAGATTACTTGCAATTGCAGCTGCAGCTAAACGAGTAAGGGGATCAGCGCGTCGGTAAGACCCGCGCAAACACCGCCTTCAGATAACGCGTTTCAGGAATGGCAGGCAACACGGGATGGTCTGCGCCCTGACTGCCTACATGCTGAATGGTCACATCGCGATCCAGCTCACGCCCCAATATGCGCAACATATCGGGCAAGCGGTCTTCCGCCAAGTGCATCGAGCACGATCCCGCCACCAATAAACCGTCCTTGCTTAACAGACGCATGGCGAGTTGATTAAACCGATGGTAAGCCTGCTCACCGGCCTTGATGTCTTTACGACGAGGAATCAGTGCTGGCGGATCCACGACCACCACATCAAAGCGCTCGCCACTGTCTTTTAACTGGCGCAATGCTTGAAACGCATCCCCTTGCCAATACTGCATTTTATCGGCAACACCGTTCAATTCCGCATTTTGTTCTGCCCAGTCCAACGCCTGTGCCGAGGCATCCACACAATGGACCTCAGCCGCCCCGTGACGTGCCGCTTGAACCCCCCAGCCACCAATGTAACTGAACACATCCAATACCCGCTTACCGGCCACCAGTCGATTTAACTGAGCCCGATTTTCTCGATGATCATAAAACCAACCGGTCTTTTGCCCAGCAATGATGGGAGCCATAAAACGTGTGTCGTTTTCAATTAACGGCGCGCAATCATCTTCTAACTGACCCTGCACCACCTCAACGTACTCCGGCAAGCCTTCTACCGCACGCAACTTGCCATCATTTTTCAGCACAATGGTGTGGGGGTTGGCGACTTTGTTAATGGCATCGAGGATCTCTTGGCGACGTAACTCCATCCCCATGCTGGAAATTTGTACCACCACCACATCCATAAAACGGTCGATCACTAGCCCAGGCAGGCCATCGCTGTCGCCATACACCCAGCGATAACAATCGTGTGGATACCATAAGGTACGAGCACTTAAGGCCACATTAAGGCGATGAACCAACAACGACGCATCCAATGCTTGATTGCTATCACGACTGAATAAACGTGCGCAAATCAACTGATCGGGGCTGACCAAGGCTCGACCTAGCGCTTTGCCATTGGCCGCTTCCACCACCACCTCCTGTCCTGCGGAAAGCGACTTCAATGGGGTTTGTTCGATATCCACTTCATTGCTGTACACCCAAACATGGCCGCTTTTCAATCGACGTTCTGCTTTGGCCTTTAAACGCAAGGATGCCATCTTGATTCTCCGAATAGGACAGGATAAAAACACTATTATACGCAGACTGACACAATCTGCTGCGGCAAAATCATGCTGCGTTCACTATACTTACTCTTTTCGCAATAACGTGAAGCCGTTACCATGAGCTCAGAACTGTCGGAAGAACAAATCGCCAGCATTTTACAAGGCATTAAAATACCGCCACAGCCGCAAATCTTGGTCGACTTGCAAATTGAGCAATTGATGCCCAATCCCGACCTTGGCAGTATCGCCAAGCTCATACGGCAAGACGTCGGTCTCGCTGGCACCATTTTAAAGGTGGTGAATTCTCCCTTTTACGGCCTCAGCAATCGCATCACATCCGTTGAACAAGCCGTCAGTTTGATTGGTTTAAGCAGTGTCATCAATATCATCAACGGCTTATCCATCAAAAGTCAGATGAGCGATGAAACCATCGTCAATATGAATCGTTTTTGGGACACCGCGACCGACATTGCGCAAGTGTCCACCACCATCGCCAAACAAGTCGGCTACCCGAATCCCGATTTAGCCTACCTACTGGGCTTGTTCCATAATTGCGGCATTCCACTGCTGATGAATCGGTTTGAGAATTACCTCGACGTGATGGTGGAATCGTATTCGCACCCAGAGCTGCGGGTGGTCGATGTGGAGAATCAACAACTGAACACCAACCACGCCGTCATTGGTTATTACATTGCTCGTTCGTGGAACTTACCAACCATTCTTGGCGAAGCCATTGCCGAACACCACAGTGTTACGCGCTATTTTAGCTCGACCGATCACAAAGACTCCGAGCTGAAAACGCTGCTCGCCATTTTGAAGTTATCGGAACACATCTGCGGTAATTACCGTGTACTCGGACGACAAAGCGTGGATTTAGAATGGCAAGCCATTGGCTCCGAAATCCTCGCCTACCTGGGGCTAGGTGAATACGATGTCGAGCAAATGGAAGCCAATTTTGCCGAAATGGGCGCCAGTTTTCAGAACTACCGCTACTAATCTCCTAACCAACGATGGTGAACAATCATCGCCATCGTTTTTCTACGCAGCCGCTAAGGTCGCTGTTCTATCCGTGTGGTATCCAACCCCATCGCCTTCATCATGACGTGCTGCTTGATTGGTAACGCACGATCAAACCAGCGCATCCCTTCATTACGCAACAAACGCAACCACGGCTGCTCGCTGGCAAACAAGCGCTTAAAACCCTCCATGGCGGCCATGGTGGTCAGGTTATCGGCTTGGCGGCGACGGTCGTAGCGCCCAAGCGTGAGCATGTCACCCAGAGGCAACTGTTTGTGCCAAGCGCGCTGCACTTCGTCAATGAGGGCGGCCGCATCTTTAAAGCCTAAATTCACGCCCTGTCCCGCCAGCGGATGTATGGTGTGCGCCGCATCACCGGCTAAGGCAATGCCTGGCATCACATACGTTGTGGCATGACGCTGGCGCAAGGGCACCACAGAGCGCGTTGAAGACGCCTCAATGCGACCGAGCTGCTGCTCAAAGGCGTCGGCTAACGCCACGTTAAACTCGTCGTCGTTCAGCGCCATCAACGCGGTAGCTTCTTCAGGCGAAGTCGACCAAACGATGGAGGCCAAATGCGCATCATTCGCTAACGGCAAAAACGCCAGTGGCCCTTGTGGGCGAAAACGTTGCCATGCGGTCGCTTGCAAGGGGTGCTCACAACGCACCGTGGCCACAATGGCATGGTGTTCATAATCCCACTCGCGGGTACGAAATCCAGCGCATTGACGTACCTGCGATTGAGCGCCATCACACGCCACCACTAACTGAGTCAATAGCACACGATCGTCGTCTAATACAACGGGCGTTAAGCCATCGTTATTCGGATGATCCACATAGCGCATGCGTTGTGACAAACGCTCAACCGGTGTCTCTTGTAAGGCTTGTTGCAGCGCCCAAACGGTTTCACGATTTTCAACAATGTGCCCCAGTTCCGACACGTGCAAATCCGCTGCATCAAACTGCACACGCCCGGTACCTTCCGCATCCCACACCGTCATGTGCCGATACGGGCTGAGCCGATCATGAGGAATACGCGTCCATGCACCTAACTGCTGCAGCAGTTGCTGGCTTTGCGCCGTGAGTGCACTGACACGGATATCGTAATCCGCCACCGCCGGACCACGTTCAGGTTCGGCAAGCTGCGCAGGATCGAGTAAGGCAATGCGCATCGGCTTGGTACTGTCGGTCTGCGCTAATCCCACGGCAATGGCTTGCCCCACCATGCCACCACCGATCACAATCACATCGTAATTCATCGTCATCATCCTATCTGAGTGGCTTTTTGACCCAAACCCATGGCGTGTCGTGCAAACAAGCGTCGCGCAGTGGGTAAGGCCGACATGGCAATTAAGCCGCCATCTCGCGCCAAGGCCAGCAAACCGCGGTCAGAGGCAAACAGTTTCGGCAATACATCACTGGCGGCGATGGTATTCCGTTGATCGCTGGCTTGTGCCTGTTGATAACGTTGCAGCATCGCCAAATCACCGACCTGCCCACCCCGACGAACCTGATCCAGTATGTGCTCAGCCAAGCGCGCACAATCGCGCATGGCCAAATTAAAACCTTGCCCTGCAACGGGGTGCAAGCTGTGTGCGGCATTGCCGAGCAACACCAAACTGCGCCGCACTTGCTCGGTGCTAGTGACTAAGGCCAACGGGTACGACAAACGCTCACCCACCGACTGTAAGCGACCCACACGATGACCGATTTGCTGCTGCAAACGCGCCAAAAAGGTGGCATCGTCGAGCGCTAACACATCGTCTACCACGTCATTATTGAGTGTCCACACCACCGCATATTGATGGCTTGATAGCGGCAAGAATGCAATCGGTCCTTCGCGACTGAAGCGTTCGTACGCCCAACCGTCATGGGCCTGAAGGCTCTCGACCTGTGTCACCAAGGCGTGTGTGCCATACGACTGTCGCTGATAAGTAATACCCAGCTGCTGAGCCAACGGAGAGCGCCCACCATCGGCCATCACCAGTAACGTCGCTTGCACCGTTCGACCATCATTCAAGCGCAAATACGCACCCTGTTCGTTCATCTGCACGTGATCAACGGCACTCGGCGCCAAACACTGCACGCCCGATAAGTTGCGCAATGGATTCAGCAAACCCGCCCCCAACTGCGCATTTTCAATGACATACCCTAACGCCTCGACCCCTTGCTCAGACGCGTGCAAATGCGTTTGACCGAAGCGTTGCTGATCCGACACTTGGATATGCTCAATGGCACACGCAGACGATGCCACGGTCGACCACACACCCAGCCGATCAAGCAGTTGCTGTGTACCGAACGACAAGGCCGTCGCGCGCCCATCAAAACTCGGAGGACGAGACTGCACATCGCCTTGCCATTGCAGTGCTTGCCGATCCAGTAACGCGATGGTTAGTCCCTGCGCTAACGCCGGGCGCAGCAAATGCACCAAGCTCGCGCCGGTCATACCCGCGCCTAAAATGGCAATGTCTACGTTAATCGTGGTCATCTCGCCTCCTGGTTCACCGCATGAGCGCTTCAATTTCCGCAATGGTTTTCACCACGCCATGGGTCAATACATGATGACCTTGTTCGGTCACCACCACGTCATCTTCAATACGGATACCGATACCGCGCCATTGTGGGTCAACGCTGTCGTCATCGGGCGCGACATACAAGCCAGGCTCCACGGTCAACACCATACCCGCTTCGAATCGACGCCATTCACCGTCCTGTCGATAATCGCCCACATCGTGTACATCCATTCCTAACCAATGTCCGGTTTTGTGCATGTAAAACTGACGATACGCTTGCTGTTCAATCAGCGCATCTTCTTCACCCTGCAGTAAACCCAGCTGCAGTAAACCACGCACCAGCACGCGGACTGCGGCATCGTGTGGTTGCTGCCAGCGGTTACCCGGCTTCACTTGTTCCAAAGCGGCGTATTGCGCATCCAGAACCAACTGATAAAGCGCCTTTTGAGGCTCACTGAAGCGACCATTCGCCGGAAACGTACGGGTGATGTCTGCGGCGTAGTAATCCAACTCGCAACCGGCATCAATTAAAATCAAATCGCCATCCTGAATCACTGCATTGTTTTCGGTGTAATGCAGAATACAGGCGTTCTCCCCCGCACCCACAATCGAGGGGTACGCTGGCCAGCGGCTGCCGGCGCTCATAAATATCCGCGTCATTTCCGCTTCCAATTGGTATTCGTGCATACCCGGCTTTACCGTTTGCATGGCCCGCGTATGTGCCTCGGCACTGATGTCAGCAGCCCGCTGCATCACGGCGATTTCGGCAGGCGATTTTAGCAAACGCTGTTCATGCAAAAGATGATCTAACGCATGCAGTTCGTAAGGCGCTTGTACGCCCAATCGAACCTGAGCTTTGACCGCATTCAACCAATGCATCACCTGCCGATCAAAGTCGGCGTGCAACCCCATGTGGGTATAAATACGCTCACGCCCCGCCAGCAACGTGGGCACAAGCTCATCCACGTCATTGATCGAAAACGCTTCGTCACACGCCAGTACCGCCGGAGCGGCCTCGGGCCCTAAGCGACGCCCCGTCCAGATTTCTTGCTCCTTATTTTTGTCCTGGCAAAAAACAATGCACTCTCCTTCCGCCCGCCCAGGAATCAACAACAACAAGGCATGCGGCTCGGCAAAACCGGTCAAATAATAAAAGTCGCTGTCCTGTCGATACGGGTGCTCAACGTCACGATTACGCACCGTCACGGGGGCAGAAGGAATAATCGCCACACTGTTCGCCGTCATATTGGCCATTAACTGTTGACGACGGCGTGGATATTCGTTTCGATCCAGCTGCATAGCCACCTCTTAGTGCAAGGTTTTGTTGTTCGATGGGATTGGCGCGACTTGGTTCATACCATAAAACACCGTCAATGCCGCTAAACGCGCATGCTCGGTTAATTCCAAGTACAGTGCCGCATTACTGACATCGGTTGGGTCTTCAACACTGGCTTGACTGAACGCATCCAAATCACGCAACACGTCCATAATGTCTTCCGCCACGACACCTTGCGCTCGTCCCGAAGCACCAAAGCCATCCAAAAAGCCCTTGCTCCATTGCGCCAAACAGTCGACTTGCTCATCCACATCCGCATCGTCGTCACTCGGTAGCCATAGCTGAAAGTGCATGTCCTCAGCGGACAACTCAGACAAGACTTGTGCGTACATGGTCGTTAATAACGCGCTCATGGCGTCGTTGGGCTGCTCGTCCAATTCCAAGTAATCAGTCGCCTCTTGCTGCCATTGCGCCTCCGTTAAACGCGCCCCAGTGGCGAGATAACCGGCAAGCCAGCCATGCAATGCCGAAGGCGTTTGGTAACAACGGGATTCCAGCCACACATCGGCAGCGTTGGTAAAATCTAGGGTCATATCGGCCTCTCTATCAATCAATGCCCCATTCTACCACTGCGCGCGACAAAGATATCGCATAGTCAGGGACAAACATTGACCCTACTGGCCAGCGCCTCTTATAGTAGAGACAGTTTCTTGGGACATATTTGAATCATGTCAAATACACCGATACAGTTGCTACAACAAAAAATCGATAAGCTACTGGCGGTTCACGACGAGTTACGCCAGCAGAATCACGCCATGCGCGCTGCCGAAGCCCAATGGCAAGCGGAACGTGCCAAGCTAATTCAACAAAATGAAATGGCACGACGCAAAGTGAACGAAATGATACAACGCTTACAAACGCTGGAGCGTAACAGTGGCTAATTCTTCCAAAACCCTTTCGCTGACCATCTTGGAGCGAGAATACCGCATTAACTGTCCGCAAGGTGCCGAACTGCAGCTGAAAGAAGCCGCCGAGTTTCTGAACAGTAAAATGCTCGAAATCAAGAACGCCGGATCATCGGCCGGAAAAGTTGTGGGGGTTGATCGCATTGCCGTGATTGCAGCATTGAACATCTCTCATCAATTGCTGGAACTGCAACAAACGCAGCACACGCAGCAGAAAGACATTGAGCAAATCAGTCGTCGTCTTGATGACGCTCTCGCCCTCGATTTGCAGCGCGAGTTGTAAATCTCCGAGTTTTTTACAGCAACCTTTGCTACAATGTTTGCGCTCCCTGGGGTGTTTGCCAGTCGATAAAGACCTCGAGCCGATGCTTATTACCCAGGAGGGTTTCATTCACGCTTGTGTGCATGTCCGTTCATCGGAAAGCCTAATATCGTGATTGGCCCGCCACCTTGAACCACAGGGTTCAAGGGCTTTTTTTGGCAGCGGCACAACGGGGAGCTCCTAAGCCGTCTAACGAGTGTTCTGCATGAACAAGCCCGAGCTGCGCCGACACATGCGCCAGCAACGTCGACAACTGTCTCCCGCCCAACGCCAACAGGCCGCTCGGCAACTACGCCGACAATTACATCGTACTACGTCGTTCTTGAATGCCAAGCGCGTGGCCGTTTACTTAGCCAATGATGGCGAAATTGATCCCCAATACGTCATCAAGAGTCTCTGGCAGCGCGGCAAGGACGTGTACCTGCCGGTACTGAATCCATTACGCCACGGTCATTTGCAGTTTGTGCGCTACCAAAAAAACAGCCGCATGCGTCGCAATCGTTATGGCATTAATGAGCCTGATCCACGCTACAACTCGTTGCTTAATACACGTTTTTTGAGCGTCATCTGCTTACCTTTAGTGGCGTTTGACGAACAGGGAAATCGTCTGGGAATGGGGGGCGGATATTACGATCGCAGCTTAGCGTTTTGCCGCAAGAACGGACAAAAGCCAAGGTTAATTGGCTGTGCATACGAATTCCAATGCCTGCCACAATTGCCCACAGAACCTTGGGACATTCCGCTACAAGCCATTGCCAGCGATCGTTATTTACGTCTTTTTTAGCAGATTCAGTTAGCGAATGCTGCTTTCCGACGTCCAACGCTCCAATGGCTTACGCTCCTCGGCACTGAAACTGGTGACTGCCGCACCCAATACCACCACAACCGACAGCAATAACAACAAATCTGGTTTTTTCATTGATTGATTCATCCTATGAGTGCATTCAGACCAATAGCCAGCCACCCTTCGCGATGTTAGCCTTTGCAAAATAAAGACCAACTGGCAAAAAATGACATGAAATACTGGTTATTAAAGTCCGAACCCGACGCTTTTAGTTATTTTGACTTAGAAAGTGCGCCTCAGATGCGCACTGTATGGGATGGCGTACGCAATTATCAAGCCCGAAATTGGCTGCGCGACCATTGTGACGTAGGGGATAAGGTGTTTTTCTACCACTCCAGCTGCAAAACACCGGGTATTGTCGGTATTTGTCGTATTACACGCACTGGCATCGCCGACCCCAGCGCCTTTGATCCAACATCCCCCTATTTCGACGCACGCTCCAACCCCGACGATCCACGCTGGATCACCATCGAGGTGCAAGCAGAACAGGCATTGCCTCAAATTGTGACCTTAGCGACGATAAAATCGCTACCTGAGCTGCATAACATGGCGTTACTCAAGCAAAGTCGTTTATCGGTGCAACCCGTCACTAAAGCGGAATGGCAGCGCATTATGATGTTGAATAATCAATGACTTAAAGTTCACAGATCAACTCACTGCTTGAATGCGTTGGTATTGATGATGCAAATCTGCGGTATCAATGATGGTATGGGCAGACTGAATCACGCCCCGCTTGAGCTGCCAGAACGTGACGGCCGTTAAGGCCACCAGCTTGTCCGATGGGGTAAAGCCAAATAACGGTCGACGAATCGTGCCGGAAAACGTCGACTGACTAACCACTTGATTGCCTTCCGCCAACAGCGATTCAACCGTGATGGAAAAGTCGTCCATGGCAGCACGAATTTGCTGCACCAGCTCAACCATTTGTCCATAATTCAAGGGATGATCATGCAAACTGACTTGGTACACAAAATCTTTTGCTAACAGATAGTGGGCTAACTGAAGACGTCCTTGATTCCACGACAGATCAATGAATTTATGAACCAAGCGTTTTTGTTGTTCGAGAGAGGAACGGTCCATCGTCATAGTTAACGTCCTGTGTTCGGATCGAGGCGCTCATCATGAACGCCACTTCAAGTGTGGATGAGTGGCTCAACCAATAGCGAAAAACCGCACCATTAAAATACGGCTCGCAAACCTTGTCAAATCACGCCACTATTGAGTCTTGTCCGAATAACGATGCACTTAGCTGTTGATACATAACCACTCGCAGAGTGGCACTTTCGTTCACTAAATGATGTTGACCGCCAGCAATCATAGTGACGGTGTGTTGCGGAAATTTTTCTTTCAAAAACGGTACGTTATAGCGCCAATCGACGGTCTGATCATGATCGCCTTGAATAATGTGAAGCGCGATATCCGAAGCCGGTTGCCGCTCAATGAAATGGATCCAACGCTTTAAGGCGCCCACCCAGCGAACACTCAGATAACGCGGCTGCAACGGATCGCTTTCGGCAACAAAGCGTAAAAAAACCGCATCCGCTGAATTCGGTTTAAAATGGCGTTTCAGTCGCGGCACAAAGCGGTGCAGCAAGCCATGCAATATTTTTCCCTTGCGCCAGCCGACGGGACGAACGAGCGGTGCAAACAAGGTGACTGCCTGAAAAGGAGAATTCGTCGAATTCAACTGCCGACTCAGTAAGTAATGAATCAAAATAGCGCCACCGGTACTTTGGCCAAATGCATACAAAGGCCCCGATGCGTGTAGTTGAACATTCTGCAATACCGCTTGTAACACATCGTCGTATTGTTGGAATTCGTCGATGGCGGCTTCATCGCCCCCCGACAAGCCATGTCCCGGCAAATCAAAACACACCACATTCAAGCCTTGCGCTAAACAAAACTGCACCAAAGACCCATACAACCCGACATGATCGTAATATCCATGCACTAAAATGGCCGTGCCCTGCGCAGCCGGATGACGCCATTGCTGCACCATAATATCAATGCCACCAACCTCAATACGGCCAGCCAAATGCACGCAGTCAGACGCTACGGTGCCTAACTTATAAAACGCTCGATAGGCCTGCCAAGCGCCCGACTCAGCCAAGTAAGGCTTTTGCCAATTCAACAATGGCGTTGTTTGTTGTAATTCCGCTTTGCTCCATTTCACAGAGTCGTCTCCAAGTCTACTCATCATAGTTTAGCGCAACCTAGCATCAATCTCTCACCGCAAAGCAGCAAGTTAGGCCATTCACTCACATTCGTCCTGACAGCACGACGAATCAAGGCTAAAATGCCGTTTTTTTCAATAGTGCTCATTATGACATCTTCATTGCGGTCATCGCTCAGTGCCCTTGGGCCGGGCATTTTGATGGCCACGGCCGCAGTCGGTGGATCGCACCTAGTGGCATCCACACAGGCAGGCGCGTTATTTGGTTGGCAATTGATTGGCCTCATTTTGCTGGTGAATATCCTTAAATATCCGTTTTTCCGCTTAGCGGTGCAGTACACCGTGGAAAATGGCGAATCATTGCTGCATGGCTATCAGCGCAAAGGGCGCGGGTATTTTTACAGTTTTATTGTGCTCAGCATGGTCGCTGCGATCGCCAATACCGCTGGTGTGCTACTGATCACGGCCAGCCTATTAAGCTATGCCTTGCCTTGGTCGATCTCGGTGACGGTGCTCTGTTTCGCCATTCTTGCGGTTTGTTTGCTGATCCTCATGCTCGGACACTATCAAGCGCTGGACAGCGTTGCTAAGATCATCATGGCCTTATTGACCATCGCCACCATCGCTGCCGCCGTTATTGCTGCTCAGCAAGGCACGCAAGCACCCGTCGATTTTCAAGGTCCAAGCCCTTGGCAACTGGCCATGATTGGCTTTTTGGTTGCCCTCATGGGCTGGATGCCGATTCCCATTGAGTTTTCTGCCATCAATTCCTTATGGCTCACCGCCAAACAACGGCAGCAAAACCTCAATCAACGACAAGCGTTACTCGATTTCAACATTGGCTACGGCTTAACCGCGCTACTGGCACTGGTGTTTTTGGCACTGGGCGCACTGGTGCAATACGGCAGTGAACAACCTATTTCCATGGCAGGCGTAGCCTTTGCTGAACAATTGATTGGCATGTACAGCAACACCATTGGCGAATGGGCGCGCCCTTTGATTTCGGCCATTGCGTTTTTGTGCATGTTTGGTACCACGCTGACGGTATTGGATGGTTATGCGCGAGGCATCAACGAATCCTTTATGCTGCTAGGGGTGCATCAGCCCGGCCAACGTCGCAGCTATTACGGCTGGCTATTGGCTCAGGCGATTGCGGGCATGGCGGTGGTACTGTTCTTCCGATCCTCTCTCGGCCCCATGCTGACGTTTGCCATGACCTTAGCGTTTTTAACCACGCCCGTTTTTGCTTGGCTGAATTATCGTTTGATGCGTGACACGCAGCAACAACCATTACACCCCGTGCTGGTATGGTGGAGCCGTATCGGTCTCGTCTACCTGATTGGTTTTGCCTTGCTGTTTATCGCTTGGCATGGATTTAAGTAAGGCGTTGATTGTCGTTTTAGTACCGTTTTAGCACCACCAGCAAGGAAGAATCAACATGAGGCTTGTTCGCCAGCTAGGTACCCTGCTAGGACTAGCATTGCTGACGCTATCGGCGCAAGCGTTATGGTGGGAGCATGCACCATCACGCAGTCACGATTTGACCTATAGCGAATACCTACACAGCCAAGGTATTCCAGAAGCAAAACGGCGTAGCCAATGCAAAGATAAGGCTTGTCGATACTGGATTGAGCTGGGGGAAGCGCAATTTCGCGTCAACAAAGACGCCCGCATCGTTGCACAAAGTCGCTATCACGATAGGTCGTACGCACTGTACCAGCAGCAAAACGCGTATTATCTCATTAGCAGCCTAGGGCATCGCCGCCCACAACCGGACGACACACTCAACCGCTGCGCCAGTCAGATCATTATTCGACACGATGGCGTACCCATCTGTGTCACGCGTAACGACACGCTACTTATTGGTACACACATTCAGATACTGCCCATCAAACCACTCACCTACCAACTGGCAACGTCGCACCAAGGCGACTGGGTTTTGGCCATGCTGGATCAGCAATTCAATCTACACCTTATTGATGCCAGCGGTCACCGCCAAACCCACACACAACTGCATCGTCACAGTGATATTTTTCATACCCTCAGCGTTTTCCCTCAAGCACCGGGCAACACCTGGGTCGCACTGTACGAATACCACAATAAGCGCAATAAGCGCCTCAGCTTGTATCATGCCCAGCAGGCATCGGTACAACGCTATACCGTCACGAACAGCGTGGGTGATGACACCGGCGTCAGACCCAGTTTGTATCAAACCAATAAACATGAACTGCGACTGTCCACCGCCATGCGCTCGGCGACCAAATACTATCGTATCGCACCCGACTCACTGTCCCAACAGCAGCCAACGCCCAATCCGTACACCGCTCACGATATGGCGGACGTATTACTCGGTGTGGGCCTCAGAAATACGCATTGGGCGGTGCGACAAACCGTTGAATCGCCTCCTGGTCATGATGGCAGCACCGACACTCTGGCGTCGGTGACATACCGGATGAATCAATCCACGTTACATGAGTATCGCCTATCCGGCCAAGTCGCTGGTAAGCAAATCGCGCTGACCTGGCTCACCAGCGACGCTGAACAAGACATGAATCGACTGGAACGGGCAGCTACGCGAAAACTCTACGGCAGCATCGGCTTTGACCGGTGGTTTGTTGGGCCGTCGCTGCTGCGCTTGGAGTTTGCTTCAGAGCAAGCGGGCGGTATCGCGACCTATCGAGATAACCAAGGCAATCAACACGCGACTGCATTTGAAAACGATTACCGTCGCTATGCGCTGTTAGTCACGGGCGAACTGGGTGGTTTCGGCGGCATCAGTTACAGTCGCAATAACATGCCCATGGCCATCGGTTTTTTTCAAAGCGGGCTGAGCGATCCCGACATCTATTTTGACCCCGATTTTGAACTGAAAAAATTACTCTTCGTGTTCGGTTACGATACCGCACAGTACGCGTCGCGCTACTTATTTAATAGCCGTGGATTCTACCTAGATGGGCGCATAGGCCTTGGTTTTTTTGACTATCGCATTGGCAATGATGTTTTGAATGACGCCAAAGCGAAGAGTGGTAAAAAACACAACTCTTCGCTTGGTTTTGCGGTGGATCTCTTTGCTGAAATGGGTTATTTCTGGCAAGCTCGATCGGTGCGATGGGGTGGTATTGGTACCTCCTTACAGCTCGGACTGAGTGCCGATCTGGAAGCTTACCTCAATGGAGTGACGCAAGAATCCAAGATTGACGTCAACGAAATCCGCTCAAGTTTTGAGCGGATTGATCTTCGCTGGGGGCCTTTTGCCCGATTCAATATGATGTTTTGAATGTCGCCATCACCCACGCGGATTCTGGCACACAACGACACAGGACTACACTCGACGCTCACGGCGCAATGTATCAACCACAGCGGCGGTGTCGGGTCGTACGCCACGCCAAAGATAAAACGCTTCTCCGGCCTGCTCCACCAGCATCCCCAAGCCATCTAGGGTGATCGTCACGCCCTGTTCGTGTGCCCATTGGTTGAATACGGTGCGCCCCGCACCATACATCATGTCATAGGTGACGGTATCGGCCTTGAGAGCAGACGCAGGGATGGGCGGACACTCACCACCCAGGCTGGCCGATGTGCCATTGATAATCAAATCGAATGCGCCTTCGACCGCCTCAAACCCACAACCGATCACGACACCCAAGTCGGCAAAGTCCAAGGCCAGCTGTTGCGCCTTACTCAGGGTGCGATTGGCAATCACCAATTCAGCAGGCTGCTGCTCAAGCAGAGGCTGCAACACACCGCGCACCGCGCCGCCGGCGCCCAACAGCAAAATCCGTTTACCTGTCAGCGACAGATGATGATTGAGCGTTAGATCACGCACCAAACCAACGCCGTCCGTGTTGTCGGCCAAGATACGACCATTTTCCAATTTTTTCAGGGTATTAACGGCTTGAGCACGCCGTGCGCGCGGTGTCCATTCATCGGCAAAGCGATAGGCATCTTCTTTGAAAGGAACGGTCACATTCAGACCACTGCCACCGTGCTCAAAAAACTTTCCGGCTTTTAACGCAAACCCGTCAAGGGGCATTAACTGTGCCTTATACAACATGTCTTGCTGCGTCTGACGAGCAAACGCACTGTGTATCAAGGGGGATTTGCTGTGGCTAATGGGGTTGCCCGCAACGGCGTATAAATCGGTCATGGCCAGCCTCACACCCAGTCTTTATGCGGTAAAAAGTCGGTATACAGTCGCGCTTCCGGCGAATCGGGTTCTGGCTGCCAATCGTAATCCCAATGCACCACCGGCGGCAATGACATTAAAATGGATTCCGTGCGACCACCGGTTTGCAAGCCAAAAATGGTGCCGCGATCGAACACCAAATTGAACTCCACGTACCGACCACGACGATAGCACTGAAATTTGCGTTCACGCTCACCGTATTGCAACGCTTTACGTTTTGCCACAATGGGCACGTACGCATCGATATAGCCATTGCCGACCGCCTGCATAAACGCGAACGATTTGTCGAAATTCAGTTCGCCATCCCACTCATTGAGATCATCGAAAAACAAACCACCCACACCGCGATTCTCATTGCGATGCTTTAAAAAGAAATACTCATCACACCATTTCTTGTAGCGAGAAAAAACCTCATCACCAAAGGGCGTGCACAAATCTTTGCCCGTTTGATGCCAATGAATCACGTCGTCTTCAAATGGGTAAAATGGCGTTAAGTCGAAGCCACCACCAAACCACCACACCGGATCTTCGCCTTCTTTTTCCGCCACAAATAAACGGACGTTCGCGTGCGATGTTGGCACATACGGATTATGAGGATGAATCACCAACGACACGCCCAGTGCTTGAAAACTGCGCCCCGCAAGTTCTGGCCGCGATGCCGTTGCCGAGGCAGGTAGCCGTTCACCGCGTACGTGCGAGAAATTCACACCGCCTTTTTCGATTACCGCACCGTCTGCGATGACACGTGTGCGACCACCGCCCGTCAGTGCTAATGCACCCTCGGCAGCAGGTCGTTGCCAGGCATCTTCGACAAACACGGCAGAACCGTCTTGCGCCTCCAAGGCGACACAAATCCGATCTTGTAGATCCAATAAATAGGCCTTAACGGCGTCCACATCACAGCGAGTTTGATCTTGACTCATTCGGTACTCCTCAACGCAAACGCTGACCGGTCAACGTGCGAATTTCTGACGGCTGGTCTCGTCCACCCAGCTCGCCTGGTAACAGATAATCGAGGCTATCCTTGAAATACGTCTGCACGTCGTGCAGAGATCGAGCGGGTTCCAAACCCGCTGGGTTGGCCGAGGTCGACACCAAAGGGCCAACCTGCTCACACAACGCCTTCACTAATGGGTGTGCGGTCACTCGCACCGCCAGAGCGTTGTGCTCACCACGCAATAACCGCGATACGGACTCATGACACGGGAGTACCCAGCTCACCGGTCCCGGCCAAGTGGCCATCACCAGAGACCACTCATCGTCTTGCAATGGCAACAACCACGGCTGCAATTGCTCCCAGGATGCCGCAACCACCACCAAACCTTTCTGCCAAGGGCGATCTTTAAGCTGTAAAATACGCTCAATGGCTGCCTCATTGGTCGGATCACAACCCAATCCCCACACCGCTTCCGTGGGGTAGGCTAAAATCCCCCCCTGACGAATACAGTGTACCGCTTGCTGAAATGACGCTGTTAACATGATGGCGTTCACCGCGCAGAAAGTGCGCAACCGTACCCTAAGGCCATCGGCACGACAAGCGCTTGACGCGACCATTTTGCGCCAATGCGCGCAATCCAATCCATGGTCACGCAAAAATGTCGATTGCCATCATCATAGCCCTGTCATCTATTTCCCTTTACAATCACAACACACGTGTAAGCGCCGATCGATATTCCGCGTTTCCATTGCCTGTCACATAGCCAAGGAGCGCCTATGGCTGGCCTCGACTTATTTCGTGTTTATTCACGCACCATCACGCTGCTCGCTGGTGTGACGATCGCCTCGCTGAGTCAGGCTCAAACCGATGCGTTATCGTTCCAACAAGCGCAACAGCAATTACTAGAACGCTCTTGGGCGTATCAGGCACAGCAACACGATAGCAATGCGTGGCAACAACAAGCCGACGCCACCAAATCACTGTACTTACCTCGTGTTGAGTTGTTGGCCGCGGGCATTCGCTACGAAAAACAATACGAGTTTGATACTCGGCCGATCACGCCTTCCCCCATTAGCGACACGTATTTCAAGCAAGGCATCCGCACGCAAGTCAATGCCACTTGGCCACTCTATGCCGGTGGTAAGATTGATGCCAGCCGCGCCCAAGCAAACGCGAAGGTTGATGAATCTCGTGCGCATGTCTTGCAGCGCAGCGAGCAGCTTTCGCGCCAACTCATTCAATACTACTTTGGCGTACAACTGTTTGCCGCCGTTGCCCATGTTCGACAAGAAGCCTTTGATGCCGTTGCCGACCATGCCCATCAAGCAGAGCGTTTTGAACAGCAAGGCTTAATTAGCCGACTTGATCGTTTACAAGCCGATGTGGCACTGAGCGAAGCGCGCCGTGATTTGGCCAAAGCCAAGCGCGATTTAACCAATGCGCAGGCCGCGCTGCAAAGCACCTTAGTGAATGAACACGCAGTCTGTCCAACCACCCCCCTGTTTGTTAACCACATCAGCCCAGCACCATTGGAAGAATGGATTGAGTCTGGCTTAGCGTTACACAGTGGTTTGGCCATACTGGCCGCGAAAAGCCAACAAGCGCAGCAACAAATTCGTATCGAACGCAGTCAATTGCGACCACAGGCTTTTGCCTTCACCACCTACGAGTTCAATAAAGATGCCACGCCACTGACCGAACCCGATTGGATCATGGGTGTCGGGGTGCGTTTGCCCTTGAGTACCGAATTAAACCGTTCACGCATGGTGGCTGCGGCACATTTACGCGCAGCGCAAGCATCCGCGCTCACACAACAAGCTCAAGCCGATATCGAACTGGCCATCAGCAGCAGCTATCGCCAACTCGAACAAGCCATTGAGCAATATCAACTGCTGGCCGCCGACCACGAACTGGCTGAAGAAAACGCTCGCTTACAAGCGGCGGCCTATCGCAACCAACAAGCCACCTCACTGGACGTGACTCAAGCCCGCGTTGCCTTAACTCGCAGTCACGTGCAGATGGCCAGTGCGGCGTTCGACTACATTCAAGCCTTGGCCGATCTGTTAATGGCCAGTGGTCGCTTGGCTCACTTTCCTGATTATTTCGGTGATATCACGCTGGATACACACCTACCTTGTGGAGCTTAACCATGAAAAAACCCATCTTATTCGTCATTGCCATTGTATTGCTGGGCGTGATTGGGCTGGGGCTTTGGGCCAGCGCGCAACCCAAATCGGAGTATTTGCATGGCGAAGTTGAAATTCGTGAAATTCGTTTGTCGGCCAAAATTACCGGACGCATTCATGAATTGCATGTGCGTGAAGGCGAGCAGGTGGAAATGGGGCAATTACTGGTCACCCTCGACGGGCCAGAAATTCGCGCTCGCTTACAACAAGCCGAAGCGGCACGAGATGCCGCCCAAGCCCTCAGCGACAAAGCCAATGCCGGTGCTCGAGATGAAGAAATCACCATGGCTCGCCTCGATTGGGAACGCGCGATGGTGCAAGCCGAACTGGCACAATCCACGTTAAACCGGCTGCAAGAATTATTCGATGAGGGCTTGGTATCACGCCAGCAATTTGATGAAGTACGCGCCCAAAATCAGGCCAGTCAGCGCCAAGCCGAAGCGGCCGAGTCACGCTACCTAATGGCGCAGAGTGGTGCACGCAGTGAAGAACGTCGCGCCGGTGATGCCCAAGCACGGCAAGCAGCGGCAGCCGTTGCCGAAGCCGAAGCCTTGGAAAGCGAAACCCGTATTTTATCGCCCATTAATGGTGAAATTGCCGCCATTAATATTCGTCGTGGTGAACTGGCTCCCGCCGGAGCGGCCGTATTAACCGTGATTGATCCGAGTGATGTCTGGATTGTGGTCAATATTCGTGAAGATTATCTGCGCGGACTCAGTGTCGGCCAAGTGTATCAAGCCTATGTGCCCGCACTGGATGAAACCTTGTCGTTCAAGGTCTCACGGTTGAATCCACTGCCCACCTTCGCCACGTGGAAACAAGCCGCGAACACCCCCGGCTATGACTTGCGCACCTTCCAAGTGGAAGCGCGCCCGGTCTCACCCGACCCTCGCTTGCGTGCTGGCATGTCGGTGATTAAAGAGATTCGTCGATGAAAGCAACCCTCGCCACTGCGCAGCGCGAGCTACAGCAATGGCGCAGCGCGCGCAGTGATCGCATTCTGCTGGCACTGCCACTCATACTGGGTTTATTGGTGTGGTGGCTGTTTGCCAGTGGCAGTCCACAGTCATTGCCAATCACCGTCGTCGATTTGGACCAAAGCGGTCATTCGCGTGCGCTGGTGCGTTTAATCGATGCCACGCCAGCCGTCGCCATCGCTCATCGAACCGATAACGCTGCGGAGGCACAGCAACATCTACTGACACGGTACAGCTATGCGGTGTTGATTATTCCTCACGATTTCAGCCAACACCTCAACCGAGGCACCGGCGCCACACTGATTTTGCAACACAACGCTCAGTTTGCCACGCACTCATCACAAATTGTGCGTGCCGTGCGCTCGGTCAGCACCACCTACTCGGCCGCTGCGCGCGCCAGTTTGTACAGCAGCCAAGGCGTGCGCCCCGAACAAGCCATCGCCTTGGCCATGCCGATTCAGGTTGAGGCCACCGCATTGTTCAACGAAAGCATGGACTACGAGCAATTTTTAGCCGCCACGCTCATTCCTGCGTTATTACAAATTCTCATTATGGTTGCCGTCGTCAGCGCCATTGGTCGCGAGCTGCGCGATGGCACCGCTCAACAATGGCTCGACCATGCTCAAGGGCAGCTAGTCGCTGCGGTGGTGGGTAAATTACTGCCCTATTTTGTCGTTTTTATCGGCTACGGATTGGCGTTTTTGCTGTGGTTTGCTTTTAGCCGAGGCATGCACATCGAAGGCAGCCTAGCCGCGGTTTTATTGGGTTTGCTGTTGTTGGTGTCGGCATCTATGGCGCTCGGCGTGTTATTGATTGCCCTAGCACGAAACTTACGTATGGCACTGAGCTTAACCGGTGTCTACACCGCACCGGCATTCGCCTTTGCCGGGCAAGCGTACCCACTGGTTGCCATGCCCCCTGCGGCTCAGGCATTGGCCAGCACCTTGCCATTAACGCACTGGCTCGACATTCAAAATCAACAATGGCTTGCGGGCGCTCCGCTCAGCACAGCTTGGCCGAGTCTGTGGATACTGCTGTTCATGACGCTGGTGCCGTTATGGCTTGGTTTACGTTTATTGCAACGCTCCGCCTTTCAACAAGAACAGTGGGGGGCGCGATGAGTTTTCTGCACAGCTATCGTCACACCTGGCAATTACTTTTCGCGGATAAAGGCGCGATTTTATTATTGTTGCTCGCGGGTATTATGTATTCCTTTTACTACCCATTACCGTACAGCAACGAAACCGTATCGAATGTCCCTTACGCCATCGTCGACTTTGACCAATCGCCATCGTCGCGACAATACATTCGCGCCCTTACAGCCTCGCCCAACCTCTCCTTAACCGCCATCCTGCACGATGCCGACGAGTTGGAGCGGTATCTCTTTGCCGGTGACATCATGGGCGCAGTATTCATTCCGCCGCATTTTCATGAATCGTTGCTGACACAGCAGCAAACCACCATACAGGTGGCCGGTCACGGTGGTTACTTACTGGCCAGCGGCACCTTGCTTGGCGCTGCGAGTGAAGCCACCCTCACCTTAAGCATTGGTTTAAGCGGGCATATTTTAGAGGCACATGGCGTACCCGCGAGCATGGCGAACGATCTGCGCAACCCTGTCCAGCTTGAGACCATACCACTCTATAATCCACAAGAAGGCTATGGCAGCTATGTTGTCCCGGCCGTAATGATCATGATCATTCAGCAAACCTTGCTCATGGGCATTACCTTGATGCTGGGCACCCTGACCGAGCAACAGCGTATGCCCGCAGGACGAGAGGCCTATCTGGGCATGCTGGCCGCCTTCAGTAGCATTGGTTTTATCAACTGTTTGTATTTCTTTGGTTTTGTCACTTGGTATCACGACTACCCCAGCCAAGGGGAGCTACTGAACATGATCGTATTTGCCGCGCTGTTTTCAATGACGGTGGCCGCTATGGCGCTATGGCTGGCTCGCTTTTTTCAGAATCGAGAGCAAGGCATGCAGCTACTCTTGGCCACAGCAATTCCCATGTTCTTTTTAGCCGGTTATGCGTGGCCCGTTGAAGCCATGCCCACCGCCTTACAATACCTGCGTTGGTTACTGCCTAGCACGGCGGGTATACAAGGATTCATCGCCATCAATCAGATGGGAGCGGAGTTAACACACGTCGGACGTGAAATGGCGATATTGGCAGGGCTTTGCCTAACCTTCGTTATACTGGGGTTGTACGCTTATCGTCGTCAACGCTAACGTAAGCGCACATAACCACCGGGAACCTGCTGCAACCAGCCCTGGAGTTCCAATTCGAGTAATTCCGGTAATAATTGCGCCATACTCAATTGGCTACGCAACCCAATCACGTCGATCGGGGTTAGGCTGTAATCAATGACACTGACTAAGACTGGCACGGCACTGGTTGACCCATGGGCAAATAAATCGGCCTGACTTTGCATGGGCAATGAGAGGCACTCACGCAAGATGTCATCGGCACCTTCCACTAACAAGGCACCGTCGCGTATCAGTTGATGACAGCCGCGACTCAGTGGATTGGTCACCGCCCCCGGTAGCGCCATCACATCTCGCCCTTGCTCCGCCGCCAAACGCGCCGTAATCAGCGTGCCACTTTTGATGGCGGCTTCCACCACGACGGTGGCGCGCGACAATCCACTGATGATGCGATTTCGAGCCGGAAAATGACTGGCATGCGCTGCCGTTCCCGGCGGAAATTCGGACAATAACAAGCCGTGCTGCACAATCATGTGCGCTAACCCTAAGTGTTTTGCCGGATAAATCACATCCAAACCCGAACCCAACACAGCAATGGTTTTTCCGCCGTCAATTGCGCCTTGATGCACCGCCCCATCAATACCGACGGCCAAACCACTGACTACAGTCACACCCGCTGCCGCCAATTGCTTGGCCGTTTGTTGCGCCCACTCACGGGCGTACGGTGTTGGGTTGCGACTGCCGACCATGGCGACACACGGGCCTTGCAGCACACTCAAATCGCCCTGATAAAACAGCAAGATAGGCGCATCACGCAAACTAGATAGCGCGTCGGGATAGGGAGCAAGACCCGCCAATAACACACCACACTGCGGTTGCTGACGCCACTGCACAACGGCTTCGAAACCGGCTGTTAACGATGAATCCGTCAGCCAGCGTTGCGCTGCATCGGGACGAAGACCGTACGCCACCAAATCGGCAAGCGTTAAACGGGCAAGATCACAGGGATTATTTAGACGCTGACGAATGGCGTTGGCACTGACCAGACCAACACCGGGGAGGCGCAGTAAACGCCACCACGCCAACAATGACTCATCCTTGAGCATGGGCAATTCCTAAAAATGTCGTGTTATCCGCTAGTTACTTACCGGTGCCTCGAAACGATCACCCACACTCAGCGGGCGCGTGGCACGCATCACCAACGCATACGACAACTTTTCAAAGGTACGGAACACCATCATAGTGCCTGCACGCTCAGCGGGTAATTGCACGCGTTCACCCGCTGCGCGGTCGTACACCACTTCACCGGCTTTGTTGATCAACAATACCGAGCCCGCTTCCAAGCCGTCGCGTTCGCCTCGGTTAAGCACCACCACATCGAACTGACCCACTTGTGAGACACCGCCCGACACCGCCAAAATTTGACCGTTCACGGGCTTGCTGGCCGCCTTAGGAATAAACCGTGACTGCACCGCACGGTCTTCGGTAGGCAACAAACGGTCACCAATGGCCACCTGTTGATTAGTACGCTCCAACTCGATGGTAACGATATCATCATTCACCGCTTCAACACGCGCAATGCCGATATCCAGTGCTTCTAAGCCCAAGACTTCACGCGTTTGCGGGTCACGATAGACCTGACCTTGACGGTAAACGGCATACACACTGGCGACTTCATCGCCAAAATCACCGCGTGCATAAGCACGACCACCCGCACCAATGAGCAAGTGACGTTCCGCACCCGACAAAATACGCGGGGCGTTTGCTAACACCTCAGGAGCAACGACGCGATGGTTACGCAAAAAACCTTGAATGGCATCCATTGGAATCGCCGGAATCGCCGACTCGATCGGCTCAACACGCACCGTCGGTTGCATTTTGACCGTACCCGGAGCGAGTTTCACGGTGCGACTGGCATCGCCGCGCTTAGTGACCGTTAAACGCGTTTCGCCATCAATGCTCACCAAGCCAATCTCATCGCCCGGGAAAATCAAATGTGGGTCTTGGATTTGTGTGTTTTGGTACCAGATTTCTGGCCACTGCCACGGATCATTGGTAAAGCGCTCGGAGATGCCCCACAGGGTATCACCTTTGACCACCGTGTAGCGTTGTGGTGCATCTGCTTTGAACTCAATGGCGATTGCAGCCGCCGATAGGCTCATCAAACCGGCCAAAAGAAAGCGCTTGATGGTTTTGCTCATTCTATATTCCCTTTATCATTGGCGTATCCACTGACACGCGAGCATCGTCTTTTTCCTCGTTATCGTCCGGTATGACGCAAATGGTCGCAAAAAAGACGACAAATCAGGCAGAAAACAGCTTAAAATCAATGTCAGCAACCATATTAGCAAGTGATTAGCTTGCAGTTCTATACATACATTGAATCTATTTAAAACAGACCCCTATGGCCATACTCGAAATATTAGAATATCCCGACTCACGTTTGCGCACACAAGCGAAACCGGTACTGCACGTTGACGACCGAATTCGCCGCATCGTTGATGACATGTTTGACACCATGTACGCCGCTCCTGGCATTGGTTTGGCAGCATCGCAAGTGAACGTCCACGAGCGCATTGTCACCATCGATGTCTCTGAAGACAAAAGCGAACCGCTGGTCTTTATCAACCCTGAAGTTACGGTATTAGATGGCGACCCCGAAACCATGCAAGAAGGCTGTTTATCGGTACCCGGCTTCTACGAGGAAGTTACCCGCGTTGAGCATTGCCTAGTCAAGGCGCTGGATCGCAACGGTGAGCCTTTTGAACTCGAATGCCGTGGTTTACTGGCTGTCTGTATCCAACATGAAATTGATCACCTTGATGGCAAGCTAATGGTGGATTACCTATCGCCACTTAAGCGTAATCGTATCAAAGACAAACTCGAGAAAAAGCACAAACTCGAAGCCCGAAAAGGAAAGCGTTAATGCCACTGCGCCTTGTGTTTGCTGGAACGCCGGCCTTTGCTGCACATCACTTAACTGCGCTGATTGACAGCGAGCATGAGGTCGTGGGCGTGTATTGTCAGCCCGACCGACCCGCTGGGCGCGGAAAAAAAGAGCAACCGTGTGCCGTCAAGCAAGTCGCACTGCAGCACGGCATTCCGGTTTATCAACCCGTGAACTTCAAAGACGAGGCCGACGTCGCACAATTACACGCCTTGCAGGCCGACGTCATGGTGGTGGTGGCGTATGGCTTATTGTTGCCACAAACCGTCTTAGACGCACCGCGCTTTGGCTGCCTGAATGTACACGCCTCACTCTTACCTCGCTGGCGCGGGGCTGCCCCCATTCAACGCTGTATTGAAGCGGGTGATAAAGTCACCGGCATTACCATCATGCAAATGGACATTGGGCTCGATACCGGCGACATGCTGCATAAGGTCACCACCGGCATTGGCACTGACGAAACCGGCGGCGAACTGACCGAACGCTTAGCCGAGCTGGGGCCACCCGCACTACTCGCCACCCTACAGCAACTCGAAGCGGCACAATTACAACCACAGCCACAAAATAACGCGCAGGCCAATTACGCCCACAAGCTGCGTAAAGAGGAAGCGTTATTACCTTGGTCGCTACCCGCAGACGAGCTGGCGTTAAAGGTGCGCGCGTTTAACCCCGTGCCCATGGCCTTTACCCTGCTCGGTAACGAGCGCATTCGTATTCATGCCGCGCACGCCATTGTCGGCAGCAGTCATTGCTTACCCGGCACCATTCACGCTGTGAGCAATGAGGGCATTGATGTGGTTTGTGGCGAAGGGCTGTTGCGTTTAACCACCATTCAATTGGCCGGTAAAAAAGCCATGGCCGTTGCCGATGTCATCAACGGTCAACCGCATTTCTTTCAACCCAACTACGTACTGGCAGATGAACTTTGATTAATTCCAACATTTGGGGACACAGCAACCCCACCCTGAGCGCACGCCTAGCTGCCGTGAAAGCAGTGCATGGTGTGATGCAAGGACGGTCGCTGAATCAACTGCTGCCGGTACTCGAGCAACAAGTCACGCCCCAAGATCGCGGTTTTTTACGCGACTTAGCCCTTGGCAGTTGTCGTTACTACTTTCGTTTGCATGCACTGGCTAAAATCCTGTTAAAAAAACCCTGGGGCGACGAAGATCAAGATTTACACGCCCTATTGATTGTCGGTTTGTATCAACTCAACATTCAAGGCAAGGCGCCTCATGCCGCTGTTCACGCCACCGTTGACGTCTGTGACGAAATGGGCAAAGGCTATGCCAAGCCCGTCATTAACGGCTGCTTGCGGCGCTATGGGCGCGAGTACGAAACCCTAACACCCGCCCTTGATGACAACCCCGTGACCGCCACCAGCCATCCCAAATGGTTGGTTAAGTTGCTCACAAAGCATTGGCCAGAATTCTGGCACGAGATATTAACGGCCAACAACCAACTCCCGCCGTTGTGCTTACGCGTTAATCGTCGCCAAGGCAGCCGCGATGCGTATTTGGCACGTCTGCAAGCCGCCGGAATCGACGCCCATGCAGGGCAACACAGCACCGACGCCATTTACTTGGCCGCACCCTGTGATGTCACCCAATTGCCGGGGTTTGCCGACGGTGCCGTCAGCGTGCAAGACGAAGCCGCGCAACTGGCAGCACAGCTACTCGCCCCGCAAGATGGTGAGCGCATTCTCGATGCGTGCGCGGCACCCGGCGGCAAAACATGCCACCTACTGGAATGCGCCGATGCCGACGTCACCGCACTCGATATTGATGGCAAACGCTTGCAGCGCGTGCACGACAACCTAGATCGTTTGCAATTGCGCGCACAAGTCATCGCCGCCGACATGGCTGAAGACGACTGGTGGAATGGCCAATTGTTCGATGCCATTTTGCTGGATGTACCCTGCTCCGCAACGGGTGTGATTCGTCGTCATCCCGACATCAAGCTGCTGCGCCGACGTGACGACATTGATCAGTTACAAGCAACGCAAGCACAGCTGTTAAGCAAGGCGTGGACTTTGCTTAAACCGGGTGGACGATTGCTCTATGCCACCTGCTCGACACTGCCTGCTGAAAATGACGAACAAGTGAGCCAGTTTTTAGCGCGCACCGACAATGCTCGCACAATGCATCTGGACATTTCCACAGGAATGGCCTGTAATGCCGGTCGCCAATTGTTCCCGCAGGAACAAGGTCACGACGGCTTTTATTACGCCTTGCTGCACAAAACGAGCTGAAGGTCTAAACTATGAAAATCATTATCCTCGGCGCCGGACAAGTCGGTGGCTCATTGGCAGAAAACCTGTCAAATGAGCAAAACGACATCACCGTCATTGACACGGATGCCACGCGGTTGCGAGAACTACAAGATCGAATCGACATCAAAACCATCGTTGGTCGCGGTTCCTATCCTCACGTATTACGCGACGCCGGTGCCGATGATGCCGATATGCTGATTGCTGTCACCAACTCGGATGAAACCAACATGGTGGCCTGTCAGGTCGCCTACACGCTATTTCGCACGCCGACCAAAATCAGCCGCATTCGCTCGAACGCATACTTGCGCCAAACCGATTTGTTCAAAGCCGAAGCCTTTCCCATTGATGTGCTGATTTCACCCGAACAAGTGGTGACTAATTACATCAGCCGCCTGCTGCAATACCCAGGCGCGTTACAGGTACTGGACTTTGCCGATGCCAGAGCGCAGCTAGTCGCCGTTAAAGCCTATTACGGCGGCTTATTGGTTGGTCAGCAAATCAATGCATTAAAAGATCATTTACCCAACATCGACTGTCGAGTGGCGGCCATTTTCCGTCGCGGCAAGGCCATTGAACCCATTGGCAGTACCGTGATTGAAGCCGATGACGAAGTCTTCTTCATCGCGGCGCGCGAACACATTACCAAGGTGATGACCGAACTGCGTCGTGCGGAAGATTCGTATAAACGTATTATGATCGTAGGCGGTGGCAACATTGGCTACCGGTTAGCGAAAACGCTGGAACGCCAATATCAGATGAAGATCATCGAATTCAGCGAAGAACGTGCCCAATACCTCAGTGAAAACTTGCTCAAGACCGTGGTGTTACTCGGTAATGCCACCGATAAAACCTTGCTCGAAGACGAAAACATTGAAAACACCGACGTATTCTGCGCCCTCACCAACGATGACGAAGTCAACATCATGTCGTCGCTGCTGGCGAAGCGACTCGGTGCGCGCAAGGTCATGACCTTGATTAACAAAGCCGCTTACGTCGACTTAGTGCAAGGGGGCATGATTGACATTGCCCTGTCGCCACAGCAAGCCACCATTGGCAGCTTGCTGACGCACGTACGCCGCGGTGATGTGGTCAATGTACACTCCTTACGCCGTGGTGCCGCCGAAGCCATCGAGGCCATCGCGCATGGCAATAGCGCCATCTCTAAGGTAGTGGGGCGCACCGTAAAAGACATCAAACTGCCTCCCGGCACCACCATCGGTGCCATCGTACGCGGTGAACAAGTCATCATGGCCAGCTCGGATGTGGTGATCGAAGCAGACGATCACATCATTTTGTTCGTGGTGGATAAACGTCACATTGCCGATGTAGAACGACTTTTCCAAGTCGGTTTAGGCTTCTTTTAAGTAGGACAGCAACATGCATTTGACGGTCATCGCACGTATTCTTGGCATATTACTGATGCTCTTCAGTGTGGCCATGCTGCCGCCCATTTTGGTGTCGATGTGGTACGACGATGGCGCCACACAAGCCTTTTTCAGCGCCATGGCGCTGATTTTTGGCATTGGCTTTATCTCTTGGTTACCCGTGCGCGCGGTACGCAAGGAACTTCGCATTCGTGATGGCTTTGTGATTGCCGCCTCGTTTTGGCTCACCTTGGGGTTGGCGGGCACGCTGCCGTTCATGTTGGCTGACAATCCCGGCTTGGATTTTGCCGACGCCTTCTTTGAATCGTTATCCGGCTGGACCACCACCGGCGCCACGGTCATGACCGGACTGGATACGTTACCCAAATCCATTCTCTGGTATCGTCAACAACTGCAATGGCTGGGCGGCATGGGCATTATCGTATTGGCCGTTGCAATCCTTCCTATGCTGGGTATTGGTGGTATGCAGCTGTACCGTGCAGAAATGCCCGGCCCGATGAAAGACGCCAAACTCACACCACGCATTGCCGAAACCGCCAAAGCCCTTTGGTACATTTACGTGACCCTAACCATTGCCTGTGCCGCCGCCTATTGGGTGGCAGGTATGGATTTGTTCGACGCCATCACCCACAGTTTTTCCACCGTCGGTATTGGTGGTTTCTCGACGTACGATGCCTCCATTGGCCATTTTGACAATGTTGCCATTGAGATGATTGCGGTGTTTTTTATGCTGATTGCGGCGATGAATTTCTCGTTGCACTTTTTTGCCTGGCGTTACAAATCCATTCGTCATTATTTCCGCGATTCCGAAGCCCGCTTCTTCTTGTTCATTATGGCCGGTGGCATGCTGCTCACTGTGTTCGCACTCTGGCTTACCAATACCTACAATGCCGTCGATTCGGTTCGTTACGGTATTTTTGAATTAGTTTCCATTGCCACCACCGCCGGTTTTGCCACCGCCGATTTTTCTTCTTGGCCGGTCTTTTTGCCCGTACTGCTGTTCATGATGGCGTTTATCGGTGGCTGTACCGGATCAACCGGCGGCGGCATGAAAGTAATCCGCATTTTGTTGATTTATAAGCAAGGGGTACGCGAGGTACGCCGACTGATTCACCCCAATGCCATCATGCCGGTTAAGCTGGGTAAGCGTCCGGTGGATGATCGTATCTTACAGGCCGTTTGGGGCTTCTTCTCGGTCTACATTGTGACCTTCATGGTCATGATGCTGGCGTTAATGGCGACCGGGCTCGATCAGGTGACGGCCTTTTCCGCCGTTGGCTCTTGTTTAAACAACCTAGGTCCTGGCTTGGGCGATGTCGCCGCACATTATGGCGATATTTCCGACACCGCCAAGTGGTTGTTAGCACTGACCATGCTGCTCGGTCGTCTCGAAATTTTCACCTTATTGGTGCTGATTAGCCCGACGTTTTGGCGCAGTTAATGGCATGGCCGTTAGCGCCGCAGTATAGCGGAGGTTGTGGTGTTGGGGTATGTGCGTATAATGCTCGGCTCGTTGTTCATACTGTGCCAAATAAAATATCATGATGCTTACGCCACCCTAGCGCTTAGCGCACCTTGGTTTTACACCAAACTCACTTTTCTTAATGCACCCAATCTTGGGTGTGTCCGTATTGATTGCTCGTTAACCTAGAAGGAAACACCATGTTGTTTAATAAAAACGAATGGTTTTCAAACATTCGCGGCGATACGTTATCCGGCCTCGTTGTTGCGTTGGCATTGATTCCAGAAGCCATCGCCTTTTCCATCATTACCGGTGTCGATCCAAAAGTTGGCCTGTACGCCTCGTTTTGTATCTGTGTCATTATTTCTGTTGTGGGTGGTCGCCCGGGCATGATTTCTGCAGCCACCGCCGCCATGGCGTTGTTAATGGTCGACTTGGTCAAAGACCATGGTTTGGAATACTTGCTCGCTGCAACCATCTTAACCGGTGTGATTCAGATTATTGCCGGTTACATTCGTGTCGGTGCACTCATGCGCTTTGTTTCTCGTTCCGTCATGACGGGCTTTGTGAACGCTCTCGCCATTCTCATTTTTATGGCGCAACTGCCGGAATTGAATTTGAGTATCGACGGTGTCACCTGGGTTGTCTATGTGATGGTGGCCGCTGGACTGGGCATTATTTATTTATTCCCCTACATTCCTAAAGTTGGCAGTATTATCCCATCACCGTTACTCTGCATTATTTTTCTAACGGCGATTGCCATGTACTATCAGATCGATGTTCGTGCCGTAGGCGACATGGGCGAATTGCCCGATACATTACCCATCTTCTTACTGCCCAACATTCCGCTGTCGCTGGAAACGCTGTGGGTCATTTTGCCTTACTCCTTATCGCTAGCGGCGGTTGGGTTATTAGAGTCACTGATGTCGGCCAATATCGTCGACGAACTGACCGACACCAGCAGTGATAAAAACGGCGAATGCAAAGGACAGGGCATTGCCAACATTGGTGCCGGCTTTATGGGTGGCATGGCGGGTTGCGCCATGATCGGGCAATCCATCATCAATATAAAATCTGGGGGGCGTGGCCGTTTATCAACCTTTTTGTCTGGTGTTTTTCTACTCATCATGGTGGTTTTCTTAGGCGATTGGCTGAAACAGATTCCAATGGCTGCTCTCGTCGCCGTGATGATCATGGTGTCCATCGGAACGTTCTCTTGGGATTCCATACGTAACCTGAAACAACATCCACTGTCCACCAATGTGGTGATGATCGTCACCGTGATCGTGGTGGTAGCGACACACAATCTGGCCTATGGCGTCCTGGCCGGTGTGTTATTGGCCGCGTTGTTTTTTGCCAACAAAATGGGCCACTTTATGGTGGTCAAAGCGGAATCAGGCAATCATGATGAGCGTGTTTATCGCGTGATTGGTCAGGTATTCTTTGCCTCATCCGATAAGTTTGTTGATTCCTTCGACTTTAAAGACGCCGTCGAGCGTGTCACTATCGACTTAAGCGATGCGCACTTCTGGGACATCACAGCGGTGGCAGCGCTCGATAAGGTTGTCATCAAGTTCCGTCGTGAAGGCAGCGAGGTTGAGTTGATTGGCTTGAACGAAGCCAGTGCCACCATTGTGGACCGTTTCGGTGTTCATAATGACCCGAAAGAAGTCGAAAAACTGATGGCTGGCCATTAATAAGGAGAGACGCATGAACACGATTGTTACTTGCATTGATGGTTCAGCCATCAGCGAAGATGTATGCCGCGCAGCCGCGTGGGTCAGTCAGCGCGTTCAAGCGCCGCTCAAGTTACTGCATATTTTAGAAAAGGAAACGACTCAGCAAGAGTCATTGTCCGGTAACTTGGTGTTTGGCGCTCGTGAGCAATTACTGAAGCAAATGACAGAGTTGGACGAAGCGCGTGCAAAATTAGCCATAGAGCATGGCAAACAACTGCTTGATGGTGCCGCGCATCTGGCCGCGGAATGTGGTGCGGTCGACGTTGAACAGCAACAACGTCATGGCACCGTGGTCGACACCTTAATGGAGTTGCAAGACGACATGCGCGTGTTGGTACTTGGCCGCCAAGGAGAAGCACACCAGAGCCTTGATCATGCTTTGGGCTCGAATCTAGAAGCCCTGATTCGCGGCATTCATCGACCGATTTTAGTGACCGTTCCGGGCTTTAAAATACCAAGCAGTTTCATGGTCGCCTACGATGGCAGCGATAATTCCGAAAAAGCATTGCAAGCTTATGCCAACAGCCCTCTGCTAGCAGGCTTACCGTGCCACTTAGTGATGGTTGGGCACAAAGACACCCTGCACGAAACGCAATTTCATGCCGCCGCGCAGTATTTGCAGCAGCAAGGGTTTGACGTGACGAGCGCGCATTTAGAGGGTGATGTTCAACCGACGTTAGCCGCTTATCAACGCCAACACGGCATCGACTTGATGGTCATGGGGGCTTACGGGCACTCGCGCATTCGTCAGTTTTTTGTGGGCAGCAATACCCGCAAAATGGTCAGCCAAAGCGATATTCCGTTGTTGCTGTTGCGCTAAACCACACGCATTGGGTAATGGCTGTCTGAGCGGTTACCCTTTCTGCTGCGCTTGCCAAAAGGCCAATGCCTGATCACCAATACGACCCGCCAACGCATCCACCGCGACAAACACATCCACAGCCATTTCGTCTTTTAACAATGCGGCTTCGTCTTCGTTATTGCAGCGTACGTAAATCGCGATGTCGGGGTTAAGCGTACGCGCGGTTTCGATCATCTGCCGCACTTTGATGATGTCGGTGACGGTAATAATCAATAACGACGCGCGCATGATGTGTGCTTGAATCAACACCGTCGGATCGGCGGCATCCCCAGCCACCGCCAAACGATCTCGTTCCCGTAAGCCATCAACAATTTGACGATGTTGTTCGGCCACCACCAAACGAATGTTATGTGGACGCAATGAGCGAGCGATGCGACGGCCGACCGAACCATAGCCCACCAATACCATTTGTCCGGTCAATAACGATTGATCCACATGCAATGGCAATTGCGCCAAGGGGTCGTCACGGACATCCAATGCACGTGCCCAGCGCGAACGCTCCAGCACCCAATTGCGCAGTGGTTGAACGAGCGCAAAGAGCAACGGATTAAGCGCAATCGATAGCATGGCAGCGGCCAGAACAAGGTTTAACCCTTCGGCACTCATCAAGCCCAAGCTCATGCCGAGACCGGCTAAAATGAACGAGAATTCCCCAATTTGTGCCAGGCTCACACCAACGGTTAACGCGGTACTGAGCGGATAACGGAACAACAACACCAAGCCAATGGCCGCCAGTGTTTTGCCCAACACCACAATCAGCGTCACCAACACCACTTTGTGCGGTTCTTGCCACAAAATCTCGGGGTTAAACAACATACCGACGGCCACAAAAAAGAGCACAGCGAAGGCGTCACGCAAGGGCAACGACTCGTCGGCGGCACGATGGCTAAACTCCGATTCGCGCATCATCATACCGGCAAAGAAAGCCCCTAACGCGAAGGACACATCGAACAACACCGAAGCGCCGTAGGCAAAGGCAATGGCGGCCGCGATCACGCATAACGTAAACAATTCTCGCGAGCCTGTTTTGGCGACCCACCACAAAATTCGCGGAAACAGTCGTCGCCCCACCAGTAACATAAAGGCAATGAAGGCACTGACTTTCAAAATGGTAATAGCAAAGACCCGAACCAGATCCAGCGCACTGGCATTGGCACTGTCCGATGCCAACATCACCGTCGCTACGGCGGGCAGCAACACCAACAACAACACCATGACCAAGTCTTCAACGATCAGCCAGCCAACCGCAATGCGCCCGTTGGCGCTATCCAAAATACCGCTGTCTTCCAAAGCGCGCAATAACACCACCGTACTGGCCACCGACAGACAAAAACCAAACACAATGGCTTCAGCCAACGACCATCCCCAGCTCATGGACAGCAACATGCCCAAACTCAGTGCCACACCAATTTGTACAATGGCCCCCGGAATGGCAATTTTGCGCACCGACATCAAATCGGGTAAGGAGAAATGCAAACCCACCCCGAACATAAGCAACATCACCCCAATTTCAGCCAGTTGCCCTGCCAAACTGATATCCGCTACCAAACCGGGGGTGTGTGGACCAATAACAACGCCTGCCAACAAATAGCCCACCAGCGTCGGCAACCCTAATCGGTGCACGATGAATCCCAATATCAGTGCCAAGCCGAAACCGGTGGCTAGCGTTGTGATCAGATTAACGTCATGTGGCATACAACCTCCCCAGTAGAGCCTCATATTAGCACAGCCAAACTTCTCTCGATCGCTCTTGCTCCACATCACAGCGACCGCTATGCTCATGACATTCTCAACCGATGTGCTTAGGTGCAACTTGCCATTCTTAACCGAGTTTTATCATGCGTTTTTGCACGCACTAAAAAATCTACTGCCGATCGTCATCGTCGTGGTGTTTTTTCAGGCGGTTATTTTGCAACAAATGCCCGAGGATGGATTGAGCATGACCATTGGCTTGTTGATTGTGGCCATCGGTGTTGCCCTCTTTTTGCAGGGCTTAGAAATGAGTATTTTTCCGGTTGGTAAAAGTCTCGCCAACCAATTTGCCAAGCGTGGTTCGATTCCCATTTTACTGGCGTTCGGTTTTGCCATGGGGTTTTCCGCGGTGATTGCCGAACCCGCGTTGATTGCCGTCGCGCAACAAGCGCAAGACATCAGTGCAGGGCGAATTGATGCCCTGACCTTACGTCTTATTGTGGCGCTGTCGGTTGGTGGCGTCATCGCCTTAGGCGTATTCCGCACCATCATGGGTTACCCGCTGCATTGGTTCATGATCATCGGCTACCTATTGGTGGTCACCGTCACCTGGTTTGCACCCGAAGAAATCGTCGGTCTTGCCTACGACTCCGGCGGCGTGACCACCAACATTGTCACCGTTCCACTTATTGCCGCACTCGGCATTGGTCTAGCCAGCTCGATTCGTGGTCGTAATCCCTTAATTGATGGCTTCGGCTTGGTCGCGTTAGCCGTGATGGTGCCCATGATCAGCGTACAAGCGTACGGCATTTTTGTTTACGCCACCGATGTGCCCGTAGGCGATGTTTTGATGCAAACGGAAACGGAGAAAGCACTCAATCCGATAGTCGCGATGCTGCTCGAAATCGCCACCATGTTGCGCGATGTGTTACCGATTATTTTCACCATTTTGTTCTTTCAATATTTGGTGCTAAAACGCCCTTTATTTAACCCCAAGCAAGTGGTCTTTGGTTTTATTCTTGTCATTTTCGGCTTGTACGCCTTCATTGTCGGCCTAAAAATGGGCTTATTTCCCATTGGCAGTAACATGGCTGCACAACTGATCGAACTGAATCAATACGCGTACATTTATCTCTTTGCTTTTGCCATTGGCTTTGCCACCACCATGGCCGAACCAGCCTTGATTGCCATCGGAAAGCAAGCACAAGAAGCCGCCGGTGGCACCATTAATGGCAATGTCATTCGTTTACTCGTGGCTCTCGGTGTGGCACTGGGCATCAGCATCGGCGTGCACCGCATCATTACTGGGGATTCCATCCATTACTACATCATGGGCGGCTATTGTTTGGTGATTTTCCTAACCTTTTTTGCGCCGCGCTACATTGTCGCGCTGGCTTACGACTTAGGCGGTGTGACCACCTCGGAAGTCACCGTACCACTCGTCACCGCATTGGGTATCGGCTTAGCCACTCACATCGAAGGCCGCAATGTATTGATTGATGGGTTTGGCTTAATTGCCTTTGCATCGATCTTTCCGATCGTCACCGTTATGATCTACGCCATTATTGTTGATCGTCTCAATCGATCGTCCACGTCTTCAACGTCCAGCAAGGTATCATCATGAAATTTTCAGCACTGGTTGCCATCGTTCCCGACGACTTAGAGCAAACAACCATTGATACGGCACGCGAATTGGGTGCAGGCGGAATAACCCTACTGCATGGCCGCGGCATCAGTAACAGCGCGAAAAAATCCTTTTTCGGCATGACCTTCGATGGCAGTCAAAGCGTGTTGTTGATGGTGTTGGAAAAAGGCTTGTCACTCGACATACTGAAAGCCGTGCAACACATTCTAACGGCTCAAGATGGCAATTCTCATGGCATCGTTTTTACACTGCCTCTCGAACACTTGGCGGGTATCGATATGAGCCAAGTACACAAATTTGAACAGCACGTAAAAGACAACTTATAACCATCAAAGGTGATGTTATGCTCGTGAAAGATCTTATGGTTCGTGATGTGGTGTGCATATCACCCTTTGCCAAACTGCGCGATGCACTCAGTCTAATGAAGCGTCACAACATCAAATCGCTCGTGGTGGAGAAACAAACCCCCCACGATGCCTATGGCTTGATCACTTACACCAATGTGTTGAAAACCGTGATCGGTGAAGACGGAGACATCGACTTACTGAATGTCTACGATGCTTGCGCCAAACCGGTGGTATCCGTTGGCGAGAGCTTGGGCATTAAGCATGTGGCGAATTTGATGGTGCAAAACCGTGTAAAACGCCTGCTGGTTTTGCAAGACAACGAGCTGCTGGGCATGGTCACGATGGATGACATCATGGATGCCCTGCTGGCGAAGATCGAATAATCTCGATTACGGTACGCGTGCTTCCTTGTACGGGTCTCTAGCGCCATCGGGGCGGCGCTTGAAACGTTTGTAGGTCCACTGATACTGCGCTGGGCAATGCTCAACACAACGCTCGATGGTGGCATTCATGGCCATTGCCGATACCCGTGGATCGGCGTCGTAAATGCCATCGCCTGGCCGTACCAAATGAATGGCAAAACCCTGTGCCGCTGGTAAGCGCTCGGCAAAAGCAAACAGGGTTAATGCACCTGTTTTTTGCAACAGCTCATGAGGTAACTTGGGCGTCAGCGTTTCCACACCCATAAAAGGGGCAAACACCCCTCGTTCGGGTTTGGGTTCTTGATCGGGTAGCATACCAATGACTTGACCTTGCTTAAGCAAGCGAAATAAAGCCATCACACCGTCGCGTGTTGTCGGCACCAAATGGCATCCCACCGCTTCACGGCGCGCCACCATCCAATCGTTGAAGATCTTAATTTTAGCGGGACGATACATGATAGTGATGGGCGCTTTGGTGGCCATGTAATTGTTGATGATTTCCCAGTTCCCGAGGTGCGGCGCCATCAGCATCACCCCTTTGCCACTGGCTAAGGCCTCATCCAAAAGTTCCTCGCCATGCACTTGGCGAATCAAACCCAATCCCTTTTTCGCACTGTAGCCCCACATTGGCCCCATTTCGCCACCGATCATGCCATTTTCCAATAGCGTATCGCGCAATAACGTTTCGCGTTCGGCGGGCGTCAATTCAGGGTAGGTCAGGGACAAATTGACACGCGCGACCTCACGTGTACGAGTACGACGACGATACAACACCAAGCCCACAGCGCGCCCCATCGCTTGAGCCACCGACAAAGGGACGTAACCCAACAGTTTGACCAAGCCAATCATGGCGTATCCGATCAGCGTCTTCACCAGCATCCCCTTGTTATTAGAATAAATCAGGCTGACAGTGTAGGGAGTTTACCGTGACAGGCAAGTCTCAATGCTTTTGCGCGTAATGCAACAATCCTATGGTCAGTGTAATCGGTCGTTTTTTTGATATTCGTCAGGCAGATAACCATCACTTTGCTACACTGAATAGCACACTTACCGATAAGACATTGCAACCTCAATGGACATGATTCAACTAGAACAGGCTTTGGCTGAAAAGCGCATACTCATCGTCGATGATTTGGTCGAAGCGCGCAGTTCCTTAAAAAAGATGATGTCCATGATGGGGGCCAATCACATTGATACCGCGACCGATGGCAATGAAGCCATGCGCTTCATCATGGAGCGCGATTACGACATCGTGCTGTCCGATTACAACCTAGGAAAGGGCAAGGATGGCCAACAAATCCTCGAAGAAGCTCGCTACAGTCATCGCTTAAAGGCAACGTCCTTGTTCATTTTGGTGACGGGTGAAAATGCCATCGACATGGTCATGGGGGCGCTCGAATACGAACCCGATGCTTACATCACCAAGCCGTACACGCTGAATATTTTACGCGAGCGCATGGTGCGCATTTTACAAATCAAACTCGCCCTCGAACCGATTAATGAAGCCATCGATGAGCAACAGTTAGAACAAGCCATTGCGCTGGCACAACAAACGCTCGTCAGTCAGCCAAAGCTTCGACTACCACTGACTCGCATACTGGGTAAGCTGTTTTTGCGCTTGCAACGTTATCCAGAAGCCCTTGCCGCTTATGAAGCATTACTAGAGCAACGATCTGTGTCGTGGGCACGATTAGGCCAAGCCATTTGTATGCACTACTTGGGTGATTCACGCACGGCCATTGCCTTGCTGCGCCAAACGCTGACGCTGCATCCCTTGTACGTGCAATGCTACGACTGGCTCGCCATCATTTTGCAAGCGCAAGGTGACGACAAACAGGCTCAGCAACAATTAGAAAAAGCGGTGAGTATTTCCCCCAAAGCCGTACTAAGGCAGATGGATTTAGGGCGTTTAGCGCTAAAAAACGACGATTATCCCGTTGCCGAAGCGGCCTTTGAGCAGGCCGTCCGACTGGGTCGTCACTCTTGCTATAAACATGCCGATAACTACCTCAACTTTGCCAAGGTGGTACAGCAGGGGCTACACAACGATGGCAGCAAACAAAGTCGCGTGCGCAGTGAACGCATTTTTAAGCTGGTCGAAGAATTACGGCAAGAATACGCTGGCAAAGACGACATTCAATACGCAACGCACTTACTGGAATGCAAAACCTATGTGCGCCTCGATAATGACGACAAAGCCCGAGAAGCCGCACAACGCGCGGAGCAGCAACTCACTAAGCTGAAACAACGCACTCACGCACAGCAGCTACAAATGCTCGATGCCTACCTCGACACACAGCAACACGTGAAAGCCAAGCAACTGATCAAGCAGCTGCACAAAGACAACTTAAGCGAACCCGATGCGGCGCAGCTCAGCGCCCAAGAAAATCGCTTAAATCAAATCGCCATTCGCGAATACACCACCGAGTTGAATGCCAAAGGGGTTAGCTATTACGAACAACGCGAATACGAAAAAGCCATCGCCGCCTTCGACGAGGCGATTGACTATGAAGAAGCGGGCATCAGCGTACTATTGAACGCCGTGCAGGCCAAACTCAGTTACATGGAAACTCAAAACGTGGATGTGCGTCAGTTAAAAGATTGCCATCAACTGTTCAAACGCATCGGCACCGTCGGCAGCAACGACGAGCGCTATACGCGCTATCAACGCCTGCGCGATACCTATGCCCGATTAAAACGAGCGGCAGGACTATGACCTTTGATCAACTGGTAGCCTCGGTCATTCATGACCTCAAAAATCAACTGCAAACCTTGTTGGACTCCGAACAAGCGGCGTTACAGCACATACCGGAACGCTATCACGCGCACATTGTGCCCATTTTGCAACGCACCAGTAAGCTAAAAACAGACACCTTACAGCTGGTCACCTTGTTTCGCATGGGCGAGCAACAGTCTTTCTGCATGGACGATGCCTGGCCACTCGATACCGTCAATGATGTGATTGAATCGGTACAACTGCAATTTCCACAACTGCAGCTCAACAATCGCATTGACCCACAATGCCAAGGTTTTTATAACGAAACCTTGCTTCATCTTGCCGTTTTGACCCTCATCACCAACAGCGCCCAAGCTGGGGCGAACCAAGTGACCATTGAAGGCGATGACCGTCAGGGATTAACTTTGCGAGTGCAGGATAATGGCCAAGGGTTTAGCCCAGACATGCTGGAACACTACCAACAAGGCCGAGTCATCAGCACGAAAACCGATGGCACCGGAATGGGATTGTACTTTGTGCAATTGATTGCCGAACATCACCGCCAAGGCGAGCAACGCGGACACATCCAACTGCGCAACACCGAACAGGGTGCCGAAGTCACCCTGTGGTTGCCTTAGGCTAAGCTTTTTTGCTTAGGCCGAGGCTTTGCTCGCCATGTTGCGCTTTTTCAGGTGTACCAGAATTTGACTGATCGCTGCTGGGGTAATACCGGCCAGACGAGAGGCAACACCGAGTGTTTCTGGCTGTAAAGTTCGTAACTTCTGTTTGACTTCGTTCGACAAACCACCAATGGCGTCGTAATCAAGATCAACCGGTAAACGCGTGCTTTCATAGCGTTGAAGTTGCGCAATGTCTTCTAACTGACGCGTGATATAGCCATCGTATTTCGCTTGAATTTCGACTTGCTCGGCCACTTGCTCATTCACCACAGGTTCGCCTTTCAAACTCGCCACCTGTGAATAATTCAAACCGGGGCGTTTGAGCAAGTCGTGCAAACAATACTCACGCACAATGTCGGCCTCACCCATGCCACGTAATTGCTCGGCTTCGGCACTGTTCGGTTGAATCCACGTGGTTTTCAGGCGCTGCGCTTCTTGCTCAATGCCTTCACGCTTCGCCGAAAACGCCGCCCAGCGCTCATCGTCCACTAAGCCCAAGTTCCGACCAATTTCGGTTAAGCGCAAATCGGCATTGTCTTCACGCAGCACCAAACGGTATTCGGCACGACTGGTAAACATTCGGTAAGGCTCTTTGGTACCCATGGTAATCAAATCGTCCACCAGCACTCCGATATAAGATTGATCGCGACGAGGCACCCAAGCGTCTTTTTCAAGGGCGCGCAAGGCCGCATTGGTGCCCGCCAGCAAACCTTGTGCCCCAGCTTCTTCGTAGCCCGTGGTACCGTTGATTTGGCCAGCAAAAAATAGATTGTTCACAAACTTGGTTTCGAGGCTGTGCTTTAAGTCTTGAGGATCAAAATAATCGTATTCAATGGCATAACCGGGGCGCGTGATGTGCGCCTGTTCAAAACCCCGCATACTGTGGATAAGTTGCAACTGCACATCAAATGGTAAACTGGTTGAAATACCGTTCGGATACAACTCGTTGCTGTTCAAACCTTCGGGTTCGACGAACACCTGATGGCTCGACTTATCGGCAAAGCGCATGATTTTATCTTCGATCGACGGGCAATAACGTGGCCCAATGCCCTCAATCACACCGGCGTACATAGGTGAGCGATCCAAGTTATTACGAATGATCTCGTGGGTACGTTCGTTGGTGTGGGTAATGTAACAATTCACCTGCTCGGGGTGTTCATCCACCGATCCCAAAAACGACATCACCGGCAGCGGCGTATCGCCAGGCTGCACCTGCATCACCGAAAAATCCACGCTGCGCGCATCAATGCGTGCCGGAGTACCGGTTTTTAAACGACCGACATTGAACGGCATTTCACGCAAACGCTTGGCTAACGCGTTGGATGGCGGATCACCGGCGCGACCACCGCTGTGATTCTCCATGCCGATGTGGATAAGTCCACCCAAGAAGGTGCCTGCCGTCAACACCACACTGGTTGCATGAATGCGCATATTGGTGTTCGTGACCACACCACACACCGTCGAACCGATACCATCCCCTTGCACAATTAAATCATCACAAGCGGCTTGAAAAATATCGAGGTTGGGCTGGTTTTCCACAATGTGACGAATGGCCGAACGGTACAGCGCGCGATCTGCTTGGGCTCGGGTGGCACGTACCGCAGGCCCTTTGCGGCTATTGAGTATACGGAATTGAATACCGGCTTTGTCGGTCGCGCGCGCCATGGCACCGCCGAGCGCATCGATTTCTTTAACCAGATGGCTTTTACCAATGCCACCAATCGCCGGATTACACGACATGACTCCCACGGTATCGGTGTTATGAGTCAGTAATAGCGTTTTACAGCCTGTACGCGCTGCCGCCAAAGCCGCCTCGGTTCCTGCATGACCACCACCGACCACAATCACATCGTACCGAACTGGATAATCCACACCACACCTCAAACAAAACCGGTCAATCAAAAAAGGGAGCGGATTATAGCAGCCTTCTTACCGAAACGGCAGCCGCTACTGTGCATTTTTTGCACAGATCGACTATCCACAAGCTCGTATTCAGGCCAACCGGTGTGCATAACATCGTCGCAAGGGTGTGCATATCTGCCTAAAAGGCCGAGTTAATCAGCATAGTATGAGTGGATAACTCTGTGCATGAGTGTGGATAAGAAAATGATATCGACGACAAGAAACACGTTATACCCAATGATCCCTCGACTTTTCAGTGGTTTTATACCGAGAACCCACAGAGTTATACACAGGATTATTAGGGAGCAGGAGCAGGTTCTGGCGTCGGTTCAGGGGCAGGATCAGGTGTCGGCTCAGGCATAGCGGGAGGGGTAAACGTCATAAACAACAATTCATTACTGCTGTTACGCAAATAAAACTCCAAATCACCCTCGGCGTTAAAACCGGCATAGCCCGTAAGATCATCACTGTTTAGTGCGGCGCAGCCTTCTCGTTTCACCGACGTGATTCGGTACAAATTTTGTTGTTGCGCGGGTATGCTCACTTGGCCTTGAATATTACAGCCAGGATTAGAAAGTGAAATTCCGCGAAAATTTACAACATCTCCTACAAGTCGAAATGTTAGCTCTTGATTTTGAGCTAACCACTTATCCCCAAGCGCCAGCTGAGAAAGCGTCAGTGTGCGTCGCCAGCCAGATTCCCGCAGAAACTCTACATTACCTTGAATAATTCCATTAACGGAATATACCCCAATAAGTAAATTATCAATCGATCTTAAATTACTGAGTAAAGCATCCCACTCGTATGTACTTGTACTGGTATCCGCAATTAGCGTTTTTTCCGCTACGTTGGATGCGCCAACATTGATCGTATAAGCTTGCCATTCTGCCGCAACTTGACCGTCAGAATTAACAGCTACCGTTCCGTAATACCCTCTATTGTCGTCGTACGCATAAACATTACCCTGATAAAAAAGCGCTCTCATTTGCTGATCAAAGCCACCATCCCAAAAGCCATTCAGCGAAACCGTAGGCAGAGTAATCACTTGCCCTTGTTCGTTGTTGATCGGTGCCGTTACAACGTCTTTTTTATCATCGGCCAAGCAGCCACCCAGCAAACAGACTGTTGCAATCGCGCAATATCGTTTCATGAAGCAGGCTCCTAATCAGCAAATGACCATGCGAAATGCCCTCAAGGGCTGAGTAATCCATCGGCCAAAGCGACAAAGTCTTTAATGTCGTCGTGACATCAAGCCGATAAACTCTCTTTCACCCGTTGCCAAATCGCCGAGGGTTGGGAGACCGCTAAGGTTAAGCCTTCGTTCGGAAAGAGTTCGATATCCACGCGCTCGTTTGCTTCACGAAAAATAGCCAGTGCCGCAACGGTCGTGGTTTGGTTCTTCTCGCCGTGCAATAGGGTTAACGGTACATTGCAGGCTTGCAGCAATGGCATCCAGTCGTTCAGCATGACACGCAAATCCACCTCAAAGCCAGCGCCCGATTGGTTCAAGTTAAAGCTGTACGTACCAATCACGCCCGCACGTAATTCAGGTCGTTGAATAACCGCATGATCGGGATCAACACCATCAAACACCACATCCGTCCAGCGTTTTGGCCCTAATTTACGGGTTTTCACCATCAATAATCGAATCAATAAGCGCGCCAACCAGGGCGCATGACGCGCAGCCTGAATAAAAATGCCTTGGTGTGTAGGCATAGTGTTAATTTGCTGTTGCTGTAAAAACGGCGGCGCAGCCGAAACGCCCACAATGCCGCCACAATGTCCTTTAGGTAGCTGCGCTTGCAGCGCCAACGCCGTAATTAAGCCCACTTCATGCGCCAGCAGTCGCTCGGGCATAAATGACTGTTGTTGCAGCAGCGCCATCGCATCCGCTACTTGGCATTGCAGCGCATCATCCAAGCGATTGGGTTGGTCGGTACGGCCATAGCCTGGGCGCTCGATGGCCAACACATCCAGCCCTTGTTGCTTCGCCAATCGGCGATCGGTAACGTATTCACCCGCGCCAAATGTTGGCCCATGAATCATCAGCACTTTTCGACCGCGAGGGTCACCGAAACGACGCCAACCCACACGACGGCCGTCTCGATAAAATTCCCCTAAAAACAAAGGCCAATCTTCAACGGCATTGGGTAAATTATCGAATTGCTGCGGCGCTTCGCTCATCACGCTGGCGGCTGCCGCGGCGAGTGTGGCCGCACTGGTGGCGCTTTGTGCATCCAACTTAGCGAGAATCGATTTGATTTGCTGACGAACCGTCGAGGTTTTACTGCCTCGCTGTTGCGCAATTTGTTCGGCATTGGCACCACCCGACAACGCGGCCAACACCGCGCATTCACTATTGGATAAGCCAAAAATTTCATGCAACGCGCGATTAAGCGTTTCTGGCCAATGGTGCTGTAACGCCATGAACACAAAGGCGCGTAAATGATGTTGATAACTGCCGACCAGCAACACCGGTTTTTTTTGCTCTTCGCCATCAAAGGAATAGGCTTTTAATAAAGAAGAACCCGGCTGATCGTGCAAACGATCACGAAAGGCTTTGAATTGCTCGCGGCTCACACCCAGCGCCACCAAACCATCACCGCTTAAGGTCGCAAACAAGCGGGCTGCGCCACCATTTAACGCCAAAATCTGGCCTGCCTCGTTCACCGCCAACGTCGGTGCATGCTGATCGTTCACTAACCGCTGCAGCTGATCATCCAGCAAGGCATTGCGCTCGATATCGATCAGAGCCGTTGACAGCTGCAATGCCATATCATTCGGTAACACCGCATATTCACGCACCACCGGCTCTAAAATATCAATCAAATCGGTTAGCTCAAGTCGCTGTTCAGCAACCTCTTTCACCCAATAATCCAGCGTATCGGTTTTAGACACAGACATCGAATCGGTTCCGTTAGTGTTATCGTCAGTATGCTCGTCAGGGTTTCTATTGCGCGCGGACATATACCAAATTGGGTATAGGCCATTCGCGCCAGACTAAGAATAGAGGAAGTTTGCTCTCTGTACATGGTTTTTTTGTGTGTCTCAGCATGGTCCAAATTGTCCGGAAATCACGCAATGAATTCCGCCAATGTCGCACTGACGCTTGTCATCTAACGATCGTTAGATTAATCTGTGTGCATTCACACCGTCAAGGAGACACCCAATGAGCGACACCCGTACTCAACTCAAACACATTGCCACGGATCAAATTCGTCGTCGCACCTTACATGCGGCTAGCTTCCGCGAGATGGGCAAAGTCGCGGACATTAAATGCAGCTCCGTGCATTACCATTTTGATAACCGTGATGCCCTGCTATTGGAGCTCATGACCGACTACGAGTATGTTTTTTTTCAGCAGCTGGATGAACGTTGTGCCGACATAAACAGCCCAAGCCAACGCCTGCAAACACTGGCGCAGCTCTTTTTAGAGAGCCATGCCGAACAACAGCAATGTTTGTGCTTAGCCTTTGCCGCCGCTGGCGATGAAACCACACCTGAACACCGTGACGCCGTGCAACAATTTCTACAACGATTGGAGCAGTGGGTCATCGACAGCTTGGCACGCGCACACCTGCTTGTTATGCCGAAGCCCGAGTTGGCACGCGTGATCGTTAGCAGCCTTGAAGGAGCGCTGTTATTAGATCGCCAGCAAGCAGAACCCACTCGCTTGCAAGCCGTCAGCGCATGGCTGAAAACCATCACTCGCCTATAGGAGACAACATGAATAACGCTGACGGGTTTGAACCCATCAACATGGACCTGAGTCGAGTTGTGGTGGCTCGTCCGCAAGATCAACGGTGGCAACAAGCACCACAAGCCCCGATCGAACGTTGCGTCCTGGAACGCGAAGCCCCCGAAAGCGGTCATGCCACCAGCTTTGTTCGCTATTTGCCAGGGGCGCGATTTCCCGTGCACAGCCACCCGCTGGGCGAAGAAATCTTTGTCCTCGATGGCGTCTTTAGTGATGACAGTGGCGACTACCCCGCTGGCAGCTATATTCGTAATCCACCCGGTTCCAGCCACGCGCCTTATTCCGACCAAGGCTGTTTGCTGTTCGTTAAATTACATCAGTTTGCCGTATCGGACACCGCGACGGTGCGCATCCGACCCGATCAACAAGACTGGCGAGCTGGCATTGGCGGTTTACGCGTATGCCCGCTGCATGAACACCAAGGAGCCAGTACCGCCCTCGTGTTTTGGCCAGCAGGCGAAGTCTTTCAACCGCACCAGCATTGGGGTGGCGAAGAAATTGTGGTGATCCGCGGTTGTTTCCGTGACGAGCATGGCGACTACCCACAACATACGTGGTTGCGCAGCCCTCATCTCAGTCGGCACCACCCCTTTGTTGACCAAGAAACATTAATATTGGTGAAAGTAGGCCATTTATAAGCCAACACACCCCCCATAGATTGTCGTTACCTCACCTGTTAGCCATGCGTTTGTGGGCCTATGCTGTTCGCATACTAAAAAGAACGTGTTGATTGATCCACAAACAACGCAGCGGTGAGGTTACTATGAGCAATCGTTTACAACGAGCAAAAGACATTAGCGCCAGCATTGATATACCTGGCCGTAAAATGGAATTTGAATTTGATTTAAACGACATCCCGAAATACTGGTACGGCGATGACGTGTTTAAATCGACCTTCATGAATGCACTGTCGTGCTTATTCCCAGAAGGCGAGCGCATGTTCATGGACGCGGTGCGCGACAACCAGAAAAAAATCACCGATCCGCAGCTGCTCAAGCAAATCAAAGGTTTTATCAAACAAGAAGCCATTCATGGCCATGAGCACGCACAGTACAACGACTTCTTAAAAAAATGGAATTACCCCATTGATAAGATCATGTCGTTCGAGAAAAAAGAAAAAATCTGGATGAAAAAATGGCTGCCGCGCAAACATCGCCTCGCTATTACCTGCGCGCTAGAGCATTTTACCGCCATCATGGCGCACCAAATTCTCACCAACCCCGAAGCCACCGAAGGCATGCACCCACAATTCAAAGAAATGTGGCGCTGGCACGCTATTGAAGAAACCGAACACAAAGCCGTGGCGTTTGATGTGTACCAAGCCGCGGTGGGCAGCTACTGGCTGAGGGTGTTAACCATGATCAACATCACCGTCTTTTTCTGCCTGCGCACATCCATCATTCAGGCCATCTTTTTATGGAAAGACGGCAAGCTGTTTAACCCCAAAGTCTGGTGGAAAGGGTTTCAGTTCTACTTCCTCAAGCCCGGTCTGGTACCGACTATTTGGCGCGACTACCTCGATTACTTCCGTCGTGATTTTCATCCGTGGATGCACGATAACCGTGAGCTGTTGGGGCAATGGGAAGCGGAGGGGCAAAAATACAAATCCGTTTAGTACCCATCCTCTTGCTCTAATGGCATCGAATTATTGATGCTCATCAAGCCACGGACGGCTGAATGCTTTCATAATGACAAATAAATCATGACTGGAGGCAGACCATGAGCGGCGAATCACGTATCGTGCAGCAACTGTTGAAACACTTTGACCAGTTGTCACAAGACAACCCTCAACTTAACCGCGCCTACGCACAAGAGCTGCTGTTGACCGAACTGCTGACACAACAACGCCAACGTCGCAGTCCAGCCGATATTTTGCACCAAGTCCAGTACCACCTAACCCACTTAGACCAAGAAGAATTTATTGTGACGCGTGGCTGTTAATTGCCGGTTGTATACCATTTGGTAGATGCGCGTGTGGGTTTTCTTACTTGGCCTGTCCATGACCTCATATTCATAGGACGGAAATCTCATGAAAACGCACAAAAAACTCCTTGGGCTGGCCGTAATCGGTGCTTCGTTAACCATGATCGGCTGTGGAGGATCCAGTTCTTCCAGTAATTCGCCGAGTACGCCGGCACCCGAAGTACCACCGACACCGTTTGCCTTTAATCAAAACGCCGAAGACGCACTGGCCGAGATGAAAAGCATTCCAGAAAAGGCGTTTCCGGCGGAGTTGTATGATTTTTTGCGCACACACCTGATCGAGGGTGACAATAAATCCGGTGTATCTCGCTTCGATGGCTGGGTAACGCAAGGCGATAGCGACCCTGCTCCTACCCGAAATTGTGGCGGGTCTTCCACCACCTTCGGAACAGTTAAAACGGGGGATGGATTTCTGGCCCCGTCCACTGACAATACCTACCTGCTGACTGACGTCACCAATGACGAGACAGGTACAACGCTGGAAGATGGTTCTTCGCTATATCGCAGTGCAGTGACTGTGATCTTTACCGATTGCGAAATCGTCTCTCCCGATGACAATACAACGGTAGTAGCCACCGTGAATGGGCCTGTGCTCTTAGAGCGCACTTGGATCGGTGAATCAGGATCTCGGGGCGCAGACAATCGCATGGACAACTTTTCTTTCCGGTTTGGCTATGACGACGCTGTCAGCATCACCGACCTGAACGCTGTCGACTATGAGCTTCAAGGCACCTTTATAGATACCCACGTCTATCGCGAGATCAGCGCCTCTGCGCAACAAGCCATTAGTAATTTGTCGTCTGTCTCAAACAACTTTGTTCGAAGCCGTTTAGCCAACAATAATTTCAAAGGCATGTACGCCTTCGACGCGCCGAACCTGAGCATCATTACCACACCCAATGGTGGCACGGCATCGCAGGTGCAGTTTAATAACTTTGCGTCTGTTTTTGTGGCCGACCTGTTTGGCAGCAACCCTTCAGAGGACTATAAGGTCAGCATTGAATCACCCTATCGTGGTGATGAAAATGCCGACGCTAGCGCTATCGTATTTGGTAGTGGTGAAGAGGCCGAGACGCTCTTTATCGAAACCCTGTCGAATGGTGGCAATGATCCATATCTATCTGCGGACTTTGCCTTTACTGGCACCTTTACTGGCGCGAGATTGTTGCGACAAAGAACCAGTGAGGCATACCTGGAATGCCCAACGAATGCCACGATTGGCTATTCCTCTACCCCCAGCGCCCCCCTGGTAGCCGGTATCAGCTTCCTTCTGGACGGCAATTCGGGGGAAACAACTCGTGTGTACGTGGATGAGAACAATACTCAAACCGACCGCGACCCAGCGGCGGCCATATCCACCAACAGCCACGATGCGGCCTGTCGCAATGACAGAAATGGCCCAACCAGATTTATTCCATTGCCCGGACTCGGTGGCGTAGAATACTTCTTCCCAGCCTGATATTAACCTTTCTCACGCCGTCACTGGATCGCAAGATCCGTGGCGGCTTGCCTGAACCATTCCCAGCCTTCCTCATCCAGCCAGATGGCCATACAGGCCCTATCCAGCAAACACTGACGCGCCCAAGCCACTCTCTGGGCGAGCGACTCTGGGCAATCTGACCACGCCGTGCCATGCCATAAACGCCCACCAGTGCTCACCCGGTCACCTTTGCCCCAGTTTTTCTGAGTGTTGGTATCTACTCGTTTAATGAGTACCTGCTCTTCGGGCAACATGCGTTGCAGTAACTCGCCATACAAGTGCGCCGCGGTGGTTTGGCCGATGTCCGGTTGTGCGTTGACTTCAATAATCCACGCACCCACCTCATGCCATGATCGGGTAATGTCTGGCATGATCAGGTCGATACCGGCCATATCCAATCCGCACAAGCGAGCCACCAGCGCTGCCAGCTCGGCGTTGTCCGGGTGCAGTTGTTCAAAAACCGGTAAGGGCTGCCCGCCCGCCGCCACATTGGGCAATTGCGATAACAGCACGACTTGCCCGGCCGCCGGAATAGCGCTTGCCGTTAACCCCTGTTCTTGCAATAGCGCCTGAGCTTGTTGTGCATCCGGTACCGGCTTGAGGGGGCTGTGGCCGCTACCGGCGCGGTTGGGCTTGGCGTTTTCCTGTTTGATCAGAGCCTCAACGCTGTGAACCCCATCGCCAACCACTTGCGCGGGCACCCGCTCAATCGCCCAGATACATTCACCGTTATAGACCGTCAGGCGGTAATCACGCCCCGTGACCTGTTGCTGTACCAGAGCGTCATCACTGAGTGTCAGGCAGGCGGCAATCGCCTTTTGTAGCGTCGAATGATCCTGAATGAACAAGTGCACGCCTTGCCCGCCGTCTCTATCCATGGGTTTACACACCACGGGGGTACCGAGCCGTTCAATCAGGTTATCCAGCGGCGAGTCGGCCCGCAGAATCGCCTGTTTCGGTATGGGCAAACCGGCTTGCGCCAGGAACTCGTTGGTTGCCGCTTTGTTGCGCACCAGGTTTGCCGCCATCACCGCAGTACCCCCGGTAAAGGAACTGTCCAACCGTACCTGAGTGGCACCAATACCCACCTGAAACTGGTGATGCCCCAGCGAGATCACCGGTAGCCGCTGCTCAAACGCGGCGTACAGAAAGCGACCCACATTGGCGGAACCCGGCGCGCAGGCGCGCAGTGCTTGCATCACCCCCGCTAACGGGGGCATCAGGGCTTGCAATGCCTGATTATCCGCACGGTAAACCAGTACCGTGAGCAACCACTTCACCAGATTCAGGGTGGCCTGATCGCTCCCCGGATACGTCGGCAGATACAGCTGGCCGTGATGTTCTGAATCTCCGCCTGACACATACAGGGGCGCCTCAAACACCGGCAAACCCGCAAACCGTTGCAGCCGGTTCAGCCAATAACCCAACCAGTGGGCGGCATCATGAGCGCCCTTCAATATGGCTGACGGCGGCAGCAAGGCGCCGTAGTGAGGCTCGGGAATCTGCTGTTGCAGCCACGCGACCATGTCTTCCGCAGGCAAAGACTGTGGCGCCGGGGGCACCTGCACGTTCAGCAGTAATCCACCCTGCCTCCGCGCCTGCTGGCCCGCGCTGTAGCGGGTGACCGGCGGCGACATCGACCAATCGAGGCTTGAGTGTGTCATGTTATGAATTTCCTTTGTGATCCATTATGGCAACTTACGGCAAACCACACGCTGCAACGACCACGGCATGACCGCAGCAAATGTCGATTGGTTATCTGGTTGCGAGTCACCTAAGTACTCTGAGACTGCATTCACGATTTGCTCATTCGATGCCGACTGAATATCAAATAACTGCCGACAAAAACCAGCCAAATCATCGACGCTGGCAAAACGCCAGTCGCACACAACCTGCTGATCACTCACCACCTGCCAGCCTGCGCGTTGGAGCAAGTTCGGCAACAACGGCGAAAAATAATCACCGCTGTGCCCCATGCCATTGTGATGGCCAATAAAATCATCAAGAAATGATGCTTCGGCAGACGCTTCCGCCACATCCATCAGTACCATGATGCCTTGCGGATTAGTTAAACGATGGCATTCTTCAAAAAACGCGGTTTTGTCAGCACAGTGATGCAAGCCCGCCAGACTCACCACGGCATCAAACTGCGCGGATTGAAACGGCAACGCATGCAAGCCCGCGGCCATCACCGATGACGGTGAGTCATCGAACCCTGGGCTGGGATCGTACGCGGTGTACTCCACCGTCGACGGCAAATAGGGTGCCAAATAGCCACCACCGGCAGGCACATCGATCAAGCGCATGCCATCTAGCCTCTGAATCAACGGCAGCAATGGCGCAAGCACCGCCATCAACTCCTGACGGCGAGCATCGGGCCAACGCTGCATGGCAAGATGGTAGCTATGACCTCGATGAGTAAAGATGTGCGCGTAATCCGCTACCGACATACCGAGCTCCTTGCGATTTTTGAAGTATGCCACCACGTTAGTATGCGAACATGATGGCATATCAAGTAGGGTGAGGCGTTGCCGCCTCATCCCTCTTACAGAACCGTACGT
>JACUUC010000061.1 GCA_014859445.1 Bacterioplanes sp.
CCGCTCTACAGTGCCTTTACCGAACGCTATTTTCTGGATGAGGTGCGTAATTTGCGGCAAATGATCGCCGATATGCGCGTAGAAATGACAGAAAAAGTGGTGGACAAAGAACTGACTTTGGCCGATCGGGCATTAACCTATTCCGTTGATACCATTACCTATTTTTTCTATTTGATCGCTGGTGCATCGACCTTGTTGGTATTGGTGGGTTGGAACTCGCTACGAGATGTAAAAGAGCGCGTCGGTAGTTACGCCAACGAAGAAATTAAACGCATTACCAATTCGTACGAAGATCGATTGAATGCCCTTGAAGTTGAATTGCATCGCAAATCGCGCCATATCAAAACGGCACAAGCCGAAATCGAACTCACCAACGAAATCCATTCGTTGTGGCTAAAAGCCACGCAAGAAAACAGCCTGCAAAATAAGATCGCACTGTACGATCAGATTTTGTCGCTGCGTCCTGAAGATGTGGAAGCACTGACGTACAAAGCCGATGCGGCCTTGGCGTTAGGGCAAGCACAATGGGCCAGCAGCTTAGCCAATCATGCCTTAGAAATTGATCCGGACAACAGTCATGCGCTGTATCAACGTGCGTGTGCGTATGCAGAAAGTGGCTATGTCGACGAAGCGTTACGTGATTTAGAAGAAGCCATTGGCCATTCTGAATCGTTGCGAATTGAAGCAGGGGTCGATGACAGCTTTAGCGCTCTGCACGACAACGAACAATTCTTAGCCATGGTGATGTTGCCGGAAAACAATCGACCATCGCCGGATGAAGTGTAAACGCTATCCAACGCAATTAGTCGGTTAAGAAAAGAGCCAGCAATTCGTTCAGGTATTGCTGGCCTTTGTCGGTCGCATATAACGCACGATCCACATTGAGTAACCCCAGCGCTTGAGCGCGGGCGATAGGGGCAGCAACACGATCGAGCGACAACCCGGTACGTTGTTCAAATTGTTCGACCAGTATCCCTTCTTTTAAGCGCAATGCATTCATTAAGCACTCTAACCCAATGTCGTCGGGCTCGATACTGTGTTGCGCAGCCAGAAAGGGCTTGTCGGGATTGAGGTAATCGCGCGGTAAACGCGTTTTTTGTGTGCGAATGATCACGTTGGCATCCTGCAGTGTGATTTTTCCATGGGCACCGGCACCGATGCCTAAGTAATCACCGAATTGCCAATAATTGACGTTGTGTCGTGCTTGTTGTCCGTTACGACAAAACGCCGAAATCTCGTAATGGTCATAGCCGAGTGCTTGCAAGCGTCGCAACCCAGCCTCTTGAATATCCCACAGGGTGTCATCTTCCGGTAAGCGCGGCGGGCGCTTATAAAATTCGGTATTGGGTTCGATGGTCAGTTGATACCACGACAAATGGGTGGTTTGAAAGGAGAGCGCCAGCTCCAAGTCGGCCATCGCATCAGCGACCGTTTGACCGGGCAGTCCATGCATTAAATCCAGATTGATGTTATCAAAACCGGCACGCTGAGCGGTGAGAATAGCCGTTTGTGCTTGTGCTCGATCATGTACTCGTCCGAGTTTCTGCAATTGTTCTGGCTGAAAGCTTTGAATACCAATGGATAAGCGGTTAATGCCAATGTCACGGTAGGCGGCGAACTTCTCGGCTTCGAAGGTGCCGGGATTCGCTTCTAGGGTGATTTCAATATCAGGTGCAAAACGCAGGCGATTGCGCAAACCAACAAACAAACGCTGATAGGCGTTCGCCGACAGCAAACTGGGTGTGCCACCACCAAAGAAAATGGATTGGATCTCACGTCCCTGAACCCAAGGCAAATCGTGATCTAAGTCGTTTAACAGCGCGCTGATGTAGTCCTGCTCAGGCAACGATTCGTCGGCTTGATGCGAGTTGAAATCGCAATACGGACATTTGCGGATGCACCACGGAACATGAACATACAAACTGAGCGGTGGTAGCTGGCGCATGGTGCATCCTTGTCGGTAATGGTTAGCGTTCGCTGCGATCGAGCATTTCAAGCAACGTCGTCACTTTGCTTTCCCACTCATTTTTTTCGTGTTTCAAGCGCACTGTTTCATTCTTGTGTTGTTCAATCTGTTGTTGCAATTCAGCAATGGTCTGTTCGCGCTCTTTCAGCGTTTGTTGCAAGGTGTGCTGTACTTCGTGCAGTTGCTGGTTTTCGAATTGATAGGTTTCAACCGTGGCGATGGTGCGTAATACACGGCTTTCGAGTTGTTCGATGATATCCACAAAAGGTCTCTGTTGTTGATGATGGCAAAAGGATTATGCGCGCCAGTGATGGCGAAATTGCCGCATGGCTTGACCGCGATGCGATAGCGCATTTTTGCGCTCTTTACTGAGTTCGGCAGCACTGCATTGTTCGCTCTCTACCCAAAAGATGGGGTCGTAACCAAAACCGGCTTGGCCACACGGTTGGGGCAATATCGTACCTTCCCAGTGGCCCTGAAATACCTGTGGTGTGGGATCGTTAGCATGACGCATGTACACCAGTACGCATTGGAAACGTGCCGTACGAGGAGCGTTGGGTAGGGCGCTCAGGGCAGCGAGCAGCTTCGCGTTGTTGGCCGCATCGCCGCTGCCAAAACCATCGTTCGGCTGCGCATAGCGTGCGCTGTAAATGCCAGGCGCACCCTGTAATGCGTCCACTTCGAGGCCAGAATCGTCGGCCAGTGCGGGCAGGCCGGTGATCTGTGCGGCGTGACGCGCTTTGATGATGGCGTTTTCGATAAAACTTAACCCAGTTTCGTCGGCATCGTGCACACCGAGCTCCGCTTGAGCAATTAACTCAATGGCTTGCTCGGCAAAGTGTTGTTCAAACAAACCACGAAACTCGCGTAACTTGCCCGCATTGTTGCTGGCTAATACGATCTTTTGAGACATTATTGGTAAAACCGTTGGCTGAAATTCACATCAAACGACCGCGAAATATCGGACGGACTGACCTGTAAGCGAATGTTGTACATGTCTTTGTCGTCAAAGCGGAAGGTACTGAGGTAGTACACGGATTCGCCTTGTTTGACTTCATTGAAGGACAGCTCGCGTGATTGCCCCAGTAAGTTGCGAATTTGGCCTTTGACTTGCCCCGTCATTGGCTTGGCCATACCGCCGTTATTATCACGCTTTAAAATAGAAATACTGAGGTAGCCCATCGAGCGTGAACGCGTAATGTTATAGGCAGCGGCCACATCGGGTTTAAGAAACTCGGTGGTTAAGCCCATGTAATGAATTTCATAGTCACCAAACACTTGCATTTGCCCGCCTTGACTGGCGTCGGCGTAGTGGCTGAAGAACAATATGGTGGAGAGTAGGGTCACAAGCCATGTTTTCATTTGTGTTTCCTCGTGATGTGATAAACCGCAATTTCACCCAGCATGGCGGGCCATAAACGAATGGTCCAGTGTTCTTGATGCTGACCGTCAAACACGGTTTTGTTCAGGATGCGGATGCCTTTTTCACGACATAAGACTTCAAAATCGCGAAAAGTGCACATATGAATGTTCGGCGTGTCGTACCAATTGTACGGTAACGTTTCGGACATGGGCATGCGGCCTTTGAACATCAGATAAAAGCGGGTGCGCCAATAGCCGAAATTCGGGAAAGTGACGATGGCTTCGTCGCCGATGCGCAGCATTTCGTCGAGCAACAGATCCGGACGCTCAACCGCTTGCAGCGCTTGCGCCATGATCACGGTGTCGATGCTGTTATCGGCAAAGTTACTAAGGCCTTTGTCGAGGTCTTGCTCAATCACGTTAATGCCGTTGGCAATGCAACGCGTGATTTTATCCGGATGAATTTCGAGACCATAGCCGCGCACATTTTTGTGGCGTTGCAAATGTTGCAGCAACAAGCCTTCACCGCAGCCTAAATCGAGGACTTGGCTATTGGGTTTGACCCATTGTTCGAGAATGGCGAGATCGGCGCGCAGTGGGGTGTCGGTCATACGGCCTCCGCAGGTGCAATGTCATTACGTACGCGTTGCATATACGCATTAAACACATCCAAATAGCGAGGGATGGGCAATAAAAACGCATCGTGACCGTTTTCCGACTCGATGCAGGCGTAGCTCACGTCTTTATCGGCGTGCATGAGAGCATTGACGATTTCTTCGGAACGCTGCGGGGCAAAACGCCAGTCGGTAGTAAACGAAACCACCAAAAAACGGCATTGTGCTTGGCTCAGGCAGGCGACCAGATCGTTGTTGAAATCGGCCGCTGGGTCAAAGTAATCCAATGCTTTGGTCATCAGCATGTAGGTGTTGGCGTCAAAGCGGGTGGAAAACTTCTCGCCTTGATAGTGCAAATAACTTTCCACTTCAAATTCGGGCGCAAAACTGTAATTGAGTTTGCCTTCGCGCAGTTCACGACCAAATTTTTGCCGCATGGCATCGTCGGATAAATAGGTTAAGTGGCCGAGCATGCGTGCCTGCATCAGTCCCGCCTTGGGAATGGTGCCAAATTTTTGATAATGGCCATCATGAAAATCGGGGTCTTTGGCGATGGCTTGGCGTGCCACTTCGTTGAAGGCAATGTTTTGTGCCGACAATTTCGGTGCCGATGCAATCACCACGGCATGACGAACGCGCTCAGGAAATTGAATACTCCAGCGCAGCACTTGCATACCGCCCAAGCTGCCACCCACTACGGCCGCCCATTGTTGAATACCCAACACGTCGGCTAAGCGTGCTTGGCTGTTCACCCAGTCTCGCACCGCCAAAATCGGAAAATCGGGGCCGTACACCTCGCCCGTTTCGGGATTAATACTGGTTGGCCCAGTAGAACCGGCACAGCCGCCGAGGTTGTTCAGAGCAACCACAAAAAAGTGGCGGGTATCAATCGGTTTGCCGGGGCCGATGCAGCTGTCCCACCAACCCGGTTTTTTGTCATCGGCATGATGGTAGCCTGCGGCATGATGATCACCGCTGAGTGCATGACAAATGAGAATGGCATTGCTGCGTTCGGCATTCAGCGTGCCGTACGTTTCATAAACCAAGTCATAACTGGGCAGCACTCGGCCACTGCGTAATACCAGTGGCTCTGAGAAATGCTGCGTTTGTGGGGTAACCAAACCGACTGAATCGGCTGGAAAAACATCCGCCATGGGTTGCGCTTCCAACTAGAAAACCAAAAACGGGAGTTTATCAGGCTTGGCGCTGGATAGCAGTAGAGCGATTAACCAAACTCAGATAATGGCGTTTCCAAAATAGCGGCAATGGTGCGTACCAAATCCAACTCGACCGGCAGCCGTTGTTGGTCGCTGTCAATGCTGGCCAATAGGCCTTTAATGACTCGTGCCTTTAAATGTGGATAAGCCTGCTGCAATCGGGTTAATGCAACATTTAACGGTTTTAGTTGCTGCGGGTTAATGCCCTGGGCCGTCATGATTGAGGACTCAATCCCTGCGGCACTCAACGCTTGCTGCAATGCGTGGTCGGCCATGGCGTTGTCGCTGTGGCCATGACGCGCACAGTAGGCAAACACGACCGTGCAGGCATCGGCGATGGCGCTCATTTTGCCGTACTTGGCGGTACGGGCTTGGGCGCTTTCAAAGTGAGCTTCTAAGTATTGCATGGTCAAACGGTACAAACACCACTCAAACAAACTGATTTTGCCATCGGCTTTAACCAGCTGGGTGAGCTGTTGACGCAATTGACGGAATTGTTCGTGCGAGATTTCTTTTAAGGCCGGAATGGCCAATTCCACCAGCGGTAAACGCTGTTCGTCGCGTAAAAACGGCAATTGCTCGTAAGCGTTGAGGGTGATTTTCAGCAAGGCTTGACCATAATGCTGATGAATTCGATCCAGCTGTTCGTTGTGTGCCAAAAACGTAGGATCGGCCAGCAGCATCGCAAACAACAAACCGTGTGCGGCATAGCTGTCGTGCGCGTAATCGCTTAACTGCGTGAGGGCGTGTTGCGCGCGCTCTTGTTCCGTGGGCGTGGTCGTAGATGCGGTCGCAGATGAGACTGTAGACGC
>JACUUC010000062.1 GCA_014859445.1 Bacterioplanes sp.
GCCTTTAAGCGTTCGATTCCGGGGCGCATCATTGGTGTCTCCATCGACGCCCAAGGCAATCCGGCGTTGCGCATGGCGCTGCAAACCCGCGAGCAACACATTCGCCGCGAAAAAGCCAACTCCAACATTTGTACTGCACAAGTATTACTGGCTAACTTAAGTGCGTTTTATGCGGTGTATCATGGCCCGAAAGGCCTGAAAACCATTGCTCAGCGCATTCATCGTTTAACCGACATCTTGGCCTTAGGTTTACAACGTCATGGAGTGAGTCTGGTCAATGCCCATTGGTTTGATACCTTAACCTTCCGTGTGGCCGATCGCACCGCCGTGTTATCGCGTGCCACCGCAGCGCGCATCAACTTACGTGATGATGCCGATTTAGGCTTAGGCACCGATACCCTTGGTGTGAGCTTGCACGAAAAAGTCAGCGCAAACGATGTACTGGAACTGTTTGATGTGATTTTGGGTGCCGATCATGGTTTGGACGTCTACGCGCTGGATGCCGAACTGTGCGCCCAAGAAAGCCACAGCATTGCCGCCGATGTGCAACGTGATACGGCCTTTTTAACGCACCCGACGTTCAATCGTTATCACACCGAACACGACATGCTGCGTTACATGAAACGCTTAGAGTCGAAAGACTTAGCCATGAATCACAGCATGATTACCTTGGGTTCTTGCACCATGAAACTGAACGCCACCACCGAGATGATTCCGGTAACGTGGCCCGAGTTTGCCAATATGCATCCCTTCGCACCACGCGAGCAAACCCAAGGGTATGCACAGATGATTGCTGAGTTGGAAGCGTACCTAAAAACCGTCACCGGCTTTAACACCATCTGCATGCAACCGAACTCCGGTGCGCAAGGTGAATACGCCGGTTTGCTGGCCATTAAGCAATACCACGAGAGCCGTGGCGACAGTCATCGTAATGTGTGTTTGATTCCGCGCTCTGCCCATGGCACCAACCCAGCTTCAGCGCAAATGGCCTCCATGCGCGTGGTAGTGACCAATTGCGACGAAGACGGCAACGTCGATTTTGAAGACTTAAAAGCCAAGGCGGAAGAGTTGAGCGATCAACTGTCTTGTTTGATGCTGACCTACCCATCCACCCACGGCATTTATGAAAAAGGCGTCCGCGAAATTTGCGACCTGATTCATCAGCACGGTGGTCAGGTGTATATGGACGGAGCCAACCTCAACGCGCAAGTAGGCATCACGCAACCGGCCTTTATTGGTGCCGATGTGACGCACATGAACCTGCACAAAACCTTCGCCATTCCACATGGTGGCGGTGGCCCAGGTATGGGACCGATTGGCGTTGCCGATCATTTAGCCCCCTTTGTGGCCAATCATGCAGTCCGCCCCATCGACAACGATGCCAAAGGCAACGGCGCGGTTTCCGCAGCACCGTTTGGCTCGGCCAGCATTCTGCCGATTAGCTGGATGTACATCACCTTAATGGGTGGACAAGGGTTACGCCGTGCCACACAAAATGCCTTGTTGAAAGCCAACTATTTGGCCAAACGCTTAAGCAACCACTACCCCATTTTGTACTCTGGTCAAAATGGTCGCGTCGCCCACGAGTGCATTGTCGATTTGCGTCCCATCAAGGCGGAAACCGGCATTACTGAAGTGGATATTGCGAAACGCTTGATGGACTACGGCTTCCATGCACCGACCATGTCATTCCCGGTTGCCGGCACTTTCATGATTGAACCGACCGAGTCAGAAAGCCAAGCCGAAATCGATCGTTTTGCCGACGCCATGATTGCCATTAAAGGTGAGATTGATGCGGTTCAACGTGGTGAGTGGGATGCCGATAATAACCCCCTGAAACATGCCCCGCACACCGCCCACGTCATTGCCGCCGAATGGGATCGTCCGTACTCGCGCGAGCAAGCCGTGTTTCCGGTGAGAAACCTCGGTGCATTCAAGTTCTGGCCCTCCGTCGGCCGCATTGACGACGTCTACGGCGATCGCAATTTGATTTGCTCTTGCCCCGCCATCGAGAACTACGAAGACTGAGCGGAGCGCCAGTTGGCCGATTTTCGGCTATACTGGCCTCTGCCATAAGAAGGGCTTATCCAAAGCCCTTTTTTTTTCGGTTGGATAGCATCATGACACCCTTTGAAACTGCACTCATCATGTTGACCCTTGTGGTCGGCAGCTCCTTTTTTTCTGTTTCCGAAATCGCCCTTGCGGCCGCCCGAAAAACACGACTGCAAATGCTGTCGAACTCAGGCGATTTACGTGCCGAAAAGGTACTACTGCTGCAAGAGCATCCGGGTAACTTTTTTACTGTGGTACAAATTGGCTTAAACGCCGTCGCCATTTTGGGCGGTATTATGGGCGAATCGTTTTTTACCCCATATTTTGCGGCATTTTTTGGATTATGGGTCAGCGACCCGTGGTTAGCACCGTTGGCTTTTGGTAGCTCGGTCTTTTTTGTCACCGCATTGTTCATTCTATTTGCCGACTTAATTCCGAAACGCTTAGCGATGATTGCACCGGAAGCCATTGCGCTTGTCATCGTACGGCCGATGTTGTTCTTCATTGTGTTACTGAAGCCCTTGGTGTGGTTTTTCAACGGGCTGGCCAATGTGTTTTTCCGCTTATTGCGTCTGCCCACCATGCGCGAAAACGACATTACCTCAGGTGACATCATGGCCATGATGGACGCTGGCGCTCAAGCCGGTGTGCTGCAACAGCACGAGCATCAACTGTTGGAAAATGTGTTCGAAATGGAATCACGTACCGTCACCTCGGCCATGACCACGCGCGAAAGCCTCGTGTTTTTTATGCATGACGAGCCCATTGAACAGATCAAGCACAAGCTGGCCGAACACCCGCATACCAAGTTTTTAGTGTGCAAAGGTGTACTCGACACCATCGTTGGCTACGTCGATAGTCGCGACTTACTGATTCAAATTTTGCACGATCAACCCATGTCACTCAGTACCGAAGGGACACTCAAAACCCCGCTGATCATTCCCGACACCTTGTCGCTGTATGAAGTTCTGGAGCACTTCAAATCGGCCGGTTCCGACTTTGCCGTGGTGATGAACGAGTACGCCTTAGTGGTGGGAATCATCACGTTAAAAGACGTGATGAGCATTGTCATGGGCGAATTGGTGTTCAACGAAGAAGAGCAAATTGTAAAACGCGACCAAAATTCTTGGTTAGTCGAAGGCTTAACGCCACTGGCCGATGTCATGCGTGTGTTCGAGATTGATCAATTTCCTCACGCAGAAAATTACGAAACCGTGGCCGGTTTTATGATGTTTATGCTGCGCAAAATTCCGAAAAGAACGGACTTTGTGTTGTATGCTGGTTACAAATTTGAAGTGGTGGACATTGATAGCTACAAGATTGATCAATTGTTAGTCACTAAGGTGGCTTTGCCCGAAGCGGCCACCACGCCAGAAGCAACGCCGTCGTAATAGAAACGCGCACTGCGGCCAATTGCACCAATGGCCTAATTGACCGCATGCGACTTTTGGGCTATTTTGCCGCCCTATTAATTGGCTTTTACAGCCGACGCTGCGATGATTCTGCTGGCCAACATGGCCTCATGGCAATAGCGTACTGCGTACGCATAAACCCATTCGTTTATGCGACTCTTGCTGCGTACCACCTCTCGTTTTGGCCACAAGCCACTGTACGCACAACACGCACCAGATTTTGATTTTTACTACAGGCGAAATCGTGATGACTATACAAAAAGTCGATGTGCTCCTCGTCGGCGGCGGGGTGATGAGCGCCACACTAGGCACTTTATTAACACGTCTCGACCCAAGCCTTCGCATTACCTTGGTAGAGCGCTTGGATCACGTGGCACACGAAAGTACCGATGGCTGGAACAATGCCGGTACCGGACACGCAGGTTACTGCGAACTCAACTACACCCCTGAAAATGCCGATGGCAGCGTGTCGATTGATCGCGCCTTAAGCATCAACGCCAACTTTGAAATTTCGCTGCAATTGTGGAGTCACTTGGTCAACGACGGTGGCTTACCCGAGCCGTCGCAGTTTATAAACACCACACCGCATTTGAGTTTTGTTTGGGGCGAAAAAAACGTCGCCTTCTTACGTGAGCGCCATCGTTTACTCAGCGCCCACCATTTATTCAAAGACATGGAGTACAGCGAAGACCCTGCGCAACTCAGCGAGTGGATGCCGCTGGTCATGCAAGATCGTGACCCGAATGAAGCCGTGGCCGCCACCCGTGTTCGCTACGGTGCCGACGTCGACTTCGGTTCGCTGACGCGCAACATGGTGACGCGTTTACAGCAACACGACACATTTAACTTATTGGTTAACAACGAAGTCATCGACTTCGAGAAGAAGGATGATGGCTGGCTGGTGTCGTTACAAGATCGCACCACCCAAAAAGTACAACGCGTACAAGCGGGCTTTGTCTTTTTAGGTGCGGGTGGCGGCGCTCTGCCTTTGCTGCAAGCCTCTGGTATTCCTGAAGCCAATGGTTATGGCGGTTTTCCGGTGTCGGGGCAGTGGCTGGTGTGTAAAGACCCCGCCATCGTCAACCAACACCACGCCAAAGTGTACGGCAAAGCCGCCATTGGTGCGCCGCCAATGTCGGTTCCGCACTTGGATACGCGCATCATCAATGGCGAACCCGCCTTGTTGTTCGGGCCGTTTGCCGGTTTTACAACCAAGTTCTTAAAGAAAGGCTCGCGCCTTGATTTGATCAAGTCGGTGAGCTTCAGCAATTTGATGCCCATGATGTCGGTCGGTATCCACAACATGGATTTGACCAAGTACCTGATCAACGAAGTGAAGCAATCGCACACCGAACGCTGTCGTTCTCTGCGTGATTACTTTCCAGCGGCCAAAGACAGTGACTGGACCTTGGCCGAAGCTGGTCAACGGGTGCAGATTATTAAGAAGGACGCCGAAGGCCGTGGCAAGCTGGAGTTTGGCACCGAGTTGGTGGCCTCGAAAGACGGCACCATCGCAGCACTGCTAGGTGCCTCGCCGGGTGCCTCTGTGGCCGTACAAGCCATGATCGAAGTGTTGGAACGCTGCTTTAGCGAACAACTCAACAATGGCTGGAAAGCGCGCCTAAAAGAGATGATTCCATCCTACGGTGAAGCCTTGGTCAAAGACGCCGATTTGCTCGCGCGTGTTCGTGCCAACACCCTATCCACGCTGAAACTCAAGCCGGAGTAAGATGCAAGAATCCCCACTATATTAGTGGGGATTCTTGCAAATTGAAAAAATTAAAATAGATAATTTACAGTTTTTTAAACTACTATTTACATTTTTGCTACATCTTCAATATTACGTTTTAATCCTGAAATTAGGTTAGGATCATAATTAGTTTTTCCATCAGGTGTTAATGTGTATGTCATTTCAAAGAAATATTTAACAAGAGCACCGGTTCTCGTTGGATATACAGTGACACCAAGAGGAACTACTCCATTACCAGTATTCAAACGAAACCATGAAGACATAGCAACATCATCTCGACTTGCAGTTCCACTGTGGATACCCATCATTCGTTGATAATTTGCATAAACAATTACATCATTAACTTCTGGAAGTTGAATTTCACCATTGTATTTTACACTGACATCAATACTAGGACGTAAGGAAGATAGCGTTGTAAATAAAAAATTAAATCGACTAG
>JACUUC010000010.1 GCA_014859445.1 Bacterioplanes sp.
ACGTACGGTTCTGTAAGAGGGATGAGGCGGCAACGCCTCACCCTACTTGATGTGCCTGCTACCTTGGTGTGATAACCCTTGGTCGAATGGTTGTATGGTCCGTCAATGCGTAATGTAAGGGCATATTGTAAGAGGACTGTATTATGACGTTTGCCAGCGAGTATCAACAATCCATTGCTCAGCCCGAGGTATTTTGGCGTCAACAAGCACAGCGTATTGCTTGGTTTAAGTCACCCAAACAGATTTTATCATTGGATGAGCATGGTCATCATCGCTGGTTTGCGGATGGTCAACTGAATACCGCGCATTTGGCGCTCGATCATCACGTTTTGGAAGGTCGTGGTGAGCAAATCGCGTTAATTTATGACTCCCCCGTCACCAAAAGCAAAGCACAATACACCTATTATCAGCTGACCGAATGGGTTGCTCGATTTGCCGGTGTGTTGGTGAATTTGGGGGTGCAAATGGGCGATCGGGTGGTGATTTACATGCCCATGATTCCAGAGGCCGTGGTGGCGATGCTGGCCTGTGCGCGTATTGGTGCTATTCATTCGGTGGTGTTTGGCGGTTTTGCCGCGAAAGAGTTGGCGGCACGCATTGATGACGCCGAGCCCAAGGTCATTGTGTCGGCGTCTTGCGGTGTCGAGGTTGATCGTGTGATTGCCTACAAACCGATTCTGGACGATGCCATTGCCATGTCGCAGTGTCCGCCACAGCATTGTGTTGTATTGCAACGTGATGTCGCGCCATGTGCGTTGCAGGCGCCTCGTGATTTGGATTGGCAACAGGCCATTGAGCACGCAGAACCGGCAGATTGCGTCAGTGTGAATGCCTTAGATCCGCTGTATATTTTGTACACCTCAGGCACCACCGGGAGTCCTAAAGGCGTGGTTCGCGATCATGGTGGTCATGCGGTGGCGATGGAGTACAGTATGCAGGCCATTTATAACATGCAGCCTGGGCAAGTGTTTTGGGCCGCATCGGACATTGGCTGGGTGGTTGGTCATTCGTACATTGTGTATGGCCCGTTAATTCGCGGCTGTACCACTGTGTTGTATGAAGGGAAGCCGGTGCGTACGCCTGATGCGGGTGCTTTTTGGCGTGTGTGTGCGGAGTATGGCGTTAGCGCTCTGTTTGCTGCCCCCACGGCTTTCCGTGCCATTCGCAAAGAAGATCCTGAGTGTTTGTTGGCTCAAGACTATGATTTATCGGCGCTGCAAACCATTTATATGGCTGGCGAACGCTTAGATCCATCGACTTACGATTGGGTGGTTAAGCACATTCAACGACCTGTGATTGATCATTGGTGGCAAACCGAAACCGGTTGGGCCATTGCCGCTAATCCGGTTGGTATTGAGGCGCTGCCGGTTAAAGCGGGTTCAGTCACCTTGCCATCGGCGGGCTATCAGGTGGATATTTTATCGCCGACGGGTCAGCCGATTGCAGCCAATGAACAGGGCATTATTGCCATTAAGCGGCCGTTGCCGCCCGGCTGTTTGCCCACGCTTTGGCGTAACCATGCGCGCTTTGAGGCTGGCTATCTTTCGACATTCAGCGGCTATTACATTACCGGTGATGGTGGCTATAAAGATGCGGATGGTTATCTGTATGTGTTGGGACGCACCGATGACATCATTAATATCGCGGGGCATCGTTTGTCGACAGGGGAAATGGAAGAGGTGTTGGCCAGTCACTCAGCGGTTGCTGAGTGCGCTGTGATTGGTCAAAACAGTGACTTGAAGGGCGAAGAGCCATTGGGGTTGGTGTTACTGAAAGACGGTGTGGATATTGACCATGATCAGTTACAGCAAGAACTGGTGGCGTTAGTACGACAAAATATCGGTGCGGTGGCGAGTTTTAAGCAAGTGGTGGTGTTACAGCGTTTGCCAAAAACGCGTTCCGGTAAAATTTTGCGGAAAGTATTGCGCAATATGGCAAACGGCGAGGAATACAGTGTGCCAGCCACCATTGATGATCCAGCGTGTTTGCAAGAAATTGAGGCCGCCATGCGTCAGGCGCACGTTAAATAATGCCCTGATCGAGGGCTAGGGTGAGGGCACAGGTTAAATCATGTGCCTCATCAAGAAAGGTGTCTTGCCAGTCGCCTTGTAACACTAGGGGTGCCTGCACCCAGCGCCAGCGCAAGCCGGTAGTGATGGTTCGTAAGGCATTGACAGTTCCTGTACCGTCATGCCCTGCACGTACGATGGCGGCGCATGGCAAGCCTTGCGTGTGATCAAGGCATGGGTAATAGCAGCGATCAAAGAAATCTTTGAGGGCACCACTCATGTAGCCCAAATTTTCTGGTGTTAGCAATAACACCGCATGCGCTTGTCGTACGTCCTCGGCGCTGGCCGCCCATGCCGACCGAGCGATCAATCGGCATTGCTCGCTTGCGGCACTGGCAAAACCCGCCTCACACGCGGCCAGTAATCGTTCAAGATTGGGCGAGGGGGTGTGGGTAACCAGCAATAGCTGCTTCATCGTGGTAACGCCACCGATTGTGCAAGGGCGCAAGACAGCATGCGGCCGAGCATTTTTTCTGCGCGACTGGTCAGCATGATGGGCACTCGCGCTCCCATTAACACCCCGGCTGATTCGGCATTGGCAAGATAAATCAGTTGTTTGGCGAGAATGTTGCCAGACTCCAAATCGGGTGCGACTAAGATATCGGCATCGCCTGCCACGCTCGAGATGATGCCTTTGCTGTTCGCGGCTTCGAGATTGATGGCGTTGTCGAAGGCCAACGGTCCGTCCAATAAACCGCCGGTAATTTGTCCGCGATCGGCCATTTTGCACAACGCGGCGGCATCAATGGTGCTAGGTATCTCGGGTTTGACTTTTTCCACGGCACTCAGAATGGCCACTTTAGGGATGTCGATGCCGATGCCTTTCGCCAGTTCAATGGCATTGATGATGATGTCTTTTTTGGTGCGCAAGTCGGGGCGAATATTGATCGCGGCATCGGTAATTAACAGGGCTTTGTGGTACAAAGGCACATCCAATAAAAACACATGACTGATGCGCCGTTCGGTACGAATGCCTTTCGTTTTGTGCAGTACGGCGGCTAACAGTTCGTCGGTTGATAAGCTGCCTTTCATGAGCGCACGCACTTCGCCACTTGCGACCAGTTCCACAGACATTTCAGCAGACTGATGGCTATGCTCGGTGTCACGAATATCCATCTCATCAATATTTAACGACGCCGTCTCTGCCGCTTCTTGAATGCGTGCTTTCGGGCCCACTAAAATAGCATGCATTAGTCCCAACTCATGGGCGGCCATGGCACCCTTAAGTGCTTCGGCAGAGACTGGGTGTACCACGGCCGTTGGCAGCGCTGGGCGCTCAAGCGCTCGCTCATAAAGTGCACGCATGCGAGGATAGTGTTCCGTTTCTTGCAAAATCAATTGATGTAGTGCGTTACGATCCATGATCAATCCTCATTCCAATTCAACAGGCACGCCGTCATCCGGTTTAATCACTAATACATCGCAATGCACTTTATCGACTAAGGCTTCGGCGGTATTGCCGATCAAGACTCCGGCAATGCCTTGACGCCCGATGGTGCCAACAACAACCAAATCGGCATCAATGGCGTTGGCAAAATCGGCAATCACATGATCGGCGTCGCCTTCTCCGACATGCACGTGGTCGGTATGAATGGAATATTTGTGTGCCCATTGTTCACAGGCTTCTTCATGCTGTTTGCTGATGTAGCCTTGAATGTCATCGGGTGCAGTCACTTCAGGTACCATGGCAAATGCCACCGATACTAATGGGTAGGCATTGGCAAGATGCAGGTCGGTTTCAAAGTGATCGGCTAGGTGTTCAGCGAAGGACAATATGTTGTCGTTGATGCGGCTGTGACCGATATCCGTAGAAGTGGCATCAATCGCGGCCAATAAGCGATTATGACGCCAAGGTTGCGCGCTCTTCACTAGCATAACCGGCGCAGGGCAATGACGTAACAAGTTCCAATCGGTGTGGGTAAAAATACGATCTAGCAGGTGGTGAGGTTGAGTTCCTTTGATGACCAAATCAAAGGACTGCTGGCGTACCGACTCGATCACGGCATCATGTAAGTGCTTCTGCCAATGCACCTCGGTTTGCGTGGTGATGTCACTCAATTCATTGAGGTAACTATCAAGCCATGCTTGGCGTTGTTGAATGAGGGCGGAGCGAATGCGCTGACGCGTTTCTTCATCGAAAGAGGAGCCTTCCTCACAATAGGCTTCGAATGCGGTACTAAGAAGCGTCAGATCTGCCTTCAGTGAACGCGCTAACGTCACCGCTCGATCCAGCGCAAATTGCTCGGGTTGCTCGTGATCCAGCACCACTAAAATATGTTTAATCGCCAGCATACGTCATCTCCTTGATAGTGACAGGGTTAGCATACCCGTTCGTCATTCGCTTTGTCTTGTTGTGGATCAAACTCATGCACCAAGGCGATGAATGCCTGTGCGGCATTGCTTAATGTTCGGTGCTCAAGGTGTAGCATGCCCAATTGACGTTGCAATTTGGTGGACGGCCACGGCAGAACGCGTAGTTGCTGATCGACCATATTGTTAGGCAATACGCTCCAACCCATCCCCACGGAGACCATCATTTTAATGGTTTCTAGGTAGTTCGTTGGCATGGGTGCGTAGAGTGGGATGCCTGCACTGCGAAAAACCTGCTCAACCAGTTTAAAGGTAATGGTGTCGGGTTCGGGTAAAATGGCGGCACTGGCCGCGAGATCGTGCAGCGTAATCGATGCCTGTTGTGCCAATGGATGACTGTTGGCGACCACACATACCATGTCATCTTGCCACAGCGTGGTCGCGGCAATTTGTTCTGGGCAGTGATCGTCCAATGTCGTCAATGCCAGCTCGACTTGCCGCATTTGAATGGCTTGATAGGCCCGCTCTGAGCTTAAAAAATCAAGATTGATTTGCGCGTTGGGATAGCGTTTCACAAACTCACGCAAAATTGGCGGTAACCGATGAAGGCCAATGTGATGGCTGGTGGCCAGTGACAAGGTGCCGGCTACTTCGCCGCGTAGGTTGTGGATTTGTAGTTCGGTATCATTGACCAGATCTAAGATATGTTGCGCGCGCGGTCTGAGTGCCAATCCAGCTTCGGTCAGACTCACGGTGCGATTGTGTCGATCAAACAGCAGCGTACCCAGCTGCAACTCCAGTTGTTGAATGCGCTTACTGACCGCCGATTGGGTTAAGTGTAAATGCTCAGCGGCAATAGAGAATGACGCTTGTTCGGCGACGGCTAAGAACGCACGCAGTGTTTGCGTATCCATTATGTATTCCTAATTGGAATGTAAACTAGAAAAAATATGAGTTTGAATAATTTATCGCACACACGCTATTCTGTGTCCAGTGGTGAATGTCGCACAGAAGACACACCTCATCGAGAGAGCACAGGAGCGGAATGATGGCGGGCAAAACCTTATACGACAAATTATGGCACATGCACTTAGTGCAAGAGCGTGATGACGGCACGGCATTAATTTACATAGATCGTCACTTGCTACACGAAGTGACGTCGCCGCAGGCATTTGAAGGTTTACGCTTAGCAAAACGTCAACCTTGGCGTTTAAGTGCCAACTTGGCGACGCCGGATCACAATGTACCGACGACCTCATTGGAGCGCGAATCGGGCATTGAGGGCATTCAAGATCCCGTATCACGCATTCAAGTGCGTACGTTGGATGAAAACTGCGATGAATTTGGCATTACCGAATTCAAAATGCAGGATCAGCGTCAAGGCATCGTGCATGTGGTTGGACCGGAGCAGGGTGCAACCTTGCCCGGTATGACCGTTGTGTGTGGCGATTCTCATACGGCAACACACGGTGCCTTTGCGGCGTTAGCGCATGGTATTGGTACCTCGGAAGTCGAACACGTATTGGCCACTCAATGCCTGATTCAGCGCAAAATGAAGAATTTGCTGATTCGTGTTGAAGGCGAATTGGGCCAAGGCATTACAGGCAAAGACGTGGTGTTGCACATTATTGGTGTGATTGGTACGGCAGGCGGTAATGGTTGTGCAATGGAATTTGGTGGCTCGGCTATCCGTTCATTGAGCATGGAAGCGCGCATGACCATGTGCAACATGGCGATTGAAGCCGGGGCCCGTGTGGGCTTAGTCGGATTTGATGAGAAAACGGCGGAGTATGTCAAAGGTCGTCCATTTGCACCGACAGCCGAGCAATGGGAGCAGGCATTGGCGGCATGGCAGGATTTGGTGTCGGATGACGACGCGGTGTTTGATCAGATTGTTGAGATTCGTGCGGAAGACATTCAGCCACAGGTCACTTGGGGAACCTCTCCAGAAATGGTGACCACCATCAATGGCCATGTCCCCACCCTCGACGAGGCCGCGGACGATGTGCAGCGCATGGGATTTGAACGTGCTTATCAGTACATGGGGCTGACGCCAGGCCAGAAAATCACCGACATTCAGTTGGATCGTGTGTTTATTGGTTCGTGTACGAATTCTCGTATTGAAGATTTGCGCGCTGCCGCCGATGTAGCGAAAGGTCGCAAAGTGGCCTCCACCATCAAGCAAGCGCTGGTGGTGCCGGGTTCGGGTTTGGTGAAGGCACAGGCCGAACAAGAGGGATTGGATCGGATATTTGTCGAGGCCGGTTTTGAGTGGCGCGAACCAGGCTGTTCTATGTGCTTGGCGATGAATGCCGACAAATTGGGCAATGGCGAGCATTGTGCATCCACCTCCAATCGTAATTTTGAAGGTCGTCAGGGCTATGGTGGTCGTACTCACTTGGTCAGTCCGGCGATGGCGGCAGCGGCAGCGATTGCGGGCCATTTTGTTGATGTGCGAGCGCTTTAAGGAGACAACAGATGAAAGCATTTACCGTCGTAACGGGGATTGTTGCGCCTATGGATCGCGCCAACATTGATACCGATATGATCATACCCAAGCAGTTCTTAAAATCGATTAAGCGCAGTGGCTTTGGGCCTAATTTATTTGATGAATTGCGCTATTTGGATGAGGGGCAGCCCGATGCCGATAACAGTGGCCGTCCATTGAACCCCGATTTTGTATTGAATCAACCTCGTTACCAAGGCGCTGCCGTGTTGTTGGCGCGCGAGAACTTTGGTTGTGGCTCCAGCCGCGAGCATGCACCGTGGGCGCTGGAAGACTTTGGTTTTCGTGCCATCATCGCGCCCAGCTATGCGGATATCTTTTACAACAACAGCTTCAAAAATGGTTTGCTACCGATTGTGTTGGCGGATGAGCTGGTTGATCAGTTATTTCAAGAGGTTGCCGCCAGCGAAGGGTATCAATTAACCATTGATTTGCCAGAGCAGGTGATTCGTAAGCCATCGGGTGAGTGCATTCCGTTTGAGGTGGATGCTTTCCGTAAGCACTGCTTATTAAACGGGTTGGATGACATTGGTTTGACGTTACAAGATGCGGATGCCATTCGTGCGTACGAAGTGACACGTCGCCAGCAAGCGCCCTGGTTATTTAACGAATAATGTATTGATTGAATGAATTAGGAAAAGACAATGACAAGAAACGTATTGGTATTACCCGGTGATGGTATTGGTCCAGAAATCGTCACCGAAGCCGTTCATGTGCTGAATGTGGTGAATGAACGTTTTCAACTTGGCCTGCAATTGGAAGAAGGATTGTTGGGTGGTGCTGCTTATGACGTCCATGGCGAGCCACTGCCCGCTGTGACGATGGAGCAAGCTCGCGCGGCCGATGCTATTTTGCTGGGCGCAGTGGGCGGTCCGAAATGGGATGCGCTGCCGGATCGTGAATTGCGCCCAGAAAAAGGGTTGTTAGGTTTGCGTGGTGGTCTGGAGTTGTTTGCCAATTTGCGCCCAGCGATTTTGTATCCGCAGTTGGCGGAAGCCTCAACGCTTAAGCCTGAAGTCGTTGCCGGATTGGATATTTTGATTGTGCGCGAACTGACGGGGGGCATTTATTTTGGCCAACCGCGCGGCATTCGTACTTTGGAAAACGGAGAGCGTCAGGGCTATAACACCGATGTCTACAGCGAAAGCGAGATTCGTCGTATTGCTAAAGTGGCATTTGAAGCGGCTCAAAAACGCGGTAAAAAGTTGTGTTCGGTTGATAAAGCCAACGTGTTGGAAGTCACTGTGCTGTGGCGCGACATTGTCAACGAGGTGGCTAAGGATTATCCGGATGTCGAGGTGTCACATATGTACGTCGACAATGCCGCCATGCAGTTGGTGCGCGCGCCAAAACAATTTGACGTGATGGTGACGGGTAACTTATTTGGTGACATTTTGTCGGATGCGGCGGCGATGTTAACCGGTTCGATTGGCATGCTGCCATCGGCGTCATTGGACAAAAACAACAAGGGGATGTACGAACCGTGTCATGGTTCGGCTCCTGATATTGCTGGGCAGGGCATTGCTAACCCATTGGCTACTATTTTGTCGGCGGCGATGATGCTACGGTATTCGCTGGCGGCTCCTGAAGCTGCAGATGCCATTGAACAAGCCGTCAGTAAGGTATTGGATCAGGGGTTACGCACCGGAGACATCTATTCCGATGGCATGACCAAAGTAGGCACTAAAGACATGGGTGCAGCGGTAGTAGCTGCGCTGTTAGGGGAGTAATTATGGCTTTGCAAAAAGTAGGTTTGGTCGGCTGGCGTGGAATGGTCGGCTCCGTATTAATGCAGCGTATGCAAGAAGAAGGTGATTTTGATTTAATCGATCCCGTCTTTTTTACCACCTCGCAAGCAGGACAACCTGCACCGAGCATTGCCGGAAAAGACACCGGTGTGCTGCACAGTGCAACCGATATTGCTGCGTTAAGCGCCCTGGATGTCATCATTACCTGTCAAGGTGGTGATTACACCAAAGAGGTGTATCCCGCATTGCGTGCCAGTGGTTGGCAAGGCTATTGGATTGATGCGGCTTCGGCATTGCGCATGAATGACGATGCCATCATTGTCTTGGATCCGGTAAACCGCCGTGTAATTGATCAGGGTATTGAACAGGGCATCAAAACCTATGTCGGTGGCAACTGCACCGTCAGTTTGATGTTGTTGGCCATCGGCGGTTTGTTTGAGAAGAACCTAGTGGAATGGGTTGCTCCCATGACGTATCAAGCGGCTTCGGGTGCCGGTGCGCAAAACATGCGTGAACTGATTGGTCAAATGGGCGCCATTCACCAAAATGTAAAGGATAAACTGGACAATCCTGCCAGTGCGATCTTGGACATTGATCAACAAGTGGCCGAATTCATTCGCAGCGATGACTACCCGAGTGCGCAATTCGGTGTGCCATTGGCGGGCAGTTTGATTCCTTACATTGATTCGCAATTGCCATCAGGGCAGAGTCGTGAAGAATGGAAGGCACAGGCGGAAGCCAATAAAATCATGGGCACGACGACAGCACCAACCCCTATTGATGGGTTGTGTGTGCGCGTCGGGGCCATGCGTTGTCACAGTCAGGCATTGACGATCAAGCTGAAGCAGGATTTGCCATTAGCGGAAATCGAAAGCTTGGTTGCCGCACATAATCAGTGGGTCAGCGTAGTGCCCGACGAGCGCGATGCCAGCATGCGCGATTTAACACCGGCCAAAGTGACGGGTACGTTGAGCATTCCGGTGGGGCGTATTCGCAAGCTTGCCATGGGGCCAGAATACATCTCTGCCTTCACGGTAGGGGATCAGTTGCTCTGGGGCGCAGCTGAGCCACTGCGTCGAATGTTGCGCATTTTGTTGAATGCCGCTTAAAAAATGAACAAAGAAAGACGGGGGAAACCCCGTTTTTTTGTATGAAATCCCATAAAATTGCCCTAACTCATTCATTCGTCACGCTTTTCTGATGGCCCTAACGGCCAAAACATTGCGTAATCCTGTTTTATATTTGATACTTACCGTCGCTTATGAACGGAATGTATAAGTAAGCTGGGTTAGGATTATCTCAAAGCACCGAATTTGTAAAACAAGGCAACATCGCCGAAGGACAACAAGGAAGCAACAATGAAGCGCCTACTTGCGAATAGCTTAATGCTGGTTGGAGGAATGACACTTTCGTCTCAGCTACTGGCATTGGGATTAGGGGAGCTGAATCTCAAGTCGGCCCTGAATCAACCCTTGCAAGCCGAAATCGAATTGATCGATGCGAGCGGACTCACGCAATGGGAGATTAAACCCTCGTTGGCCAGTGCCGCTGATTTTGAGCGAGCCGGTGTAGACCGCTTGTTTTTCTTTTCCAATATGACCTTCCGCGTTGAAGGGAATCGAATTTTAGTCACGTCACGTGAACCCGTTACCGAACCATTTCTTAACTTTTTAGTGGAAGTGAATTGGCCTGCTGGTCGTATGTTGCGTGAATACACCGTATTGCTCGACCCGCCCACGTTCGATGAGCCTCAGTTTCAGCCATTGGTGAGTGCGCCAGCCACAGCAACGCTATCAGAAACAGAGGTTGCTGCCCGTCCGACGCCAGTTGTTGCTTCCGCGTCGCCAGCGAATCCATGGCTCGATGAGCCAGCGGCTGCTGGAACCTACAAAGTACAAAAAGACGATACCTTGTGGGAAATTGCACTGCAAACTCGTCCTGATGCGCGAGTGTCTGTGCAGCAAATGATGCTGGCAATTCAGCAAGAAAACCCCAATGCATTTATCGGCGGCAATATCAATCGCCTGAAAACTCATCAAGTATTGAATATTCCTGACGCCCAAACCGTGCAACGTATGAGTCAAGGACAGGCGGTCGCCGAAGTGGCTCGTCAAAATCAAGCCTTGACCGCGGGCGCGGCACAAATTGATGCAACGGGACGTAATACCGCTGGCACTGCGTCTAGCGCCGCACAAACGGGTGGTGAAGTACGCCTAGTTGCGCCTGTCCAAACTCAAGCCGATTCAGCCGGAGCAAGTGGTGATGTTGCGGCTCAGGGCGGTCGTGGTCGTGAACAGGCACTGGAAAATGATTTGGCCATATCGCTTGAAAATTTGGACAAAGCTCGACTAGAAAATCAGGAGTTGCGCGAGCGTTTAGAATCGCTTGAAGAGCAAATCAATACGTTACAACGTTTGTTAACGCTGAAAGACGATCAGCTGGCGTTAATTCAAGCCGACGATGGTGTTCCGGTTGAAACCGTTGCTCAGGAAGACGTTACTTCGACGGCGTCAAATGACGCGGATGTTGCGGCCACTGCCAGCGAATCGGCGGCAGATTTCAATTATCAGCCAGCTGCGCCAGCGGTGACCGACGAAGAAACGGTCGAGCAGCGTCGTGAGCGCATGGCGGCGTTGTTGGCGGCACAAGAAGCGGAAGAGCAGGCCAACAAAAAAGGCCCTCTCGATGCCTTGTTGCAGCGTCCTGAGTGGTTAGGCGGCTTGGCGGCCCTGTTGGTTTTGTTGGCCGCTTTGGCGTATCGCTTAGTGAAGCGTCGTACAGGGAAAAACGAGGACGATATTGAGTCCTTGACGGACGTTGAAGCGCCAGTATTTGCAGAGAATGACAGCAACCTGGAAGACTTCGATTTTGATCATGATGATGTGCTAGTTCAAGATGATGCGCAATCCGCTAGCGACTTTGATGACATCGAACTCGATGGCTTGGATGAGGAGAATGATTCTGCCGTTGCTCAAACTGACGATGTGATCAGTGAATCCGATATCTATATTGCGTATGGCAAGTTTGAACAAGCCATCGCGTTACTCAGTAATGCCATTGCTGCTGAGCCAAGTCGTTCTGATTTACGTCTCAAATTACTTGAGGTGTATGTCGAAATGGATGATGGCGATGCGTTTGCCATTGCGGAAAGTGATTTACAAACCTTGGGTGATCGACAGGCTGACCAGCATGCGCAAAGTATGCGTCAACGTTTATCATCCCCCGTTGTTCCTGCAGCGGCAGTGGCTTCCGCGGCCTCAGCTGAACACGGTTTGTCGTTAGATTCTGAGATACCGTCTTTGTCCGATGATCTTGGCAGTGAATTTGACGATGGTTTGGATTTTGGCGACGCTTTGGATTTGGACGACTCAGATGATTTGCCTGTGTTGACCGACAGTGATGATGATCTGACTTCTCTGGATTCTACGGCATCATCGCTTGACGATGTCCCCACGTTGGATGTTGATGAACCTATTGATGATGCACTGGACTTTAGTCTGGATGATGACGAAGAAGAGACGGCTTCTGTCACAGACGCAACCGATACGCCTGAAGCGGTGTTGGATCTTGACACTCCTCCAACGAGTTCCGACGATATTGAATTCGATTTAAGTCAGTTTGATGCCGTTGAATCCGAACCAGTGAATACACTGGATACGGAACTGTCGTCCCCAGTGGATGAAGATGACTACTCACTGGCATTCGATTTATCGGATGCGGAATTAAGCACGACCGAAGAGTCGGTCACCGCACCAACTGTGGTTGAAGCGGATAAATCCGTTGAGGATGTGTCTTCTCTGGATGATGAGTTGTCTTTTGATGAAGAGGATTTTGAATTAGGCAGCGATCTCGAGGGCAGTACGGATAATACCGCAGCCGCTTCCAACGATTTGGATGCGTTAGAAAGCTTGTTGGATGGTGACAGCGAAGGCGATGCCGATTTAACCGATCTGTCTTTTGATATGGATGAAACGGGTTTTGCCGACGCACATGATGCGGTAGCTGACTTGTCTGTGTTGGATGCCGAGCTATCGTCATCTGCGTCGGCCGTTGATACGCTGACGGGTGATGACCATGACGTTGTGATGCCAGCAGACACCATGACCGCCGTCGATATGCCCAGTGATGTTGCGGATGAGCAAGAGGATGATTTTTCCTTCGATGAGCTTGATGCCTTAGCGGAAATCGAAGAGTCAGCTTCTCCGTCAGCAGACGTATTGGCGGATGACGAGACATTGGATTTTGCTGCTGATCTAGCCGAATTGGATTCCGAATTGGGTGATTTTGATGAATCCGAATTGGCTCCTGATTCGGTGGATTCTGTGTCTGTTGACTCTGCAAAAGCTGCCGTGCAAACCATTGACTTGGATGCATTAGCCGAGGCCGATGATGAATTTGATTATTTGGCTGGCACCGATGAGTGTGCAACAAAGCTGGATTTGGCGCGTGCTTATATTGATATGGAAGATGCCGATGGTGCTCGTGAATTGCTGCAAGAAGTGCTGCAAGAAGGGAGCGATCAGCAAAAACAAGAAGCTCGTGGTTTGATGGACGATCTTGCCTAATGTCTGACGTTCGTCGTTATGCCGCCGTGGTTGAGTACAATGGTGCTTATTTCCACGGTTGGCAAAAACAAAAACATCATGATGACCCTACGATACAGGCCGCTCTTGAAGCGGCCATTTCTTTCGTCGCGAATGAACCCATTACCATTGTCTGCGCGGGTCGAACCGACGCTGGCGTCCATGCGACCCGTCAGGTGATTCATTTCGACAGTGTTGCCCAGCGTAAACCGTATAATTGGTTAATGGGCATCAATACCAAGTTGCCCCCAGGTGTTGCTGTACAGTGGATTGCCGAAGTTCCTGAGACATTCCATGCTCGATTTAAAGCACAAGCGCGGCGTTATCGCTACTTGATCAATAATCAGCCTTTTCGACCTGCGTTGTTGCATGATCAAATGACGTGGTGGAAGTACCCGTTAGATGCGTCACGAATGCAACAAGCCGCCCAAGCGTTGCTGGGCGAGCATGATTTCAGTGCATTTCGAGCTAAAGACTGCCAAGCCAATAGCCCAATCAAAACCATGCATCGAATTGAGGTGCGTCGTTGGGGGCATATTATGATGGTTGAATTGGAAGCGAGTGCATTTCTGTATCACATGGTACGCAATATTGTGGGTGTATTACTGCCTATTGGTGAAGGGCATCAGCCGGTGTCTTGGATGGCGGATGTGCTCGCAACGCGCGATCGCAACCTGGCTGGTGTGACGGCTCCTGGTGATGGTTTGTACTTTGTTGGCGTGCGATATCCTGCGGAATTTGCCATTCCGAGTCAGCCCTATGGTCCTGCATTGCTAGAGCCCATTATCAACGCTTGATCTGTACCTATTGTCAGACACTGCTATCATGGTGAGCTGAGTTAGGAGCCCATTATTGTGTCTATTCAATTTCCCCATCGTACTCGTATTAAAATGTGCGGCATTACGCGTCCGGAAGATGCCATTCATGCGGTGGCCGCGGGTGCGGATGCCATTGGGCTGGTGTTTTATCCGCCCAGTCCGCGCGCGATCAGCGCTGAGCAAGCCGCCGAAATAGCGGCAGTGGTTCCCGCCTTTGTCACGGTCACCGCATTATTTGTGAATGCCTCGTCGGAAGAGGTGCAAAGTGTCTTGGATCGCGCTAGAATCGATTTACTCCAATTTCATGGTGATGAGAACGATGACTTCTGCCGTCAGTTCAACCGTCCCTACATCAAAGCCATCCGTGTCCGGCAAGCGTCGGACTTGGTGGCGTCTTGCTTGCGCTTCCCAAGCGCCTTGGCGTTGCTGCTAGACAGTTATAAGCCCGGTGTGCCCGGTGGAACGGGAGAAACCTTCGATTGGTCTCTTATTCCAGCACAACTTACCAAACCCATTATTTTGGCCGGCGGTCTAGAAACCGATAACGTTGCTCATGCAATCCAGCAAGTAAAACCGTATGCGTTGGATGTGAGTGGTGGTATCGAAGCCGCAAAAGGCATTAAAGACCCGGTTAAAATCGCAGCATTTATGAACGAGGTGTATCGTGTCGATCACAACCCCAATTGATTTAACATTACCGGATGCGCGTGGCCATTTTGGCATTTTTGGTGGTCGTTTCGTGTCCGAAACGCTCAGCGCCGCATTGGATGAGTTAGAAAAAACCTACGCACAATTGCGTAATGACCCCGACTTTCAAGCACAGTTTGATCACGATCTTGCGCATTATGTCGGTCGTCCATCGCCCTTGTATTTAGCCGAGCGTTTGACGGCCAAGTGTGGCGGAGCGCAAATATATTTAAAACGTGAAGATTTGAATCACACCGGTGCGCATAAAATCAACAACACCATTGGTCAGGCGTTGTTGGCGAAGTTCATGGGCAAAAAGAAAATCATTGCCGAAACCGGTGCCGGTCAGCATGGCGTGGCCAGTGCGACGGTGGCGGCGCGTTTCGGTTTGGAATGCAAAGTATTCATGGGGTCGACCGATGTTGAGCGACAAAAACTCAACGTGTATCGCATGAAGCTACTGGGGGCGGAGGTCGAATCCGTCACATCCGGTACGAAGACCTTGAAAGATGCCATGAATGAGGCCATGCGACACTGGGTTACTCACGTCGATGATACGTTTTATATCATTGGAACGGCAGCCGGTCCGCACCCTTATCCCATGCTGGTACGTGATTTTCAGAGTGTGATTGGTCGTGAAACCATTCGTCAATGTGATGAGCAAATTGGTCGTCAGCCAGATGCCGTTGTGGCGTGCGTTGGCGGTGGTTCGAATGCCATCGGTATGTTCCACCCGTATATGCCGTACTCTGACGTCGCTTTGTATGGTGTTGAAGCGGGTGGGTTGGGTTTGCATGGTAACGATCATGCTGCGCCATTGAATAAAGGCCGCCCTGGTGTGTTGCACGGTAATCGTACCTATCTGATGGAAGATGACGATGGCCAGATCATGGGTACGCATTCTATTTCCGCTGGCTTGGATTATCCTGGCGTAGGGCCTGAACATTCCTGGTTAAAAGACGTGGGTCGTGCTCAATACGTTGCTGCGACGGATGACGAGGCGTTGCACGCGTTTTATGAGTTGACTCAGCTCGAAGGCATTATGCCGGCATTGGAGTCGGCGCATGCGATTGCGTATGCGATGAAGTTAGCCGCGACGATGCGTTCCGACCAAGTCATTGTGGTGAATTTATCAGGCCGTGGTGATAAAGACATTCACACCGTTGCCAGTTTAGATGGTATTACGGCCTAAGGAGGCATGTTCATGAGTCGTATTACGAGCGTTTTTACGGAATTAAAAGCGGCTAAACGCAAAGCACTTATTCCCTATATTACGGCAGGTGATCCATCGTTGGATTCCACGGTGCCTATGATGCATGCGCTAGTTGAAGCGGGGGCGGATATCATTGAATTGGGTGTGCCATTTTCTGACCCAATGGCCGATGGTCCAACAATTCAGTTGGCGTGTGAACGTGCCTTGGCGCATGGCACACGGTTGCGTGATGTGTTGGCGATGGTGGTGGAATTTCGTGCACAAAATCAGCACACCCCAGTGGTGTTGATGGGGTATTTAAATCCGGTTGAAGCCATGGGTTATGACGTGTTTGTTGAGCAAGCCGTCGCGTCTGGTGTGGATGGCGTATTGATGGTCGATTTGCCACCTGAAGAAGCCACGGAAGTCGAAGGTTTCTTCAAGGATGCGGACTTGGATATGATCTATTTGGTGGCGCCAACCACGACCGATGAGCGTATTCAGCGTATTGCAGAAAGCGGCACAGGTTATGTGTATTACGTATCGATGCGCGGTGTTACTGGCTCGAATGCGTTGGACGTACCCGACGTAGAACGTAACTTGCAACGCATTCGTCAGTTTGTGTCGATTCCTGTCGGCGTGGGTTTTGGTATTCAAAACAGTCAGTCGGCAGCGCAAGTCGCTGCCATTTCGGATGGTGTGATTGTCGGTAGTGCCATTGTGAATCTGATTGCTGCGAATGCACAGCAGCCAGATATGGCGCGTCAGCAGGTGGCAAACTTGGTGGCGGGCATGCGTCAGGCGATGGATGCGTAATCATGTCGCGTACGCTTGAGCAGTGGCTGACGTATCTTGAAACCTTGCACCCCAGTGATATAGAGCTGGGGTTGGATCGTGTGGCACGGGTGGCGCAACGATTGCAATCGTTACGACCCGCCCCACTGACCATCTTGGTCGGTGGTACGAATGGTAAGGGAACGACGACGGCGTTGATGTCGGCGTTATTGCAAGCCCAAGGTTTGTCCGTGGGCATGTATAACTCACCGCATATTCAGCGTTATAACGAACGCGTCAGCGTGAATGGTGAATGGATTTCTGATGAAGATTTGTGTCGATCGTTTGTGGCGGTCGAGCAAGCCCGTGGTGATGTTGGTTTAACGTACTTTGAATTTGGCACCTTGGCTGCACTCTGGCATTTTCAACAGCAATCGCTGGATGTGTGTTTGTTGGAGATCGGCTTGGGTGGCCGCCTCGATGCCGTCAACGTCGCTGACGCAGACTTGACAGTGGTCACCAGCATTGGCTTGGATCATCAAGCGTGGCTGGGCGATACCGTCGAAGAAATTGCTTATGAAAAATGTGCTATTGCCCGTGCAGGTCAATATTTGGTGTGCGGTCAGATGGCTCCTCCGGTCACGGTTGCTGCAACAGTACTGGCGCAACAAGGTCGCTTAATGCAGCGTGGCCAGCAGTTCGATATCACGCCACACCAGCTGGGGTGGCGAGTGCGCTATCAAGATCTTCGCGGGTATGAGCAAATCATCGAGCTCGGTGCGCTTCATGTCCCTTATCATAATGTGGCAACGGCCATTCAAGCCTTGGCCTTGGTTGATCGGTTACCGAAGGCGTCTGTGGTCACCGAGGTCGTGGAACACGTGCGTGTTGCAGGCCGTCTGCAGTCGATCTTATGGCATGCGCCAAGTGGTCCAGTGCAATTAACACTGGATGTGGCTCATAATGCACAAGCGGCAGCGTATTTGGCGCAGCAATTACCCGTTGTGGATGGCATTATAGTCGCGATGTTGGCCGATAAGCCGGTGTGTGAGTTGGTGGCGGCGTTACCGGGTTCGACACAATTGGTATTGGCAGGATTATCGGTTCCGCGAGGGTTGTCGGCGAACGATTTTGTTCAGCGACTACAGGATGGTCATGCGCTCAGATCGGTTTCAGCAACGTTTGAATCGGTGGCTGGAGCGTTGACCTGGCTTGGCGAGCAGGAAACGACGGATCGTCCAGCTCATTGGCTGATTGCAGGCTCTTTCTACACGGTGCAACAGGCACTGGATTATGTGCAACGGGAACCACATGCAAAGTCATTTTAAAACCCGCTTATTGGGCGCCTTCGTCACGGTGATTGCTCTGGCTATTGCGTTACCAACCGTACTTGATGGCAGTCGTGCCAGTCGCAATTTGGATGTGGCGATTCCGCCCATGCCGTTAACGGGTAGCTGGTCCGACATTGAACAAGAGCGCAAAGTACGGATTGATTTAGAGCAGTTGGCGTCTGGTGAAGCGGAACGTCAAATTCATGCCCCTGAGGTCGCCGTCGTGAGTAGCAATGAACCGGCCGCGCCACGTGCATTGGGGGATCGTGCTCATAAAGACAATGAGCAAGTCCCCTATGCTTGGACACTTCAACTGGGTGCTTTTAGTCAACGTGACAACGCACATCAATTACGTGATCAGCTCCGAGCGAAAGGCTACAAAGCCTATGTGCAAGAAATGGCCAATGATGGCTTGACGCGCGTGTACGTTGGTCCAGAATTACAACGCGCAAAAATTGAAGCATTGCAACGCGAACTAAAAGAGCTATTAAAACAGAATGATATCCATATTCGGCGTTTCGTAGCAGAATCTTAATGCAAGAGTCGTCCGAAGATTGGCGAGCCTTTCTGCCGATGCTGGCGCGTAGATCTCTTTAACTCTGAACGCGCTCTGTTATACTGCGCGCCTTTGATCCCTCATAGGTTGTTCTATGGCTATTATCGATTGGGTGTTGTTGACAATATTGCTGGTGTCCAGTCTGATCAGTCTGAAACGAGGCTTTGTTAAGGAAGCCTTATCCTTGGCAACCTGGGTGTTGGCCTTTGTGGTCGCCCGATTATTCAGTGCTCATCTAGCCACCTTATTAGAAGGTAGCGTCGAAACCAGCTCGATTCGCTGGATTATTGCCTTTGTTGTGTTGTTCGCAGGTACCTTAGCGATTGGGGCCATGTTGAATCATTTACTGGTCGAAGTCGTACGCTTGACCGGGCTAGGGGGCACCGATCGTCTGTTTGGCATGATTTTTGGCTTTATTCGTGGCCTGATCATTTTGGTTGCCTTAGTGTATGGTGCGCACTTCACCGTCGTACCAGAAGATGCTTGGTGGCAAGCGTCAATCATCATACCGCATTTAGAAGTGATCGCGGATTGGGCGCATAAAACCTTGCCCGGTGCTGTGCATCACATCACGTTATCATCACATTAAAATTAGCTTGTTTGAGGTTATACGCGCATGTGCGGAATAGTGGGTATCGTTGCAAAATCCCATGTTAATCAGGCCATCTATGATGCCTTAACAGTTTTGCAGCACCGAGGCCAGGATGCCGCTGGTATTGTCACCAGTCATCAGAACAAACTGTACTTGCGTAAAGACAACGGTTTGGTCAGCGACGTATTTCGGACGCGTCACATGCAGCGTCTGGTTGGGCGCATGGGCATTGGTCATGTGCGCTATCCGACCGCAGGTAGTTCCAGTTCAGCCGAAGCGCAGCCGTTTTATGTGAACTCGCCGTATGGTATCACCTTGGCTCACAATGGCAATTTGACCAATACGGAGCAGTTGGCAGACGATATTTATCGCGAAGATTTGCGTCATATTAATACCACCTCCGATTCGGAAGTGTTGTTGAATATTTTCGCTCACGAACTGCAAGAGCAGAAGCAGCTGCAGCCCAATCCTGAAGTGATTTTCAAAGCGGTCAAAGCCGTTCATCAGCGAATTCGTGGTGGCTATGCGGTCGTTGCGCTCATTAGCGGTTACGGCATTGTTGCGTTCCGTGACCCCAATGGTATTCGTCCTGCGGTATTTGGTTGTCGTGCCACGCCGAATGGTAATGAGTACATGGTGGCGTCAGAATCGGTGGCACTGGATGCCTTAGGGTTTAAATTGGTGCGAGATATTGCACCCGGTGAGGCCATTGTTATTACCGAAGCAGGCGAGTTGTTTACTCAACAATGTGCCGAAAACACCTTTTTGGCGCCCTGTATTTTTGAGCATGTGTATTTTGCCCGCCCCGATTCCATGATTGATGGCATTGCGGTCTACAAAGCGCGTTTGCGTATGGGTGAAAAACTGGCTGAAAAAATCATGCGTGAACACCCAGAGCACGATATTGATGTGGTGATCCCTATTCCTGATACCAGCCGTTCATCGGCACTGGAATTGGCCAATAAATTGGGTGTTAAGTACCGTGAAGGGTTTATGAAGAACCGCTACATCGGTCGTACCTTCATTATGCCAGGACAACAGCAGCGTAAAAAATCGGTTAAACAAAAGCTCAATGCGCTGGATTTAGAGTTTCGCGGTAAAAATGTATTGCTGGTGGATGACTCGATTGTACGCGGTACAACATGCGAGCAAATCATCGAAATGGCGCGTGAAGCGGGTGCTAAAAAGGTCTACTTTGCGTCGGCAGCGCCTGCAGTACGTTATCCGAATGTGTATGGCATTGATATGCCAGCCAAAGAAGAATTTATTGCACATGGTCGCAGCACAGAAGAGATTGCCCAAGCCATTGGTGCTGATTGGTTGGTGTACCAAGACCTGCAAGACTTGATTGACGCCTGTTTGGAAGGCAGCAACACCGATGTGACGACCTTCGATAGCTCGGTGTTTACCGGCGAATACATCACGGGTGACATTGATGATGCCTATTTTGAGCGTTTGTCACAGTTGCGTAACGATGCATCCAAAGGCAGTCGTACGGTGGAAAATGTGGCGATTGATTTGCATAACGAAACCGAATCGTAACGAGGCCATATGAGCGACTTTTCTGCGGATTACGACCGTTATCAATCCGACTTGAGTGACGCCGATTTTGCGACCCTTGCGGTGCGTGCAGGTCAGGTACGTACGCAAGAAGGCGAGCATGGCGAAGCCATTTTCCCAACCAGCAGTTACGTCTTTCGTTCCGCGGCTGAGGCCGCTGCTCGTTTCTCTGGTGAACAAGAAGGCAACGTCTACTCGCGCTACACCAATCCAACCGTCCGCACGTTTGAGCAGCGCTTGGCGGCGTTGGAAGGGGGCGAAGCCTGTGTTGCAACCGCTTCAGGCATGGCCGCTATTTACGCAGTGTGTATGGCGCATTTACAGGCTGGCGATCATTTAATTTGTTCGCGCAGCGTGTTCGGCAGTACCAACGTGCTGTTTGAAAAGTTTTTGCGTAAATTCAACATAGCGATTAGCTATGTCGATTTACTGGATATGGCCAGTTGGCATGCCGCTTACCAAGACAATACGCGTTTACTGTTTTTGGAGTCGCCTTCAAACCCGTTGATCGAGGTGGCTGATTTGGCCGCCATTTCGGCGTTTGCCCGCGACACCAATACGTTATTGGTGGTTGATAACTGTTTTTGCACGCCCGCGTTGCAACGGCCATTATCATTGGGGGCCGATCTGGTGATTCATTCGGCCACCAAGTACATCGATGGTCAAGGTCGTTGCTTAGGCGGTGCGGTGGTTGGACGACGTGAGCTGTTAGAACCGGTGGTTGGCGTACTGCGTTCAGCAGGACCTACGCTGAGCCCATTCAATGCCTGGGTGTTTACGAAAGGTCTGGAAACACTCGATATTCGCATGCAAGCACACAGTCGCAATGCTCAACAAGTGGCAGAATGGCTCTTGCAGCACCCGAATGTCGTCAAAGTGAACTACGCAGGCTTGCCTTCTCATCCGCAGTATGAGCTGGCACAACGACAGCAATCAGCCGCTGGCGGTGTGCTTTCTTTTGAAGTTCGTGGTGGGCGAGAGCAAGCATGGCAAGTGATTGATGCGACACGAATGATCTCAATTACTGCCAATTTGGGTGACACCAAAACCACCATCACGCATCCAGCCACCACCACTCATGGCCGCTTGACGGATGAGCAGCGTGATGCCGCAGGCATTCGACAAAGTTTGTTACGCGTTGCTGTTGGTTTGGAAAGCGTCGCGGACATTCAGCGCGATTTGGCTCGTGGCTTAGACGCCTTAGGCGAGTAAACCGATACTCACCGCATTGTTCCTTGTCAGCAACGCGGTGATCCTTTCAACGTCGGATTGTTTGAGCCAATCGGTCACGACAGTGGTTTTCATTCGTTGCGCAGTCCCCTATGCTTATCAGCCCAATATCGCTTATAGGTTATTTTTATGTCGGTTGCGTTGCAGTCCGCTATCGAATCCGTTAACGCTGTCATTCTCGGCAAAGAACAACAGGTAAAGTTGGCGTTCAGTTGCTTGTTGGCAAAAGGGCATTTGTTAATCGAAGATCTGCCCGGTATGGGCAAAACGACCCTGTCGCATGCCTTAGCCGCGGTAACGGGGCTGGACTATAACCGCATTCAATTCACCAGCGATTTGTTACCTGCGGACATTCTCGGTGTGAGTATTTTTGAGCGCGAAGCCGGTACCGAATTGGGACGTTTTCGTTTTCATCCAGGGCCCGTTTTTACGCAAGTATTGTTGGCCGATGAAATCAATCGCGCGACGCCCAAAGCACAGAGTGCGTTATTGGAAGCCATGGAGGAAGGACAAGTCACTATCGAAGGTGAAACCCGTCCACTGCCTGCGCCTTTTTTTGTGATTGCCACGCAAAATCCGATTTCACAGTCGGGTACCTTTCCGTTACCGGAGTCACAACTGGACCGTTTTTTAATGCGCATCCAGTTAGGTTACCCCCATCAGGAGGCGGAGCGCGCTTTATTATTAGGACAAGATCGTCGTGATATGGCCGCGCATTTGGCGGAAGCATTACCCAAAGCCGAACTGCTGCGATTGCAGCAACAGGTCAATGACGTTCAAGCCAGCAGTAGCGTGATTGACTATGTCCAGCGCTTGATTGCTTACACCCGCTATGACGGTGGCTTTCAATATGGCTTATCCCCACGAGGCGCGCTGGCGTTGTTGCGCAGTGCCAAAGCATGGGCCTTGATTGATGGTCGTGCTTTTGTATTACCAGAAGATATCCAGCGTGTGCTACCGGCCGTGGTCGACCATCGTTTAGCCGACGCAGCGCAACACGGCGGTCATAGCGTGTCGCAACAATTGTTGAATCACGTACCTGTTTTGCTTTGATGATGGTCATTCAGGCTGTTAAGCAGCGTTGGCAACGATGGTTGGATCGACGTATTCCAACAACGCGGCAGCTGACACTCAGCCATCGATCAATTTTTATCTTACCGACCCGATCTGGTTGGGTGTTTGGCATGGTGTTGTTCGTCATGTTAGCAACGGCCATCAATTATCAAAACAGCCTGATCTATGCGTTAACCTTCTGGTTATTCAGCCTCAGTTTACTGGCCATGCTGTTAACATTTCGCAATTTGGCCGACGTGAATCTGTCGGTTGCCCCTGTACCCCCATGCTTTGCCGGTGACGTCATTGATTTACCCGTGCGCTTACGCAGTGAGCGTTGTCGTGCTCATGCCGCCTTGCTGTTTGCCTATCCCGATAATCCGTCGGTCATGACCGATGTCGGCTTGCATGCCGATCATCGTGAGCAGACGATTACCTTAACACGGCGGACGCAACAACGAGGCTGGTTGCAAACGGGGCGCTTTCGGATGAGTACGCAGTATCCGTTGGGGTTATTTACGGCATGGAGTTGGATCGCGCTGGATTACGACGTATTGGTGTACCCGAAACCCGTGTGGACACCGTTACGACTCAGTGCCGAAGCAGGGCGCGATACACACGCGCAGGCTCGTTCCAATCAAGCAGGCGACCAAGATTTTTCCGGCATAAGGCCTTATCAAACGGGTGACTCCATGCGCCAAATTGCCTGGAAACACGTGGCCCGTGGTAAGGGCTTAGTGACGAAATCGTTTGATAGTGAGCAGGGTGTTTTGTGCATGTTGGATTGGGCGTTATTAGCACCAGCGGATACGGAAACACGTCTGTCTAATTTGTGCGCTTGGGTGCTGCATGCCCATGAACAAGGCATGCGTTACGGTTTGCGTTTACCCGGTGTGGAGCTGGAGCCACAGCACAGTGAGGCGCATCGACAAGCGTGTTTGCGTGCACTGGCACTTTGGGGGCAACCTCATTCGATGACGGAGACCGCCTCATGACGACGACTTCCTCCGTGCAAATCCCTAAGGGGGCCGTGATCTGGTTGCTACTCGCAACGGCGACGAGTTTGGTGTTGCACGCAAGTCATTTACCACTCGGCTTTTGGGGATTGGCGCTGGTGGTGGCTGGCTGGCGTTGGATGGTTCATCTTGGCCGTGCGTCGTATCCTGGAAAAATGGTCAAAGCGACGGCCGTGGTGCTCACTACGCTAGCGGTGATCGTCACCTTTGATCGCAGTATCTCACTGGAAAGTGCCAGCGCGTTTCTCATTGCCGCGTGTTTGTTGAAATTGCTTGAGATGCGTACCGTGCGCGACGCTCAGATTGTGGTCTACATGGCCTTTTTGTTATTGGCAACGGGGTTTCTATTCCAGCAAGACATCGGCAGTGCGTTGTGGGGCATCGTCAGCGCAGGCATCATCACCAGTGCCATGATCAGTGTGCAACAAAACCCGTATGCGGAATCCAAGACCAGTATGCGCACAAATGCTGCGATGGCCTCTCGTATCTTGTTGTTGTCATTGCCCATGATGTTGATGCTGTATTTCTTATTTCCTCGTTTGGGTCCTTTATGGTCGGTTGGATTGCAGTCGAGTCAAGCCAAAACGGGCATGACGGATGTGATGGCCCCAGCGGACATTGCTCAATTAAGCCAATCGACAGAGTTGGCATTGCGAGTGTCTTTTACGGATCAACGGCCGGCACGTTCCGATTTGTATTGGCGCGGCTTAACACTCGATCATTACGACGGGCGCCGTTGGCAGGTGGCCAATACGTCACGCCAGGTTGATTGGGCGCCATCGGTTAAGCCGGATGTTGCACACGCTCGCGTCCAATCTATTGGTTACGATATTATTCAAGAACCCACCGATCAGCCTTGGTTATTTGCGTTACGTGGAGTACAAGCCGTTGAAGCCAATACGGGTCGAACGGCGGATGATCGGTTAATTGCTCGACGCCCCTTATACCAGCGTCAGCGCTATCATGCGCAGTCTTGGCCACAGGCCATATTGGATGGTGCAGAGCTTACTGCTGAGGCACGTCGACAACAATTGCAATTGCCTCCGCAGGGGAATCCAAAGGCCCGCGCTTGGGCCGATCAATTACGGCGTTCCTTTGTTGATGATCAACGCATCGTCGCGGCGTTGATGAATACCTTTGCTGAATCGTCGTTTCATTACACCTTACAGCCACAAACGTTAGGGCAAGACGATATTGATGCGTTTTTATTTGACACTCGTCGTGGCTTTTGTGCGCATTACGCCGGTGCCATGGTGTTTGTTGCTCGAGCGGCCGGCATTCCTGCACGCGTGGTGGTTGGCTACCAAGGAGGAGAGTGGAATGAACAAGAAGCCTATCTCACGGTGCGTCAATTTGATGCACACGCATGGGTAGAGGTGTGGCTGCCTTCTCAGGGATGGCTGCGTTTCGATCCAACAGCCCAAGTGGCACCCGATCGAATTGAGTACGGATTGCAACGCGCGTTGGCGCAAGAGGATGACTTTTTGCGCGAGCAGTTCTTTTCCGTGCATCGATTACAGCATGTTCAGTGGCTAAATCGATTACGCTTACAATTGGACAGCATCAATTACTATTGGCATCGCTGGGTATTGTCTTACGACCGTCAACGTCAGAGTCAATTGTTGCAAGGCTGGCTCGGTATGAAAACCTATCAAGACATTCTTTATGGTTTGGCGATCGGCGTGGCGTTGTTATTTGTGTTTGCCAGTAGCTGGTTGCTGTGGCAGCAGCGCCCACGTTATCGGAATCGGTTTTTCAAAGCATGGACACGTCTGCAAAAACGCGCTCAGCGTTTTGGTGTCGCAGCGGTCCAAGGTGAAACCAGCAATCACTACTTGCAGCGACTGGCGCACGCATTTCCTGCGCTGCGCAGTGAAATTGCGGCGTTAAACCGTGTCTTGGAGGCGTATTTGTATCGCAACGACGACCTCAATGACCCTGAGCAAACCCGCGTCGTTATTCGTCAGATGCAGGCGTTGCGCTGGCGTTTGTCGGCCAGGCACAAAAGCAACCACGACCAGCCACATTCATAAAAGGCCCATAGGGGCCTGCTTGCATACGTTCGATGATGTTTGGAAAAAAAGCATCGTCATCGAGTGTGCACAACGCGCCAAATCCGTACGCACCATAATAGGACATCTGCATTTGATCATTGAATAACGCCAATCCGGGACTGCTGGGAATGGGTAGGTCGATGTCTTGCGAAACACGTACCACAGTATAACGATCCCCATTCAAACGATGAAATTGATGAATGGTTGCGTCGCTGGTGGTCTGTGGCGTGAGAATGATCACACGCAAATGCTCATGATCGAATTGTTGTACTAAACCACTAAAATGTCGCTGACTCACCTGATTGCATAAGCAATCGGGGTTCCATAGGTGTACCAAGGTAACTTGTTGCGGACGAGGGTTGGGCAAATGACCAAGAACATTGAGCAGTAGCGGAGCGGTATCGCTGGCACGCCAAAAGCGCATGTCGTCATCTTGGCCAACAAAGGGCCGTATGGTTTGTTGTTGAAACCACCATAAGCCTATGAGTGTGGCGGTGAGCCATGTGATTAATAGTAATGATAATAGTGTGTTTTTATGTCGTGAGAGAAGGGGTAACATGGCCTGCAACACTCAAAAAGAACGCCAGTGTAAACGAAATAGCGGGGTTGCAACAGTTATCCCAGTAGCCAGAGAGTAGCCATGCCATCATTCATTCAATATCAAGTGGACGCGTTTGCCGATCAACCCTTTTCGGGTAATCCTGCTGCCGTGGTCTTACTCACAGAGTCGCTCAGTGATGTTCAAATGCAGTCCATCGCCAACGAAAATAACCTGTCCGAAACGGCATTCGTGATGGCGCATGAGTCATACTATGATCTTCGCTGGTTCACGCCGACCGTCGAAGTGGATTTATGTGGTCACGCGACATTGGCTGCGGCTCATGTGTTGTTTCATCATCAAGGCATTGACCGAGATCACGTTGTTTTTCAGACTCGCAGTGGTGAACTGACGGTGACTCGGACGGCAGATGGATATTGCATGGATTTCCCAGCTCAGCCACCCACTCCGTGTTGGTTGCCTGACGCGCTATTGACCGAGTTCGCGGTCGAGCCGGTGGCGGTATTAGCGGCGGTCGATTATGTGGTGGTCTTGCCGGATGAGACGCACGTCCGCTCTTACCAACCGAATTTGACGGTATTGGCGAGTTTGCCATTACGCGGTGTGATTGTCACAGCGAGATCCACCGCGTACGACTTTGTCAGTCGTTTCTTTGCTCCGAATGTCGGTGTTGCGGAAGACCCAGTCACCGGTTCTGCACATTGTCAGCTTGCACCTTATTGGGCCGAACAATTGGCTAAGCGTGAGTTGATCGCTTGGCAATGCTCGACACGAGGCGGCGAGGTGGTTTGTCGTCTTGACGGTGATCGTGTGCACTTAATGGGACGTGCTTGCACCTTCTTGGAGGGGCGTATTTGGTTGCCTTGATTCCTGTTGCAACAATAAGACAAACTCGTCTTTCGGTAAGGGCTTGCTGTAATAGTAGCCTTGATAGCTATCGCAACCTAACGACTGCAAAATGGACCATTGCGCTGCCGTTTCAACACCTTCTGCCAACACCGATAGTTTCATGATTTTGGCCAGCTGAATGATGGCTTGCGAAATTTGTTGATCGTCCTCATCAAATTCCAAGTCATCAACAAACCGTTTGTCAATTTTGAGCACATCCAGCGGCAGGCGTTTCAAATACGACAGCGAGGAGTAGCCTGTGCCAAAGTCATCGATCGCCATTCGAACGCCTAGGTTTCGCAATTGTTGCATGGTATCGATCACACTGTGTTCATCACCCAATAATGCGCTTTCGGTAATTTCCAGTTCCAGTAAATGAGGGGGGAAGCCAGAATGCATGAGTGTGTCGTGCACCAAGGTTTGAAATTGGGCTTGTCCGAATTGTTGTGAGGAAACGTTGATGGCCAAACGGATATCTGGTAGCCCTTGTTGACGCCAATGCTGACCTACAAAACAGGCTTGTTCGAGTACAAGCTGGCCGATGCGATGGATTAAGCCACAGGATTCCGCCAGCGGAATAAAATGATTGGGTGGAATCAGCCCTTGTTCAGGATCAATCCAACGAACCAGTAGCTCGGCGCCCTGCATTCGACCGGATTGGAAATCCACTTGTGGTTGGAAATAACAACACAGATGTTGCTCATCCAATGCACGGCGTAAGCGAGTTTCCAACAATAATTGTTCACGTACTTGATCGGCAAGATCTTGAGAATACAGCGAGAAGGTATTACGGCCACTGGCTTTGGCTTTATACAGCGCGGCATCGGCTCCTTGTAGTAATCCTTCGGCATTGTCCATATGGCGCGGTGCGGCGCAGATGCCAATAGAAGCAGCAATCAAAATTGGACCGTGATCAGGAATGATAAAAGGGGCCTGAAAACTGTTCATGATCGTACGGGCGATGTCGATTTCGGCCTGTTCATCATGTAAGCCTTGGTACATTAGGGCAAATTCGTCCCCGCCGAGTCGAGCCAATAAACGGGTTTCTTGGCTGTAAAGCTGAAGTCGCTGGGCAACCTGTTGTAACAACAGATCGCCAGTCGCGTGACCAAAACTGTCATTGATGTTTTTAAAATTGTCCAAATCCAGTAAAAATACAGTGAGTGGTTGTTGCGTTTCTTGCGCCTGCCGCAGGATACGATTCAACTCTTGATTGAAATGCTGACGATTCGCTAGCTGTGTTAGTGGATCGTACCGAGATAAAAAATTCAGTTGGCGTTCTTGTCGATAGTGTTCACTAAGATCAATGTCAATGCAGAAAATCTGTGGCTCTTGCATGGGAATGGGCACGACGGCATGCGATGAGTAGACCGGAATCTCGCTTCCGTCCTTGCGCTGTAAGCGCAATTCCTCAGGCGCTTGAGGAATGCCCGTACGGGCCATTCGAGAGACCACGTCGCGAACCGTGTTTTTCATGGCGGGTGGGATGATTAAGTCTAATAAATTGCGGCCTAGTGCTTCTTTTTGCGTGTAGCCATACATCGTTTCACTGGCTTTATTCCAAAAAATAGTGGTGCCATCAGGCTGATAGCCTTGCACAGAAATACTCGGTGTATGATCTAATAACGTACGAAAACGCAATTCACTGGCTTGCAGTTGTAGCTCGGCCTGCTTGTGCGCAGAAATATCTTGCACAACGGCAATCAAGTAGCGGGGTTGTTGATCATATTGAGGGACAAGCGCGACCGATAAACGTGCCCATAGCAGCTGGCCATCGTAAGTGATGTAGCGTTTCTCTAGACTGTAATGATCAATGTCACCATGGAGTAAGGCTTGCAGCTGAGTTTCATCATGAGCCAAGTCGTCAGGGTGCGTGATGTCTTGAAAACAGCGATTGAGTAAGGTGCTCTCATCGTACTTCAGCAGACGACAAAACTCTTGATTGACGCGTAAAAATTGTCCGCACTCGTTGAGATGAGCAATGCCGGCCGCAGCGTGCTCAAAGGTTGCTTGAAATTGATGCTCCGCATGACTCAGTGAATCGACGATGCGTTGCTGAATACGTAATAAGAAGCCAACAAAGAGGGCGCTGATAGTGACAAAAGCCCAGCCTTTATAGGTTTGCAGTAGCGATAATTGTTGCACATCGTCACTGATGAACAACAACCAAGCATCGCTGAAGCTAATCCAAGAAATGCCGAACACCAAATACAACAGAGCCCCGATCACCGGTATGAATAACAGTGGCTGATTCCTTGTCACTTTCATGGAAAACCTATTGATGAAGAAGTCACTGTATAAAAGGTAGTCGATCTGACGGAAATTGACAGTCGTTCTTTAAGAAAAATAGGACGTACGTTTTGCTCATATTGCACGCGAATGGTCCGTTCATATCCTTTGTTAATTACACTGATGTTGCATCAAATTGGTGCGTCCAATCGTATGGCTTGAAACTCGTGGTTGTTTTTGGTGCGCCTTGCTGTAACTCTATGTAATGTAATGAGTATTTCCGTAATGAAGAATGACAAACTCGCCATTTTTTACATGGTTTTCAGTTCTTGGCCTAAGGCTTGCTAGACTAATAATGAAACTTATCAATCAGTCGGCAACGACGCTACTGAGAGACGGCGATGATGCGTACCAGTGATACTATGAATTTGACTCCTGATGAACAACGTTGGTTACCTTGGCTTGGTTCGAGCGGCAAGCTGGCGATGGGCTGGTCGTGTTGGTTAAATCGTCAGCGCTACGGTTACTATGAGCAAGTATTCACGCAAATTGCGGAAACCCGTCGTGCGATTTTGGTGGAATGGGCTGAACAAAAGTGGTCTTTTTTGGATGGTGTAGCTCAGCAATTACGTCGCGAGAACCTTGCTCAGGCCCTGCTTGAAATGCATCAACAACGTGATCGGTTGCGCGAAATTTCTGAGTTAGCACTGATTAATGATCACGGTGTGGTGCTGTATTCCAACCATGCTGAACGTGTCGGACGTTCCGATTTACCGGAACAAGCCTGGCGAAAAGGATTGCAAGAGCCATTCTTGCATGGGCCATACCATGATCCTGTAACAGAGCAATTGGGTGCCACCACATCACGGTTTCATGATGCAATCACGCTGATGTTTTATCAGCCGCTCACATTAGCCAGTGGCGAACAGGTCAGTATTGTGGCGCGCGTCCCGAACGATGTCATGAGCGACATGATCCAACGTGAAGCCGGTCACGTGTTCGAAGAATCGGGTGATAACTATCTCTTCATGGCGGAAAGTCATTTTGATCGCTCGATTTTACCGGGTGTTGCACTATCTCGTTCTCGTTTTGAGGACAGTACATTCAGTCATGGTGATAATTTAAAAGAGGGCATAGATACCGGTTTTGGTGTTGTGTCGGTGCGTGAACAAACCGAATTTGAAATTCGGTTTACTGATCCAGCCACCGGACAATTACACCCTGGCGTGCGTGAAACGTTGGCGCATGGTGACAATGTGTATGTGAAATATCCGGGTTATTCGGACTATCGACACATTCCTGTGATTGGTAAAGGTGTGACTCTGCAGTTGCCTGGATCGCCAGATCGTTGGGGTATGATGTGCGAAGCGGACTTAGCCGAAGTCTACCAGCATCGTTCGATCAGTTATCATTTGAGTTCGCGCTTGGCGGCATTGGCGGGCATTTGGTGGTTAATGGGTGTGTTATTAAACAGTGCGGCCCTGCCATTATTTTGGAGTGCTTTTCTGCATGGTGTGGGCGTTTTTATGACATTGGCGGTTTACCGCAGCGCCGTCGTACGCCCATTTGCCGATCGACTGCACGGTATGGCTGACTTGGTCAGAGGGCTCGCCGATGGTGGTGGCAATTTGGCACAGCGTCTGAATGTGGCCGACATGGCACGGGATGAAACCGGGGATTTGGCACGCTGGTTAAATAGTTTCATCGACAGCTTAGATCGCATGGTCAGTCATGTCAGCCATTTAAGTCAGGCATCCGGTGTGGCCAGTGAGCAATTGTTAAAAGAAAATCAACAGGCAGAGCAACGAATCGCCGATGTCTTGCATTCCATTCAAACCATGCTAAATGGTGCTCAACAGCAACATCAGGATATACAGCAAGCATCAATAACGGCGACTCATCTACGGGAACAAATGGACAATGTCATGGCGCGGGCCGAGCAACAATTGGCACGTGTTAGCAATGAGACACAATCCATTCGTAGCGTGATTAATCGTTCGTCCGATAGTTTGCAGCAAGCCAATGCACGTACGGCGGAAATTGCTCGAATGGCCTTGGTCATTAAAGACATTGCGGCACAGACCAACTTATTGGCACTCAATGCCGCCATTGAAGCGGCGCGAGCAGGCGATTCTGGTCGTGGGTTTGCGGTAGTCGCATCGGAAGTCCGAAACCTAGCGAGTCGAACAGCACAAGCAACGCAAGAAATCGATGATGGCTTATTGCGCGTGCAAGAAGAAACAGAGCGTGCCGTGAGCACCATGGAGCAAGGTATTTCGGAAATGGAAAAACGCTTGCAGCAAGCACAAGCGGCCGCCGATGATCATTCATCACTGCACGATATGGTGGCGAACTTGTTCCGAATTATGGCCGATATTGAACAGTCTAATCAGCAGCAAAGTGCACAAACACAACAGGTGGCCGATGGCGCTGACAGCATGCAGGACACCATTGCGGGCTTGATTGTCAGTGCCGATACCACACATCTTAACGCCAGTAAGCTGCAAGCACTGACGCGTCAATTTCAATTATCCAAACAGTACTGATGTACAGGGTGTTGGGCTGGCATGCATTAAAGCATGTTCAGCCGTAACACCAGGGCATCGTCTTCAACCGTGACGGACTGTAAAAAACTGCGCGCCATGGCTTCCATCATGTCGTCTTCGCGTAAGCGGTAGATCGGTTCTTGTGACAAGGCAGGCATTAACCACGTTTCGATCACGGGTTTTAGATGGGCTTGCAACGCAGGTGCCATGCCTTCGATTTGCAGCTCCGTTAGCTCAGGATCTTGCAAATAAAACGCATGAGTTTGACGCTCATAGCGAATACCGCTGTTGGCCGTTAGCCACCCTCGACTTTGCAATCCTAGGCTGGAGTTGATTTGTAATCGCACGGTTAGACTCAGTCGATTGCGGTTGGAGAGCAGAGTTAATGTGGGTTCATCAATAATAATGAATAACGGACCTTGCTGCTGTTGCATGGGCATCAGCGTTTGCAGTTGTTGCTGCAACTCCGATTCTGTCAGGCGAATCTCTTGTGCTTGTGCACTCAGTGTTAGCAAGGTGAGCAGGCCAATTTTGAAGAACCAAGCAGGCATGATGAGGGTGATCTCTGTGATGAATTCAGCCCGCAGTGTAGCCAATTGGCTGGCATAAGCGAATGGGTTTTTACGCCATTCGTTGTGTTACTGAGTGTGTGCGGGTGATCGTATACGGATAATCGTATGCCTATTTTATATACCGTTATCTTTATTGGATTGGTGTGCGTTAACCGCAAGGGGCTACGATGGGATAGGGACTCAAATGAGTTAAGCTCTCTGTACCGATCTTATACCGTTAACTTATGGGGTAAAACAAAATTAAGCCCAGTTAGATTTAAAAAATTGATTTGATAACAGGGCAATGGGGTATCAAAGTGGTCAGTGTTGTTTGACCACCAAATCAAAACGACACTCTACTGATAGTTGCGTTGTTTATTTTTGCTTAAATAAGATGAAATGGAATCGATCAGCATCTCTAATTCCTCATTCGTGGCCTCGCTGCTGATGAATACATTCATGGATTCTCCATCAGGGTTTTTACGGCATACCACGACAGGAATACCTTTGCTTTGCTCATGCTCATTACTTTTTTGTGAGGACATCACGTGATCCATTGTTGTGTTGTTTGTTTGCAGTATCATAGACGTGAATAGAAACCGCAAACTTGCTTTTATTTGAACAATATTCCGCGTCATTCACTGGCATAATGTGCCCATTCACAGCGAGGTCTTACGATGCAGCGTCGACAATTGGGTAGCAGTGATTTATGGGTCAGTCCTTTGTGTTTGGGTACGATGACGTGGGGCGAACAAAACACAGAGCAAGAAGCGCATCAGCAGTTGGACTACGCGATCAATCAGGGGATTGATTTCATTGATACGGCTGAGATGTACCCGGTTCCTCCTAACGCGGAGACTCAGGGTTTAACTGAGCGCTATTTGGGCACTTGGTTGAAGAAACGAGGCTTACGCGATCAGCTTGTCATTGCCACGAAGGTGACGGGCCCGGGGGACTGGATGGCGCACATTCGGCAGGGGCCAGATTTAACCGCCGACCATATTCGTCGGGCGGTGGATGCCAGTTTGCAGCGCTTGCAGACCGATTACATCGACTTGTATCAGTTGCATTGGCCATCGCGCCCCACCAATTATTTTGGTCGTTTGGGGTATCAGGTACAGCCAGGTGAGGGCGTACCGTTAGAGGAAACGTTGAGCTGTTTGCATGAGTTGATTCAAGCAGGAAAAATACGTCACTACGGTTTATCGAATGAAACCCCGTGGGGTACGATGAAGGTATTAACCATGGCGGATCAGTTTGCTCAGTCGCGAGGTTGGCAGCGTCCATTGACGGTACAAAATCCATATAATTTGTTGAATCGCAGTTACGAAGTGGGCATGGCTGAAGTCTCTCATCGTGAGAATATTGGCTTGTTGGCGTATTCACCCTTAGCGTTTGGCGTTTTGAGCGGCAAGTATTTGAACGGTCAGCAGCCAGAGAAAGGACGCATTACCTTGTACCAACGCTTTAGTCGTTACAATGGAATGCAGGCCGAGCAAGCGACAGCGCGCTATGCCGCTTTGGCAGAACAGTGGGGTATGTCGCCAGCGGCCATGGCACTGGCGTTTGTCACGCAACAGCCTTTTGTTGCTGCGAATATCATTGGCGCGACGACCATGGATCAGTTGCAAGAAAACATTCGTACGGCGAATTCAATGTTGCCTGCAGAACTGTTAGCCGCCATTGATGAGATTCATCGCGCTATTCCCAATCCTTGCCCCTAGTCGTTGTGGTGTTGGGGCGGGTCAGCGATGGGATTCGTCTAGCCAGCTTCGTAATCCTTGTCCTGCCTGTTTGCCGGTGGCAAAACAGGCAGTCAATAAATAGCCGCCGGTTGGGGCTTCCCAGTCCAGCATTTCGCCTGCAATGAACACACCGGGTAGCTGGGTCAGCATCAGTTGTTCATTGACCGCAGTAAAGCAAACACCTCCGGCGCAGCTTATGGCTTCATCCATGGGTCGTGTGGCGCTGACGCGTGGCAGTGGCATGGCTTTCAGTGCTTGTGCGACGGCAGCGGCGTCATTGCTATTCAGCTCGGGCAAGCATTCTTTTAACAGCGTGGCGCAGATCGCAGGTAAGTTGAGTTTTTTCCGAAGCACATTGGCAAAGCTCATGCCTTTTCTGGGTTGGGCGAGCTTTTGTTGAATGTGTGCCACGGAGTTGTGCGGTAGCCAGTCAACGATCAGAAATGCGTCATTCGGTGCTTGTTGTAGGCGTTGTCGCAAGGGGGCGCTGAGTGCATACACTAAGCTGCCTTCAATTCCGTAGTGGCTGATAATAAATTCGCCAATTTTGGCGTCTTCATTCGTGTTGTTTGAGTCGTTGGCTGAGTGGTTGTTTGAATGGCTAGGGGCAAGGCGTAAGGCAACGTGTTTGATCGGCGTACCTGCATAGCGTTCTTTTAAAAATTCACTCCAAGGCAATTCAAATCCACAATTGCTGGCTTGCAACGGCGCAATCGCGATGCCGCTTCGAGTAAACCATTCTGTCCAGCGTCCGTCCGAACCCAGTTTGGACCAACTTGCCCCGCCAAGTGCTAACACGACACCGGCAAATCGTTCTTGTCGAACCTGGTCACCCTGTGCAAATTCCCAAACGATACCTTGCTCATCCTGCTGCCAACCAAGACAGCGATGGCGAGGATGAAAGATGACACCTTGCTGCCGTAGCCGATGCAGCCAAGCCCGCAATAAGGGTGCGGCTTTCATTTCTTTGGGAAATACACGTTGTGAACTACCGACAAAGGTTTCAATGCCTAAATCGTGTATCCATTGTCGTAAGGCATCGGCTGGAAATGCATCGAGTATGGGTCGCAAAGCCGGTTCGGCTTCACGATAGCGTTGCACAAACTGGTCGTACGGCTCGGCATGAGTGATGTTCATGCCACCAATACCCGCCAGTAAAAATTTGCGCGCAACACTGGGCATGGCGTCAAACACATGAACCTGATGTCCAGCTTCAGCCAATAGCTCAGCGGCCATTAAGCCAGCAGGGCCTGCGCCAATAATGGCCACGGTGTTGGTCGACATAGCGCTATTCCTGTGAGGCAGTTAAAAATGACGGTGGATGACGGCTCACATGTCGTAAACGCCAGCTTAATGCCAGAGCGGCACTGGTTAAACCTATGATTAGCCCGATCCAAAAACCGGCGGCGCCCATGGGCTCAGGCCAGCGAAACGCCAAATAGTAACCCAGTCCTAAGCCCAATACCCAATAAGACACAAAAGTGATAAGCATCACCGCTAAGGTGTCTTGGTACGCACGTAACGCGCCTGCTGCCGCGATTTGCACGGCATCAGACAGTTGAAAGATGGCCGCAAAAATCAACAATGCACTGGCTATCGCGACCACTTCTGGATCGAGGGAATAGAGCGATGCAATCCAATGTGCTAAAGCCACAATGAGGGTGGCATTGACGACCGCTAAGGCCAAATTGATCTTTACACCGAACCACGATAAGCGTTGCGCAAAAGCCACGTCATGGCGTCCTATGTGGTGACCTACGCGCACTGTGAGTGCCATGCCCAAACTCAGTGGTACCATAAACGTCAATGATGACACATTGAGAGCAACTTGATGCCCGGCAACAATGGTCGGCCCTAAGACGGTCAAAAACAATGCGATGACTGAGAATAAACTCACTTCAAAGAAAATGGCTAAGCCAATGGGTAAGCCGATTTTGACTAACTCGGTCACCCGTTGCCATTGTGGGCTCCATACTGAGGGCCACAATGAAAAGGCATCGAGTAATCGATGGCGGCGGGTGTTCATTGCCATCGCAATGGCCATGCCAGTGAAGACCAATGAACTGCCCACACCGCAGCCAACGCCTCCCAATGCGGGCATACCAAATAAGCCTTCAATAAAAATCCAGTTGATTGGAATGTTTAACACCAAACCGACCAGCATAATGCGTGTCACGTGACTGGCCTGGTTCAATGCTTCAGCGTAAAAACGGTAGGCTAGAAAGACCCCTGCACTTGGCATGCCGAAGGCAATCATGGTCAAGTAGTCGGCCGCAATTTGGGCGGTGCTGGTATCACTGATCAACAGTGGCAGTATCAATCTCGAACTGGCAAGTATGACAGCCGCCAGTAAACCAAATACAATGCCCATCCATAATGCGGCGGCCAGTAAATGAGGCAGCTTCTCGGTTTGGGCAGCGGCACTTAACCGTGCCGTGATGGGCGATAATGCCACTAAGATGCCAGCCAGAAATAACCAAATTGGTAGCCAAATACTGGTGCCAATGGCCACGGCGGCTAAATCGATGGTACTCACATGCCCCGACATAATGGTATCGACCGTGCCCATACCAATTTGCGCCAATTGGGTCGCGAGAATCGGTGCCGTGAGTTTCAATAATGTGCGAATTTCGTGTGTGTGCGATGGCATAATCAGGGGTGTCAGATAAAGAGGTAGGCATTCTGCCCTTATCGGCGGTAAGAGTGAATAGAGCGTGAGCCAAGAATTAAACATAAACGACTTAATAACGATTTTTAATCGTGTCTTTCGTGAACAGGAAAAAACCGAACTGCACAGTGGCGGAGAAGAGCCCATTTATTTACCCGCAGATCAGGACTATCCCTACCATCGAATTATCTGCACGAACGACTATTTTGAATCGGGTTTGCATGAGATCAGTCATTGGTGCATTGCCGGCTCCGCGCGTCGCTTGCTGGTGGACTTTGGTTATTGGTATGAACCCGATGGTCGTAGCCTTGAACAGCAGCGTGCTTTTGAATCCGTTGAGGTGAAACCGCAAGCGCTAGAATGGATATTATCGGAAGCGTGTGGTCGACGTTTTCGCGTCAGCATCGATAATCTCCACGGCGACTATCTGGCCATCGAAGAAAGCAGTGCGTTGTTTAAGCAGCGGGTATGGCAACAAGTGCAAGACTATTGGCGTGAAGGGTTGCCACCACGAGCAGACGTATTAAAACAGGCGCTATTAGACTATTATCAACGCCATCATGAATTCAGCTTAGAGGCATTTCGCCTCGACCGTATTTAAGGGAGTAGGCTCTTTGTTTAACAAACTGATTAAGGCCATCAAGGGGTCAGCACGACAGCCGTCGTCGACGCAGTCGCCTAACCAGAAAAACAACGCAAGTAAGGATCAATCGTCAGCTCAGCCACGACATGATAAGCGGGCTAAAACAGCATCATCGTCGACCACTTCAGCGACGAGTCCTGCGAATACTAGCTCTAAGGCGAAAAAGACTCGCACGACGAGCCAAAATCGTACCGATCGTCTCGCACAAGAAATGGCTCAGCCTTGGTCGTTAGCGGAATTTGATGTGCCCGTGGTCGAGGGAAAAACACGCTTTCATGATTTGGGTTTGCCCGATAGCGTCATGCGCGGTATTCATAAATTGGGTTTCCAGTACTGCACCCCCATTCAAGCTGAGAGTTTGCCGGCCGCCTTGCAAGGGCGCGATACCATTGGCCAAGCACAAACCGGAACCGGTAAATCGGCCGCGTTTTTATTGACGATATTAAATCGTTTGTTAACTCAAGTACCGGATGAGCGCTTCGCCAGTGAACCGCGCGCCTTGGTCATTGCTCCGACACGCGAGCTGGCCATGCAAATTGGTAAAGATGCGGAAGGTTTAGCGCGTTATACCGGTTTGACCGTCTGTACCGTTGTCGGTGGTATGGATTATGAACAACAACGTCAACAACTGCGTAATGAAGTGATTGATATTCTGGTGGCCACACCGGGGCGACTGATCGATTTTATGCGCAGTCAGGATGTGTACCTCGATCAAGTCGAGGTGCTGGTATTGGACGAAGCCGACCGCATGCTGGATATGGGTTTTATTCCCGATGTGCGTCGCATCGTACGGGCCACCTTACCCAAAGGTGAACGTCAAACCTTGTTGTACTCTGCCACCTTTAATTACGATGTGCGTATTCTTATTGATCAATGGACGGTCAATCCATTGCAAGTTGTGATTGAACCTGAACAAGTCACGACCGACCGGGTAACGCAAAAGTTGTATTTGGTGGCCGAAACCGACAAATTCGATTTGCTGTTGAAAACACTTGAAGAAGAAAAACCAGAGCGCTGCATTATTTTTGCCAATCGGCGTGATTTAACGCGTAATTTGTGTGAGCAACTGAATAAACAAGGCCATATTTCGGTCTTGTTGTCTGGTGAGGTGAATCAACAAAAGCGCATTCGGACACTGGAGCGTTTTCGCGATGGCCATGTCACCATCATGGTGGCAACCGACGTGGCAGGGCGTGGGATTCACGTGGATGGCGTCAGTCATGTGTTTAATTACACGCTGCCTGAAGACCCGGAAGACTACGTTCATCGTATTGGTCGTACTGGCCGAGCGGATGCGAAAGGCGTATCCATCAGCTTTATTTCGGAAGACGATGCCTTTGCATTGCCCGATTTAGAGAAATATTTAGGCACAAAATTGGAATTAACACAGCCTTAAGTATGCACCGTATTCACTATATATGTCGTTTGTTACTGACGGTTAGTCTGTTTCTCATGATGACGTTGCCCATATTCGCCGACGTCATGACGGCGAAGCAGGCTGAACTATGGCTAATACAGCAACAGCATGACTTATTGGCCGATAGTGAGCAGGATCACGTGGTGTCGTACTATTATTTTGGGAGTCAGCAACAGCGCAGCTTGATTGGTTTAGAGCGCGTTCGAGGTGATCACTATCAATCTCAGTTCAGTTTGATGATATTTGAACAAGGCCGATTACTCGGTTTTTATCCGTCGTTGCCCAGTTTACCTTTGGCACTATCAGCGGATGGTGTGATTCACTTCCCTCAACGCTTCGCTCAAGTGACAGACGGCCTCCCCCTGACTCTGGCGGCGCCGGCCGATGTATTGTGCTTAGCGGAATTTCGTCCCTGTGCCAATTGGCAACAGGAACGCACGCGCCAGCACACTCTTCCGCATTAATTAGAAGTAGCGATGAACGCCAAACAGGAAATGGGTGCCACCGTCAAAATCACGGCCTAAATTGGTGCGTTCAATGGCCAGTCGGTAATCGTAGTGCCGATAAGTACGCTCAACAGCGACACGGAATTGCCAATATCCATCGCGACTGTTACCACCAAAATTGAAGTCACTGTTGGTTGCCAAATAGCGATGCTGAGCGGTAAAAAACTCGATATCAAACGTACCTTGATGAATGGTGTAACTCAGTTCGCGACTGCTTTTGGCCAAGCCACTGCCCAAATAATCGTTGCTACGGCGATAGCCTAATACCCATTGATCGTCGATTAATACTTTGGCAAATCCTTCATGATAGGCCTGTTCATTGCTATCACGATTTCCGTGAAACGCATAACGAGTCGCGCCAATATTCATGGCCAGTCGTTGCGATAATGGTTGATACCATCCGGCAAAGCCACTCAGTTCAAACTGCGTATCATCATTCTTGCGTTCTAAGGTCGTTCCCCAAAGACCGGCATACACGCCGGATTGGTGATGGTAGCTGGTACCGATCGAGGCGGTGATATTGCCACGGCTTTGACTGATACCATCACGGACGTATTCGGATGATAACCCAACGTTGGCCGATAGCTCAGCATGGCTGGCAGAGGAGAGCAATAAAACAGCGGTGGCAAGAACAACAGAAGTAAGGCGCGAAACGATCATATCCAACCTTGTTTTTAATAATAACCAAAGAGCGCGTATCATACGCCGTTTCTGGTTCGATGGGCAGAGTTGCACTCAGTTCCTTGGCGAATCCTTTATAAAAGAGTGTTCAGTATGCGTTCTATGTCATCCCTACCAGATCATCAGCCGACTCAATGGCGTGTCCGAGTTTGGTTCGCCGCATTGTGGCCTTACCTGATGGAATACCGAGGCCGAGTGTTATTGGCGTTGCTGTGTTTGGTCTTGGCGAAAGTAGCCAGCGTCAGCTTGCCCTTCTTGTTGAAGCATCAAGTGGATCATTTAACGGCCATTGACGACGTAGCGGAGCAGTGGTGGCTTTGGTTTCCGTTAGGATTGTTAATTGCCTACGGTGCCGTACGCTTTTTGAATGTGTTTATCGGAGAAGTGCGAGACGTGATTTTTGGTCGTGTCACGGAGCGCGCCATGCGACGCATGTCATTGCGTTTGTTTGAACACTTGCATCGCTTGAGTTTGGATTTTCATCTTGATCGACAAACGGGGGCGTTGCAACGCGATATTGAACGAGGGACTCAAGGCATCAGTTTTTTGCTGCGTTTTTTGGTGTTTAACATCGTTCCTACGTTATTAGAATTGGCCTTAGTGATCGGCTTGTTGTGGTACAACTATCCTCCCATTTTCGCCTTAGTAACCGCGATGGCCGTGGTTGTGTATGTGGCTTTTTCAATTAAGTTGACCGAGTGGCGCACGCGCTTTGTTCGAGAAGCCAATGCCATGGATTCGCAAACACACACGCGCGCGCTAGACAGTTTGTTGAATTATGAAACGGTCAAGTATTTTACTGCGGAGCAGCGAGAATCGCAGCAGTACGATCAATCGTTGGCTCAGTGGGAGCAGGCGCGACAAAAAAATCGTTGGTCATTGTTTAGCCTCAACTCGGGTCAGGCGTTGATCATCAGTGTGGCCATGGCGTCGATGTTGATGGCCGCAACCTACTATGTGTTGATCGGGACCATGAGTGTTGGCGATTTTGTGTTGGTCAACGCCTTTATGTTCCAGCTGTTTTTGCCCTTAAATTTTTTGGGTTTCGTGTATCGAGAAATCAAAGCCTCGATGGCCAATATTGAACGCATGTTTGAATTACTCGATGTCCAGCCGACGGTGCCTGATGACGGTCAGAACACCTTGCAACTGCGAGGGGGCGAGGTGCGTTTTGAACAAATCTTTTTTGCGTATCATGCTCAACGGCCCATTCTACATGGATTGAACTTAACCATTCCTGCCGGAAAAACGCTGGCGATAGTCGGGGGCAGTGGTGCTGGTAAATCCACGTTAACTCGTTTGTTGTATCGTTTTTATGACCCTCAGCAAGGGCGCATACTCATTGATGGGCAACCGATTAGCGATGTGAAACAAGCTGAGCTGAGGCAAGCATTGGGTATGGTGCCTCAAGATACGGTGTTATTTAATGACACGTTAAAAAACAATGTTCTTTATGCGCGACCCGACGCCAGCGACGATGAGGTTATGCAGGTATTGCAATTGGCGCAGTTGCAGCACTTGCTGACACTCAGTCCTAACGGCTGGGATACCTTGGTGGGTGAGCGAGGCTTAAAATTATCGGGTGGTGAGAAGCAACGTCTTGCGATAGCCCGTATGTTATTAAAGCGACCTGCTATTATGCTGTTTGACGAAGCCACCTCTTCGCTCGATTCGCAAACCGAGCAAGAGATCATGTTCGCGATTCGTCGTATCTCAGAAGGTCATACGGCATTGATTATTGCTCATCGGTTATCGACCGTGGTCGATGCCGATAGCATCGCGGTCATGGAAGCAGGTCAAATTGTGGAGCAGGGTACGCATCAGCAGCTCATGGCGTTGCAGGGTCGATATCACCAGTTGTGGCAAATGCAGCAAGGACAACAAAGCGAATAGCCGCAAAACGAGACTAGGAGGGTGCTTGATGAAATTACTGATCGTGGATGCCATGAACTTGATCCGCCGCATGTACGCTGCTGCAGAGGGTTCGGCGACGCAACTGGACGCCACTCAGAGTCGTTGTTTAGCGGCCATTGATCGCAATATTGAGGCTTTGCAAGCCACCCATGTCGTCATGGTGTTTGAGCAGCATGGGGATACTTGGCGACATCAACTGTATGCGGATTACAAACTAGGACGTAAGCCGATGCCCGAAGCGCTGGCACACGCTTTGCCGGATGTGCGCCGCTATTTCGAACAAGCGGGCATTGCCAGTTTGTACATTCCGCATTGGGAAGCCGATGATGTCATTGCCACCTTGGCCAATAAAGCGGCGCTTACCGGCGTCGATGTGGTGATCATGTCAACGGACAAAGGATTCTGTCAGTTGGTCAATGCTCGCATACGGGTGCGTAATCATTTTGAGCGTTTTGACTGGGATGAGGAGCGCGTTACAGAACGCTTTGCCCTTCGTCCGAGCCAATTGGTCGATTTTTGGGCGATGACGGGAGATAGCACCAATCATTTGCCAGGTGTTGCTGGGATCGGTCCGAAAACCGCGGGACAGTTATTAGACCAGCATCAGGAGCTCGATCGTATTTTTTGCGCGCTGCCAGAATTGGAAGAGCGTTGGCAGCAGGCCTTGCAGAAGCATTGGCAAGACGCGCTATTAACTCGTGTGTTAGCGCGTCTGCGGCTTGATGTGCCATTAGGTATCCACTTACGGGATTTGCGTTGTCGAAAAGCACATTGAATCCGGTTTAGCGGTTGTTGATACGGTATGATTTGACTAAAATCATCGCCTTTTGGAGTGCAGCTCGTGTCGATCAATATCAAAGTTCGTGGTTACCATCTCGACATTTATCGTCACGTCAATAATGGTCGTTATCTGGAGTTCCTTGAAGAAGGGCGTTGGGATTATTTTGACCGCCATCGCTTCATTCCGTTGTTTGAATCGTTGCAGCTGGCGTTTGTGGTTGCCAATATCAATATCAATTACCGTCGTCCTGCGTACGTTGATGAAGTGATTCAAGTACAAACTCGATTGCAACGTATCGGTCAAAAAAGTGGCCAAATGTTACAGCAGGTTTGGTTATTAAATGAGGCCGGCGAGACCGATGCGTTGATTGCTGATGCCACGATCACCTTTTGTTTGATGGACGACGCCACACAGCGTGCGGTTCAAATTCAGGGTGAGCTGCGCTCGATTTTGGAAACCATGCTAGAGGAAGGGTTATGAGCATTGATCCGGTATTGCAGGAAATCCATACCTTTTTGGGTTGTGAAACCCCCGACGCTTGGATTCAAGAAGCACTGCGTCATCCTGCGGTGTTACTCATTGACCATGCCAATTGCGAAAAGAAAGCAGCGAATACCGCCATGAGTTTGCTGTATAAACACTTGGATCGCGACGATTTATTGAAAAAAATGAGTCAATTGGCACGTGAAGAATTGCTGCATTTTGAGCAAGTCATTGCCATTATGAAAGCGCGGAAAATTCAATATAAAAACCTAACGCCATCGCGATACGCTGCTGCTTTACGGCAAGAAGTTCGGCAGGGTCAAGAAGAGCTAATCGATGTGTTGATTATTGGTGCATTTATTGAAGCACGATCTTGCGAACGTTTTGCTAAGTTGGCGCCTTATCTTGATGAGGAGCTGGCAAAATTCTATCGCTCGTTATTGCGTTCAGAAGGCCGTCACTATCAGGATTACTTAGCCTTGGCTGAGTTGTACTCAAAACAACCCATTAACGATCGCGTCGACCACTTTCGAGTGATCGAACGCCATTTAATCGAGTCAGAAGACAGCGAGTTTCGCTTTCACAGCGGCGTGCCAGCGGTTGCTTAGTAGGGCTTATTCAGCCCTAAAATGAGTTAGACCGCTCGGCTGCCGTTTACTGACTTGCACGAATGATCTTTAAGCACACATCCGCGGTGGTTTGATACTCCATTTCATCGATATATCCAGCTTGAAGGTCGCGCTGTGCTTGCGCTAAGCGCGCTTCAGCGTCCTTGAGATCGGTATAACGACGATTGGCTTCGAGAGCACGTTTCATAGTGATGGCGGTCATGTAGTCACTCCTTGGACGGTTAGGACATGCGAGTCGCGTCAGGTACTGCGGTGAACCGTTAGCGACACGTTATTACAGTTACAGAAAGAATAGCGTTACTGGCAATATTTTCTTGCCGTTTGTCGACAATGTGAGTCGATATTGGCCGTTTTGTTCCTAAATAGCATTGAACATGGGTTGTTCTTTTGTTGGACTCGGTCATTCTGTCCGGCATGGCTTTACGGTAGTATCTGACAGAATCAACAATAAAAAGAGCAAAATACCATGACGGCTGCAGTTTCTTTGTCCGATCAATGTACGACGCTAATGACGGATTTAACGCCTTGGCAAGTCGGCCAATCACATGTTCTGGCGGGTTTACACCGTCAAGGTCGTCCTGAAAAACATCATCTTCATTTTTTGCATGGCAACGGCTTTTGTGGCTTAACCTTGGCGCCAATGGCCGCTGCGCTCCCTTCTGACTGGTCGTTGACACTGACGGATGTGCCTGGTCATGGACGTTCATCGCAACCGAACGACCAGATGCCGAACTGGCAGGGCATGGCCGCGTCAATTGCGGCCGCATTGCAGGAAAATAATCATCAGCGCGGCATGACTCAGCCCATGATTGGTGTTGGTCATTCGATGGGCGGTGTCTTAACGCTCTTGATGGCGGTACAACAGCCAGATCTATTTTCTCGCATTGTGTTAATGGACCCCGTGTTGTTTACCCCTGAAATTGTCTTGATTCAGCGTATGATGAGAGCGACGGGGTTTTGGCGACGTACCGCGTTGGTTAAGAAGGTTGCCGCGCGGCGAGCGCAGTGGCCAAGTCGAGAGTCAATGCACCTTGATTTGCAACGAAAATCGCTATACGCCGATTGGCACCCAAGTGCGTTGCAGGCCTTTGTTCAACATGGTGCCAGCGAACAGGCCGATGGCGTATCGTTGGCGTGTTCGCCAAGCTGGGAGGCCAGTATTTTTGGTTCTTATCCACGTGGTCTCTGGGCCGCCGTTGATCGCGTGCGCATCCCCGTGGATATTTGGGTGGCTGAACAAAGCTACCCCTTTATCGCCAAGGCGGCACGAAAAGCCAGTCAGGCCAATCCGAATATTCGCTGGCAACGCTTCGGTCAGCGCCATTGTTTTCCCATGGAGCAACCTGAGGCCTCAGCGGCCTTGCTGCAGAGCGTATTGAAATAAGCGCATTTTCTTGGGTAAAACCTTTGTCAAATAAAAAAGGGTAAGCTATTGTGAGATGGTTTGTTGGCCTCGGCCAAATAAACATTCGCGGAGCAATCCATACCTTTAGCCGTCAAGAGATAACGAGTAGGACTCTATGAACATGGAGATTCAGGCAGCGCTCGATGTTGCCGATGAGACTGATTCATTTCTGCAAATTACCGATGTTATTTTCGATCTAGAAGCCGAGCAAGGCTATCCGCAGCTCAATGAAGCGGAGCAAACGGTCTTTCTAATCGACCACCTGTTACGAGAAATGGACAACGGTGGTTTCGACCAATTTATGCATCATGAAGCGGGCGCTCGTGCACAAGACACGGTCTTTGCGTTAGAGCGCATTCGGGCAAAAGAAAGCCAAGCCATTCTTGATCGCTTGATCGATCTATTCCCTAATCGCTTAGTACCGGTTGATGAGGACGAGCGTATCGCCTTGTTTGATCAATTGGAGCGAGAAATGACCGATGACATTACGCAATTGAATGAGCATTTTCATGAAACTGGGGAAAACCTTGTTGAATTGACGCTGAAATACGTTGCGAAACACATCAAAGATTTTCGTTGAATGACCAGAATCACACCGCATGCAGTGGATACTGAGTATTCACTGTCTGTGAATGTGAAAGACAACCGCTCACCACGATAACAATAAATAATAGGATTAAAATCATGTTACGTTTCCTCACCGCACTTGTTGTAGTGTTTAGTTTGGCATCAGCCAGTGTTGCTGATCCGGTTCGTACCATTGGCGGTGTTGAATTGCCGGTGCATCTTCAGTGGCAGCAGCACGATTGGACGCTGAATGGCGCAGGCATACGCAACAAAATGTTTATGGATTTATACGTCGCTTCATTGTACGTGGCGCAGCCATCAACGGATGGTGCGACCATTATCGCCGCTGATGAGCCGATGATGATTCGCTTGCACATCACCTCCAGCATGATTACTGGAAAGCGTATGGCGGATTCCACTCGTGATGGATTTGTTCGTGCAACGGGTGGCAATTTGGCTCCGATTGAAGAGGATGTGAATGAATTGATTCGCGCCTTTGGTGATGATGTGAATCAAGGCGATGTGTTTGATTTAGTCTATGAACCGGACACCGGCGTGACGGTCTACCATAATGGTGTTGCTAAATCGAATGTGTCTGGATTGAGCTTTAAGCAAGCGCTATTTGGCATTTGGCTGTCGGATAACCCTGTACAAAAGAGCCTACGCAAAGCCATGTTAAACGGATGACGCAAGCCGTGTGCTCACGATCGTCAATGCCTGGTTAGGGGCATGTGGCTCTCTGTTGCATAAAGTGTTTTATTGGCGACCTAGGATGGTAAGTCATGTTTGACGCAGAACCCGTTACGTTGAAAGATTCGTTATTGGATCCCATTACTCTGCTCGTTGTGGATGACGATGAGTCGGTTCTGCAAGTCACGCGATTGATTTTATCGCGCTATCGGTTCGCCAATAAGTCATTGCGTATTCTGCAAGCCAATAGCGCTCATCAAGCACGCCAGTTGTTGTCTGAGTATCCAGATATCGCGGTGGTGTTGCTGGATGTGGTGATGGAAACCGATGACGCGGGTTTGCAGCTGGTTAGCCATATTCGTCAGTATTTAGGAAATCACCGAGTTCGTATTGTTCTGCGAACTGGGCAGGCGGGGTTTGCACCGGAGCACGAGGTGGTGCAAAACTACGACATTAATGATTATCTCTCTAAATCCGAAGCCACCAGTCAACGTTTGCAGTTGTCCCTCACCACCGCCATACGAAGTTATCGAGACATTGTCGCTGCGGAGCAGCTGGCGAAACAACTGGTTAAGGCCGACCAAGCCTCCATCGCGAAAACGCGTTTTTTAACCCATATGAGCCATGAGATTCGCACACCATTGAATGGCCTAGTGGGGACGATCGGTTTGCTGGCTCAATCTTCCTTATCCGCGGAACAGCAGCAATGGTTGGATGATGCCCAGCATGCGGCTCAAGCTTTGTTAGCCATTGTGGATGATGTGTTGGACATGGCCAAGATTGAGGCCGGCAAGCTGTCATTGAACCCTCAGTCGTTTTCGTTGGCGCAACTTGTACGTGAAGTGAGTGCCGTATTTGCCGCCAATATTCAGCAAAAAAACATCGATTTTGACTGCCACTTCGCAGTGGATGAGCGTATTTGGTTGTTGGCGGACAGTAATCGCATTCGTCAAATTTTGATGAACTACTTGAGTAATGCCTTAAAATTCACTCCGAAAGGTGGACGCATTCAGCTGCATGTGGCCTTGCAGGCAGACGAAGACGTCATCAAGCACGCACAGTTAGTTGTGCATGTGATTGATTCCGGTGTTGGTATTCAGCCAGAGGCCATGAATCGACTATTTCAAGAGTTTGAGCAAGAGCATGTGGCCGTTGCCAGTGAGTTTGGTGGCTCAGGTTTGGGGTTGAATTTGTGTCGGCAATTAGCCAATTTGCTTGGTGGCGAGGTCGGAGCCAGTAGTGTGCCTGAGCAGGGGAGTGATTTTTGGTTGCGTATTCCTGTTCAGTTAAGCCAGCCTGCGACGCCAGAAAAAAACGTGCAAGGTGACTTTCAAGGCTGGTTGGTGGCGGTGTGTGAAGATGATCAAACCAGTCGGCGTGTGTTGCAGCGTGTGTTGGAGCAGCAAGGCGCGAAAGTGCTTGCCTTTGAACATGGTGGTGATTTGCTGCAAGCGCCAGGCTTGCAAGATGTTCATGTGTTTCTACTGGATTGTCATATGCCGGTACAAGATGGTTTTGCCACCAGTCAATGCCTGCGAGAGCAAGGCATCAGCGCCCCCATTGTCGCCCTGACCGCTGGCGTAACCGATCATGAACGCAATCGATGCTTCGCCAGCGGTATGAATGATGTGATTGGCAAACCGGTTGAATTAAACACCCTAAAAGCACGGTTATTATCCCTAGTGCATTAAGGTGCGTGCCTGAATCTGGCGATATGTGCACCTGTTGCGATTAGCGTTTTTTCTTTTTCAGCGCTTTTTTCCGTTTCTTCATTGGCATGTCGCCCAATTCGGCAATCGCTCGTAAGCGCTTGATGATGTCGCCATTGATGGTGTTATCTGGAAATGTACCGTCATGATTGGCTTCCCCTGCTGGGCGTTGCAACACAATTTCCATGGCCTGATCGACGTGTTTCACACAATGAATGTGAAATTGCCCAGCTTTCACAGCAGCCACTACGTCATCGTCCAAAATTAAGTTCACGGCGTTGGCTGCAGGGATGATCACACCTTGCTCGCCCGTGAGGCCACGTGCCGCACATAAACGATAAAAGCCTTCGATTTTTTCATTCACGCCACCAATCGCCTGTACTTCGCCGTATTGGTTCACAGACCCTGTAATGGCATAGCTTTGAGCGATCGGTTGATGGATGAGTGCTGAAATCAAGGCAATGAGTTCCGCCAATGACGCGCTGTCACCGTCGATGTAGCCATAGGACTGCTCCATCGCAATGTGTGCGGTAATCGCAAGAGGGAAATGCTGGGCATAGCGATTGCCCAAAAAGCCACTGATGATCATGACGCCTTTGGAATGAATCGCTTGGCCCAGAGCCACTTCACGCTCAATATCAACGACCCCTTGGTGCCCTGGATAGACCGTTGTGGTGATACGAGCGGGAGAGCCAAAGCTGGTGTCGGCCAGCGCCATGACGGTAAGACCGTTGATTTTACCAATGGCATGACCGGATGTTTCGAGCAATACGGTTCCATCGAGCATTTGTTCAAATAATTTGTCATAAACGCGCCCTGTGCGTTCTTTTTTGGCTTTCAGTGCACGGTCGATGTGCTGTGCCTCAATCAGCGAATCTTGGGCTAGCTGTCGAAGAAAATCGGCTTCTGCCAACAAATCGAATTGATCACCGAGGCAAGCACTGATGGTGTCTTGTTGCTCCGCTAGGCGAGCACTGTAACGCAGCATGCGTTTAATGGCTGGCTGGGCAATATCGGCAAATCCTTGTTCGAGTACGCGGCTCTTTAGTAGGCGGGCATAGCCATCGATGTTTTCGTGCGTGAGCGGGAGGTCGCTATCGAAGTCGACTACGGTACGAAATAGGCGACGAAAATCCTCATCGTACTCTTGCAATAGGTAATACACTTGCCGTGATCCGATCAATACGATCTTAACGTCCAAGGGCAGTGTGGCTGGCACCAGTGACGTTGTATTCAACAATCCCATGTCAGAATAGGGCGACTCCATTTTTAGGGTGCGTGCTTGAAGCGCACGTTTTAGGGCATCCCAAACCCATGGTTCAGACAGTACTTTTTCGGCATCAAGAATCAAATAGCCGCCATTGGCTTTGTGCAGTGCACCGGCGGTAATTTTTTGATAACTGGTGACCAGTGCGCCTTGTTCGTTGGTGTACTCAATACGGCCAAATACGTTGCCGTAGCTGGGGTGTGACTCATACACAACAGGCGCGCCACTGTTGGCTTCGTGGTGAGTTGTTACATTGGGTAGTAATGACTCTTGCAGGGAGCTGCGTTTGACATACTCTTCGCGCAGCTCCAACAAGCGCTCATCGACCAATTCTTCCAAAACTAAGCGCGGTAGATGGGCTTCCATGTCATCGAGGTACTCCATGACGGAAACGTGATCATTGAAAGCCTGACGTAACGGTTGTAACAGTGGATGAATGGCGTCTTTGATCGTGTCTTGATTGAGTTTTCGTAAGGCATCACTACTTTCGCGCTTCCATTGTGGTAACTCTGAAAGTTGCTCTGCCAGCATTTGTTCGAGTTGCGCAATGTCATCATGGAAGGCATCACGCTCTTCTTCGCTCAGCTGAGCAAATTCGGTTTCATCCAATGCCTTACCATCGCGCATTGGGGTAAAGCTGATGGCAGAGGAATCTCGATAAACGGCAACACCGCGCTTGTGTGCTTCACGCTCGACGCTCTCAATGGCTTTGTCGTAGCGACGATTAAAGACATAGTCGATGGCCGATTTTTTCTGTTGGTAAGTCGGGTGCTCTAGGGCGGCTGGAAAGGTGGCTAGTAGCTGGTCAATCAAATCATCGATGTGTTGTTTAAAAACGTTGGCCTCGTCGGGCTTGAGCGCCATGGCTCTGGGCTCACGCGGATTCGTAAAGTGATTTACGTAGCACCATACATCGGGAGTTTGTTGGCGCTTTCCTTCACTTTTTAAGTAATCCCGCACATACGAAGAGCGCCCGGTACCGGTATCACCCATGACAAAAATATTGTAACCCGAGCGTTTCATGGCAACGCCAAATTGAATGGCGTTCACCGCTCGATCTTGACCAAGAACACCGACAAAGGGCTCCAGTTCTGCGGTCGAAGCAAAGGGAAGTAAGTCGTCTGCAATTTCTTGCGTGATTTTTTCAAAGGGTAAAGCAGTTACCGATGAGGTCATGATAAGGCGTGTCTTTTTAATACAAATAAGGTGTTTACAGTAGGGCTATGTGCATCACTTGGCAAGGGTGGGGCGCATTGCAATTGTGCGATAGATCGGGATAATGGCGCGTTTTTGGTTGCTTGAGCACGCCATGTCAGTACAGCCTGAAGATCGAACCACTCTGGATATGTTTACTGTCGCTCAACGTGGGCGACCGCGCAAAAACCCGTACGATCGAACGTTACAGTGTCGAGTGAATAAACGCACTCAGCGCCAGCGCGATAAGCAGCGAGGCGTACAGCGTCTAGAAATTCGACTCGAGCAAACCATCGTTCAGCAACTGGACAAAAGCTGTGAGCAATTGGGGCTGAATCGAGCGCAGGTGTTGGAATTAGCACTGAAGCAGTGGCTGCATCTGTAACGATTGTGCGATAAGCGCTTGATTTTGCGTGGGCTTTTGATAAAGTGCGCACACTCTGGTGATCACCAGATCGTTATGGTGGCCTCTGTCGGTCCCCTCGCAACGATACGCTGTAAACCCCGCCAGGCCCGGAAGGGAGCAACGGTAGCAGTAGACTCGTGTGCCGAGGTGTGGCTGATAGAGGTCATCTCCAATTCTTCCTGACAATTTTCCGCCGACAAGGTATGATGACCATCGAATGTCTCTCCACGTCTGGAAAAAACATGAGTTATCAAGTACTTGCGAGAAAATGGCGTCCACGTTTCTTTGATGAAATGGTTGGCCAAGAGCATGTATTAAAAGCCCTGATCAATGCCTTGAACGAACAGCGATTGCATCATGCGTATTTATTTACCGGTACGCGTGGGGTGGGCAAAACCACCATTGCTCGTATTCTGGCTAAATGTCTTAATTGTGAGCAAGGCATTAGTGCTCGCCCCTGTGGCGAATGCAGTTCGTGTCGAGAAATAGCAGAAGGTCGATTTGTTGATTTAATCGAAGTCGATGCGGCCTCTCGTACCAAGGTGGAAGACACTCGCGAGTTGCTCGATAACGTTCAATATGCGCCAACGCGTGGACGTTTCAAAGTGTATCTGATCGACGAAGTTCATATGCTCTCGTCACACAGTTTCAATGCCTTGCTGAAAACCCTGGAAGAGCCTCCTGCGCACGTTAAATTTTTGTTGGCAACCACCGATCCGCAGAAATTGCCCGTTACCATTTTGTCGCGTTGTTTGCAGTTCAGTCTGAAGAACATGACGCCTGAGCGCATTGTTGATTACTTAGGTACGGTGCTAACGGCGGAGCAGATTCGCTATGAAGAACCAGCACTGTGGCAGTTGGGAATGGCGGCTCAAGGCAGTATGCGAGATGCCTTGTCGCTGACCGATCAAGCCATCGCCTTTGGCGAAGGGTATGTCTCGGAAGAACACGTTCATGCCATGCTGGGGACGATGGATCGCGGGCGATTGTTCAAGCTGGCTGAAGTGATGGCGCATGCTGATCCAGCGGCCCTGTTGCGTGAAATTGCCGATATGGCCGAACACGGCCCAGATTACGACGAAGTGCTGCAAGGTCTTTTGCAGCTCTGGCATAGAACCGCCTTAGCGCAAGTAGTGCCAGAAGCCATCGATAATGCTCAGGGTGATCGAGAGGCCATCATGACATTGGCGAATGCCATGCTGGCTGAGGATATCCAGCTGTTTTATCAAATTGGTTTGAGTGGACGAGCGGACATGAAGCATGCGCCGGATCCGCGACAGGGATTTGAAATGGTGTTGTTACGAATGTTGGCATTCTGTCCTGCACCTGCAGCACCACTGGATTTAGATCTCGTCACGGCGCTTGAAAAAAAAAAGGCTCCAGCCTTAGCTGACGAATCTGCTCGTGCGGTTGCAATTGATTCAGAGCGTGCTGTCGAGAACGAGGTCTCGCCCGTCATCACGCCCCCCGAAATAGACACGACACGCGCCGTTGAGGCGCATGTCTCAACACCGTCTGCCATCGAGTCACCGTTTACGACTGATGACGGCAGCGCGCCACAGAATGCTGACCATGTTGAATCGATGGACTCGGACTTGCCTGCGCTTGCTCCGCATACGTGGTGGCTTTGGGTGGAGCAGTTGGCGTTAAGTGGCTTGTCGCAAGCGATTGCACGTAACAGTGCCTTGATTCAGATGAATGATCAGGTGTTGGAATTTGATGTTGATCCGGTTCAGGGTGCGCTGTTTAATGATGCACAAAAGCAACGCATCGAAGCCGCGATACAGCACCATTGGCCAAATTGCCGTGTTATCATGCAGCTACAAACTCCGCGGGCCGAAACCCCAGAACAACGACGCCAGCGTGAGCAAGCGGACGCTTTTTACAGTGCCAAGCAGTCGATTGAAGCGGATCCAGTAGTCAATCATATTTTGTCGGAACTGGGTGGCTTTGTGATCGAACAAAGTATTCGTCCGATACGTTAATGAAAGGAGATAGACATGTTGAAAGGTGGCATGGGCAACTTAATGAAACAAGCCCAAAAAATGCAAGAACAAATGCAGCGCCAGCAAGCGGAATTGGCGGAAGCCGAAGTCCAAGGTGAGTCGGGTGCGGGCTTGGTGAAAATCACGATGAATGGTCGTCATGATGTTAAGCGCGTAGAGATTGATGACAGCTTGATGTCCGAAGACAAAGACATGTTGGAAGATTTGTTGGCGGCTGCGATAAATGATGCTGTGCGTAAAATTGAAGCACGCAATCAGGAACAAATGAGTAAATTGACTGCGGGTATGGGTTTGCCTGCGGGCATGAAGTTGCCGTTTTAAGTCATGAGTTCAGCGCGCGAATACCAAGCGCTGGTGCGCGCCCTCGATCAATTACCCGGTATTGGTCCTCAGGCTGCTTTGCGTTGCGCTCGTTGGTTGTTACAGCAACCACAGAATAGCCTGCTTGAGGCATTGCAAGCCGCACAACGTTTGCAACAATGTCCTCGATGTCGTCGTTACTGGCAACCGCAACCGCAAGTCGAGTTTTGTTGTAACAGTGATCTTGGTCATGCGGATTTGTTGGTGGTCGTTTATGACGACGATGTCGAAGCCTATCGACAGCAAGGCTATCGAGGACGATTTTTTATCTTGCATGGTCTCTTATCGCCCATGCAGGGAATCGGGCCTAAACAGCTCCGTTTATCGGAGTTAGTGACAGTGTTACAACGCGAACCAGTTGCTCGAATTGGCTTGTGTTTACCGTCCGATGTTGAGGCACAAACGACGGCTTATTATATTCGTCAGTTAATTCAACGAGCCGAATTGCCCATTCAACCCGACGTGATGGATGTCGATACGACGGCTGGAGAGTTACCATGGCCAATATAACCCTACCAGAACCCGTATGGATTGCGTCGAATGACGCGCTGCGTGATGCCTGTGTCGCCTGGTTAGAGGCGCCATATTTAGCCGTCGATACCGAATTCATGCGCACCAATACGTTTTATCCAGTTGCGGGTTTATTGCAAATAGCCGATCAATACGGAAGCTATTTGATAGATCCATTAGAGATTGATTGCTGGCAGCCACTAGCCGATGTGTTTGTGCAATCGTCTGTGGTGAAAGTGTTTCATGCCTGTGCCGAAGATCTCGATGTGTGTCGTCAGCTTCTGGGTGTGGTGCCGCAACCGTTAGCGGATACGCAAGTAGGAGCCGCCCTCTCGGGGTTGGGGGCGTCTATGGGATTTCAACGATTGCTCAATGAACTGATGCAGATTGATTTGTCGAAAGAAGAAACTCGGTCGAATTGGTTGCAACGACCGTTGCGACACGAACAAATACAATACGCCATCGCCGATGTGCATTACTTGTTCGCACTCTATCCCGTGTTACTGCAACGATTGTGCGATAGCAAACGTCTGACCTGGTTTGAGCAAGATTGTGAACGCTTGGTTGCTCTTGCCCAGCAAGAAGAACCGCTGGAACACTATTATCGAAAAGTGAAATTGGCCTGGAAGTTACGGCCACAAGAGCAATATATTTTACAGCAATTGGTGATTTGGCGTGAACAGCAGGCGCGTTTGAGAAACGTTCCACGCAACAAGGTGATTGATGATCAGGCGCTTTGGTATTTGGCTCGTTTTAAAGCACGAAATCGTGATCAATTGGCCAAAGCAGGTATAAAGCCAGCCGCGATTCGGGAAGACGGTACGACCTTGTTGCGCATCGTCAGTGATGCCGACAAAGCGGATGGCGACTGCTGGCCTTTACAGCTCGATCGTCCCTTGTCACCAATGGCCAGTCAATGGCATAAGCAGTTAAAAGCCATTGTGCAGCGCAAAGCAGAAGAGCTTGGCATTGCGCCCGACTTATTGGCTAAAAAGAAAGCCATCGAAGCACTAATTCGTTCAGGTTTTCCTGATGGCCCCTTTCAGTTGCCGGAAGGGCTGACGGGTTGGCGACAAGACATGATCGGAAATGAACTACTGCTTTACCTCAAGGAATACCGTGGCGGTAACGCCTAATACACTTCATTATAATGAGTGCCTCATGAGTAAGTTATTGTGTGACGTTTACGTCTCTACGAAAAAAGAAGAAACCTATTTGTACGTATCACGAAAAGATGGTTTGGAAAAAATCCCCGAAACGTTGATGGACATTTTTGGTAAACCAAAGCTGGCATTAACGATGATTCTCACTCCTGAGAAAAAATTAGGCAGAGCTGATACGGCCAAAGTATTGCATGATATTGAGCAGCAAGGGTTTTACTTGCAGATGCCACCGCCGCGTGAAACCTACCTGTTGGATTTGTTCACTAAGCGAGATGTGGAATGAGTGCACAACCGTTTTGGCAGCGTAAATCACTGGCCGAAATGACACCAACCGAGTGGGAGTCGTTGTGTGATGGCTGTGCCTTGTGTTGCTTGCATAAACTAGAAGACGAAGAGACGGGTGAGGTGTATTACACCGACGTACACTGTCGCTATATGGATAGCGACAGTTGTCAGTGTACTGTCTATCCGCAGCGTCAGCAAAAAGTACCGGAGTGTGTTTGGCTGACACCCGAGCAGGCTGAACGTTTTTTCTGGTTACCACCAACGTGTGCCTATCGATTGATCGCGGAGCAGAAACCATTGCCGGATTGGCACCCTTTAATCACGGGGGATCGCAACACGGTACATGAGGCGGGTGTGTCAATGCGTCATAAAGGCATTGCGGATGATCAATTGGCCGAGTCTGAATGGCAGGATCGAATTATATGGAAGGCATAATGGAATTCAGTGGCTACTGGCTAGCCTATTTGGGTTTTGCGTTGGTGTCGTATTGGTGCTGGACGCAGCTATTTTTTTGGCTTCGGCGCGGTTCTGACGTGCGTCAGCTGTTTCACTTACTTGGCGCGGTCTTGATTTTTGCTCCCGCACCGATTGAGCAGGGCGCCAATTATTTTGCTCCCGCATTCGTGATCGTTCCTTTTGTCGCTATTGGCGATGGGTTAGAGCAAGCGCAATACGCCATTATCTGGTGGGTTGTGGCGTTGTGTATCGGTGCGCTGTTGCTCACGTTGCGTCAATTGCAGCGGTGGCTCAGTCAACGTTGGTCTCGTCCGAAGGAGGACGCCAACACCGCCATCGGGGAGTGATTGGTCGTTATTGTCGTTCTGATTGTTTGCTTTTTGATCGTTTTCTCATTGTTGTCAGTAATAAATGACAAATAAAAGAGTTTTTTTATTACTTTTCTGGCTAACCAGAAAAACTTTGCTAACTTTAAGACAACCCCCCAGCGGAATGTAATCATTCGTGGGTGGTGAGGTGACTTGGGGGATATTCCACCAGTGGAGCAATCGAATCGGAGTTTGATCGTAAACACTCCGGTGGATGATGAGGTTGGGAAATATGGCAAATCATATTTTTATTTTGGCAACAGTGATGTTGTTAGCGGGTATTTTCGGTGGCTTGGTGAATTATTACCTTTACGGCGATAAAGATCCTGATGCTGCAAGCTTGCCGCGTTTTTTAGTGGTGGGTGTGGGTGCTTCATTTTTGGTGCCAGTGATTCTTGACATGGTCAATAGTGAGCTGGTGTTAGAAAGCCAAGGTGATCCATCACGCTTGTTGATCTTCACCGGATTCTGTTTGATTTCCGCATTATTAAGTCGCTTTGTGATTGATAACTTGTCGGATCGTATCTTGAATGAAGCGCAGATGGCGAAGCAGCGTTCAGAAGACGTCCAACAAAGTTTACGCATTATGCAAAATGAGTTATTGCCGTTGATTGATACCGAAACAGAGCACGATGTGGACGGTCATGATGCGCAAGCGGCACAAGCCAGTGATGAATTGGATGTTACGTCGACTCAGGTGTTGAAGATCTTATCGAGTGGTCGGTTTATTTTCCGCTCGTTGGCTGGTATCTGTCGTGAGGCAAACGAAGAAGAATCCACCATTTTGAAAACACTGAATGTGTTAGTGACACGAAGCTTGGCCGGTAAGGTAAGCGGTAAAAACGGTGTGCGCTGGCACATCACGGAAAAAGGTCGTCGCGTGCTCGAAGCAAACTTGTAACGTTAGCGATGTCATTTCTCAACACTCCATCGTATTGGTGATCACTGATGCGGTGGAGTTTTTGTTTCTGCGGCCGATAACCTCACAGAATGACCATGAATAGGATCGAGGAATCGTTTCATGCTATTACACCCGTTAACAGCCATGTTGTCTCAGCGTATCCAGCGCATGTGTTTGACGTTGTTCGTCATGACCTTGGTGTTGATTGTCCTTTCAGCTGCTACTCAGGCGGACGAGCGTCCCTCCGACGTGCGTATTCTGGTGGATATTTCTGGCAGTATGAAAGAAACCGATCCCAATAATCTTCGTATTCCTGCGACGCAATTGTTGGTTGAAATGCTACCCGAAGGATCCGATGCGGGTATCTGGACGTTTGGTCGCTATGTCAACATGTTGGTACGATTAGGGGCTGTGGACGATAACTGGCGTGCCATGGCACGAGAAGCGATACCAACGATGAATTCAGTGGGATTATTCACGAATTTGACGGAGGTGCTCGAACGTGCTCAGTGGCAGATCAGCGCAGACAGCCCATTTCAGCAGCACATCATTTTATTGACCGATGGCATGATTGATATGCCGAATGGTAATGAGCAAGAGCGCCAGCGTTTGTTTATGGAGGTGCTGCCTCGTTATGTGGCGGCGGGAGCGCGTATTCATACCGTTGCCTTATCGGAATACGCCGATAAAGCCATGTTGCAGCAGATTTCACTGGAAACATCAGGGCTTTTCTTAGAAGTCAGCAGTGCCGATGAATTGTTAACCGCATTTTTACGTGTCTTTGATCGCAGTGTGCCAGTGGAACAGGTGCCGATGGACAACAACGCCTTTACCATCGATAACAGTGTCAATGAATTTACCGCATTGGTTTTTCGTCGTAGTCGGCTAGCCCCAGTCCGTTTAATAGCGCCTTCCGGTGCAGCTTTTACGGCAGAAAATAGCAGTCAAAATGATGAGGTGCGCTGGCATGAAGATCAACGTTTTGATTTGATCACCATTAAAAATCCAGAAGTGGGTCGTTGGCAAGCCGAAGCGGATCTCGATCCCAATAACCGAGTGCAAATTCTATCGGACCTCAAGCTACGCGTTAGTGGTTTACCGAATACCATTTTTGCAGGTAACCCGGTCGATGTGCTGATGGCATTGACCAATCATGGTGACACCATCACCGAGCCTAGTTTATTGCGCTTGACTGATGTGAGCATCAAGGTGACGGCACCCGATGGCCGCTTTGGCAGTAAGCTGTTATCCGATCCAGAGCAACTTCCCCCCGACGGAGTATGGCGAGAATCGTTAACGCGCTTGAGTCATGCTGGCCGTTATGAGGTCGAGGTGACTGCCGTTGGTCGTACTTTTGAGCGTCGCCAGGTGCTGACAGCTCACTTGATGGAGCCCATGACGGTGTTTGTCGAACCGAATCCGGCAGAACAGTATGTGATGGTCGGTGTGCGTGCAGAAGCCGGTAATATCGATACGGGTCTGAGTCGGGTGTTGGCCCGTGTGGCAAGCCCTGATGGGAGCTCATTAATCAATACCACGGAGTTTGATGCCGAGACACAATCATGGCGTCTGCGACTTCAGCCTGATAAAGGCCCTGGTCAATACGAAGTGACGTTGAATATTCGAGGCGTGACCGAGGGCGGCGCTACCTTCCGTACCGCACCCGAAACGTTACGCTTTGAGTTTCCATTAGTCACCGATGAGGCCGTGGCAGAGATAATCGATGACGCGCCGGTAGCCAGCAGTGATCGCATTGCTACGAACGACGTGGAGCCGGACGACATCGCAACCCCGGAACCTGACGCTAGTATAGATGCAGAATCAACGCCTGCGGTGGTGATGCCACCACTGCCAACGTTCGCGGCGCAAGCACCAGTCGCGGTACCGGCTCCTACACCGGCCGTCATCACGCCATCGAACGACACGGAGGTTGAGCTCGATGCGGATAAAGACGGTGTGCCTGTTTGGGTGTATATCACTGTTGCGCTTACCAATATGGCCATTTTTGCGGGTGCCGGTTGGTGGTGGTTACGCCGTCGCCAGCAGGCGCTACAAACACCGGAGCAGGGTAAGGATGATGTCGCCAATAAACGCAGTGATCGTCCAGATGACCTTGATACCGATGACATTAGTGAAGACGATTTTGACGGTGACTTTGACAGTTTTGCCGATGACAGCGAAGAAGAAATTCCAGCCGCCGACCTACCGCCAACGTTAACGGAGAGCATGGGTAGTGACGCTGACATGATGGGCGACTTTGATGACGAGTTTGCACTTGATGACGCGGTTAATGAAGGCAAGACTGACGAAAGTAGTGATGCGGCTGAGGATGATTGGGGTGAATTTGATGACGCCATTGCGGATTTAGAATCCGAACAAGTCGAGACAGACGAAGAAGATAAACCCGACAAAGGGTGATTTTAACGGTTAACTTGGCCTATTACCCCCCGGTAATAGGCTGCATTTCCCTTGCTGCCTTTTAGGTCCATCCTTATACTTCGAGCCACGCTTTTCATTTTCTCGTGGTTTTGAGGTAATTATGCAATTTCAGGGCACGTCCGATTACGTTGCAACTCCCGAATTACGCATGGCTGTGAATGCCGCCATTCGTTTACAACGTCCTTTGCTGTTAAAAGGGGAGCCGGGTACAGGTAAAACCATGCTGGCCGAGCAATTGGCTCAGTCGTTAGATACCGAACTGATTCAATGGCATATCAAAAGCACGACCAAAGCCCATCAAGGCTTGTATGAGTACGATGCCGTTTCTCGTTTGCGTGACTCACAGCTGGGTGTCGACAAAGTACACGACATCAGTAATTACATTGTGCCGGGCAAGTTATGGCAAGCCTTTACCGCTGATAAGCCTGTGGTATTGCTGATCGATGAAATTGATAAGGCGGATATCGAATTCCCGAACGACTTATTGCTCGAAATCGACAAAATGGAGTTTTTTGTTTACGAAACGCAAGAGCGTATTGTGGCCAAACACCGTCCGATTATCTTGATTACCAGTAACAACGAAAAAGAGCTACCCGATGCATTTTTACGTCGTTGTTTCTTCCATTACATCGATTTTCCCGATCGTGAAACCATGCAAGAAATCGTGGCCGTTCATTATCCCAATATTCAAGCCGAGCTAGTCAAAGAAGCCATGGAGGTGTTTTTTGATGTGCGTAAAGTCCCTGGTTTGAAGAAGAAGCCGTCTACGTCTGAACTGATTGATTGGTTAAAGTTATTGATGGCCGATGATATTGGTGTCGATGTATTACGGAATGCCGATACAAAAACGGCCATTCCTCCGATGTATGGCGCGCTATTGAAAAACGAGCAGGACGTGCAGCTGTTAGAAAAGCTGGCTTTCATGAGTCGTCGCAAAGGCTGATGCCATGTTAATCGATTTTTTTGAAACCGTACGCAAGGCGAAAGTACCTTGTTCGGTGCGTGAATATTTGGATTTAGTCGAAGCGGTGCAAGCACACTTGGCGTTTGCCGATCTCGATGAATTTTATGCGTTGGCCCGTTTGTGTCTTGTGAAAGATGAAAAGCACTACGATAAGTTTGATAAGGCGTTTTCGGCCTATTTTAAGGGCTTGGATGACTTAACGACGTTCATGGATGAAGCCAATATCCCTCAAGACTGGATGCGTAAAGAATTTGAACGCATGATGTCTGAAGAAGACATGGCTAAGCTGGAAGGTGCTGGCAGTCTGGACAAATTGTTGGATGAGTTTAAAAAACGCCTCGAAGAGCAGCACAAGCGTCATCAAGGCGGTAATAAGATGATCGGTACCGGAGGAACGTCGGCGTTCGGTGCGAATGGGTATAATCCCGAAGGTATTCGTATTGAACAAGGTCGTTCTCGGCATAAAAAAGCCGTGAAAGTTTGGGAGAAACGTCAGTACCGCGATCTGGATGATTCCATTGAACTGGGTATTCGCAATGTGAAGGTTGCGTTGCGTCGTTTGCGTAAATTTGCCCGTCAAGGCTCTGCCGACGAACTGGATTTGAGTGACACCATTCGCAGTACGGCACGAAATGCCGGTTATCTTGATATTAAAATGGTGCCTGAACGCCACAATGCAGTGAAAATTTTATTGTTTTTCGACATTGGCGGTTCAATGGATCCCCATGTTCGTGTTTGTGAAGAGCTGTTTTCCGCCGCTCGTACGGAATTTAAGCACATGGAAACCTTTTATTTTCACAATTGCTTATATGAGACGGTGTGGAAGAACAACATTCGTCGCATGAATGAGCAGACTTCAACATGGGACATCTTGCGTAAGTATGGCAATGATTACAAAGTCATTTTTGTCGGCGATGCCATGATGGCACCCTATGAAGTGACTCATGTCGGTGGTAGTGTCGAGCATTGGAATGAAGAACCCGGTGCCGTGTGGATGCAACGCATGGTCGAACAGTACCCTAAATTGGTGTGGTTGAATCCGGCACCTCGTTCGCATTGGGGGCAGGGAGGTTCTTTGGGTGCCATACGCCAGATTGTGAATGAGCATATGTATCCATTGACGTTGTCTGGCTTAGAAGAAGCCATGCGCGAGTTATCAAAATAGGGTTTGTGTGGAAAAACAAATTGATACCATAGTACCTTTTGTGCAGAATAGGCTCTATAGCACGTTCTCACCACGGTGCTTTTTGGCAGGGACGCCCTTTATAAATACAATAAAAACAGGGCAGCATGCAGTCTAATGGCAATTGATTCTCATCGATCAACCTGTGGATACGGCTTATTTCGGCACGTATTGACGGCTTTTTCTCTACGCTATCTCATTGTATTGCTGAGCTTAGTTTCCTTGTCGGTAACGGCCAGCAACGATGATACGACACCGTCGCAAGTGGTGGCAGACATTACCTTACCTACTTGGAATGGGTGGGGGCAGCGTCTAATGGAGTGGCGTGGTCAGGCAGTGATTGTCATCGCATTGCCTGAATGCCAAAGTTGTGAGCAAACACTGATTCGTTATCAATTGCACCTTGAAAGCCTGCAGCATCAAGGGTTGATTGCTTTGTTGGTTTGGCCGCATGACACCCCTCCACCGAATACCTTCCGTTTACCCGTATTGCGCTTCCAGCCCGATACGTCGCCTGCTTGGCTAAATCAGCAGAAGAATAGTGTTATTTACCTCAACACGAACAGTGAAGTAGTCCGTATCGATCCGCTCGATCTTCGTCGAGATTACGAAACATGGCGTATCAATGTTCGTGATTGGCTTGTGCAGCAAGCACCCAGCGCGCATTTGTATTAATCGTAAAACGAACCTAGGTTACTGAGATCAAGTATGACATTCATCAGATTAGTTAAGTCGGCGTTATTTACTCTGCATTGCGGACTTGTGGGGGGGCTCATGATGGCAACAGCACACGCCAATGATGTGCGCGTAACACAAGAAATACAAGCGGCCAAACAACAGGTATTGCAGCTGAATAAAGAACTCTACGAGCTAGAGCAAGCGTTATTAAAACCGATCACCACCCAAGCGGCGGTGTATTTTTCCATTCAACCGATAGAACAGTTTGCGCCGTTGAGTATTGACGTTCAGCTGGGTCGTCTTGCTCCCATACACCATGTTTACTCCGAACGCGAAGTACAAGCGCTACGCATGGGTGCTGTGCAGCCGTTAGCACACAGTCACTTAGCGCCAGGTGCCCATGACGTTCACGTTCGAATAAATGGAGTGAATGTGCGAGGTGAAACACAGCAACTCACGGCCAATCGCTCGATTGAAAAAGGGGATGGTCCTCTTTATTTAGAGATACATATTGGCGCGGCGACTGGGCAGAGCGTTCAAGCCACCATTCGGACTTGGTAATCATCATGGCGTGCTTTCAATATCAACGACGTGGTGTCGGTCGATTCAGTCTGGCGATTGTTTTGTTCGGCTTGACAGCCATGGCTTGGTCGACGCCAAACGAGACATTGCGGCTGCTGCAAGGCCAGGCGACGTATTATTATGAAGTGAATCGGTATAATAACGCACTGGCCAGTATTGCGCAGTGGCGTGACCATGCTCATCAACAGGCGCTCACCCTACCCGAACAGCAATGGTCGATGAAGCTGCTAGAAGCCAGTATTTATTTGTCGTTGGGAATCGAACAACACGCCGAGTCGATTATGATTGATGCGCAAGTCGCAAGTGTCGATAACTTGGGTCATGCTTGGTTTTTGCTGAGTCGTCGTTGGCAGCAGCGAGGGGACTGGGAGCGAGCGATCAAAACGGCACAATTAGCATTGGCTCCGCGCAATCAACTGCCTAGCCAGTGGCATTCGGAAGCGCAGTTTATACAGGCATTGTCTTATGCCCAGCAGTTGCAATTGGAGCCCTTGGCACACGTCGTTACTGGTATGCCGGTACGTGATATTTGGACGGCTTATGCACGCTACAACTGGGTATTGGCGTTAATAGAAAGCTACACGCCAAGCCACCAAATACAACAGGTTGTTGCTGAAACCCTGCACTATATGGGTGACTCAGATGAGTTTCAACAGTTGCGTCAACGGTTGCTTTTGGTGGCCAGTATTGAGGCACTGGAGGCCAATAATACGCGTTTGGCTGAGCAACATTTGACCCTCATCACGCAAGACAGTCCCTATGCGGCAGCCGCCTTATTGCAATACAGTTGGACCTCATTAGCGCAACAACAATGGACGCAGGCGTTGCACTCATTACGAGCACTGCAGCAGCAACATCACGAATTTCACCCGGCGGTGATGGAATCGTACTTACTGGTCCCTTATGCTCTGGAGCAGATGCGAGCAACGGGTCAGGCCATTCGAGCCTATGAACAGGTTGAACAGCGTTTATTATCCATGCAAACCCACATTCAGCAGGCTCGCCAGCAAATAGAATCGAATAATTGGCTACAACCTTGGTTGACCGAAGTATCGAATGAGCCCTTATGGGGATGGCGAGCAACGCCGGTTTCGGTAGCGCCTGAGGGCGATCTGAGTCGATTATTGCACGGCTTAATTGAGCAAAATTCCTTTGAAGTTGGTTTGCAAGAAGCGCTTGATTTACAGCGTGCAGTTCAACAAGTGGAGCAGCAGTTACACAATATTCCGTTATGGCAGGATCTCATCGTACGGCGTCAACAGCATGCCAAGTCGGTTCAAGGGAATCAGCAAATGGTCGGTCTTCAGCGTCGCTTTGAGGCTGCGCAAGGCTTGGTAGCAGAGCGTCACGTCGATTTGCAGCAGCAGGCACGAGAGGCGTTTGCTTATACCAGCGCAGAAGAAGCACAGGCATTGCAAATGCAACAACGTATTTTGCGCCGTATTCAAGTGCTACAGCAACGTGGTTATATCGCAGGCCCCGCCTTAACCGATTACCAAGAACGTTGGCGACGTATACGTGGTTTGCAGTTGTGGCACAACAATCATCTACTTCCTGAGCGTCGTTGGCGCGCGGTGCAAGCCTGGCAAGGTTTGCAGCTCGCCGAGACACAGCTACAACGGCAGCGACAACATACCGATATGGCGTTGCGTTGGATGCAAGGCGATTGGCAAGATCTGAGTGGTCGTTTGCAACAGCAGCAAGAGATTGGGCAGCAGTTGAGACAACGCTTGATCCGTCTTCAGCAGCAACAACAGACGTTACTGGAGCAGCGCGTGAGTCAGCATTTGTACGAATTGGATCAACGTGTATTGGATTATCTGGCTCAAACCCGATTGGCCATTGCACGTTTGTACGATGATGCGTTACAGCGTCAGTTAGAGCGACAACAGCAAGAGGTTGATCGTGATGATGCATAACGGATTCGGGTTAAAATGGCTAGTCGCCGTTATCTTGCTACTGTCTCTTTCGGCCTGTAGTCATTTTGCCGGTCAGCGTTCCGCACCCTCCATCAGTGCGATTGAGCGTGGCCCTATACGCATTATTGAGAATGCACCTTTATCCGTCGATCATCAGCAAGTGATCGATCGATATCAGCAATATCTCGACATTGCTACGGATACCGAAGTGAAAATACGGGTTGCACAACGAATTGCCACGCTCAAGTTGCAGGCCGATGAAGTTGCTCAAGGGCAAACGGTTACTCGTCAGCGAAGTGCCCAGCAAGAACGCCGATTTGCTCAGCAAGCCATTGATGACTATGAATTTTTGTTGCGCGAGCACCCTAATCGCGTGGACAACGATGCGTTACTGTATCAACTGGCTCGTGCTTATCAGCAGTTGGGGCAGCGCTCACAAGCGATTCGTGTCTTAGACACTCTGGTTGAACGTTATCCACGTTCTCCGTATTACCTAGAAGGTGAGTTTCGTTTGGCTCAACTGCTGTATCAAGTCGCCGATTATGAACAATCCATTCAGGCGTATCAGCGAGTTATTGATCAAGGCGCAGACAAAAATCGGTTTTACCTGAGTGCAGGCTACTTACAAGGCTGGGCGTGGTTTAAACAATCCGACTTTGACGCCAGTTTGCGTGCGTTTAGCCGTGTGCTCGATGAAGAGTTTCCCGATGAGTCGTCGTTCGCCAGTGCCAGCTCAGCGCAACAGGAAATGCTGAATGATATTTTGCGCGTCATGGCCATTATGTTCGATCAGCAAGGTGATTGGCGCAATATCGCTCAGTTTTATGATGAGTATGGCGCACGGCATTACGAAGACCGCATCTATGATCGCTTGGCGACTCACTATTACGACAAGGCATCGTATCGCAGTGCGGCGTCGACATTACGTGCTTACACTGAACACTACCCATTGGATCGCCGTTCAGCCGGTTTTTATCAGCGTTTAATTGAAGGCTATCAACGGGCGCGTTATCCAGAATTGACCCGTCGTCATCAGCGAGCCTTTATTGAACGTTTTGGTGTCACTAGTGAGTATTGGCAACAGCATCCCGATCAGCATCTTGAATTGACCGCGTTGTTAGCCGATCACGTCTGGCAGTTGGCTCAATTTCAACATGGTTGGGCGGGACAAACGGAACAGCCGCAAGAACGACAAGCGCGTTTGGCCGAAGCCGCACACTGGTATGACTATTACTTAACGCATTTGGCACGCAGTGAATTTGTCATTAACGCCCATTTTTTGTTGGCAGAAATTCATTTTGAACAAGCTGATTACCCGCTTGCGGTGCACCATTATGAAATCGTGGCCTACCAGTATCATCAGCATGAGTTAGCCAGTGAAGCAGGTTATGCCGCCATTCTTGCTTACCGTCGTCATCAACCTGAAGACCATGAGCGCGCACTGTGGCGACAAAAAACCGTAACCAGTGCGATGCGCTTTGTCCGTGAGTTTACCAGCGATGAGCGACGTGGCAGCGTATTAGTGAACACCGCAGAGACGTTGCTGGCTGATGAGTATTATGACTCTGCACTGAACACCATTGTTTTGGCACGTCAGGCGGATGGGAATTTATCGGCACGACATCAATACGGTGCCAACTTGGTTGAAGGTCACGCTAGCTTTGCCTTGCAGCGTTTTGATGTGGCCGAAGTCGCGCTGCTCAAAGCCAGTCAGTATCGGGATGTGGATGCTCAAACACGCGTTGAATTGCGTGATAAGGTGGCAGCGTCTATTTACCAACAGGGTGAGCAAGCACAGCGTTCGGGTGATGAACGACAAGCGATTGACCATTGGTTGCGTTTAGCACGTGTTATTCCCGAGAGCCGGATACGCATTCATGCCGAATACGATGCCGCCACCGCATTGATGTCACTCGCGGATTACCCGCAAGCGATTCGAGTGTTGAAGCAATTTCGTCAACAGTTTCCTAATCATGCCCTTACCCGCGATGTGCCGAGTAAGTTAATCGTGGCTTATGAAGATCAGCAACAATGGAGCATGGCCGCACACGAATTGAGTGTGTTGTGCGAAAGCCATGATGATGCCGAACAACAACGCATTGCTTGCTTTCAGGCGGCACAATATTTTGAAAAAGACGCCGATTGGGATAACGCCATCGACCGTTATCGCAGCTATGCCCATGCTTATCCACGGCCATTTGATCCTGCATTAGAAGCGCACGTGAAATTAGAGCAGTTGTATTTACGCGTTGATAATCAACAAAATCGCTATTTTTGGTTGAATCGCATCATCAGCTTAGATCGCAATGCAGGCGAAGATCGCAGTGATCGGTCGCGCTATTTGGCCGCACAGTCAGCGTACGAACTGGGTGAAATTGAACGACAATTTTTTGAAAACATTCGTTTACGACAGCCCTTGGCGAACAGTATTCAGCGTAAAAATACCGCCATGCAAGAGGCCATTCGTCGATATACCCAAGCAACCAATACCGACGTGCAAGAATTTACCACGGCCGCCACGTATCGTATTGCTGAGTTGTATGCCGAATTAAGTCGTGCGTTGATGGCGTCTGAGCGACCACGGGGAATGGATGAATTAGAGCAAGAGGAATACCAATTCTTATTGGAGGATCAAGCATTCCCATTAACGGAAACCGCCATTGAACTGCATCAAACGAATGCGGCCAGAACACGTGATGAATTATACGACGAATGGATCAAAAACAGCTTTGCTGCGCTGGCCGAGTTGATGCCAGGGCAATATCAAAAAAACGAACAGATGGTGCGTTATGTTGAACAAATTCGCTAGTTTCCTGCTGCTTTTGTTGGTGGGGTGTGCCAGCGTCGAGCCGCTACCGCCACTAGAAATCATTGACAGTATTGAAGAACCCGACGTGGAACAAGTCTTAACCGAGGAGCTTCAACAGCAGTACCGGCAAGGACTGCAGTTGTTACAGCAAGAGGCTTACGCACGCGCATTAACGCATTGGCAGGCGCTTGCACAAGACTATCCCGATTACCCAGGGATCTGGGTCAATTTGGCCATCAGTCAGTACCAGCAACGTCAATGGTCGGAGAGCTGGCTTAGCCTTGAACGCGCCGAAGGGATTGATGCTGAATTTTGTCCAATTCATGCGGTTAAGGGATTATTGGCGCGGCAGCGTGGGCAGTTTCAGCAGGCATTAGAGCGCTACCAGGCAGCGCTGGCTTGTAACCCAAACGATTTGGTTAGCCATAAAAATGTGGCCATTTTGTATGATTTGTATCAGCAAGATTTAGCACAAGCGTTGCATCACTACCGTATTGTGCAAGCGCAACAAAGCGAAACGGATGACCAATTGTCCATGTGGATCAGTGATCTTGAGCGCCGCCAAGCGCAACACCTAGCCAGTGAAGGAAAATGACAATGCACAAATGGTGGTTAATGATGTTCATGATGGGGTTGCCATTCACCGTGGCCGCCGATTCGGTCATTCGTTTGCAGGGCATTGCCATTCAAGGTAACAGCGAGGAGCCCAATATGATGGTGGTCACTTCTTGGCAGCCCGCCTACGGTACAGAACGATTTACCTTACCCATTCGTGGTTATCGTCAACAATGGTTGCAGCCGGTTGACCGTCAACGGCTGCAACGAGAACAGCATTACAGCCGCTATTATGCGGTTGATTACCGTGACCGCGATGACAATGCGACCCCCAATCATGGCCTGCAATAACGCCTTCATTAAATCCAACAAAAACAGTCGATAAAAACGGAGTGAATATGGAAACCATCGTACGATTTTTTCAAGAGGGTGGCGCTTTTATGTTACCCATTGCCATTATTATGATCATTGGTCTCGCCATCGCGATCGAACGCTGGTTGTTTCTTATGAAAGAAACCAGCAGTAATCGTTCGGCGTTTAACGAATTATTTCCGCTGTTGCAAAAACGTGATTTTCGCGGTGCCTTAAATTACGCCAACGATTCGGATAGCAAAATTGGTCGTATCTTCGCCGTTGCCATCGCTCGTATACCAGGTAGTCAACGTCGCGAAGAAATTGAATACGCCCTAGAAGAGGGTTTAATGGAAGCCATACCACAATTGGAAAAACGCACGCAATACGTTGCAACGTTGGCCAACATCGCCACCTTGCTTGGTTTGCTTGGTACCATTATGGGCTTGATTGCCGCGTTTACCGCGGTCGCTAATGCAGCCCCTGCGGATAAAGCAGCCCTATTATCACAAAGTATTTCTGTGGCCATGAACACCACCGCATTTGGTTTGATGGCGGCCATTCCACTCCTGTTGTTGCACAGCTATTTGCAAACCAAAACCAATGAAATTGTCGATAGCATTGAAATGGCCGGGGTAAAGTTTTTAAACATCATTACCGAACGCAAAGCGAACAACAGCACAAATGACCAATAATCTGCATCCATAACAATAACTGATAAGATGAAATGCTCATGAGACGCCATAAACGAATAAAGCCCGAGGCGGAGCTCAATGTGACATCCTTCATGAATTTGATGATTGTGTTGGTGCCCGTTCTGTTAATGAACATGGTGTTTTCTCAGGTCTCGGTATTGGATCTGAAACTCCCTAGTTCGGACGATGCAGCACACACGCCAGATTCAACGCGAATCACATTGGAAGTCATGGTGGAAGAACATGGCTTTACCGTCGCACGTACTGTGCAGCAACAGCGAGAGGTGATTGTGGAAATTGCCAAGCAACATGGTGAATACGATTACCATGCGCTTTCCATTGCCTTGCAAGACATTAAAAAGAACCCAGTATTCCGTGAACGACGAGATATCAGTTTGCTGCCGAGTGCCGATATTGATTATCAAACGCTCATTCGAGTCATGGAAACCGTTCGCCAATATCCAGCGGTGGTTGCCGCTTCATTAGTGGATGCGGTGTTGTTCCCAGATATTTCGTTAGGCCATGCGGAACAAGGAGATGCGTCATGAAAATGTCTCGTCGTGCTTTGCGCATGCAGCGTAACCACAAACGCAATGCGGCTAAAACGCCGTTAAACTTAACGGCACTGATGGATATTTTTACCATCTTGGTGTTTTTCTTAATGGTCAATCAATCCGACGTGGAGATTCCACGCAATGAAGCCATTGAGTTGCCAGTGGCAATGATTGAGAACAGCCCAGAAGAACACTTGACTGTGATGATCAGTCGAGAGGAAATTTTAGTCCAGGGACGTTTGATTGCCCGTCATGAACAACTCACCATTGATGACGACGATGCCATTCACGAGTTGGCGCAAGAGTTAACCTACTTGGCCACACGAGTACCTCTGACGGACGCAGAGCAACAGCAAGGTCGGTACATCATCATCATGGCGGATAAGCAAACCCCTTATCGGCTACTGAAGCAGGTGATGAACACATGCGCCAATACCGGTTATCGCAATATCTCGCTGGCCATTAATCAGCAAGCGGATACGGGAGGGGCGGGATGACACAGCCGCATCACTCGTCGCAATTACCTTGGAATAATGGCGAAGAAGGTAAATTACTCACTCGTTTGGTGGGGGCCGGGTTGGTATTGGTATTGGTTTTGACCGCCGTCATTACCCGCATTCAACTGCCTGAACCCGATCGACAAACCTTGGAGAAACTGCCGCCTCAGTTAGCTCGCGTGTTAGAGCGTAAGCAGGCGGAACCACCTCCGCCTGAACCGCTTATTGAACCTGAGAAAACCCCAGAGCCAAAACCGGAGCCGAAACCGGAGCCCGAACCTGTGCCTGAGCCTGTCGCGCCACCACCGGTGCCGGAGCCACCGGCAGAAAAACCACCGGCTGATGCCGCTCGCGAACAAGCACGAGAACGAGCACAGCAACAGTTTGGTCAAGAAGCCATGGCGGCCTTAAGTCAAATACGTCAACAGGCACCGATGGCGGATCTCAGTCGCAGCAATCAACAGTTGACCAATGCCGGTCGAGAAGCTGTCGAGGTAGGCAGTGTGGTTGATCGCGATGCCGCTCGTCGTGGCTCAGGAGGCGTGGATGTGGCACAGCTGACACAAGTGACGGTTGGAGAGCAATTGCAAGAACGTCGTTTGACCGAAGTGGCGTTGGCCGCTGAACAACTAGCCGACAGTCCGCAGTTACGTACACGCAGTCAAGAAGAACTACGTCTCGTTTTTGAAGACAATAAAGTCGCTTTCGACCGAATTTATCGTGCCGCTTTGAGACAAAACCCAACCTTAGCCGGTACGGTATTGTTAGCATTAACCATCCAGCCGGATGGCGTGGTAAGTGAGTGCCGTATTGCCAACAGTGAGTTGAATGACGACGGCGTGCATCGTCGTATGTTGGCTCAATGTCGTCGCTTACAATTTGAATCGAGAGCGCAAGTACAGGTGGCGCAAGTGGAATTTCCGATTACGTATATTCCGTAGCATCGCTTGCCTGGCTTGTCTGAGTCAGGGCCGTCATTGGTATGATGAAACAATGACGGCTCTTGATGTATACGCTATTCGTTTACGGACTGATTAGCTCAACTGAATGCTCGGCAGGGTGGGTACCGTAACGGTTAAACGTTCTGTCGGTGCCATCACCGTGGCTTCGCCTGTGGCAACCACTTTGTCATCTTGATTGGTGACTTCGCACGTCAATGTCACGATGGGCTTGCTGTCATGCTTGCTGGCGACTGTTAATGTCACCGTTAAGGTGTCGCCAATCATGACGGGCTTACGGAATGACAGGTTTTGTCCTAAATAGACGGTGCCCGGTCCGGGTAAATCCATCGCTAAGGCCGCTGAGATTAACGCGCCGGTAAACATACCGTGGGCAATCTGGCCTTTAAAGGGCGTTGTTGCTGCGTATTCGGCGTCTAAGTGAACGGGATTCAAATCGCCAGAAACGGCCGCGAATAACACCAAATCTTTTTCGGTTACTGTGTGCTGTCGTTGGCAATGATCGCCAATAGTAATGTCGTTAAAGGGACGATTTTGGATGGTGGTCATGAATTATCCTTGTTGTGTTAATTGAGACTGTATCCATTGTAAGGTGTCAGCAAACACCGCTTCACAATGTAGTTCATTGAGCATTTCGTGTCGACCGCCCGCGTAGAGTTTCATCAATACCTTCTCATGACCGCTGCGCTTGAGTGCTTGTGCCAGAGCCGGTAAGCCTTTGCCCATCCGTCCAACAGGATCTTGGTCGCCACCAAACAGATAGATAGGCAGATTGGCTGGGATACGAGCGAGTTCCTTTTCGGACGAGATTTCAATCAATCCGCCCAGTAAATCAATCCACAATTGATTGCTGCACAGTTGACCACACAACGGGTCATTGAGGTAGGCATCCACTTGTTGTGGGTCTGATGACAACCAATCAAACGCGGTACGCGTGGGCTGGAATGCTTTATTGAACGAACCAAATGACAAACGATCCAGTAAGGCCGATGGGTGACGTTCGCCTTGCAATAAGCGCAGTAGTTTTGCCAACCAGCGTGCGGCATAAAACTCAAGCGGTCGCTGATGATTGGAACCCGATAAGATCAACCCTGATAATTTGTCACCGTAGCGGATGGCATAGCCCTGAGCAATAAAAGAACCCATCGAATGCCCTAATACAAACAAAGGGATGCCTGGGTCAGCCAATTGTTGCACCGTGAGCATATCGGTGATGACATTACTCCAACCGCAGTCACGACCTTGTTCGCGATCAGCGTAGTGCCCTAATGGTGTGCGTTCGCCATGACCACGATGATTATGCGTGATCACATTGAACCCTGCGTTTTGCAAATAGGCTGCAAAGGCTTGATAGCGCAAGCAGTGCTCGGCCATGCCATGCACAATGTGCACCGTGGCTTTAGGATGTTGTGCAGACCAAGACCACGCGGTAAAGGGTTGGCCATCGTGACTGGTGACAGATATGGGCTTCATAGTTCAAAGCGATCCCTTGCTGATAATGATAATTAAGACGGTTACCTTGGCGTTTCTCTGCGCATTTGTAAATACACGATGCGAGAGTTTTGCTGCTTAGTCAGAAAACAGGTAAACTCCGAGGGCATTTTAAGCCAATTGGCCATAGCACCAAAGTCTGATCTAGTGAGCTCATGTCGTAGCTTGCTATTAAACGATATTGATAGTCATAGACCCTGACAACAAACATAAATCAGGGCGCATCAGGAGACGGTATGAACGCAGAATTTTTCCAAGAGCGCTATCCCGCCGGTTTAGCGGCTACGATTGATCCCGATAAGCACGAATCTGTGGTCGAAATTTTCGACGGATTTGTTAAAAAATTCAGCGAACGCCCAGCATTTACCTGTTTAGGACAAACCTTAACATACCGCGAACTGGACCAACAAAGTGCCGCATTTGCTGCCTACTTACAGAACGAAACCAGCTTACAAGCCGGTGATCGTATCGCGGTTCAGCTACCTAACGTATTGCAATACCCCATTGTTGTTTTCGGTGCAATGCGTGCCGGAATGGTCGTTGTTAACACCAATCCTTTGTACACTGAACGTGAAATGGAGCACCAGTTCAATGACTCGGGTGCCAAAGCGCTTGTGGTATTGGCGAACATGGCGTCAAAAGCGGAAAAAGTGTTACCTAACACGGGTATCAAACACGTCATTGTGACCGAAGTGGGTGATATGCACGCGGGTGTTAAGCGCGTACTCATCAACAGTGTCTTAAAGTACGTCAAAAAAGAAGTGCCCGCCTTCAATATTGCGGGTGCAATTGGTTTGCGTCAGGCATTGGCTTTGGGTGGCAAAAAATCGTACACGCCAGTTAAGGTTGATCGTCACGATGTCGCCGTTCTGCAGTATACCGGTGGTACCACGGGCGTGGCCAAAGGCGCGATGTTAACGCACCGTAACTTAATGGCGAACATGCTGCAATGTCATGGCTTATTCACCATGATTTTGGAAGAAGGTAAAGAGTCTGTTGTGGCGCCATTACCGCTGTACCACATTTATGCCTTTACCGTGCATTGCATGGTCATGCTGGAAACCGGTAATCATTCAATTTTGATTCCAAACCCACGCGATATTCCAGGTTTTATCAAAGTGTTGCAAAAAACCGAGTTTACTGGCTTCGTTGGTCTGAATACCTTGTTTGTTGCCCTGTGTGGACAAGCGGATTTCCGTGCATTGAATTTCAGTAAATTAAAACTGACTATCTCTGGCGGTATGGCCTTAACAAACAGCGCCGCTGAACAATGGCAGAAAGTAACGGGTTGCCAAATTGCAGAAGGTTACGGTATGACGGAAACCTCTCCGGTTGTATCGTTCAACCCACCAAACGCCATTAAATTAGGCACAATTGGTATGCCCGTAGCGAGCACCAATTGCAAAGTGGTGAATGACGATGGCGAAGAAATGCCAATCGGCGAACCGGGTGAATTGTGTGTCCAAGGCCCGCAAGTGATGAAAGGGTATTGGCAGCGTCCTGAAGCCACCGCAGAAACCATCAGTGAAGACGGCTGGTTAAAAACGGGCGATATGGCTGTGATCATGGAAGACGGTTATTTGAAAATCGTTGACCGTAAAAAAGACATGATCATTGTTTCTGGCTTTAACGTCTATCCGAACGAAGTGGAAGACGTGATTGTTTCTCACCCTGATATTATCGAAGCCGCTGCGATCGGCGTGCCCGATGAAAAGAGCGGTGAAGCGGTTAAAGTGTTTGTGGTATCCAGCAATCCAGATTTAACCGCTGCGCAAGTGGTGAGCTTCTGTCGCGAACGTTTAACGGCGTACAAAATTCCTCGTAATGTGGAATTCCGCGATGAGTTACCGAAAACCAACGTCGGTAAGATTCTGCGTCGTGAACTACGTGACGAAGAAATCGCCAAAACGAAATAAGCGATTTTCTGCGGTTCCCTAGGTGCATTCGCACCGTATAATACGCCCCGACTGGCATGCCAATCGGGGCGTATTTGTTACGGCGTCGAGTGACTATCGCATGAAGGAGACAAGATTGAAGGCTGAAGTAAATCACCTTGAGGTCGACATTGCCGCGTTACATCGAGCGGTCGATCAATGTTTGCTCAAAGATCAACGCCCAGCACGGCGAACGATTCGACAGATCAAGCAAAAGATGGACGCACAGCAAGATCACACTCAACTATTGGCACGATTACTAGAGCGAATAGAACACAGCCAAGCGATCCATCGTCAGCGTTGTCAGCCACTGACATTGAGCTACCCTGAGTTGCCAGTGAGTGAGCGTCGAGAAGAGATCATTCAAGCCATTCGCGATCATGCCGTCGTCATTATTGCGGGTGAAACGGGTTCAGGTAAAACCACCCAATTACCCAAAATGTGCATTGAGGCGGGGTTAGGCCGAGTTGGACGCATCGCCCATACGCAACCTCGACGACTCGCCGCACGAGCAGTGGCGCAACGCATTGCAGAAGAAATGCAGTGTGAATTGGGCACCACGGTCGGCTTTCAAGTGCGTTTCAGCGACCAAAGCCAAGAATCCACCCGCATAAAACTGATGACAGATGGTATTTTACTGGCGCAAACCCAGCACGATCGTTTCTTAAATGAATACGATGCCATCATCATTGATGAAGCACACGAACGCAGCCTGAATATTGATTTTTTTTTGGGCTATTTAAAGCAGCTGATACCTCAGCGTCCAGATTTGAAAATCATCATTACGTCGGCCACCATTGATGTGCAACGCTTTTCTGAGCACTTTGATAATGCGCCGATTATTGAAGTATCGGGCCGGTCTTTTGCGGTTGAAATGCGCTATCGGCCGTTAGTACGGCAACAAGAAGAAGACGATGATTTAACCTTATTTGAAGGTATTGAAGCGGCATTAACCGAACTCCGTGAGCACGATCGAGAGCAGAAGCAGAATGGTGATGTACTGGTTTTTTTACCGGGGGAGCGTGATATCCGTGAGTGTGCGGAGTATTTGCGACGCTTGTCCTTGCCCGCGACCGACATTTTGCCCTTGTATGCGCGTTTGAGCAGCGCCGATCAACAGCGCATTTTTAAACCTCATGGGGGACGACGTGTCGTATTGGCCACCAACGTGGCGGAAACCTCACTGACGGTACCCGGTATTCGCTATGTGATCGATTCGGGCGTTGCGCGCATCAGCCGTTACAGTTATCGCAGCAAAGTACAGCGCCTGCCCATTGAAGCGATTTCTCAGGCCAGTGCCAATCAGCGCGCCGGACGCTGTGGTCGAACAGCGCCAGGCATTTGCATACGGCTGTATGAAGAAAGCGACTTCCTGTCACGGCCAGCGTTCACCGATCCTGAAATTCGGCGCACCAATTTAGCCGCCGTTGTGTTGCAGATGTTGCATTTAAAGCTTGGCCGGATGCAGGACTTTCCGTTTGTCGACGCGCCAGATGAACGCTTTATTAAAGACGGCTATACCTTACTGCAAGAGCTTGAAGCGGTTGATGGTCAGCAGCAGCTGACAGACATCGGACAGCAGATGGCACGCATTCCAGCAGACCCGCGTATTGCTCGCATGCTCATTGAAGCGAAAAGCCAGCAGGCCTTGCATGAGGTGATGATCATTGCCGCCGCGTTAGCGGTACAAGACCCACGAGAACGCCCCATTGAGCGTCAGCAAGCGGCCGATGAAAAACACCGTCAGTGGCGGCACGATGAATCGGATTTTTTGAGTTACGTGAATCTGTGGCACGGGTATGAAGAACAACGACAAACACTGACACAGAACCAATTGCGAAAGTGGTGTAGTAAACAGTTTTTATCTTACATGCGCCTGCGCGAATGGCGTGATACGCATCGTCAGTTATTGATTATTTGTCGTGAATTGCAACTGCGAGAACAGTCGGCACCCGCCAGTTACGAGGCGATTCACCTGTCCCTGTTAGCCGGTATGCTCAGTCAAATTGGTTTCAAAGGCGAAGGGCAAGAATACCTAGCCGCTCGTCAGCGAAAAATGTTCTTATTTCCCGCATCGGCGCTGTATAAAAAACGCCCCAAATGGGTGATGGCCGCCGAATTAATGGAAACCAGTAAGTTGTATGCGCGTACCGTGGCACAAATTCAACCGGAATGGATTGAAAAGATTGCCAAGCCATTACTCAAATACCAGTACTTTGAACCGCATTGGCAACAGCAGCGTGGCCAAGTCGTGGCGTTTGAACAAAGCACCCTTTACGGTTTGATCATCAATCCGCGTAAGCGCGTTAACTACGCCGACAAACATCCAGAAGAGGCGCGTGCCATCCTCATTCAGGAGGGCTTAGTCGAACAGAAAATCAATACCAAACTGCCGTTTGTTCGCCATAATCAGCAATTGCTGAAAGAGGTCACCGAATACGAAGAAAAAAGCCGTCGTCGCGATTTAGTGATTGACGATGCTTATCTGGCCGCCTTTTACCACGAACATCTGCCCGCCCACGCGACCAGCACAAAAACCCTAGAGCGATGGTATAAAACCGCTGAGCCTGCGCAACAACAAGCCTTATTGTTTACGCGCGAATGGTTACTCAACCCCGCGGCGGCCGGTATTGGTGCGAACGATTATCCGGCTTGTCTAGCACATGCAGGCATTGAATATCCATTACGTTATACCTTTGCGCCGGGTGATCGTGATGATGGTGTGACCTTAGCCGTCCCACTGGCGATGTTGCAGCAAGTACCGAGCGCACCAGTAGAATGGTTAGTGCCAGGTTTTATTCATGAAAAAGTCAGTGCGTTATTGAAAGGTTTGCCCAAAGCGGTGCGTAAGCTCTTTGTTCCGGTGCCGAACAGCGCATACGAATTTCTGCAACAGGCCGATAGCAGTCAGAGCCTATATGCACAGTTACTGATGTTTTTGAATCGTCGTGCTTTTCCGAAATTGAGCCTAGACGATCTGTTAGCCATTGAATTGCCAACACATTTACGAATGAATATTCACGTATTAGCCGATGGCAAGGTGCTGGCACAAAGCCGCGATTTACTCCGCTTGCAAGCGCAGTTTAAAGATCAAAGCCAGCACGAAGTGCAAACCTTGACCGATGAGCGCTATCAGCGAGACGATATTCAAACATGGGATTTTGGCGATTTACCGACCGTGATTAACAGTACGGTGAATGGTTTGTCCGTTCGCGCATTTCCCTGTTTAAAAGGCGATAAGCAACAGCTTCAACTCACGGTTGAAGCCGATGAACACACGGCCCGTCGCCATCATCGTCAGGGATTGGTCGCATTATTTCGTAAAGCCTTACCAGAGATGGAGCGCTTGCTGCGCAGTGATTTTCAAAAAGCGCTCGCTTCCAGCTGGTTGCTCTGTAAAGGACTTGGGACACAACAAAGCATCACAGACGATCTGGTGGATGCGACGTTCCAGCACGTATTTGCTCCGTTAGAGCAGATGCCGCTGTACCGACAACAGGCATTTGAGCAAGCGTTAGAGCAGCGTTCCGAATTGGTGGCACAGGGACAGCAGATCATTGCTGCATGGAAAGAATGGCTCACCCTGCGTCAGCAAATACTCAAGGCCATGAGTGGGGCTGTCAGTTTGGATCGAGCCATGGCCTACAGCGACATCAAAGCGCACTTAGAGCAGTTGATGGCACCAGGGTTGATGAAGTCAGCACCTTGGCCTCAACTGTTGCACATCAGTCGTTATTTAAAGGCCATGCTGTATCGCATTGATAAGTTGCAAGGCAACTTACCCCGAGATCGACAATCCATGCTGGAATTTGCCAGTGTTTATGACGACTTTAAGGCACTGATTGGCGATCAAGATGTCACCGAACCCAGTGATTACCACGCCTTCTATTGGTTGCTGCAAGAATGGCGGGTATCGCTGTTTGCCCAACCATTAGGCACGCAAGAACCGGTATCGTTAAAACGATTGCAAAAACGCTTGTCAGAGTTGAAAAATCAGCCGGGGTAAAAGAGCGGGTTCTGGCAACGCACTGTTGTAAACGGTTGTCATGTTGTCGTCTGGGCAAGGAGACTAATACTTGTTTTAATAGCCATCTACATTCATTAGGTTGTTAGTCGATGCGTATTTTCTTAGTAGGGTGGTTTTGCTTATGTACGAGCATGGCCATCGCCAATGATGAACACAATCCCGATCCTTGGGAGGGCTTTAACCGTGCCATGTTCACATTCAATGATCAGCTCGATCAATACGTGATTCGGCCGCTTGCCGTGGGCTACCAAACCATCACACCAGAACCCGTAAATCAGTCGGTAACACACTTCTTTGGTAACTTAGAAGACGTATTGATTATGACCAACAACTTTGCGCAATTGAAATTCAAGCAAGGTTTTTCCGATGTTGGCCGAATTTTAGTGAATACGACGGTCGGCTTTTTTGGCATCTTTGATGTGGCTAGCCACATTGGCCTGAGAAAACACAACGAAGATTTTGGCCAAACGTTGGGTTACTGGGGGGTAGAGAGTGGCCCATATCTTGTACTGCCATTTTTAGGGCCTAGCACCGTACGTGATGCCGGTGGGAGTGTACTCAGCTACGGTTCTGGTTTGAGCTTTACCAATGTTGGCGAAACGCTGCCACAGCAAATAGGGGTTTATGGCGCTCGGGGCGTGGATCTACGTGCCTCATTGTTGGCTTCCGAAGATCTGATCAGCGGCGACAAGTACATTTTCTTCCGCAGTTTTTATTTGCAGCGGCGCGATTTTTTGATCCGTGACGGTGTACTGGACGACCCATTTGACGATGATTGGGATGCCGATTGGGATGAAGATTGGGACGATTCGTTTGAGGGAGATGGGTAAGTCGGGCTAGGCTAAAACACCCAAGCCATGAGAGATGCTATTCACACATGGCTTGGGTGGATAAAGGCCTTATTGTTCCGCTAAACGCGTCGGTAAGACGTCTTTCAACTTCTCGTGCATGGACAAAATTGCCTGTTCTGTCTCATCCCAGCTGATGCAGCCGTCCGTGACGGATAAACCGTATTCCAAATCCGCTAAGTCGGCTGGAATGTTCTGACGGCCGTGCTTCAAATTCGATTCAACCATCAAGCCGATGATCGACTGATTGCCTTCCAGAATTTGATTCGCCACGTTATCCATCACCAGTGGTTGTAACGCAGGATTTTTTTCTGAATTTTCGTGGCTGCAATCCACCATCACATTCTGGGGTAAATTGGCTTTTTCCAACGCCTGATTTGCCAACGTTACATGCACCGAATCGTAGTTGGGTTTACCGCCACCGCCACGCAATACGATATGACCGTACGGATTCCCTTTGGTCGACACAATGGCAACACTGCCACTTTGGTCAATACCGAGGAAGCGATGCGGGTTAGCCACCGACATCAATGCGTTAATCGCAACGGACAGGCTACCATCAGTACCATTTTTGAACCCGACCGCTGACGATAAGCCGGATGCCATTTCACGATGGGTTTGCGACTCGGTGGTGCGCGCACCAATGGCCGACCATGTAATCAAGTCTTGCAAATACTGGGGCGAAATCGGATCCAACGCTTCGGTCGATAATGGCAAACCCATTTCCGCTAAATCGATCAATAACCGGCGTGAAATATGCAAACCATCTTGAATGCGGAAGGTGTCGTTCATGTACGGGTCGTTAATCAATCCTTTCCAGCCCACGGTGGTGCGCGGTTTTTCAAAATACACACGCATCACCAAGTACAGGCTGTCGCTCACGTGTTCCGCCAATTTACGCAAGCGTTGCGCATAGTCCTTCGCGGCATCCACATCGTGAATAGAGCAAGGACCAATCACCACAAACAAACGTGGATCTTTACGATCCAGAATGTCACGAATGACTTGTCGGCCTTGTTGAACAGAAGCCACAGCGGCTTCTGTGATCGGCATTTCTTGTTTGAGCTGATCGGGCGTGATCAAGGGAATGATCGACTCAATATTCAAATCTTCTACACGTTCATCTGTCATCACAAATCCTACACGGCTAAATACAGTACTTAGAATAAAAAATGATTATGACAAATGCGCAGGCAATTGCCCACGCAAAAAGCGGAATAAAACCGTCATGAATGACGCAATGCGCTAGACTAAGAGCGAATATCCGTTGGTTGGCAGAATAATAGACTATATTCTTATAACTAAAAGACAAAAGCGGTGGAGGGAAGCAATGAAGCTGCAACAATTACGGTACATATGGGAAGTGGCGCATCACGACTTGAATGTGTCGGCGACGGCTCAGGTGCTGTATACCTCACAACCCGGTATCAGCAAACAAATACGATTACTCGAAGACGAACTGGGTGTCGAAATTTTTGCCCGTAGCGGTAAACATTTAACGCGCATTACCCCAGCGGGGGAGGCTATCTTGGCCATTGCCGGAGAAATCCTGCGCAAAGTCGATAGCATTAAACAGGTTGCGCAAGAATTCAGTGATGACAGCAAAGGCAGCTTATCCATTGCCACAACCCATACTCAGGCTCGGTATGCGCTGCCGACGGTGATCGAAAAATTCATGGCCAGCTATCCCGATGTATCGCTGCACATGCATCAAGGAACCCCGATGCAAATTGCCGAAATGGCGGCCAATGGCACCACCGATTTTGCCATCGCCACCGAAGCGATGGAGCATTTTGGCGATCTCGTGATGATGCCGTGTTATCGCTGGAATCGAAGCATATTGGTGCCGCGCAAACATCCGTTGGCGCAGTTTGGTCGGCCGACGTTAGAGCAAATTGCTGCGTATCCGTTGGTAACCTATGTATTCGGTTTTACAGGCCGTTCACAACTGGACGACGCCTTTAAAAGTCGCGGTTTAACGCCTCGTGTTGCGTTTACCGCGGCCGATGCGGATGTCATAAAAACCTATGTTCGCTTGGGCATTGGTGTTGGTATTGTGGCCAGTATGGCGCTCGATCCTGAACTGGATGACGATTTGTTGGCCATTGATGCCAGTCATTTGTTCGCGCCCAGTGTGACGAAAATTGGCTTCCGCAAAGGCACATTTCTGCGTAGCTACATGTACGATTTCATCGGCGCCTTTGCACCGCACTTAACGCGTTCATTGATTGAACAGGCGACGCACTGTCACAATAAGCAAGAATTGGATGCCTTGTTTGCGGGTATCGAATTACCAGAGCATTAGTCGATGGATCATGCGTCGTCAATTGTGTGCGTTACGCTTTGCTGATGATATTGGCCGCGTGCAAGCCACATTCTTTATGGCCCGCATCTTCCCACCACCAACGACCTTCACGCTCGTGCTGATTGGGCAGTACGGGGCGTGTGCAAGGCTCGCAGCCAATACTAACAAAACCACGCTGGTGCAACGGGTTGAAGGGGACATCATAGAGTTTGATGTATTCCCAGACCTGAGCCGATGACCACAACGCCAGTGGGTTGTACTTGATCAATTCGCCCTGACGGCCTTTAAATGCACCATCCACCTCAACCAGTGGAATGGCACTGCGAGTGCCCGGGCTTTGGTCACGGCGTTGGCCAGTAATCCACGCATCTAAGGTGGTGAGCTTTTCGCGCAGCGGGGTGATTTTACGAATGCCGCAGCATTCTTGATGGCCATCGTCAAAAAAGCTGAATAATCCTTTTTCGCGCACAAAATCTTGCAACGCTGTTTGATCGGGCGTGCGCACATCAATGGTGATGCCGTAGTGTTTGCGCAAGGTTTCAATGTACTGATAGGTTTCTGGATGAAGCCGTCCAGTGTCTAATGTGAAGACCTTAACGGCCTTGTTAATACCGACCGCCATATCAATCAAGATCGCATCTTCCGCGCCACTGAATGAAATCGCAATTTCATCGTGTTGCTCTAAAGCATAACGAATCAGCTCTTTCGGACGTTTGCTGGCAAAGGTATCGTTTAATTGGCTTAATTGATCGGTCATAACACACCTAAACAAGGGCTCATTGGCCACAGTTAAAACAAAGCGTAAGGGTAGCACGTTGTTTTTAGTAGATTTAATACTAAAAAAGTATATCTAACCGGTTTTTTAAGAATAAGGCGAGGATTGCTAGCCCTCTACGTATTGTGTTCTGTACAGGCAATGGATAGAGTACGCCGATCTTTAATTGTCTAAATCGGAGTGTTCATGGAAATCGCATGTCTTGACCTTGAGGGCGTATTGGTCCCAGAAATTTGGATCGAGTTTGCCAATAAAACAGGCATCGACGCCTTAAAAGCCACTACGCGTGACATTCCCGATTACGACGTATTGATGAAGCAGCGTCTACGCATTTTGGATGAGCACAACTTAAAAATACAAGACATCCAAGAAGTGATTGCCACCTTGAAACCACTCGATGGTGCTGTTGAATTTGTAGATTGGTTGCGTGAGCGCTTTCAGGTCATCATCTTATCAGATACGTTTTATGAGTTCTCACAACCATTGATGCGTCAGTTAGGCTTTCCAACCTTGTTCTGTCACCGTCTGATCACCGATGACAGCGGACGCGTGGTGGATTACAAGTTACGTCAGGCCGATCCAAAGCGTCAGTCGATCCGCGCATTACAAACCATCTATTACCGGACCATTGCCGCGGGTGATTCTTACAATGACACCACCATGTTGGCTGAAGCCGATGCCGGTATCTTGTTTCATGCGCCACAAAATGTGATTGAAGAATTCCCTCAGTTCCCGGCCGTGCATACCTACGAAGACCTGAAAAAAGAATTCATCAAAGCCAGTAACCGCGAACTCAGTCTGTAAGCAACGGTGCGATGTTCGACAGAGCGATATCCAGCAAATAGACTCTCTTTGCTCATGTGGCCGGGTAGTGTGTCAAAACACTACCAGGCCGTATCGAGAATGCGCTGAACCTTGTTGAAAATTTCTTGATATTCATCGTCTGCAGTGGAATCCATCACCACGCCACCGCCACCCCAGCAAATGGCTTCGTCTTTTGTCGCACTGATGGTACGAATTAAGATGTTGAAATCGCATTGACCACCATCGTCAAAGTAACCCAATGAGCCACAATACGCGCCACGAGGTCGGCATTCTAGTTCTTGAATGATCTCCATCGCGCGACGCTTGGGTGCCCCGGTGATGCTGCCTCCGGGCAACGCTTGGGTGATGGCATGAAACGGCGTTTGGGTGTCGGCCAGCTGCGCACTGATGGTGCTGACCATGTGATGGACATTGGCATGGCTTTCGATCGCAAATAACTCGTCAACGCGAACGCTATGCGGTGTTGCGGAACGACTTAAGTCGTTACGCAACAAATCCACAATCATCACATTCTCGGCTTGATTCTTGGTACTGTTCCTTAACGATTGACGATTGTCGTCATCTTGCCGAGGTGTACTGCCACGAGGGCTGGTGCCTTTAATGGGCTTGGTTTGCAATTGTCCATCTTGAATACGAATAAACCGTTCTGGGCTGACGCTGAACAAGGTCAGATCCGGCAAGCGACAATAGGCCGAGAACGGCGCGTCGAACGACGTTAATAACGGCAATGGCGATCGTGCGCGCAAATCACCTTGATGAACAAACGGCATGGCCAAATTAACCTGATAACAATCGCCAGCAGACAAATACTCATGTACGCGCGCAAAGGCTTGTTTGTAGTCATGTTGTTGCCAAAGTGGTTGCCAAGAAGGGCGACAAAGCTCCGCTTCCGTACGCAATGAATCATTGGATGTGGCTAACTGTGCTAACGCCTCAGTCAATTGGGTGATCCAAGGTTGCCGTTCTTCCTCAGTCAGTGCGTTAGGATTGTGTAACCAGACCTCATCCGTTACTTCATGTAACTCAAGGATGCAGGGATAGTAGCCAAAATACGCCATTGGCACATCACTGGATGAGGCCGCACTGGATACATCCGATTTTGCCCCCGAATACGCCAATATTTGACAGGCGTCATACCCCCAAAAACCGGCCCAACCACTGCGGAAATGACCGTGCATGGGCGATGATTTCAGCGACGATTTGACGGCGAGTGTGTCGCGACTGGATGTCAGAGTGTGACTTAGCTGTTGATGCATTAAAACGACATCAGCAGCGCTGTAAGCCACGTGTTGTGCGGTTGGGCCAAAGCAGAGCGAAGCGAACGTCGGTCGCTTATCCACGGTACCTGAACCGCCGTGATACAACAAAATTGGGTTATCCAAATATTGGCAGGACAACAACACCGAGCGGGCAGAAAAGGGCAATTTGCAGTACGTCATTTTGAGCCAATTGATACTCTTACAGAAAATACATAACTTGTTGAAAAACCAAGTAAAAACATGAACCTACCATCACCAAGTGAGCGAAATGGTGTCCTTTTATCCAATGCTCGTGTTAAGAAATGTAAAAATTCGGTGGACAAGCTCAGTACCCCATAATAGATTGTTTGCAAGCACTGTCCTAGTGTTCAGTAAACCACTGACTGGGGCAATGAAAATAAATGATGGCATTAGCCAAACAAATTCATAGTGTTGCTGCAAAAGGTCAGGAATAACCCATAAGCAGCAGCGATTATGATAGGAATCAGATAGATTCCGCGTATGCATAAAAATAATTAGGAGTGTGCACACATGAAACTTCTCAAAAAAACATCTCTCGCCGCGGCTATCATGGCTGCTCCATTCATGGCTCAAGCAGGTATGGTTGCGTTGGATGATGCGTCAATGTCCGATGTGACAGGTCAAGCTGGTATCACCATGGAGATCAACATTGGTGCTGCGGGTATCTCTGTTGGTGAGATCGAATACATCGATGAAGGTTCGGTAGCCCTGAAGAACTTAACGGTTACCAACGTTACCAATTTAACTCAAACGATCGATGTGGACGCGGCAGGTAACTTGCTCATCGGCATGAGTGGCGTAACCGGCATGCAAATTGGATTGGGTGAGGTTGCTCTGCGTTCGACTGCTGGTGAAGAAGCGCAATTGGTGAGCGATCTGAGCATCACTATGGATCTGGGCGCATCAACGACGACGATCGCCAACTTGGCAGCAGCGGGTAATGCGGCTAACTTGAACATTACAGATGATGCACTTAACGGATCAGGTGATGTAGCGATTCTGTCAAACACAGCGATCGAGATCACTGACATGAGTGTAAATGCCTTAGGTGATGCCATCGGTATTTCAGGCATGAAATTCTATGGTACTGGCGGTGAAGGAACGAAAGCAACGATCGACCAAACCATTTGGGCTCAAGCAGGTGATTCGAGCACTGGTGGTGGTGTTTACATCCAGATGGGTCAAATTGCTGGTACGCTGGAAATTGGTGCCATCGAGTTGGGTGGTTCATCCATTGGTCAGGTGAAAGTATCTGACATCAACCTTGCTGGTATGACTACGCGCATCTACGGTCACTAAGATTTAGATACGCTTTAAAAACCCGCTTCGGCGGGTTTTTTTGTGCATGTTGGTTTTCCTTTTGTCGATGAAGTGGTGGGTGCCATTGGTTGTATT
>JACUUC010000011.1 GCA_014859445.1 Bacterioplanes sp.
TTCTTTTAAAATCAACTACTTAACTCAGCGCCTGACGCGTATTACCGTGTCAGAGCGGCGCATTATAGAGACTTAATTTTTGCCGTCAACCGGTTTTTTCTCTCTTTCTCTGATTATTTGGCTTTGCGTGCCTTCCAGTACTCCCAGCCTTCAAAACCGGGCCCTGATAACGCGTACGCCATAAAGATAAGCAACAACAGCTTGGCAGGATCAAGCGAGATCACAGCCAACCCCATGACAATGGCGAGCAGCACGACAAATGGCACCTTGCCGCGCAGGTCGATGCCTTTAAAGCTGTGATAGCGAAAATTGCTCACCATGAGCAGTCCGGCACCCGGTACAATCATTGCCATCAACCAAGCAATGTCTTCGCCGGATGTACCCGTTTCGGCAAACGCCCATACCGTACCGGCAACGATGGCCGCCGCCGCCGGACTCGCCAAGCCAGTAAAGTAGTTTTTGTCGGCAACCGCCAACTGCGTATTGAAGCGCGCCAATCGCAATGCCGCTCCGGCAACATACACAAACGCTGCTACCCATCCAATTTGGCCTAAGTCTTGTAACGCCCAAGTAAAGGCGACCAGTGCGGGCGCCACACCAAACGACACCATATCAGCCAAGCTGTCGTATTCGGCACCGAAATCACTCTGGGTATTGGTCATACGCGCAACGCGCCCATCAAGCCCATCGAGTACCATGGCAATAAAAATCGCGATAGCGGCACTTTCAAAATGGCCATTCATACTGGCAACAATGGCGTAAAAGCCCGAAAAGAGCGCACCGGTGGTAAATAGGTTGGGCAACAAGTAAATGCCTTTCCGACCTGGCCACTTGCTCGGCTTGTGCAGCGGTGTTTCGCTATCGGAATGTTGCTCTACCGATGATTCTTGTTCGTCTTTCATGACAATAACCTTAATGATTTAACGTTGTGATTATGAGGGATTACAGCGCAGCTGTCTTCCATAACGCATGCACCAGTGGATCACTCAAGCGCTCTGCACGTGCGCACAGACCAATTGCAAAGGGTTCTAACTCTGGCTGAATCGGCATAATGCGTACACGATTCGCCATTGGACTGTTACGCAAAACCAGCTCAGGCACCACACCGACGCCCACACCCAGTGCCACCATACTGACAATGGCTTCATTTCCCGACACCTGAGCATAAACGTGCGGCTCAATCCCTTGCCCTTGAAACCATTGATTGACCCGAGTTCGTGCTAGCCCTTGCTCCGATAACACCATTGGCACTTGCGACCAATCGATGGGAGTATGATGCAGTGCGGCCACGGAATTGATACTTTTGGGTGCAATAAACAGTAACGGCGAATGCGCAATGGTTTTAAACGTCAAATGCGCCGCCAAGGATTCTGGACGCGCGGCAATAACGACATCCGCATCACCGGCCTCCACTCGGGCGATGGATTCTGCGGCATCGCCCGTATGCACACGCAAGTCGACTCGCGGATATTGTTCGCGAAAACGCGACAACACATCGGCTAAAACACTGTAACTGGCGGTCACCGAGCAATACAAGGTCAAGCTCCCCGCTAAATCACTGATGTGCTGACTCACGTTACGACGCAACTGCTGCCATGACGATAGGGTTTGCTCAACATATTGGCGAAACAGTTCACCCGCCGGTGTTAACTGCCAAGGTGAAACACCCCGATCAATCAAACACGCTCCGACCTCTTGTTCAATTTTGCTCAATCGTCGACTTAATGTCGACGCACTCATGTGCAATTGCTGGCTGACTCGACCCAAATGTAAGGTGGTCGCCACACTCTGAAACACCTGCAAATCTTTATAATCCACGACCCATACCATCATTGCATTTTCTGCAACAAGATAGCGCAAATATAGCATTTTACGCAAAGCTGAACTTGCACTACTATGTGCGCAACCTTTTCTTATCGCTATTTATTGAGGAGATAAAAGCATGGGTACTAACTATTTCAATACACTGAATTTGCGTGAACAACTGGATCAACTCGGTCGTTGTCGCTTCATGGATCGTTCGGAATTCGCCACCGAAGCCGATTACTTAAAAGGCAAAAAAATCGTCATCATCGGTTGTGGTGCTCAAGGCTTGAACCAAGGCATGAATATGCGCGATTCTGGCTTGGATGTTTCTTACACCTTGCGTGCAGAAGCCATTGCTGAAAAGCGTCAATCTTGGAAAAACGCGACCGAAAACGGTTTCGCAGTGGGTACTTACGAAGAATTAGTACCACAAGCCGATTTACTGATTAACCTGACGCCTGACAAACAGCACACGGCCGTAGTGAATGCGGTTATGCCTATGATGAAAGAAGGTGCATGTTTGGGTTATTCACACGGCTTCAACATTGTTGAAGAAGGCATGCAAATCCGCTCTGACTTAACCGTTGTCATGGTGGCACCTAAGTGCCCTGGTTCAGAAGTACGTGAAGAGTACAAGCGTGGGTTTGGTGTTCCTACACTGATCGCTGTTCACCCTGAGAACGATCCGAAAGGCGAAGGCTGGGACATCGCGAAAGCATGGGCGGCTGGCACTGGCGGCCACCGTGCCGGCTGTTTAGAGTCATCCTTCGTTGCGGAAGTGAAATCCGACCTGATGGGCGAGCAAACCATTCTGTGTGGTATGTTGCAAACTGGCGCGATCCTGGGCTTCGAGAAAATGGTCGAAGACGGTATCGACGAAGGTTATGCCGCCAAATTGATCCAATTCGGTTGGGAAACCGTGACCGAAGCATTGAAGTACGGTGGCATCACCAACATGATGGATCGTTTATCCAACCCAGCGAAAATCGCTGCGTTTGATATGGCCGAAGAGCTGAAAGAATTGATGCGTCCTTTGTTCCGTAAGCATCAAGACGACATCATGACCGGCGAATTCTCTCGCACCATGATGGCTGACTGGGCAAACGATGACAAAAACTTGTTAACGTGGCGCGCAGAAACCTTAGAAACCGGTTTTGAAAAAGCACCTGTTTCCGATGTAGCTATCGATGAACAAGAATACTTCGATCACGGCATCATGCTGGTTGCCATGATCAAAGCCGGTGTTGAGTTGGCGTTCGAAACCATGGTGGAAAGCGGCATCGTTGAAGAGTCTGCATACTATGAGTCATTGCACGAGACGCCTCTGATCGCCAACACCATTGCCCGTCGTAAACTGTACGAAATGAACGTCGTCATTTCAGACACGGCGGAATACGGCAACTACCTGTTCTCTCACGCCGCCGTTCCTTTGTTGCGCGAGAAGTTCATGCCGTTCATCGCAACCGATGTCATTGGCAAGGGCTTGACGGTTAAGTCCAACTCCGTTGACAACAAGCGTTTGATCGAAGTGAACGAAGCCATTCGCAACCATCCTGTTGAGTGGATCGGTCAAGAATTGCGTGGTTACATGACCGACATGAAGCGTATTGTCGAAGCCGCTCAATAAGCGCTAACGACTAACAAAAAACCCAAGTGCATGCACTTGGGTTTTTTTATACCGCGCATTAGTAACGCACTGTAAATCCGATTATTTGGCAGGGCCAACGACGCCATGGGCAATGCGATTGCCGACAAACAACGCCAATAAAAACAGCAAAATACGATGATCAAAGCTGAGTAAATTGACCAGCGCAGGTCCTGGGCATAAGCCAACTAACCCCCATCCCATGCCGAACAACACAGCTCCGAACAACAATCGTCGATCAATACCCAATAAACTCGGCACATGAAATCGATCGGCAAACCACGGTTTATCCATCCGCTGACTCAAAGCAAAGGCCAGCCCAAAGATAAGTACCGCCGAAGCCATGACCGCGATAAGCGCTGGCTGCCATGCACCAAACACATCGAGAAAAGCACGCACTTTTTCTGGATTATTCATACCAGAAAGCAACAACCCTGCGCCAAATAATGCGCCACTCATTAACGACAACACCGATCCCAATACCGCACGGTTCATGCACCACCTCCGAATAAGGCATTCATCAGTGCCACCGTCAAAACACCCACGGCAATAAAAACACAGGTCGCCACTATTGATCGAGGAGAAAGCCGAGCTGTACCACACACACCATGGCCACTGGTACAACCATTACCTAGGTAGGTACCGATGCCGACCAATAAGCCTGCAGCCAGAATCAACCCGTAATCATCCGTCATCTGGATACTGATCTCTAGCCCAAACCATTGGGCCAGTGGATACGTCAGCACCAACCCCAGTAAAAACCAGAATGCCCAATGGCGCTGCACATCCCTCAGCATAAATACGCTAGAGACCACGCCCGTCATACCACTGATACGCCCAACACTGAACCACAACAACGTCGCCGCCAGGCCAATCAACACGCCGCCTACCACTTCATACATCATAATAACCAGATTCCCATGCAGAGTTGTTGGCATTCTAACGGATTACATTCCTAATGGGCACTCACGCGTCGGTTAAGCGGGGTTATCAATATCAATAAAATCAACGCGAAGGTGAAACTCCTGCGCCAGGTATTCTCCTAATGCCTTAGCACCGTAACGTTCGGTCGCATGATGACCCGCCGCATAAAAATGCGTCCCTGTTTCACGCGCCAAATGTACGGCAGGTTCATTAATCTCACCCGTAATGTAGGCATCCACACCGGCATCAATCGCGGCTTGTAAATACCCTTGTGCCCCACCAGTGCACCATGCCACGGTTTCGACAATGTCATTCGCCTCACCAATGTGCTGCGGAACACGCTGCAATTGTTGACCGATCCAATCGGCAAACTGCCTGCCTGTCATTGGTTCTGGCAAACGACCAATATGCCCAGGCATCGACGGATCGGCTTCGTTCAACAAGCCGTCAATTTGCAAACCAAGCACATCGGCTAATTGCACGTTATTGCCGTACACAGGATGCAAATCCAACGGTAAGTGATACGCGATTAAATTGATGTCATGTTGCAACAACGACTTCAAACGCTCTTTTTTAATCCCCGTAATCCGTTCATTTTCGCCCTTCCAAAAATAACCGTGGTGCACCAAAATGGTATCGGCACCGCAGGCAATGGCGGCATCAATCAATGCCTGACTCGCCGTCACACCGGTCACGACATAATGCACGTCCTCCGAGCCTTCTACTTGCAGTCCGTTCGGACAATAGTCTTTAATACGCGCGCTGTTTAATAATGTGTCTAAGTGCTTGAGCAGTTGTGTTCGATCAATCATGGTAATATCTCAATGAATGCAACTTTGCGACAGTGTATCGAGGATTGAGGGTAAATGCAGTTTCTGCCAATCACAACCAGGTTACAGCGTTTATTACTGCCCTTTTTAACCGGCTTAGTCATTGCCCTATCCATCTTACTGTGGGCACCTGAGTGGATTCTTCCATCGCCAGCAGCGCCCTTACCAACCATACAGCAAGGCGCTAACCGTGACGCTCCGGTTAGCTACGCCAATGCGGTTGAACAAGCCGCACCGGCCGTTGTCAACATTTACACCCGCAAACGCGTTCAACGTCACCACCCATTGTTCGATGATCCGTTCTTTCAGCGTTTTTTTGATGCCCCGCAAGCCAACGATCGAGTGCAATCGAGCTTAGGTTCTGGCGTGATCATGTCGGCCAATGGTTATGTATTGACCAATTACCACGTAATCTCTGGCGCCGATGAGATTGTGGTGGCGTTGCGCGACGGCAGAGAAGCCAATGCACGCTTAATTGGCACGGATCCTGAAGTGGACTTGGCCGTCTTACGAATTGAATTAACCGACCTGCCTTTTATCCATGTCACTTCCAATCGTAGTCTGAGTGTTGGTGATGTGGTGCTGGCCATCGGCAATCCCTTTGGCGTTGGCCAAACCGTGACAATGGGCATCATTTCTGCGACAGGGCGCAATCAGCTGGGCCTGAATACTTACGAAAACTACCTTCAAACCGATGCTGCGATTAACCCAGGCAACTCTGGCGGCGCCTTGATTAATGCGTATGGCGAATTAGTGGGCATCAATACCGCTATTTTTTCCAAGTCTGGCGGTAGCGAAGGTATTGGCTTTGCCATCCCCAGCGATGTGGCCACTCGCGTACTGACCGATATCGCTCGCCATGGCAGCACCATACGTGGCTGGCTAGGCATCGAAGTGCGGGAAGCCAATCCAGAATTACTTGCCTCGATTGGCTTGCCGAGTCAACTCAGCGGCTTGGTGATTATGGGCGTGACGGAACAAGGCCCTGCCGCTCAAGCCGGTTTACAGATAGGCGATATTGTCTTACAAATCAACGGCAACAATGCGCAAAATGCACGCACCGCGATGAACCAAATTGCGGCATTACGACCAGGTGATGGCATTCGGCTGACACTGTTACGTGAAGGACAAGTGCAAGAAATCACCGCCACCGCTGGGCGGCGATTGTCTCAGACTGAACGATAAGCTTGTAACGCCTCGATCAGAGCTCGATTCTCCAGTGGCTTACCCACCGTGATACGCAGGCATTGATCAAGCAGTGGATGACCGCCATCCAAACACTTGATCAAAATCTTGTGTTGCTGCAAATGCTCAAACAACGCGCGCGCATTATGATCAGGGCAACGAACCAAAACAAAATTGGCTTCGCTCGGAAACACAATTAACGACAAGCGCTCCAGTTCCAGCATCAACCATTCTCGTTGCTGGCGCAACAATTCACATTGTTCTTGCAGCACATCGTAATGTTGCAAGGCAAATGTCGCAGACGCTTGGGTTAGCACATTGATGTTATAAGGCATCCGCAATTTGTTGATCTCATGCAACCAAGCTGGTCGCCCAATCAACAAACCTAAGCGTAAACCGGCTAAACCCGCCTTAGACAAGGTACGCATAACCAATACATGTTCGTATCGATCCAACCACGATAAATGATTGCGGCTGGAAAACGGCAAATACGCCTCGTCAATCACAACAATGCCCTGACTGGCTTGGATAATCGCGTGCAAATCGTCTTCTGCCCACAAATTTCCGGTTGGATTATTCGGCTGGGCTAGAAAAATCAGAGCTGGCTGCTGGGCGTTAATGGCCGCAATCATCGCCTCAACATCTAAACTGAAATCGGCCTGTAAATTCACGGCAACGTATCGAAGACCAAGGTAGGTAGCGATCATCTTGTACATCACAAACCCAGGCTCGGGTGCCAACACGGTTGCACCCGGTTGCGCTACCGCCATGGCTAATAACTGAATAATTTCGTCCGACCCATTACCCAATAACACATCGTACGTATCGGGAATGGCCATCGCCTGACGCAAACCGGCAATGACCTCCGGCGCGGTTGGATGCGGATACCGATTCAAGTCGCAGTCGGCCAAACGCTGCTGCCAGTCACTGACCAACTCTTCTGGCCACTGATAAGGATTTTCCATCGCATCCAATTTGATCATGCCGCTGGCATCAGCCACCGGATACGCCTGAAGGGCTCGGATTTCCGGACGAATCAAACGCGTTACTTGCTGATCAAGCGTCATATTGACTGAGTCACCCATAGATCAATCCAAAATACGGTATTCGGCAGAGCGTGCGTGAGCCGTCAAGAACTCACCTCGCGCCAACACCGATGCCACTTTACCCATGTCGGATGCACCTTGCGCTGAGCACATAATCAACGAAGAGCGCTTTTGAAAATCATAGACACCCAGTGGCGAAGAAAAACGCGCGGTACCCGATGTCGGCAATACGTGGTTCGGGCCTGCGCAGTAATCCCCTAGCGCTTCGGCCGTATAACGTCCCATAAAGATGGCACCTGCATGACGAATGCTGGGCAACCATGCTTCCGGATCCGCCACCGACAACTCCAAATGTTCTGGAGCAATGCGGTTAATCAATGCGATCGCATCGTCTTCACTGTGCGCCAAAATTAAGGCACCACGCTCACTGAGAGAGGTACGAATGATGTCGGCTCGCTCCATGGTCGGCAATAAGCGCTCAATGGCTTGCTCAACCTCATCCAAAAATTGCGCGTCAGTCGTGACTAAGATCGACTGTGCGTCTTCGTCGTGTTCGGCTTGTGAAAACAAATCCATCGCAATCCAATCGGCGTTGGTTTGACCATCACATACCACCAATATCTCCGACGGACCTGCGATCATATCAATACCAACCGCACCAAATACCATGCGTTTGGCGGTGGCTACGTAAATGTTACCGGGACCGACGATCTTATCGACCTTCGGAACGGTTTCTGTGCCGTAAGCCAACGCAGCCACGGCTTGCGCACCGCCGATGGTGAATACACGGTCAACACCTGCAGCCGCAGCGGCCGCCAACACCAATTGATTCAGCTCACCATCCGGTGTCGGCACGACCATGATGATTTCTTGCACACCCGCCACGTGCGCGGGAATGGCATTCATCAGAACGGAAGACGGATAAGCCGCTTTCCCTCCAGGTACATAGATACCCACACGATCCATCGGCGTTACTTTTTGACCAAGCAAGGTGCCATCGTCTTCGCGGTACTGCCATGAGTCTTGCTTTTGCTTTTCGTGGTAACGACGCACACGTTCTGCCGCTTGCAATAACGCATCGCGTTGTGCCTCTGGCAATGTCTCTAACGCCTGTTGCAATTGTGCCTGACTAAGCTCTAACGCGACCATCGAATCGACGGACATACGATCGAAACGATTGGTGTATTCAATGACGGCCATGTCACCACGCTCACGAACCTGATTCACAATATCGGTTACGGCATGCTGAACGGCGGCATCGGATACCGAATCCCAAGCCAACAGTTGTTCCATTTGCTCAGCAAAATCCGGCTGAGCGCTATCAAATCGACGAATCGTGATGCTCATACTGACTCCGTTATTGGGCGTTATTACGTTGACGTGCGACAGCAGCCGCCATTTGATCAATAATGGGTTGAATCTGCGCATGCTTTACTTTCATTGCTGCACGTCCAGCCACCAATCGAGAGCTGACAGGCGCAATCAAATCGAGAGCTTCTAAACCATTGGCTTTTAACGTACTGCCCGTGTCGACAATATCGACGATCATGTCGGCCAGCCCCATAATAGGCGCGAGTTCCATGCCACCATACAGCTTGATGATGTCCACTTGACGCCCTTGTTCGGCAAAGTAGCGCTTTGCCACATTGACGAATTTAGTCGCTACCTTCAAACGGCCATGGGGCATCACAGCCCCCTTGAGCGCTGCTGTCATTAAACGACAAGTCGCAATATTCAAATCCAACGGCTCGCACAAATTGTCGCTGCCGTATTCCATCAATACGTCTTTACCCGCGACACCCAGATCCGCAGCACCGTATTCAACGTAAGTCGGCACATCGGTCGCACGAATCACCACCAGCTTGATGTGCTCGTGGTTCGTGTCAAAAATCAATTTACGGCTTTTATGAATGTCTTCCGCTGGATGAATGCCGGCTTCGGCCAACAAAGGGAGTGTATCGTCTAAAATACGGCCTTTCGACAATGCGATGGTCAACGGTTGAGTCATACAGTGCGCGTCCTCAGTAATGCGTTTAAGCCGATACTCGGCGGATGTTAGCGCCTAGTTGCTGGAATTTTTCTTCAATGCATTCGTAACCGCGATCAATGTGATAAATACGGTTAACATCGGTTTCACCGTCAGCCACCAGTGCGGCAATCACCAACGATGCCGATGCACGCAAATCGGTTGCCATGACCGGAGCGCCACTCAGTCCCGCTTTGCCAGTGACAATGGCCGTGTTTCCCTCGACGTGAATGTCGGCACCCATGCGCACGAGCTCTTGCGCGTGCATAAAACGATTCTCAAACACCGTCTCAACCACCGTTGCCGTTCCTTCCGCGATGGCATTCAACACCACAAATTGGGCTTGCATATCGGTTGGAAATGCAGGGTGAGGGGCCGTACGAATATTAACGGATTTGGGACGACGGCCTTCCATATCCAGCTCGATCCAGTCTTTGCCACAAGTCACTTTGGCACCCGCTTCCTCTAGCTTATGCAATACCGCTTCCATCAACGTGGGATCGGTATCTTTGCACTTAACACGGCCGCCTGTGACCGCTGCGGCAACCAAGTAAGTACCGGTCTCGATACGATCTGGCAAGACATTGAAAAAACAACCATGCAAGGCATCCACACCCTCAATGGTCATGGTATCGGTACCGGCACCGGTAATACGTGCACCCATCGCGTTTAAGCAATCCGCCAAATCCACCACTTCTGGTTCACGGGCGGCGTTTTCTAACACCGTTGTGCCTTTAGCCAGAACCGCGGCCATCATCACGTTTTCGGTACCCGTCACGGTAACCGTATCAAAAAAGATATTAGCGCCCACTAAGCGTCCACTAGGAACGTGGGCTTTGATGTAACCATCCATCACTTCGACGGTTGCGCCCAATGCTTCCATACCACGTAAGTGTAAATCAACCGGACGACTACCAATGGCACAACCACCGGGCAACGAGACTTCGGCTTCGCCATAGCGTGCCAACAGAGGCCCAAGCACCAAAATAGACGCTCGCATGGTGCGCACTAAGTCATAGGGAGCAACACAGCTGACCAACTGATTACTGTCTGTTTCAACCGACATATCTTCATTAATCGCGACGCCAACCCCCATGCTGCCCAATAATTCCAGCATGGTGGTAATATCATGAAGATGCGGCAAATTGCCCACATGCATCACGCCATCGGCTAACAAGGTGGCCGCCAAAATAGGCAGTGCCGAATTTTTTGCGCCGGAAATGCGAACATCGCCGTCAAGGCGATTTCCACCGCGAATTCTCAGCTTTTCCATCAGAATACTCTCAAGAGGCCGCTTGTTCAGCGGGAGTCAGGGTACGAATAGTGACCGCATGAATGCGACCATCTGCAATGTAGGGATTTAAGATACGATACACAAACTGTTGCCGTTTTACCGCATTCAAGTCAGTAAACACATCGCTCACCGCATTGACTTCGTATTTGTAACCATCGCCATCCACAGCCCAACTCACCGATGGTTCGGCTGCTTGTAAAATCGCTAATATCTCGGTCGGGGTCATGATTAGTCACCAAGTCATTCAAGAAAGCGGGCAATCATAGCGGATTTATTCCACCAGCTCCAATTCATCAAACACCATTTCAAGATCACTGATGGCGATGATTGGGCGCATAGCATCAGGAAGATGCTGCAATTGTAAGCGCACACCGACGTGAGTGGCGTAGCGCAACCAATCGAGTAGCAAGGCAACCGCCGCACTTGAAACTCCCGTTACCTGCGCCAAGTCCAAATGCCACGTCCCTCCCCGCGCTTGATCAATCAACCGCTCGCCTGGCTCGACCAAGGCAGCCACACTGAACAACGTCAAATCACCGCTCAAACTGGCATGACTTGCATCAATGGCCTGCAACTGAGGCCCTGCCTCAGGCTGAGTACTCGTAGCTTTGCTGACCATTATTGCCCCGCGCTATTGAATAAAAAACGGCCAATCAGCTCTTCTAGGACAATGCCTGACTGCGTGTCCTCAATCCAATCGCCATCGGTTAAATACTCGTCCTCAGCCCCTACGGTCAATCCAATGTATTTTTCACCCAACAGCCCAGCCGTTAAAATGGCCGCCGAGCTATCACGCGATAACGTGCGCATTTTTTGCGTACTGATCTCCATCTCAACCACCGCCGCATACCACTCCGGATCCAGCGTGATGCGTGTCACTCGACCAATGGTGACACCCGACATAGAGACTTTTGCTCGTTCGTTCAAACCTGCTAGGTTTTCAAAACGCGCTTTTAAGGTGTATGTCTCACCCTGTGCGCTATGGGTTAAGCCACTGACCCTCAACGCCATCAACACCATGGCAATGACACCCAACAACATAAAAATCCCGACCGACAATTCCACTGTACGCATGCGCATCTTACAAGCCTCCCAGCATGGCTGCTGTTAATACAAAATCCAAACCCAATACCGCCAATGACGATAACACCACCGTCTGTGTCGTCGATTTACCAATGCCTTCTGCCGTAGGAACCGCATCAAACCCTTGATACACCGCAATCCACGTAACCACCACGCCAAAAACCAACGACTTGATCAGACCTTTAATGACATCGTCATAAAAGACAACCGCCGCCTGCATATTACCCCAATACGCACCATCGTCGATGCCGATCATATCCACCGCCACAAACGCACCACCCCAAATACCAACAACACTGAACAGTGCTGCCAAAATAGGCATAGCGACAATGCCAGCCCATAACCGAGGCGTGATCACGCGCTTTAATGGATCAACACCCATCATCTCCATCGCTGACAACTGATCTGTGGCTTTCATTAACCCGATCTCAGCCGTCAGCGCCGAGCCAGCTCGTCCGGCAAACAGCAGCGCGGTCAATACGGGACCCAGCTCGCGTAATAAGGTTAAAGCCACCATGGTACCGAGCGCCGCCTCAGAGCCGAAACTGACTAAAATACTGTAGCCTTGCAGAGCCAGCACCATGCCCACAAAAAAACCGGCCACAATCACAATCGACAGTGACCGTACGCCGAGCGCATGAATTTGTTTAATAAATTCACCAAATCCCGCACTGCCAGGCCCGCCCCACAACAGTGAGCGCGCAAAAAAAACCGTCGCACGACCCAGCGACGTCAGCGTTTGAACGCCATGCTGCCCCACACGTTGCACAAAGCGAATCATGATCGCGTTACTCCTTGCAAAATATCATCACGATAATCGCTGGCCGGATAATGGAAGGCCACAGGACCATCAGCATCCCCCTGCAAAAACTGTTTTACTTCGGCATTGCCATGCTGGCGCAACGCGTCAGGAGTATCAAAACCAATCACCTTACCTCCTGACAGAATGCACAAATAATCCGCAATCGCACAAGACTCCTCAACATCGTGCGATACCAGCAAACTGGTCAGACCTAAGGCTTCATTTAAGCCTTTGATTAATTTCACAATCATGGCCATTGAAATTGGATCAAGACCGGTAAATGGCTCGTCGTACATGATCATTTCGGGATCCATAGCAATCGACCGCGCCAACGCGACTCGACGCGCCATGCCACCAGACAACTCACTGGGTTGCAAATCACGCGCACCACGCAAACCAACGGCTTCTAACTTCATCAGCACCAAATCTCGAATCATCGATTCCGATAAATTGGTGTGCACACGCAACGGAAAGGCGATGTTATCGAACACGTTCAAATCCGTGAACAAGGCACCCGTTTGAAAAAGCATCCCCATTTTACGGCGTCGTAATTCAAACAATTGAGCCCTCGATAAGCCATCAAGGCGCGTACCATCGACAATCACATGCCCATGCTCTGGTACCAACTGCCCACCAATAAGGCGCAATAACGTCGTTTTTCCTGTGCCACTGGGTCCCATGATGGCGGTGACCTTCCCGCGTGGAAACGACACGTCTAACTCATCAAATATACGACGACCTGAACGGTAAAAGGTCAGCCCCTTGATCGTTACGTAGGGATCGGTTATCACCCTGCCTCCAGTTACAATAAATACACACAATGTCAACATGCAGCATAACGGATTACTCGCACCCCACCAATCACTGTTGGTAAAAGGCGGAAAAACGCTGCGTTGCAATTGCGTGAAGAATTACCTACGGTACAATGCCTACCAACAAGACTTTATGCACAACTTGGCCCTATGAACCATTAAGCCCGTTAACACTCTGTATCTTTCGGCCTTTATGCCTAAGTAGTGCGTTTCATTATGATTACCAACATGGCTACCTCATGAGCATCAATTACGATTTCGACTTTATTCAATCGGGACAGCGTACCATTCACATTGAACAACAAGCCGTTGCCGCTCTCGCACCTCGCATTGATCAATCCTTTACACTGGCTTGTCAATTGTTATTGCAATGCACTGGCCGTATCGTCGTCACCGGCATGGGCAAGTCCGGTCACGTCGGAAATAAAATCGCCGCCACACTCGCCAGCACCGGCTCCCCCGCCTTTTTTGTTCACCCAGGGGAAGCAAGCCACGGCGACATGGGTATGATCACACCCAACGATGTGGTTATTGCCCTGTCTAATTCAGGCGAAACGGCCGAAGTAACCAGCTTATTGCCCTTGCTCAAGCGCATGGGCACCGCCTTAATCAGCATTACTGGAAATCCTAACTCAACCCTCGCTAACGCCGCCAGCAGCCACTTAAACACCGCCGTCGACCAAGAAGCCTGCCCACTGGATTTAGCACCCACATCGTCAACAACGACCGCGTTAGTAATGGGGGACGCCCTTGCCATCGCCTTACTCGAAGCGCGCGGATTTACGGCCGAAGACTTTGCGTTCTCCCATCCAGGCGGCTCACTGGGGCGACGCCTGCTACTAAAAGTCGAAGACATCATGCACGGTGGCAAACAAATTCCTGTCGTTACCGTAGAAACCAAACTGTCACAAGCATTGCTCGAAGTCACCTCAAAAGGCTTAGGCATGACCACGGTTCAATCGGCCAATGGTGATCTCATCGGAATTTTCACCGATGGCGATCTGCGTCGCGCCATTGATCATGGCATTGATATCCATACCGCCACCATGCTCGACGTCATGACCGCGCACTGCAAAACAACTCAGCCTAACGCACTCGCCGCAGAAGCGTTAAAAATCATGGAAGACAACAAGATCAATGCTCTCGTGGTCATGGACGAATCGCGCGTCGTCGGTGTCATCAACATGCATGACCTGTTGCGCGCAGGCGTATTGTAATGCGCAAGCGCTATTGGCTGTTGTTATCGACCCTGCTCTTTGGCGCGGCACTGTTATTCGTTGAACGCTATACCCATCAAGCCAGTGATCGCTTGGTGGGTGAAGACACCGACGAAGCCGAGTTTTTCGGTGAGCAACTGATTAATCGTTATTACAACCGCGAGGGACGATTACAACAGACCATTATCGCATCACAGTCAGCCAGCTACCCTCAGCGCCAGGTCACGGAGTTTATCCTGCCAGAAATCGCCACCACCGATGACCAAGGCCAAGACTGGCACATTCGTTCGGAGCACGGACACCTAAACGAAACGGAGCAGCAGCTCCACTTCAAACAACAGGTGATCGTACGTAGCCTAGACGATCACAATCCGATGCGCCTGACCACAGACTTTTTGCTGTACCATGTTGATCAGCAACACGCCAATACCGATGAATGGGTACGCCTACAAAGTCGAGACAGCGAAACCACCGCCATCGGACTCCATCTGGATATTCCACAACAGCATTTACAACTGCATTCTGAGGTAACGACACGCCATGTTCCCGTTTCTCGCCCTGAATAGAAACCACTTACGCGGTTTCATCATCAGCCTCGGCTTGAGTGTCAGCGTCACGGCAACCGCATTGCCAAGCGACATCCATGAAGAAATCCACATTTCCGCTGATCGTGCTGAAATGGATCGTCGCCAAGGCGTTGTTACCTACATTGGCGACGTCGTACTGACCCAAGGCACATTAAAAATTGAGGCAGATCGCATCACTCTGCATCGCGGAGAAGAGCAATTAGATCGTGCCATTGCCATTGGCCAACCCGCGCGCTACCAACAGCAAATCGCCGAAAACGAACCGCTAACCTTTGCCGAAGCATTGCGCATCGATTATCTGGCCGCCGAAAACAACATCCACCTCCGTGGGCAAGCGCAGCTGGAACAGGAAGGCAATCTCATCCGTGGTGAGCACATCCATTACAATATGCTGGATGACATCATCAAAGCGCTGAATAACGACACCGATACCGAGCCAACCAACCAACGCATTCAAGTCATCATCCAACCGCAACAGGTGCCTAATGAAAACCCTCAGCGCTAAGCATTTGGCCAAGAGTTACAATGGCCGCCCGGTTGTCAAGGACGTATCAATGACCGTCGAAAGTGGTCAAATCGTGGGATTATTAGGTCCGAATGGCGCGGGAAAAACCACCTGCTTTTATATGATTGTCAATTTAGTGCAAGCCGACAAAGGACGCGTCACCATCGATGGTGAAGACATCAGTCATCTGCCCATGCATGGTCGAGCGCAGCGTGGTATTGGCTATCTACCACAAGAAGCGTCGATTTTTCGCAAGCTATCTGTCGCCGATAACATTCTTGCCATCCTCGAAACGCGTAAAGATCTCAACAAAATACAGCGCCAAGCGAAACTGGAATCCTTGCTGGATGAGTTTCATATCCAGCACATTCGTAACAACTTAGGCATGTCATTATCCGGCGGTGAACGTCGACGTGTTGAAATTGCACGTGCGCTCGCGGCCGAACCCGCATTCATTCTACTGGATGAACCGTTCGCCGGTGTGGATCCAATTTCGGTCGCCGACATCATGGACATCATTCGGCAACTGAAACAGCGTGGCATCGGTGTCTTGATTACCGATCACAATGTTCGTGAAACCCTCGCTATTTGTGAAAAAGCCTATATCGTAGGCGGCGGTCACATTATTGCCGAAGGCACCGCCGACGAAGTACTGGCGAATGAGCAAGTTCGCAATGTGTATTTGGGGCATGATTTCCGCTTATAAAACAAAATACTGACACACCGCAGGTATTGGCATTTTTTGTGCAAAAGTTTTTCGTAAAGCATTCCAACCTGCAGCGACTGACCTATAATGCCCTTAAAGGCCATGCCGTATTCAAGGTAACTGTTATAACGCTATGAAAGCATCCCTTCAGCTAAAAATGGGTCAGCAACTGACAATGACCCCGCAGCTGCAACAAGCCATCCGCTTGTTACAATTGTCGACGCTCGATTTACAACACGAAATTCAAGAAGCACTCGACTCAAACCCTCTGCTCGAAACAGAAGAACACGACGAGCCCACCGAAGCACCGAATAACGAATACGAACAACACAGCAGTGTCAGTGAACTCAACTCAGAACGCGAGCGCAGCACAGACGACAGTCAGCATGAATTAGACGATCAATGGGCCGATGATAAGATCCCGGACGATCTTCCTCTAGACAGTGACTGGGACGACACCTATCAGCCCAGCGCCAGCGTTGCCAGTAGCGGCCCCGTCAGTGATGACAACTTCGACTACGATGCCCGCCATGCCACGACAGACAATCTACAAGATCACATTCTATGGCAGCTGAACTTGACGCCCATGTCAGACACCGACCGAGAAATTGCCTTTATGCTGGTGGATGGGCTCGACGACGAAGGGTATTTACACACCACCGTCGATGATGTCCTCGACAGCATCGACCCGGCTTTAGAGGTCGAGGAAGACGAAGTCATGGCGGTTCTACACCGTTTACAACAATTCGATCCTGCCGGAGTGTTTGCTCGCGACCTACGAGAGTGCTTATTGTTGCAACTCAATCAGCTGGCGGAAGACACACCTTGGCTGGCTCAAGCCAAGCTGGTTATTCGCGAATACATCGACTTATTGGGAAATCGTGATTACCCAACATTATTACGCAAGACCAAACTCAAAGAAGATGATTTGAAAGCCATCTTACGGCTCATCAAAGAATTAAACCCCAAGCCCGGTTCCAGCATCAGCTCGGAACAAGCAGAATACGTCATTCCAGATGTGATTGTCCGGCAGGTCAACGACAGCTGGCGCGTGGAATTGAACCCCGACATCGCCCCCAAGTTGCGAGTCAACAACGACTACGCCGCCCTGATCAAGCGTGCCGACAACAGTGCCGACAACACCTATTTAAAAGACAACTTACAAGAAGCACGTTGGTTTATTAAAAGTCTACAAAGTCGAAATGACACCTTACTCAAAGTGGCCAGTAAAATCGTTGAATACCAAATCGACTTTTTTGAGCAAGGTCCGGAAGCCATGAAACCATTGGTCTTGCATGACATTGCCGATGCTGTTGGTATGCACGAATCCACCATATCACGGGTGACTACGCAAAAATTCATGCATACGCCACGTGGCATCTTTGAATTAAAATACTTTTTCTCTAGCCATGTGAGTACTGACAGCGGTGGTGAATGTTCATCCACCGCCATTCGTGCCATGATTAAAAAACTGATTGCTGAGGAAAATACACGCAAACCACTCAGTGACAATAAGATCGCTGCATTATTGGGCGACAAAGGCATTAACGTTGCACGGCGCACGGTGGCTAAATACCGTGAAGCCATGTTGATTCCACCATCGAACGAACGAAAACAACTGATCTAACCAGCACATAAGGAGTCTGGATATGAAAATAAACATCAGCGGCCACCATGTAGAAGTGACGGATGCATTGAACACCTACGTTGAAGAAAAAATGGCAAAAATCACTCGCCATTTCGACCACATCACCACAGGACAAGTCACATTAACGGTTGAAAAAACAGGACAAAAAGCCGAGGCCACGATTCACGTCAGTGGTGCCGACATTCATGCTAGCTGCCAACAAGACGACATGTATGCTGCGATCGACTCCATGATCGAAAAGCTGGACCGTCAAGTCTTGAAACACAAAGAAAAAACCGTAGCACGTCAACACGGACACTGATATGACCATTGGCATCGTAGACATCTTGGCCCCCGAACACTGTTTAGTCGATCAAGCCATCTCCAGCAAAAAGAAACTGCTCGAATTCCTTGGAGATTATCTTGGCAAGCAACTTCACGTGGGCAGTAGTGATGATGTTTACGAACGCTTACTGACACGCGAACGCATGGGCAGTACCGGCATAGGCGAAGGCGTTGCCATTCCTCACTGCCGGCTAAAACAATGCCAACACGCGTTCGCCGTGTTACTGACGTTACCGGAACCCATCGATTTTGACGCCATTGACCATCGTCCAGTGGATTTAGTCTTTACCCTTGTTGTGCCAGAAGAAGCGACGGACGAACACTTACAATTACTCGCCGTTGTCGCCAGCAATTTCAGTAACGCTGAATATCGACAAGCCTTGCGCAACGCCCCAAATAACCAACAACTGTATCAACGCGCCATCAGTCAATTCTAATCGACCTACGTTCCTGTTAAAGGAGGAGGCAGCATGCGCTTAGTCGTTATCAGTGGTCGCTCTGGATCAGGAAAATCCAGCGCGTTGCACGTGTTAGAAGATTTGGGGTTCTATTGCATCGATAATTTGCCCATTTCTTTGCTACCCTCACTGGCCAGCATGACCCAGCAAGATACGCGCTTAAGCAAAGTGGCGGTGAGTATTGATGCGCGCAATCTGTCTATTTCCAGCGAACGCATCAATGACGTGTTATTGGAGTTACCGCATGAAGAATATCACCTTGATGTGGTGTATTTAGACGCTTCAGAACCGATATTATTACAGCGCTTCAGTGCCACTCGACGCAAACACCCACTCACCAGCGCAACGCTCTCCTTAGCCGAAGCCATTGCGGAAGAACAAGCACTGCTGGAGCCGCTGGCGAATATGGCAGACCTCGTACTCGACACCACCAATATGTCGGTACACGAACTACGCAGCCTCATCAAATTACGCGTAGCCGACCGCCAAGGTGAAGACATTGCCATCCTGTTTGAATCGTTCGGATTCAAACATGGCATTCCCATCGATGCCGATTACGTCTTTGACGTGCGCAATTTGCCCAATCCCTATTGGCAGATGGAGTTACGCCCCTATAATGGTCAACAAGAACCCATACAACGGTTTTTAGAAGAACAGCCTGATGTGGCTCGCATGCAACGCGATATCAGCTATTTTATTGAACAGTGGCTACCCGGATTTATCGATAACAATCGCAGCTATATGACCATTGCCATTGGCTGTACCGGCGGGCAACACCGCTCGGTCTATATGGCCGAACAGCTCACTGCTTATTTTAAACAAGGATACGCCAATGTGCAGGTACGACATCGCGAATTACCGTCGGCAGATTAGGTTAAACTCATGACAAAAACCGAAGTGACCATCATCAACAAGCTCGGTTTGCATGCCCGAGCAGCGGCAAAATTCGTACAAACGGCGTCGCTGTTCAGCTGCAGCATCAAGGTTGGCTACGCAGATCGCATGGTGGATGGAAAAAGTATCATGGCCATCATGATGCTCGCTGCCAGCAAGGGTAAAACACTGATCCTTGAAGCCGACGGCCCAGACGAAGAGCACGCCATTCGTGCCATCATGGATTTGATCAATCGTTATTTTGACGAAGGTGAATAACAATTACCGCTGCTGATGTCAGCCTATCTGCTCGCTCTGCATTGGCTTCATGGTGTTCATGACGCATTCACGCTAAAATAACCCGTTATTGATCTTTCTCAACGAGTCTGTCCTATGGCCCAGCCAGAAGAGCACGCAAAAACTCGGCTTCAAAACCTCAACAAGGCACTGGCCAGTGGTTCTTGGAACCAAGTTCGTCGTATCCTAAATTCCGGACTCGCCCCCGTCGATGTTGCGCATCTCATTGAAGGGTCACCGCCGAAAGCCCGTAAAATCTTATGGGACCTAATCGACAAAGAATTAGAAGGCGAAGTTCTTCAATACCTTAGTGAAGAACTCCAAGGTCACTTCCTCAGCGACATGACCGCTGAAGAAGTCATTGATGTCACCGCCGATCTCGAGATTGACGACATCGCGGACATGCTGCAACAGCTGCCTGAGCGTGTGACGCAAGAAGTGCTCGAATCGATGGACCAGGTCGACCGAGCACGAATTGAAACGGTATTAGGTTACCCGGAAGACAGTGCCGGTGGTCTGATGAACACCGACACCGTGACGGTTCGCCCCGAGATCACGTTGGATGTGGTGCTGCGTTATTTACGACGTCATAAAAGTTTGCCGGCAATGACAGACAGCGTATTGGTTGTTAACCGACAAAATGAATACATCGGCTTACTGCCGATCAATAAGTTATTGGTCTGCGACCCATCGCAAACCGTACGTGAAGTGATGACGACCGATGCGCGAGTCATTCAAGCCACCGAGCACGAAAGTGAAATTGCGAAACTGTTCGAACGCCATGACTTGGTATCCGCCCCGGTGGTCGATGCCGCAGGTCATTTAATTGGTCGAATCACCATCGATGACGTGGTCGACGTGATTCGTGAACGAGCCGATCATTCTCTGATGAGTATGGCAGGCTTGGATGACGAAGAAGATACCTTTGCACCGGCACTAAAAACCAGCCGCCGCCGTGCAGTTTGGCTTGGAATTAACTTAGTCACCGCGTTCATGGCATCTGCAGTTATTGGCCTTTTTGAAGCCACCATCCAACAAATTGTGGCGCTAGCCGTCTTGATGCCGATTGTCGCCAGTATGGGGGGGATCGCCGGTAGCCAAGTACTGACCTTGGTTATTCGTGGACAAGCCTTAGGGCATTTGAGCGGCGCGAATATGCGTTGGCTATTTAGGCGTGAACTTATTGTCGCCGGTTTAAACGGTATTCTGTGGGCCTTCGTGATTGCGGTCATTACCTATTGGTGGTTTAACGACCTGGGCATCGCCGTCATCATTGCGGCCGCGATCATGATTAATTTATTGATTGCCGCGGTCAGTGGTGCTGCACTCCCGCTTATTATGAAAGCGCGAGGAATCGATCCTGCTCTGGCAGGCAGTGTTGTGTTAACGACCATTACCGATGTGGTTGGATTCATGTCGTTCTTAGGACTTGCCACCTTATTTTATCTTTAATTTTCAACGAGCCAGTAATGACCAAATCAAACCAACCTTTTGATACCGATGACAGCGAGATCAGCAAATCCGAAGCCAAACGCGAAATGCAACGCTGGCAGGATCTAGGCAAACGCCTTACTGAGCTCAATAACCAACAATGGCAACAATTAAGTATCAGTGAAAACCTACTGAATGCATTGCTTGAAAATAAGCGTTTAAAGCAACACGAAGCCAAACGTCGCCACATTCAGTATATTGGCAAGCTCATGCGCGATGAAAACATCGAGCTCATCACGCATGAATTGGAGCTACTGGATCCATCCAGCGAAATCTATGGGCGCATTATTCGCCAGCAAGAACAGTGGCGTACTCGTCTGATCCAAGACAGCGAAGGCCTGAACGCCTTTATCGAAGAATACCCTCATGTTGACCGACAAGCGCTGCGCAACCTAGTTCGTAATGCACAAAAAGAATGCAGCAGCGAACCCCCAAAACCCGGAACAAATTTTAAGAAGCTGTTCCAGTTCATCAAAGAGCAGATGAAGTAACGTCGACACAACGATGCAGGTCGTGCTGATTCAGCGACGCAAGTAGCGCCACCAGCGCGCCACATTCAACAAACTAACCAACGATGCCGCCAAATAGGTCAACGCCGCCGCTTGTAAAATGCGGCGTGCTGCACGGTGATCGTCAGCGGCTAAGTACTGACCTTGCTCTAACCAAGGCAATGCTTTGCCAAAACTGGCATCCCATTCAACGGGCAACGTTAGAAAATGCAGAAATGTCGACAGCAACATAGCGCTAACCGCAATCAACAAGCCCCAGCGCATTGCCGCCGGAAACACCAATGCCAACAGCGGAATAGCGAGCAGCGCCAGAGGAATAATTCGCTCAAGCCACATGCTGACTAAGGCCAGCCCTGTACGAGTCTGAAATAACCATTCACGCCGCGCATGCTGATAAGCGTGCCCAACCTCGTGAGCAGCAACCACGACAGAGGTCAGTGTTTTGCCATTGAGTTTATCGTCCGTTAAACGCACCGTACGTGTCATCGGGTCGTAATGATCTCCCGCCAACGTGGACTCAACCGTCACGCCATGTAACTGCAACTTATTGATCAAATGCCATGCCATGTCCCCTCCCGTACCCGGAAAGTCATCTCGCTGCTCATGGTGACGACGCAGCACTCGCTGCACCCACCACGAAGGCGCAAACAGCAATAACACCAGCAGCACGATCACAAGAATTAACAGCATAAAAACTCCAAACAAGGGGGGCTTCACGGCAACGCGCACAGGACATCAAACATTTGAGCAAATCACCGTGCAGAAAGAAACAGGTCGTCTCATGCATCCGATTAGTGGTTTTCAGCGATCACTGTTAGAATACGTGCCCTGTTTTACTCTGAGGGGATAAGCCCTTGAGCATTAAGTATATTGCGTCCTGCCAGTTACCGACACCCTTCGGTACATTCACCATGCACGGTTTTGAAGACAGCAACACGGGCAAAGAACACGTCGCCCTCAGCATGGGCGATATTGCCAATGGTCAACCGGTACTCGCACGCATGCATTCCGAATGCCTGACGGGTGATGCGTTATTTAGCTTGCGCTGTGACTGCGGTTTTCAGCTGGAAGAAGCATTGCGCTCGGTGGCAGAACATCAGCATGGCGTGGTGCTGTATCTGCGCCAAGAAGGCCGAGGTATCGGGCTACTGAATAAAGTGCGAGCTTACCACCTACAAGACCAAGGCGCCGATACCGTCGAAGCCAACGAACAATTGGGCTTTGGTGCCGACATGCGCAACTACAGCATGTGCCAACCCATGCTGGAACACCTAGGCGTCAAAGAAATTCGGTTAATGACCAACAATCCACGCAAGGTTAACGCCATAACCGAAGCCGGTGTGAATGTTACCGAGCGAGTCACCATCGAAGTCGGCCGTAACCCGCACAATCACAATTACCTGAACACAAAAGCCAGTAAATTAGGACATTATTTAACGCATCAAGACGATTTGTGATGACCTTTTCAGCGTAAGTCCTTAACGACTTACGCTGTCGTTCAATACTTGTAAAAAGATCTTATGGCCTTCAAATTGACGTTCTAAAGCGTGCAACCGTTCAATGTGATGCGCCGTTAACTGAGTACCTTCCGAAAGCAAAATCACCCCAGCAGGACTCAAAAAATGTGCCGCCAACACCTTGCCTGGTTTAAGTTCATCGACGGTCATGCGCTCGATTCGATTAACTAATGCTTCACCCGTATCGTTCAACGCCATAACAAAAACCGAAAGCAATTGTCCGTCATAACGCTGCCCAGCCATTTTGTGCAGATACTCAAGTGCCTCTTTCGCATCCAATTTTTGCCCAACAAAATTTTCTTTGGTTTGCAGCTCTAGGTAATCATTCGCGATGCGTAAAATTCGAGCACCCTTGGGAATCGCCTCTCCCGTTAAGCGATCTGGAAACCCTTTGCCATTGTATAGTTCCATGTGTGAGCGAATAACATTCGCTGCATTCTGTAAGGGCTGTAATAACATCAATGCTGATTGAGCATTCACTGGCGTCATCGCAAACGCTTTGCGCTCAACCGCATTCATATCTCGTAATGGCTTGTGCAAAATGACATCCGACAACAACACCTTGCCAATGTCTTTCAACAACGCCGCATAATAAATGTCCTCAATTTGGTGCCCCTCACATCCAGCAAATTCGGCAAACGTTTTCACGAGGCGAGCGAAACGCTCACTACTACCAATTTCATGCTGCAAACGCACTTCAATCAAATGCACCAACATCAAGATCACCGCATGGAACTCTTGCCGTAACTGGCGATAAGCCTCATGTAGCTCCGACTCGGCTGCACCAACTCGATGTAAGCTGGCCTCATATTTTTGTGATAGTTCTCGATTTAGTCGCTCTAATTCCGCATTTTGCTCGGTAATGTGAGCATTTAGACTGGTATTCACATCCCGTAAGCGATGAATTTCTAACGCTTCGGTAATGGTTTGACGCAGCTGGTCGTTGTCCCACGGCTTGGCAATATAGCGATAAATATTCCCTTCGTTGACGGCCTTAATAGCCGATTCCAAATCCGAAAATCCGGTCAATAAAATGCGAATCATGCCGGGCCAACGCTGGAAGCACTGGCTCAGCAACTCAGCGCCATTCATCTCAGGCATGCGCATATCGGAAATGATTAAATCAAAGCTTTGCTGTTCAAGTATTGCTAACGCCGCCACCCCATTTTCAGCGACTTCAACGTCATACTGACGCCGGAATAATCGTGTCAACGCTTGGCGCACCGCCTCTTCATCGTCAACAATTAACAAACGCCCTTGCTTTTCTGCTTCTGGTGTTGGTGCTTGATTACTCAACATCTCTCACCTCCTGAGATTCTGCGCTGATGACCAAGGGTAAATACACATCAAAACGTGCGCCTTGACCAAGAGCGGTTGTGAGCGTAATTCGGCCACCGTGCTGCTGCACGATCTTCTGACAAATCGATAATCCCAATCCACTGCCTTCGGTATCCGACTTGGTGGTAAAAAATGGATCGAAAATTCGTGCAACGATATCCTCATCCATACCCGGCCCATCATCACGAACCGAAATACATAACGCATCGTGAGTTAATGTCTGCTCTAACCAGATATGTCCGCCGTTTTTAAGCGCTTGCATGGCATTGACTAACAAGTTGATCACCACCTGAGAAATTTGCGACGCATTGCAGTAAATATTTGGCGCCTCAACCAGCTTCACCATCAGCTGAACATGACTGGGCAGTTTATTACGAGCAATGTTGATCGCACTTTCAATGCTAGGATTCAAAGGCTGTAACGCCTTATCCGCCATTTGTCGCCCAACGCGGCGCATGTCATCGATAATACTCTGCATTCGCTGAATGCCCGTACGACAATCGGACAAACGCTGCGGTGCCTCTTCTAACACGTGCTGAATGTCCAATGCCTGATACTGAGCCAATAACCGTTGGTAGAAATCGGATTTCATATCCAACGAATCCGATGCCTCATCAAGATGTGCAATAAAAGCCATTAACGCGGTTAAGTCTCGACTTAATTCCGTCAGATTGCTGTTCACATAAGCCAATGGATTATTAATTTCATGGAGAATACCACTCGTCATTTCACCCAAACTGGCAAGGCGTTCTTGTTGAGTTAACGCCGCCAACGGCTGTGTTGGGTTGATATCATTCGATGATGCGCGCTTTACCAAATGACCGCGCGTGCGATAAAGCTGAAGATACATAGCGCAAAACAGTAACAGCACTAACACAACCACCGCCGCCCACAACCAGGGCAAAGACGACTGATAATATCGGCTGACCAATGTCTGCTGCTCGACCACCAATTGCAATTGAGGCAATAAGAAATCGGGGAATACGATCGGCCGCTGAAATGCGGGTGCCCCACTGAGACGCCCTAATGGCTCAATTCGAAATTGCGGTTCAGTCAAACCAACGTCTTGAAATAAACGCGTTAACCAATCATGCAGTGACCACAACTGCTGATAGCCTTCACCGTTTTCCAAGGCGATCAATAGCCGTATTTCAGCACTGAGCGAACTGTCTGGCCACACACGACCCTGTAAGTCGCTCAATTGCAATTCGAGAAGACTGTACGGACTGCTGCTGGATGCCTGACGAGCCAGCCATTGATCAACATCCACTAGCGCAACATGATTGGATAAATACGGAGTAATGGCACCCGTTGGTATTTGACGTCCAGAGAGATTTTGCTGCTGTTGATGACGAACATCGTACAAATACTGGTAATACTCACGCAATGCACGCAAGTATACCTGTTCAATCACAACCGAAGATTGAGCGTGTGCTCGCTCTAGTTGTTGCTGATGTGACATCTGATGTGTGGCTACGCCCACCAGTAAAGCGACGATGACACCAAAGAGTAGGATACGATTCGTTCCCATCTCTCTCTCCTAATTGAACGCTACTCAATTAGTAAAGCACACATTTTCAACTTAACGAGACAAATTGAGGGTATTCACGCATACCAATCATGCTCTGATCAGGAATGAAGTCGAGCCAGAATTGCAGTGCGCACCGCCTCAATATCAAGACCGACATCGTGCTGTTGCTCCTGTGGTGAAGCATGCTCAATAAATCGATCCGGAATACCAAGCGTTAGGCACGGCGTTATCACGTTGTGCTTGCTCAATACTTCCAATACGGCAGAACCCGCTCCCCCTTGTAGGGTATTTTCTTCCATGGTCACCAACAGGTCGTGCTGTTGTGCCATCTCAAGCACCAACGCCTCATCCATGGGTTTCACAAAGCGCATGTCCACCAGCGTCGCATCGAGGTCTTTTGCAATGATTTCCGCTTCGTTCATCGGCGCACCAAAAACCAACAGAGCAACACGCGAATGGGCAGTATCATGACCGCGACGACGAACCACGCCACGCCCTAATTCTATCGCTAACGAATCGTCTTGCACGGCCATGCCACGACCCGAGCCACGGGGATAACGCACAGCCGCAGGGCCGACATGCCGATAACCGAATGTCAGCATTTGTCGGCATTCATTTTCATCCGAAGGAGTCATTACTACCATATTCGGAATACAGCGTAAAAATGACAAATCATACGCCCCGTGATGGGTTGGGCCATCTTCTCCCACCAACCCCGCACGATCAATGGCAAATAACACATCCAAATTTTGCAATGCCACATCATGAATAAGCTGATCGTAGGCTCGCTGCAAAAATGTCGAATAGATTGCCACGACGGGCTTGGCTCCTTCACAAGCCATACCCGCAGCCAGCGTTACAGCATGTTGCTCGGCGATCGCCACATCGAAATAACGTTCTGGGTATTGCTCAGAAAAGGCCACCATATCGGAGCCTTCGCGCATGGCTGGCGTAATCCCCATCAAACGCTCGTCTTGCTCTGCGGTATCGCACAACCACTGCCCAAAAATATTAGAGTAAGTCGGTTTTTTTACGGCTCCGACTGCGACAGTTGCGCGACTTCCTTTCAGAGCATGAAACGTAATGGGGTCTTGCTCGGCTGGCTCATACCCTTTGCCCTTACGGGTAACCACATGCAAAAAACGCGGCCCGGACAATTGCTTAATATTCTCTAAGGTATGCATCAACTCTGGCAGGTCATGACCATTCACTGGCCCAAAGTAGTTAAACCCCAACTCTTCGAATAACGTACCGGGAGCCACCATGCCTTTCATGTGCTCTTCGGTACGGCGAGCCAACTCCCAAGCTGCCGGAATTTTTTCCAGTACTTTTTTACTACCCTCGCGCATCGCAGAATACGTTCGACTGGACCAAATGCGCGTAAAATATTTGTTTAACGCGCCAACGTTATTGGAAATCGACATATCATTGTCGTTTAAAATCACCAACATATTGGCTTTTTCATGACCGGCATGATTTAACGCTTCAAACGACATGCCAGCGGTAATGGCACCATCACCAATCACGGCGATGGTTTGACGATTTTGTTGTTGCGCACGAAACGCCAGCGCCATACCTAACGCCGCACTGATCGAGGTACTGGAATGGCCAACGCCAAACGTATCGTATTCGCTCTCGCCACGTAATGGAAAAGCAGCAGGACCATCGCTACGACGAATGAATGGCATCTGCTCACGACGTCCAGTCAATATCTTATGAGGGTACGCCTGGTGACCCACATCCCAAACCAAGCGGTCATCCGGTGTATTAAAGACCGTATGGAGCGCCACCGTTAGCTCAACCACCCCCAAACCCGCGGCAAAGTGTCCACCTGACAAACCAACACTGAACAACAAAAATGCACGCAGCTCGTGACAGACCTGTTCTAGTTGTTCCGCTGTTAAATTCCGAAGGTCCTCAGGCTGATTGATCAAATCCAGCAGCGGTGTCAACGGACGAGTGGTAGGGATTTCGGTAAACATCACGTTTCGGCATTATCCGGTCAGGGCACTGAGACACGCATGGCGCACTACAAAGCCAGAAAAAGGCTGATATTCTAACGATTGTTGGTCGATAAGAGTAGGTTTATTGCTCATGCAGTTAGGTATTAATGATCTCGCGTCACGATATAATGGGCCAATTCAACTAGCGGTTGGGTATCACCTAACAACGGTTCAAGTGCCGTTAACGCATCCTTTAACAACTGCTCGGCTTTGGCTTTTGCACCAACCAGACCCAACAAGGCGGGATAGGTGGGTTTGTTCAACGCGATGTCGGCACCGCTGTGTTTTCCCAGCAAGGCGGTATCACCTTCAACATCCAAAATGTCATCGCGTACTTGAAATGCCAAACCAATGGCATCGGCATAAGACAGCAACGCAGTTAACTGACTGGGCGTGGGGGGCTGCGGAGCGACAATGGCGCCCATGTGCACCGCTGCACGAATTAATGCACCGGTCTTATGACGATGCATACGTTCAAGCTCGGCCAGTGACATGGTCTTACCAACATGGTTTAAATCGATGCTTTGCCCTGCCACCATACCCAGCGCGCCAGAGGCTTGCGCTAACACCTGAATTAACTGCAATCGTTGTTCCGTCGCTAGCGGGGCATTAGCCAGTACATCAAAAGCCATCGTTAGCAAACCATCACCCGCAAGAATGGCCGTCGCCTCATCAAACGCTCGGTGACATGTCGGCTTGCCACGACGTAAATCATCGTCATCCATCGCGGGTAAGTCATCGTGCACCAGACTGTAACTATGGATCATTTCCAACGCGACGGCGGCGGCATCGGCATGATCCCAAGATGCACCCAGTGCTTTCGCAGTGGCATACAGCAAAAAGGGACGCAAGCGCTTACCACCGTTACAAACACCATAAATCATCGCATCAGCCAACTTCGGCTCAACGTCTCGCAACGGCGTCAATGTGACGATCAATTGCTTTTCAATGCGCTGCTGCACTGCGTCCAGCATGGCTTTCATGTGCGCTCGCTCGCGACAAAGGGTTGCGCCACACTTTGTCCATTTTGCTCCAGCAACACGTGCACACGCTGCTCAGCCTGCGTTAATGCCTGTTGGCATTGCCGGGTCAGCCCGACACCTTGCTCAAACGCTTGCAACGACTGTTCCAAGGTCAAATTCCCCTCTTCCATCTGCTGCACCAAGGTTTCTAACTGTTGCAGCGCCTGTTCAAACTCAAATGCGGGTTGATCCGTCATAACTGGCCTAAATCACACAATATTGGTTAATTTACGCGTACTATATCAAAAGCCAGATAAATTTATGGCATTCGACCGTGAACAAATACAAAAGATTGTCTAAACTGAGCTTTGTATTTTTTTGATTCTCACTGCAAGGAGCCAGAGTGGATCTCGCAACCCTCGTTGGATTAGTCGGCGCGTTCGCCATTGTTGCCATGGCCATGGTGCTTGGTGGCGACATCATGATGTTCGTCAATGTGCCTTCGGTACTCATTGTCGTTGTCGGTAGTCTGTTTGCCGTGATGATCAAATTTGAACTCGGGCAATTTTTAGGGGCGGCAAAAATCGCCACGAAATCCTTCTCCTTCAAACTGAGCAAACCCGAAACCATCATCGAAGAAGTGGTTGAGCTTGCGGGTCTTGCTCGAAAAGGCGGTCTCTTATCGCTCGAAGGAAAAGAAGTCAGTGATGACTTTCTAAAACAAGGCATTCAACTTCTCGTAGACGGTCACGATCCAGACGTCGTTCGTACCTTACTCAATAAAGAAATGAAACAAGCGAGCGAACGGCACGATCAAGGCATCAGCATTTTTTCTGCACTCGGTGATGTCGCCCCAGCGATGGGAATGATTGGTACGCTAATTGGTTTGGTTGCCATGTTGGCCAACATGGACGACCCCAAAACCATTGGCCCCGCCATGGCTGTCGCCTTATTAACCACGCTATACGGCGCCATGATCGCCACCATGTTTGCGTTACCCATTGCCGATAAACTGCGCTTGCGTAAAGACGAAGAAGATCGCCTCAAGCGCTTAATTATTGATGCACTACTGGCCATTCAAAGCGGCCAAAATCCTCGTATCATCGAAGCCATGCTGCAATCGTATATTCAGCAAAATAAACGCGTGACGGCAGAATAACTATGTCACCAGCAGAAGAAGAACACGAATGCCCCGAATGTCCGAAAATGGCAGGCTGGGTCATGACGTTTGCAGACTTAATGTCACTACTGATGTGCTTTTTCGTCTTGTTGCTGTCATTTTCCGAAATGGACGCCATGAAGTTTAAGCGCTTAGCGGGTGAATTACGTAATGCATTCGGCGTGCAAACCGTGGTCAATGTAAGCGACCCCCCTAAAGGCACCAGTGTGATTGCTCGTCACTTCAGTCCGTCCATTCCAGAGCCAACACCCATTAATGAAGTGCGCCAAAAGACCAGTGACATTACCCGGAGTTCACTGGAGGTGTTGTGCCAAGATGAAATCACCCAGCAAGAAGAACGTCAGGGGGATGAAGGTCAGCAGTCGCGTGAAATTGCCGTACCATCGCCCGACATTATTAATCAAAAAGTCGAAGATCAGGCATTAGAAATTGCCGCCGAATTAGAGAGCGAAATTGCCCAAGGGCAAATTGAAATCGAAACCGTTGGTAAAAAGATCATTATCCGTATTCAACAGCGCGGCGTATTCCGTCCTGGTTCGGATTTTATTGATGATCGTTTTCTACCCGTGATTGATAAAATTCGTACCGTGCTGGTCACCGTACCCGGTAAAATCTCGGTTGAAGGACATTCCGACGACCTTCCTATTAATACACCGCGTTTTCGCTCTAACTGGGCACTATCCAGCGCTCGTGCAGCATCATTTGCCGAGGAACTGTTTATTGCACCGGAACTCAGTTCCGATCGTTTTCAAATTGTTGGCCATGCCGACAAACAACCTTTAGTGCCCAATGTCGATGCCGAATCACGTGAGCGCAATCGCCGCGTGGAGCTGATTATATTGCAAACCCATGAGTTTGATGACGATGACGAGCCCATCATTGAGCCGGATGACAATCGAGTCGAAGATGCACTGAACGCAAGGCCGGAAGACTTTGAACTCAATCCCGCTGAAATCTTTTAACGCCGCGTAGGATACCAATAATAATGCATGAACGACGCCGCTTTTTCCGTTTAGATGACGAAGTTGTTTTGGACTTCCAGTTGCTACTCGACGACACCGTGTGTGTTGAGCAACAGCACAAACAACTCAACGAATTCCAAGCTCTCGAGCAAGAAATTGGCGCGTTGATTCATCAGCTGCGTTCACAAAATCCCACCATTGGCCGATTGGCCGAAGTGTTCAATCAAAAACTGAACTTAATTGCAGGCGAACAGTTCCGCGAACAGCACAATGCCGACAACAATGGCGCCGAACGAGTGGAAGTGAACCTCAGCGCGTGTGGCATTGCCTTTGCCAGTCGGGAAGCGCTACCCAAACACGCCAAGATGCTACTCAATATTCAATTGAAACCGTCCAATACCCAACTGGTATTGATTGGTCGCATTGTCGGCGTTGATACCACCGACGGAGAGAAACCGTATTTGATTCGTACTGAATTTGAAAATCTAAGCGAAACGCAACAAGAGCTACTGATACAACACTTGTTCTTATTGCAGAGCCGTCATTTAAAACAGCGCCAAGAAACACCGTAAATTACCCTTATTTGTTCCATTTATCCACAGCAGCCCGAGCCAACCATGTCTTCTGCCCCACGCATTTATACCCATGTCGACCTCAGCAATGAGCGTGTATTCGATTTAGACGACAATGCCTTCGGGCATGCAATTCGAGCGTTGCGGCTGCAACAGGGAGACCACGTTCGGGTATTTAATGGCGATGGACACGAGTACCTTGCACAATTGATTGAGGTCGGTAAAAAACAGGCTCAAGCCAAAGTCGTGCATAGCTTACAACAAGACCCAACGGCACCCTTGACCATCCGACTGGGCCAAGTCATGTCCAAAGGCGATCGAATGGATTTCACCATCCAAAAAGCAACAGAACTGGGGATCAACCAGATCACACCGCTCTGGAGCGAACGCTGTGACGTTCGCTTAAAAGGTGAACGTCTCGATAAAAAGTGTGATCACTGGCAGCGAGTTGCCATTTCGGCGTGCGAACAAAGTGGCCGTAATGTCGTACCTCAAATCGAGACACCCTGTTCGGCACTGGAATGGGCGCAACACAGTCAAGCCGACTTACGCTTGCTGCTACATCCACATCAACAGCAGCCGCTTCACCAACAACAAACCCCACGAACCATCGACTTACTGGTTGGACCCGAAGGCGGATTTAGTGAATCCGAAGTAGCGCAATTGCTGGCACAGCAGTTTACAGGCTTGCGCTTAGGGCCACGAATTTTACGGACAGAAACCGCCGCTCTCGCGGCGCTCAGTGTGTTGCAATATCTGTGGGGTGATTTTTAATCCGTTGTTACCGCAGGGCGTAAAATCTGCAATACGTGCTGCACATGCTCAGCGGCTTCATGACCTAGCGAGGTCAGATAGCCACCATCAGGCTGATCAATCAACTCTTTTGCAAACAAGCGCTGAGCCGCCTCGACCAATTCAGGCGCGGCATCCGAGTGCACTTTGATCCCTTTTTGCATACTGTGTAAATCAAAATGCGCCAGTAAATTCATTTCGTGCAACACATCCAGAGGAATGGCCATTCGCTACATCCTTACATTAATGAAGTCTCATCAGCATAGGCGGTTTCTTGCTAGTATGCGAATGACGCACATCAGTTATCCATCGTTTAGTCCGTATCGTGGCTGACAAGACGAACACCACGCCAATCCCAATACGAAGACAAGAAATACAGCCCAACAAATAGCGTTCCCCACCATTCAATAATGCGAGCTTTATGACTCATATTGACCGTTACCGCGGCACCCTCCACCAACACAGACATCACCAACAGCCCAATTAATAGGAACGATTTGAAACGATACGAAGGCACGGACCACCCCGATTTCTGCGCACGGTAAATCAACACATAACTGATGATGATGGCGATAATCGTTCCCTGAAAGTACACATTGGCCCCCTGAACATGCAACCGCCAAGGACTGTCTGACTTTTCAGGTAGTAAAACCGCGGTACCGACGATCAACCCGATCGCACCCAAAATCCCCAACCCCGTCATCACATTCAACGCCATACGATGACTGTGCGGCAATAGCCAACTGCGCATTACCCACCACCAGACCATCATAAACGCACTTGCTGTGATCATGCCGCCACGGAAAATAAATCCAGCGTCGCCTTTCATCCCCGTGTGAGTGATATCGGTACAACCCGTCAGAAAAGGGTTACACAGTACGGCGGTTTCTTGTGCGGTTCCTACCGCATACGTCACCGCAATCGTGCCCATCGACAAGACAAAGGTGAGTAGTGCTATCAATTGACCAAACGACATCCTAGAGTATTCCCATAATAACGAACTAACCGGCAGCGAGAACTGCCGGTTCGATGAGTGCTTATTGAGCCGCCGCCAAGGCCTGTTCAACATCGGCAATGATGTCATCCACGTGCTCGATACCGATCGACAAACGCACCAAGTCACTGCTCACACCGGCCGAACGCAGCTCTTCTTCGTTCAACTGGCGATGCGTGGTGGTCGCAGGGTGACAGGCCAAGCTTTTGGCATCACCGATATTCACCAAACGCTTAACCATTTGCAGTGCATCAATAAAGCGTGCGCCGTTTGCCGCGCCGCCTTTAATGCCAAAGCTCAAAATAGCAGACGGCTTGCCACCGACAATGCGCTGCGCCACGTCATAGAATGGGCTCTCTTTCAAACCGGCATAATTGACCCAAGCCACCTGAGGATGAGCAGACAAGTATTCAGCCACTTTTTGCGCGTTTTCGACATGGCGATCCATGCGCAACGCCAGTGTTTCCAGTCCTTGCAAAATCATAAAGGCATTGAATGGTGACAACGCCGCACCCATGTTGCGCAATGGAACAACGCGCGCACGTCCGATAAAGGCCGCTTCTCCTAGGGCTTCGGCATAGACCACACCATGATACGACGGATCCGGTTGGTTAAAACGCGGGAAGCGTGGGTTGTCTTTCCAAGGAAACTTCCCAGAATCCACAATAATGCCGCCCACTGTAGTACCGTGACCACCAATGTATTTGGTCAACGAGTGCACCACAATGTCCGCACCGTGCTCAAACGGGCGACACAGATACGGGGTTGCAACGGTGTTATCAACAATCACCGGAATACCGTGTTTATGGGCCATATCCGCCAACGCCTTGATATCGACCACATTACCAGCTGGATTACCGATCGACTCGCAGAATAACGCCTTGGTGTTGTCGTCGATTAACGCTTCTAACGCCGCCACATCGTGAGCAGGCGCCATACGAACTTCCAATCCTTGCTGCGGGAAGGTATGAGCAAATAAGTTGTAAGTGCCGCCGTACAATTCGCTGGTGCTGATGATGTTATCACCTGCCGCAGCCACCGTTTGAATGGCCGCGGTAATGGCCGCCATCCCCGATGCCATGCACAACGCCGCAATACCGCCTTCTAAGACGGCCATGCGTTGCTCTAACACATCGTTGGTCGGATTCATAATGCGCGTGTAAATATTGCCAGGCTCTTTCAAATCGAACAAATCCGCGCCATGTTGCGTATCGCGAAAGCTGTACGAGGTGGTTTGATAAATAGGCACCGCCACAGCACGCGTGGTCGGATCGTCATTAAAACCGGCATGAATCGCTTGCGTTTCAATCTTCATTATTGCTTCCTTAGTCACTGGCAAAAAGTGGTCACATTGTGGCGGCTTAATGATGGTAAAATCAATGCCAATACATCACTTTCTTCCGCTAAGAGACAATGATCATGGCTAAGCGTAAAGTCGCCTATGTGTGCAATGAGTGCGGCAGTGAACACCATAAATGGCAAGGTCAATGTACCGACTGTGGTGCCTGGAATAGTTTGCAAGAATTTGTCGTCAACACAACGCGACCTGCCGCTCAGCATTCCGGCTATGCCGGCAGTGCCGGACAAGGCCAGATTCTTCGTTTAGACCAAGTTGATCTCGACGACGTGCCTCGCTTTAGCAGCGGCATGGATGAATTTGATCGCGTCCTCGGTGGTGGTTTAGTGCCCGGCTCGGCCATCTTAATTGGTGGCCACCCCGGTGCGGGTAAATCAACCCTGTTACTGCAAACCCTTTGCGCTCTGGCCGAACGCATGCCTGCCCTGTACGTCACGGGCGAAGAAAGTTTGCAGCAGGTTGCCCGGCGCGCACAACGACTGCAATTGCCCATGGGCAAACTGAACATGCTCAGTGAAACCAATGTGGAACAATTGCTGCGCACGCTCCAGCAACAACAGCCGAAAGTGGTGGTCATTGACTCCATTCAGGTGATGCATCTTGATGGCATTGAATCGGCACCGGGCAGTGTCTCGCAAGTACGTGAAAGTGCCGCCTACCTAACGCGTTTTGCCAAACAAACCAATACCGTCTTATTACTGGTAGGCCACGTCACCAAAGACGGCACCTTGGCCGGCCCCAAAGTACTCGAACACATGATCGACTGCTCGATCATGCTGGAAGGCTCTAATGACAGCCGCTTTCGCACCTTACGAGGGATTAAAAATCGATTTGGCGCCATCAACGAATTGGGCGTATTCGCCATGCTGGAGAGTGGACTGAAAGAAGTCAAAAACCCCAGCTCAATTTTTCTCAGTCGCAGCAGCGAACCGGCACCCGGCAGTGTGGTGATGGCGATCTGGGAAGGCACACGCCCCATTTTGATTGAAATTCAAGCCTTGGTAGACGACAGCCACTTTGGTAACCCGAAACGCATTGCCGTGGGTTTGGATCAAAACCGCTTGAATTTGTTATTGGCGGCCATGCACCGCCATGCCGGCATTCACCTCGGCGATCAGGATGTGTACATCAACGTGGTGGGCGGCGTGAAAGTGACCGAAACCAGCGCCGATTTGGCCTTGCTGATGGCGGCTCTATCAAGTTTTCGCAATCAACCACTGCCACTGGGCTTAATCGCCTTCGGAGAAGTGGGTTTATCGGGTGAAATACGTCCCGTACCCTCAGGCCAAGAGCGCATCAAAGAGGCCGCAAAACACGGCTTTACTCGGGCCATTGTGCCGAAAGCCAATGTCCCGCGTCAGCCCATCACGGGCATGGAAGTCATTGGCGTAGAAACCTTGCAACAGGCACTATCACACCTGTAAACCTTCGTCTGATATTGACTTAAGACGGCCGTTTCTCTTGGTCACAATGATGGATAGGCGCATGACGCTCGCGCGCGTCTTGCAGCAATTTGGGATTGTAACTGCCAGGGCGCATTGGCACACGACGATGCAATGCCGCTTTCGCAATCATGTACGCCGACACAGGAGCCGTAATAAACAGGAACAAAACAATCGCAAACTCCTGCACACCCACGCCTTCACCACGCAACGCATGCATATCCATCGACGCCAACAAAATGCAACCAATCCCTAACGTGGTGGCTTTTGTCGGCGCGTGCAAACGGGTATAGAAGTCAGGCAATTTAACCATGCCAACCGCCCCAACCAAGACAAAAAAACCACCGATAACCAGTAGGATACTGGCCAACCATTCCCAAAAAACCACCATGTCATCACCTATTCAATAATATCGCCACGAATCAAATACTTCGCCAAAGCGGCCGTGCTGACAAAACCCAGCATGGCAATCAGCAACGCAGCTTCGTAATACAAATCGGTTTGGAAATACAGCCCCAGCAACACAATCAACGCAATGCTATTAATGTACATGGTGTCCAACGCCAAAATACGATCCGCCGTGGAGGGTCCGATCATTAAACGCCATGCGTTCAACACCAACGCGACCGCAACCATCAGCGATACCAATAATAAAACCGACTCTAACATGCAAAGATCTCCTGCAAAGGACGCTCATAACGTTGCTGAATGTGCGCGATCAGCGCGTCTTCACTGTCGACATGCAGCGCGTGAATGTAGAGCCATTGTCGATCCAATGAAAAGTCCACGCTGACTGTACCCGGCGTTAACGAAATGGTGCTCGCCAAGATTGCCAACGGCAGCTCCTCTTGCAGCGTCAAAGGCAACACCACCATACCTGGACGTAAGCGTGAGTTGGGCATCAGCACACGATAAGCCACCTCAAAATTCGACACGACGATATCCCACAACACCATCAGTGCGTATTGCAGCGCTTTCAATGGACGCTTCACTCGCACATGCGGATCACTTAACGGATGCGCAAGCCATGGAATCAGTAATGCCAAAAAAGCACCTAACACCAGATGACCCGCCGAAAAATCATTCAAGATAAGCCACAACATCCATAACAATACAGAGTGCAGTGGCATGGGCAGCAAGCGTTTAATCATGAGGGAGCCCCTGCTCTGACATAATTTGGAGTAGATTCAAACCACGATACAAATCTTCCGCGGCCGCTAAACAATACGCCATGATCGGGCCCGCGAAGATCACCAACAGCGGCAAACACAATAACAGCAAGGTAACAGACAATACCTGCAATGGATGTGCCTTTAATGAACTAGGACGATCGCCTTTACTGCGCCAGAACAATGTACTGCCGGCTCGACTCAACATCACCAACGCCGCCAAACTGGCTAACAGCAAAGGAGGCCAAATCCAATGCGCCATATTGCCCTGTAACGCCGCTTGTAACATGGCGGTCTTACCAATAAAACCCGACAACGGTGGCATGCCAATCATGGCCAGAGCGATCACAAAAAACAAACCGCTTAACAATACCGGTTGCGCCACCGGACGAGATGGCACAAAACGATCTTCGGCTTTACCGCGTTGCTCTACCACCATCCCTGCCAATAAAAAGAGTGCCGCAGAAGCCAACGTACTGTGAAGGACATAATACAAACCAGCGGCCGTCGCCAGTGGCGTGTTGAGTGCCACCATCAGCAACAAACCGCCCACCGAGACCAACACCAGATTCGCGCTCAGCATCCGCAATGTCTGACTGGCCAAGGTCGCCACAATGCCGACTACCAAGGTCAACCAAGCCAAAGGCCATAACCAATCATGAGCAACCAGGGCCAAATCACCCGCGTGCTCACCAAAAATGGCACCATGAACCCGCCACAAACTGTACAACCCCACTTTTGTCATGATGGCAAACAATGCGGCGATGGGTGCCGGTGCCGCAGCATAAGCGCGAGGCAACCAAAAATGCAGTGGCAGCATAGCGGACTTCAAACCAAACACGACCAACAACAGCAAGGCACCGGATTTCGCCAGTACCACGTCATCGGCCGAAATAAAGGCGGCCTTGGTTTGCATGTCCGCCATATTCAGCGTGCCAAACGTACCGTAAATCATACCGAGGGCGAACAAAAACAATGCCGAACCGACAAGGTTCAAACTCACGTAATGCAAATTCGCTAACGTTTTCGCCTTACCGCCGCCGTGAATCAGCAAGGCATACGATGCGATCAACAACACCTCAAAAAAGACAAACAGGTTGAAGATATCACCCGTCAAAAAAGCACCTTGAATACCCAGTACTTGGAACATCACCAAAGACTGAAAAAATCGACCTTTTTTGTCTTCTCCCGCACTGCCGTAAAGCAACACACAAAACAGCAGCACGGACGTCAACAACACCAGCAATACCGCCATTCGATCAGCCACCAACATAATACCGAAGGGTGGCTGCCATCCGCCTAACGCATAAACCAAAGCACCCGATTGGTCAACCGTCCAAAGTAAGTAAGCGCTCACGACGACCATCATGGCGCTGCTAACAATCGCGAACCAACGACTGCGTTGGTCGTGCTGATTGAACGGCGGCAACAACAATAAAATGCCACTCAGCAAAGGAATCAGCAGCGGTAAAATTGGTAAATGCAGCATCATACCTGACGCTCCTTACGGGCCTTATTACCGTGTTTTCGTAACGTCGAAGAACGGCCATCCACTTGATCACTACCCAAATCGGCACGCGCACGCATGGCTAAAATCAGTACGAAGGCCGTCATCGCAAAACCAATCACGATGGCCGTTAGAACCAAAGCCTGTGGCAATGGGTCAGCATAAACCTCGCTAGCACCAACAATACTGGCACCGTTTACGGTTAAACGACCACTGGCGAACAAAAACAAATTCACCGCATACGACAACAGAGTAATACCGAGTACAACCGGAAATGTTTGCGCACGCAACAGCAAAAAAACACCCGCTGTGGTTAAAAACCCAACGCAAATTGAATACATCAATTCCATTAACCTTCTCCTGCTCGCAAACGTTCGGTGGTCGTCAGCTTGCCTAAATTTGCCAAAATCAATAACGTGGCGCCCACGACAGTTAAGTACACACCCAAATCAAATATCAACGCGCTGGCAATTTCGAATTTACCCACAATCGGCCAAGAGACATAGTCAAACCACGTCGTTAAAAATTCTCGGCCAAAGGCCATACTGCCCACACCCGTCATGGTTGCGATCAACAATCCAGCCGCAATAATGGCTTGATAATTAAATACAATACGACCTTTCATCCAATCCACACCATGCGCCACATATTGCTGAACCAAGGCAACCGCCGTGATCAGTCCGGCAATAAAGCCGCCACCGGGTAAATTGTGTCCACGCAAGAAAATATACGCCGACACCAACAAGGCCAGCGGCAACAAACTCTGCGAAACCAGCGCCAATAAAACAGGATGTCGATCCTGAGACCAGCGATGACCTTTGCTGTCGGTGGTTGGCATATACAACGGAATGCGCGCCAGCAATTTGTAAATACCCAATGCCGCAATGCCCAACACGGTAATTTCACCTAACGTGTCAAAGCCACGGAAATCCACCAAAATCACATTCACCACATTGGTACCACCGCCACCAGGAACGCTGTTTTCTAAGAAAAAGGCGGAGATACTGGTAAGGGGACGAGTCAACATGACATAACACAAGGTGCCAATCACACTGCCGAAAAGCGCCGCGACCCCTAAATCACGGACAATGATTTTAAAAGGGCTATCGATCACGGGGCTGCTTTGAGGCAGGAAGAACAGCGCCAATAAAAACAAAATAATGGTCGCTACTTCCACCGACAATTGCGTTAATGCCAAATCGGGAGCGGAAAAATACGCAAACGAAATTGACACAATCAAACCGACGACCGACAGAGCAATCAATGCTAGTAAGCGGCGATGACTCCACCAAACGGTTAACAGCGTTGCCACAATCAATAACATGGCCGCCAGCCCCACCACCCAATTCAGCGCCAACTGCGGCTGCGTGCCAACGGTTTCATGTAAGTGTAACAACGGACTGGCCGCCAAGATCAGCGCCAACAACACCAATAAAAACATAAACCGCTGCAATGACGCGTTATCCAACCAGTGATTAACAGCCACCATGGCCGTCTGCAACGCCTGTACCGCCCCCTCAAATATCTGCTTGGCATCGCGATCAGCAAACTGCCCATAAAAATGGAATAAGTGACGTCGATGCCAATACAATACCGCACCACCAATCACGGCCACCACGCTCATCAACAAGGGCAAATTGAAGCCGTGCCACAATGACAGGCTGTAATAGGGCAATTCGTGTTGCAACACGGCTAACGAGGCAGCCGCCAGCAGATCGCCCACCATGAATTGCGGAATAATCCCCACAAACACACACAACACCACCAAAAATTCGACCGGCACACGCATAAAACGAGGCGGTTCATGCGGCGTTCTGGGCAAATCGATCGGCTCACCATTAAAGAACACATCGTGCATAAAGCGTAACGAATAAGCGACGCCAAGTGCGCCCGCCAACGTCGCAAGAACAGGAATCCACCAGGATAATGCGCCCAGTGTTTCTTGGGTTAAGGTTTCGGCAAACATCATTTCTTTTGACAGAAAGCCATTCATCAAGGGCACACCCGCCATCGAGGCGGCAGCCACCATGGCCAATGTCGCGGTATATGGCATGTACTTAAACAAACCATTCAACTTGCGCATGTCGCGCGTACCCGATTCATGATCAATGATCCCAGCCGCCATAAACAAAGACGCCTTAAACACCGCATGATTGATGATATGAAATACCGCGGCAATGGCCGCTAATTGTGTGTTCAACCCAAGCAGCAGCGTAATTAAACCCAAATGACTGATGGTGGAATACGCCAACAACCCTTTCAAATCATGTTTGAACAAGGCCAAATACGCCCCGACCAACATGGTAATCATGCCCGTTAATGACACAATGACAAACCACAACTCGGTTCCCGACAATGCCGGATAAAACCGCGCCATTAAAAATACCCCAGCCTTAACCATGGTGGCTGAGTGTAAATACGCACTCACCGGAGTAGGAGCGGCCATCGCATGCGGCAGCCAAAAATGAAATGGAAACTGCGCTGACTTAGTGAACGCACCCAATAAAAACAACACCACAATTACGGTGTAATAGTCACTGGCACGAAGCACATCTCCCTGTTGCAGCAGCTCGCGTACCTCATAGGTGCCCGTCACATCAGCCATAAGCAACAGCGCGGCCAGCAAGGCCAAGCCACCAGCACCGGTGACCGTCAACGCCATTCTAGCGCCTTTGCGAGCGTCACTTTTGTGCGACCAAAAACTGATCAACAAAAACGAACTGATACTGGTTAATTCCCAGAAAAACCACAACTGCACCACATTGTTCGATAACACGACACCCAACATGGCACTCATGAAGAAAATCAGATACGCATAAAAACGCCCCATATTGTCACGATCAGACAAATAATAACGGGCGTACAAAATGACGAGCAGGCCAATGCCCAAAATCAACAGACCGAATAAGTAACCTAAACCATCCAGATGAAATGAGACGCTCAAACCCAATATTGGCACCCACTCAAAGGTACTGACAATTGGGATGGCCTGAAAAACACTGGGCGTTGCTTGCAATAAAACCAACAATGCAGCCAACGGTGCCAATGCCGTCATCAGCGTGCAACCATTACGCCCCCATTTCGCCGTCAGTAACGGTACCACCATGCCCAAAGCGGGCAACAGCAAAATCCAAAGTGCAGTCATATCACATCAGCCTCAAATCAACGGCAAGACAAAGAATGCAGCAAAGATAGCACGTATAAATAAGACGAACAGAGAGAATAAGGAACTTTTTTACAGAAGAGGTGTCAGCTCAGCGCGACGACGATGGGCGCCGAGCTGACAATCGAGAAACAAGATAAACGATTACGCCTGATGGTATTTCGGACTTAACTCCACCACCGCCTCAACAAAGGCTTTGGCATGTTCTGGGTCGACAAACTGATGAATGCCATGCCCCAAGTTAAACACATGGCCACTGCCTTGGCCGTAGCTAGCCAGAATGCGCTCCACTTCGGCACGAATGGTAGCTGGCGAAGCATACAATACGGACGGGTCCATATTGCCTTGCAACGCCACTTGATCACCAACACGGGCGCGCGCACTGCCGATGTCCGTTGTCCAATCCAAACCAAGTGCATCCGCGCCCGTAGCAGCCATGTCTTCCAACCATTGGCCACCGCCTTTGGTGAACAAAATCACAGGGATTTTACGTCCTTCATGCTCGCGAATCAGGCCCGATACAATTTGCTGCATGTAATCCAGTGAAAAGGCTTTGTAGGCCACATCACTCAAGCTACCGCCCCAAGTATCAAAAATCTGCACCGCTTGAGCACCGGCTTTGATTTGTGCATTCAAGTAATCAATGACCGATTTCGCCAGCACATCCAACAACTGATGCATCACCTCCGGCGTATCGTACATCATGGCTTTAACATGACGAAAATCTTTAGACGAACCGCCCTCCACCATGTAAGTGGCCAGTGTCCACGGGCTGCCCGAAAAGCCAATCAGCGGCACGCGGCCATTCAGCTCGCGGCGAATGGTCGACACGGCATTCAACACATAATCCAAATCGGACTCGGTATTGACCACGTTCAGACTTTGCACATCGGCTTCGGTACGAATGATTTTTTTGAAACGTGGGCCTTCACCCGTTTCAAAATACAGCCCCAACCCCATGGCATCGGGAATGGTCAAAATGTCTGAAAACAAAATCGCGGCATCCAGCGGATAACGATCCAACGGCTGAATCGTCACCTCACAGGCCAACTCGGCATTTTTACACAACGCCATAAAATCACCGGCCTGCGCGCGACTGGCGCGGTACTCGGGTAAATAACGCCCAGCCTGACGCATCATCCACACCGGTGTGCGATCAACAGGCTGACGCATCAGCGCCTTTAAAAAACGATCATTTTTCAATTCAGACATGAGTTAACTCAACAGACAAAACAAGATGGCAGCATGATAACAAAAAACCCGACCAATGGCCGGGTTTAGATCAAGCAAATACCGATTATGGAAATAAACGAACCTTCACTGTTTTATCACCACTGGTCGCAGTAATTTCTATTTTTTTAGGGTCATCGTCAACGGCATAACTAACCCGATATAACGCTCCATAGTTTGGCAAGCCATTGCCTTGATTGAGGCCCAAAATGCCAATACTGTTTGGTACGTTGCCTTCATCTGCTAAAACATCATAGCCATCACCGCTGATTGCCAAGGACGTGCCGCTAGCAGGTATATTGCCATTGGCATCTTGCAACACAACATAAAAATCACCAGTATCACCAGGAACGCCTTCTAGATCTGGAGGCGTTGTAGATGTATAAGTAGTGCCATCAAAGGAATAAAAGCTGATGGTTACCGAGTTGGCCACCGATTGCATTAACCGATTTTGAGCACGAACGTGCATCAAATTCGCACAATGCCCTAAAGCACGCGCCTCCTCAGAACACAATGCGCCTTGGTAAAAACTCGGTGCCGCCGTTAAAGCGCCATTTGAATCATAATCAATAAATGGCTCGACAGGTCGATCATTGTCATCTAGATCTAATACACCATTCCAGTTATCGTCACGAAATGCTTCTGCAAATGATAAAAATGGTTCAGGGTTCGGTGAAACATCAAATGTGTAGTTACCATTTTGATCAGTGAAACCGGACTCCCCAACCGAATAAGCCAGAATGGTGGTCATGCCGATGCGCTCATTGACTGTTTTCAAAGTCGGATGAACACCTTCAAAGTCGGGGCGTGCCCCACCACTACGCCATATAACGGAACATACGCCTTCTTCTGTGGTACAGAAAGGTGTAATGATGCCGGACTCAGCTGTAAAATTAACTACCGTGCCATCAGGTACAGGGTTACCAAAAGCGTCACTTGCTGATACGGTAGCTGATACTGCAACATTATTAATATTGTAAGCACCTGGGTTGAACGTCTCCAATGCTAGAGAGAAACGATCTTGACGTGGTAAACCGGTTGTAATCGAAATAGGTAACGAACTGGTGCTAATCGAGGTTACGCCATCATTAGCCAACGTCGTTGCCACGACCGAAACGATGGCATGCGTAGAACCGCTTTGCAGCACAGCTTTCACTCGACCGTCTTCATCTGTCACACCCGATGTTAATGCCAAAGCAGCACCACCCGATGCACCGACTAATTTAAACGTCACATTTTTATTTGAAATAGGGTTATTCGTTTGATCAACCACCTGAAAACCAACTTCAATCAAATGTGGCAGCGTGCTATTGGCAATGGTATTTACAGCAAGAGCAGGTTGCTCTAAAGGCAAGGTAACAATCGCACCCACTTCGGGCGGTATAACATTGATTGTAGCGACTGCGGTATGCAACAGATTGGTCTTATCAATTTCCCCCGCTTCAGCTGGGTATAATTTAAATGAGATAACATCGTCACCAGAACAGCCCTTGGCTTCATAAGTGACTAATACCTGTCCATTAGAAGTAACGACTTCTGGTCGGCTAAATGATGCTTTATTGGTATCCACGCAGCCGGATGTAAACTCAATACCGTATTGCTGTGAAACAATTCGACTGTTGTTATTATCAATATCGACAACATTTGCACTGACACTGGTTGTACCACCCGCGCTTAACGTAGCACTTGTTAAGTTTAACGAGCCCAGTTCGAAAGAAGATCCAACACCTGTTCCTAATCGTGGACGCTCAATTGATGGAGACGTAGTGACACCATCAAGATTGCCGTCATCCGTTGACGTACCGTCATTATTTCCTGTACCGCTATCAGGCACAACCGGATCACTACTACCGCCACACGCTGTTAGCAACATGGCCAGTAACAATGCCATCAATATGTTTGGCTTTTGCATGCTGATACGCTCCATCATATTTTTTATTCCAGCAAAAATCGTATTGTGCGAAAGAATAGCCTACCTTACCCATCCTTACCACCAACAAAAACGCGGCCTAAGGGGAAATCTTAGGCCGCGTTGATGTTTGTGCGATGGTCAGATGACCGTTTACGCCACGTTAAAGATCCAGGTAATCCAAAATCCCTTCTGCGGCTTTACGGCCTTCCCAAATGGCGGTGACCACTAAGTCGGAGCCGCGTACCATGTCGCCACCGGCAAACACTTTTTCATTCTTGGTTTGGAATGGGTAGGTTTGTTCTTCAGGGGCGATCACGCCATCCCAACTGTTCAGTTCGATACCAAACTTTTGGAACCACGGCGCCGGGCTGGGGCGGAAACCAAAGGCGACCAATACCGCATCGGCAGGCAGAATTTCTTCGGAACCGGGCACGACTTCAGGGCGACGACGACCGTTTTCGTCCGGTTCACCCATTTGCGTGGTCACTACTTTTACGCCTTCAACTTTGCCATTGCCGACAATTTCAACAGGCTGACGGTTGAACAAGAATTGCACGCCTTCTTCGCGCGCATTCGTTACTTCGCGCTTAGAGCCCGGCATGTTTTCTTCATCACGGCGATACGCACAGGTCACGCTAGCAGCCTGTTGACGAATGGAGGTGCGGTTACAATCCATTGCGGTATCACCGCCACCCAACACCACCACACGCTTGCCTTGCATGCTGATAAAATCGCTGGCGTCTTTTTCAAAGCCCAGATTGTGATTCACGTTGGCGATCAAGAAATCGAGCGCATCGTGCACACCTTCTAACTCTTCACCGGGGAATCCACCTTTCATGTAGGTATAAGTGCCCATGCCAAGGAACACGGCATCAAATTCATCCACCAGCTCTTGGAAATCAACGTCTTTACCCACTTCGGTGTTCAGACGGAATTCGATCCCCATGTCTTCAAACACTTCGCGACGGTTCACCATCACGCTTTTTTCCAGTTTGAATTCAGGAATACCAAAGGTGAGCAAGCCACCAATTTCTGGGTATTTATCGAATACCACCGGTTTAACACCGTTACGCACCAATACATCAGCGGCACCCAAACCAGCAGGGCCGGCACCAATGATGGCCACGCGCTTTCCAGTTGGAAACACCTTCGACATGTCGGGACGCCAGCCCATAGCAAACGCCGTATCGGTGATGTATTTCTCGACATTACCAATGGTCACGGCACCAAAGCCATCGTTTAGGGTACATGCACCTTCACACAAACGGTCTTGTGGACAGACGCGACCACACACTTCTGGCAAGGTGTTGGTTTGGTGGCTGAGCTCGACCGCGGCCATGATATTGCCTTCGCTGGCTAATTTCAGCCAGTTCGGAATGTAGTTATGCACAGGGCACTTCCACTCGCAATACGGATTACCGCACTCTAAACAGCGATGCGATTGATCCGCCACTTCCTGTTGACGGTAGGGCTCATAAATTTCAACGAATTCGGTTTTACGTAATCCGATCGCTTTTTTCGCGGGGTCACTACGACCCACATCGACAAATTGAAAACTGTTGTTCAGACGCTTAGCCATCTCGAACCTCTCTCTCAGTCAGCAGCGTCCAGAGTATTACTCTGGACGGGCACGGGTATTGTTCAGTAATTGTTGTAAATCGGCCGCTTTCGGCTTCACCAACCAGAACTTGTTGATAAAACCAGCAAAGTCTTCGAGGATCTCTTGCCCCCAAGCACTGCCCGTTTCATTGACGTATTCAGTCAATACCGTACGCAAGTGGCTACGATACTCTTCGGTTTCTTCATTACTGATACGGTGAATGGCAACCAGCTCATGGTTAAAGTTATCAACGAAGCTGTTGTCCATATCCAATACATAAGCAAAACCACCGGTCATGCCCGCGCCAAAGTTGTATCCGGTTTTACCCAACACACACACAAAACCGCCAGTCATGTATTCACAGCAGTGATCTCCTGCCCCTTCGATGACGGCATGCGCACCGGAGTTACGTACGGCAAAACGTTCTCCCGCACGACCTGCGGCCAGTAATTTACCGCCGGTTGCACCGTATAAGCAGGTATTACCCACAATCGAGGTGTCGTTGGTTTTGAAGCCCGAGTTTTTCGGTGGGTAAATCACCAGCTTACCACCCGTCATCCCTTTACCGACGTAGTCGTTGGCATCACCTTCCAATTCCATTTCCAAGCCGCCTGCGTTCCAGACGCCGAATGACTGACCGGCAACGCCGGTGAGTTTCAAGCGAATTGGCGCATTCGCCATACCTTGGTTGCCATGACGCTTCGCGATTTCACCCGATAAACGTGCGCCAATTGAACGATCACAGTTGGTGATGGTGTAGCTGAATTCACCACCCGTTTTTTGCTCAATGGCCGGTAAAATATCGGCCACCATACGTTCCGCCAGAGCGGCGACGTCGTAAGGTAAATTGCGTTCAACCTGAACGGTATGCGGTTTGTCAGCCGGAATGTGGTCATTGGCCAGCAATGGCATCAAATCCAGATTGCGCTGCTTACTGGTATGACCTTCGATCATTTCCAGTAAGTCGGTACGACCCACCAGCTCCTCCAGTGTACGAACACCCAGCTGCGCCATCCAGCCACGAACCTCTTCCGCCATAAAGCGGAAGTAGTTTTTCACCATGTCCGCGGTACCAATGTAATGACCGTCACGCAAGCCTTGATCTTGGGTGGCAACACCCGTTGCGCAGTTGTTCAAATGACAAATACGCAAGTATTTACAGCCTACAGCCACCATCGGCAACGTACCAAAGCCAAATGACTCAGCACCCAAAATGGCGGCTTTCACGACGTCCAGACCCGACTTCAAGCCACCGTCCGTTTGTACGCGAACTTTACCGCGCAAATCGTTAGCACGTAACGCTTGGTGTGCTTCGGATAAGCCCAGTTCCCACGGAGAACCAGCATACTTAATCGAGCTAATGGGTGATGCGGCGGTACCGCCGTCGTAACCCGAAATGGTGATCAAGTCGGCATACGCCTTGGCCACACCGGCGGCAATGGTGCCGACACCCGGCTCAGAAACCAGTTTCACCGACACCAAAGCACTGGGGTTCACTTGTTTCAAATCGAAGATCAGCTGTGCCAAATCTTCGATAGAGTAAATATCATGATGCGGCGGTGGCGAAATCAGTGTCACTCCGGGTACGGAATAACGCAACGTAGCGATCAGATCATTCACCTTACCGCCTGGCAATTGGCCGCCTTCACCCGGCTTAGCCCCTTGCGCCACTTTGATCTGCAACACTTCGGCACTGGATAAGTACGCTGGCGTCACACCAAAACGGCCGGATGCGATTTGTTTGATCTTAGAGTTTTTGTAGGTGCCATAGCGCGCAGGGTCTTCACCGCCCTCACCCGAGTTGGAGCGACCGCCCAATTCGTTCATGGCTTCGGCCAACGCTTCGTGTGCTTCGGGCGATAACGCACCCAGAGACATGGCGGCCGTATCAAAGCGAGGGTATAAAGCTTCGGCCGGCTCTACTTCGCTGATATCGATCGGCGTGATGTCCTTACGGAACGCCAATAAGTCACGCAGCGTGGCGACCGGACGTTGGTTCACCAAATCGGCAAAACGATCATAAGCCGCTTGGCTATTAGTCTGTACGGCTTCTTGGATGTTTTTCACCACATCGGGGTTGTACGCATGGTATTCACCGCCATGAACGTACTTAATCAAGCCGCCATGTTCTAACTTCTTACGATTCTTCCACGCATGGCTGCGCACCAATTCCAAATCGGCTTGGAAATCCGCAAATGTGGCGCCACTGATGCGACTGGTCACACCGGTAAAACACAGGTCAACCACGTCTTTGCTCAAGCCGACCGCCTCAAACAACTGCGAACCACGGTACGACGCAATGGTTGAAATCCCCATTTTCGACATGACCTTCAGCAGGCCTTTACGGATGGCTTTGCGGAAGTTTTTGCACGATTTCAGTGGGTCGCCCAACAATTCGTTGGTGCGATGCAAATCGGTAATCACGTCGTAGGCCAACCAGGGATAAATCGCGGTCGCGCCAAATCCAATCAACACCGCAAATTGGTGTGGGTCACGAGCGGCACCGGTTTCAACCACGATGTTGCCACGGGTACGCAAACCCTGTTTCGACAAACGATGATGTACCGCACCAACGGCCATGGCCGCTGGAATCAGCAGTTGCTCCGACGTGACATCCCGATCCGACAAAATCAACACCACGGTGCCAGAGCGTAGCGCTTCTTCTGCACGATCGGCCAAATTAACGATGGCTTGTTGCAAGCCCTCAGCCGGATCGAACGCCATGGACAAGGTTTTGTGCTGAAATGCTGGCAAACCTGTCGCTTTTAAACTCGAAAATTTCAGTGGTGACAAAATTGGTGACGTTAAGATGACGCGTTTCGCATGATCTTCGGTTTCTGCAAATACGTTTTTCTCACCACCAATACAGGTTTCAAGCGACATCACGATGGTTTCACGCAACGGATCAATCGGTGGATTGGTCACCTGCGCAAATTGTTGACGGAAGTAATCCGCCATGTGACGTACACGCAACGACAATACCGCCATCGGGGTATCATCACCCATCGAACCCGTGGCTTCTTGTCCATCTTCCGCCATCGGACGTAATACTTGGTCACGCTCTTCGTTGGTTATCAGTTGCAGTTTTTGATGCGTATTTAAGGCATCACCGCTCACCACCGTGGTATCCGCACCGTGATTGCTGTGTAATGTGCTTTCGACACGAATCGCATGTTCTTTCAACCATTGCTTGTATGGCTTTTGCGTTTTCAGCATGGTGTCGATGTCATCGGTATTCAGCAACTTGCCTTCTTGCGTATCAATCGCAAGAATTTCACCCGGCCCGACACGACCTTTGGCGACAACGTCTTCCGGCTTATAACCGTAAACACCCACTTCGGATGCGACAGTGATGAAATTGTTTTTGGTGATCACCCAGCGCGATGGGCGCAAACCATTACGATCCAAACCGCAAACCGCATAACGACCGTCGGTGATCACGAGTCCGGCAGGGCCATCCCACGCTTCCATGTGCATGGAATTGTACTCGTAGAACGCACGTAGATCGGGATCCATCGTTTCGACGTTTTGCCAAGCCGGTGGAATCATCATACGAATCGCACGGAATAAGTTCATACCGCCGGTTGCCAACAGCTCCAGCATGTTATCCATGGACGAGGAATCGGAACCGGTGGTGTTTACAATGGGTGAAATGTCGGCCAAGTTCGGCAGCAAATCACTTTCAAATTGCGAGATACGGGCATTCGCCCAACCACGGTTACCCTGAATGGTGTTGATTTCACCGTTGTGCGCCAACATGCGGAATGGCTGAGCTAAGGGCCAGCGAGGCATGGTATTGGTCGAGAAACGCTGATGGAATACGCAAATCGCGGTTTCTAACCGAGGATCACCCAAGTCCAAATAAAAGTTAGGTAGGTCAACCGGCATCATTAAGCCTTTATAGGACAACACACGGTCCGACAGGCTGGCTACGTAGAAATCCGGATGACCCGCAAGGGCCTTTTCCATGTAACGACGAGCGTAGAACAATTTAACGGTTAAGGCTTCTTGTTCTAATAACGCATTGGGGGCAACAAATACTTGTTCAAAACGAGGCAAACAATCAATCGCCATCGGGCCCAAGCAGTCGTTATTGGTTGGCACCGTACGCCATCCCAAAATATTCAGACCTTGTCCCAACAGCGCTTGCTCAATGGCGGCTTTCTGTTGCTGATAAACGGACTCGTCAAGGTCCATGAATAACATGCCGACAGCGTATTGAGCGGGTAATTGAATACCGGCATCCGCCATCACAGCACGTAAGAAAGAATCTGGCTTTTGCAGTAATAAACCACAACCATCGCCCGTTTTACCATCGGCAGCAATACCGCCACGATGCGTCATACAGGTTAAAGACTCAATCGCGGTGGTCAATAGTTCGTGACTCGGCTCGCCATGAAGATGGGCAAGCAAACCAAAACCGCAGTTATCTTTAAATTCACCTGGAGTGTACAGACCGGCTCTCATAGAACAGCCCTCTCAGTTGTGTCGATTTAACATCATTAGTCGTTTCGTCATCACGCCCTCTTATGGGGCATTGCAGAGACAAAAGGATTGGCATTCTACACAGGCGCATGGCCGACTCAAATACGACCACACGAATGTCCACTTTGTCACCGCAGTGCGTCGTGCACCGCGTCGATAGGACGAACCCATGGGGAGTTGGCTTGGATTCGAGCAGGGTATTGTTGTACCGCACGGCGCGCCGCCGTCTCATTATCGTATACCCCAGCGACAACCACAAACCAAGGTTGTTGTTGATAAACGGTTTGATACAGATACAAGCGCTGGCCTATCTCACCCTGCCAACGTTCGCGATATTGCTGTGCGGCATTCACGTCACGCACGCCCAGCAATTGCACCACATAACCTTGGCGCTGCGATAACAAGACGGCCCCATCGAATGGAACACGAATCGCTGGCGCGCTCGTCGCTTGCTTCGCTTGCGCAACTGGCAGCGCCTGCTTCGGGGTATCCGGCTTAGCCACAACTCGTTCAACAGAGCGAGGTGCTTCCGCTGGCACTGCCGAAGGTGGAGCCACTAACGATGATGGTTGTTCAGCGGCGGATGTCGCCTGCTCGGCGGGTTCGATTGGTTCAGCGTCATTGCTAAAATTAAAATCAGTCGCCTCCGCACTCTCCAGCAAAGCCGCTAATGCCTGTTCGCGTTCAACGGTCACGACGGCCTCATCGGCTAACATCACCTCATTGCTCAATGCTGTCGTCAGCTCCGTATTCTGAGACGAATCATCACTGCGTTGATAAACATACGCCAGCAACAAAATAGCGACCAATGCGGCACTTCCCAAAATGTGCGTGAGCGGAAATGGCGCTTTCTGCGCACTACCCGCTACCTGATTGCTACGAGCCTTCTCCGCGGCAGTATGAGTCGCTTGCATTTTACTGGCAGCAGCCCGGTTCTGCTCGTGATCCGCTCGTTGTTGATCCTCCAATTGGGCAATCATCGGCCCAATCCACCCCTGACTCGCTGCCTGCGCAGACTGGAGTTGAGCAGGTGATAATGTTTGCCCCAGTAGATGACGCGCCAATTGCTGACTTTCTTGCTCATCCAACGGGTCTATAGGTAAAACATGAACCGGTGCATGAGCTGGGCTACTGCGCAAGGCCTGTTCAAAGCCCGCCAAACCAAATAACGCAAACGATAAGTGCTGAGGCATCAACAAGGCCAAGTGCGCAATGTCATTCAGTGTATCCGCATCCAATTGCTCGGCATGATCAATCACCACCAGCAATTGTCCACCCATGGCATAGCGCTCGGTGGCGAATTGCGTTAATTGATCCAGTGCGTTGGCACGCTGGCTGGCCAACTGAGGCAACTGCCATTGTTGAGCCATTGCCTGCAAAAGTGCTGGAATGCCAAACGTAGGCGTCGCGGTAAAAAAAACCGTTTCATCGGGCGCTTGTCGTTGCGCTACCAAGGCGTGTGCAAGGGTCGTTTTGCCACTGCCTTCAGCCCCGATCACCGCAATCAAAAGCTCGCTGTAAGCGGACAAATGTGAAATCAATTCGACATGGCGCTGCTGAGAGGGCAAGAGCGTCACGGGAGAAGAAGACAACGTCGGCTCATCACGTTCGGCGATGAGTGTTTCTAAATCAAAATCGTCATCCATACCCAGCTACCGCCCATGAGATAGTTAATGGAACAAACCCAAGGCGTCTGCCGCCGTTAAGGTTTCTTGCAACAGTGCCAATGGGACATCAGAACTGACGAAGGATTCACCAATGGCAGACAACAAGACCAAGCGGATGCGACCGTCGAGTACTTTTTTGTCGACTTGCATGCGTGATAAATAATCGTCTACCGTCATATCACTGGGGCCAACCACAGGCAAATTTGCCTGCAGCAACAACGAACGCAATGCGGCAACTTGCTCAGCACGGAGTTTGCCCATACGGGCACATAAATCGGCCGCCATGAGCATGCCCGTTGCCACGGCTTCACCGTGCAACCATTCGCCATAGCCTTGATGCGCTTCAATCGCATGACCGAAGGTGTGGCCCAAATTTAACGTGGCGCGAACACCCGATTCGGTTTCATCTTGAGCCACAATCAAGGCCTTGTCGTGACACGAGCGCTCAATGGCATACACCAAGGCAGACTGCTCACCGGCCATCAAGGAGCTCATATTGTCTTGTAACCACTGATAAAAAGGTGCGTCGCAAATCAATCCATACTTGATCACTTCAGCAATGCCTGCGGATAACTCACGAGGTGGCAAGGTGGTTAGCGTATGAGTGTCTGCAATCACACATTGCGGCTGGTGAAAAGCCCCAATCATATTTTTACCCAGTGGGTGATTGACGGCCGTTTTGCCCCCCACAGAAGAATCAACTTGTGATAACAGAGTGGTCGGTACTTGAATAAAATTAACCCCTCGCTGATACGCGGCGGCGGCAAAACCCGTCATATCGCCGATAACACCACCCCCCAATGCAATGAGCGTGGTTGTACGATTGTGTTGCTTACTCAATAGCGCATCAAAAATAAGATTCAGTGTATCCAGTGTTTTGTAGGCCTCACCGTCAGGCAATATAACCTCATCCACTTGCCAGTGCCCTACTAACGCTTGCTTCACCACATCCAAGTACAAGGGGGCAACCGTGGTATTCGTCACAATCAATACCTGTTTGCCTTTGATGTGAGGCTCGTACAGCGCGCGCTGACCGAGCAATTGCGAACCGATGTAAATTGGGTAACTACGATCGCCCAAAGCCACTTGAAGAGTTTGCATGATTCAACCTTTAATTCGACGACACAAATCCAACACGACCCATTTGGGGTTACGCTGATCGGTCTCTATGACAATATCGGCAATACTGAGATACAGCGGATCACGAATGGCAAACAAATCCGCTAAGATTTTTTGAGGGTTCTCTGCCTGCAACAAAGGACGATTTTTATCCTTTGCCGTGCGAATGATTTGTTGCTCTACCGATGTTCGTAAGTAAACAACAATGCCACGACTACTTAAATGCTGGCGATTACTTTCTCGCATCACCACACCACCACCCGTGGCGAGTACGATGTCGTCGCGCTGCGTGAGCTCATCAATGGCTTGTTCTTCGCGCTCGCGGAATCCGCTTTCGCCTTCCATGTCAAAAATCCAAGGAATATTGGCGCCGCAACGCTCTTCTATCACCTTGTCTGAGTCGAAAAATTCAAGTTTCAGCTCATTAGAGAGCATGCGGCCAATGGTGCTTTTTCCTGCGCCCATTGGCCCTACTAAAAAGACAGATTGCTTACGCTTCATACATTACCGAGTGCTCAGCGTATCCTTCACAAGTTTAGGAGTGATAAAGACCAGCAGCTCAGTTTTCGTTTCACTGTAGTTTTTATAGCGGAATAAAGCACCAATCAACGGTAAGTCACCGAAGAACGGGGTCTTGCTCACCTGAACCACTTCTTGTGATTGGAAAATACCGCCCAACACAATGGTTTCGCCATTATTAACCAGCACTTGGGTTTTGACCGAGTTGGTATTAATACTCGGGCCCGCAATGGTCAATTCACCTACGGAGTCTTGGTTAATGAGCAAATCCATAATGATTCGATCGTCCGGAGTGATTTGTGGCGTCACTTCCAATTTCAACACAGCAGATTTGAACGACACACTGGTCGCACCACTGGAACTCGCTTCTTGGTAAGGAATTTCCGTACCCGATTCAATGGTGGCCGTTTGACCATCCGCTGTCATGACACGAGGTTGCGATACAATCTCACCACGACCTTCGGTTTCAATGGCTGCCAGTTCAAGATCAAGCAAGTAATCTGCTGTTTGATAACCAATGGCAAAGCTGGTTGCCGCCGCATTGGTCACACCAAAATTCACCACGTTCGCGGAACCCAGATCAATCGTTGGGTTACCGCCACCACCGGAAGCGCGGTTAAACAAAATCTGATTGGCTTCGGTCAGTGTTTGCTGACTACCGCCTGCGGTAGTCCAGTTGCTGCCATTATTTTGGAACGCAGCACCGCCCCACTTCACGCCCATCTCTTCGCCGACGCTGGTGTTGGCAATCACGATACGCGCTTCGATCAACACCTGACGCACGGGTACATCCAACATGGCCAATGCCTCACGAACACGCTCTAACGTAGCGGCCGTATCCTTCATCAGCAGAGTATTGGTACGACCATCAACGACCGCAGAGCCGCGAGGGGACAACAAACCATTCTCAGCGGTTAACAGCGCGGCCAAATCGGTGGCTTTAGCGTATTTCAGCTGCATGTATTCGGTGACCAACGGGGCTAACTCTTCGACTTGACGAACCGCCTCTAATTCCACTTTTTCACGCGCCGCAATTTCTTCCGCCGGTGCAATCAGTAATACAGAGCCCATTTGGCGCTTACCCAACCCCTTGGTTTTCAAAACCAAATCAAGCGCTTGGTCCCATGGCACATTTTGTAGGCGCAAGGTGATGCTGCCCTGAACCGAATCCGACGCCACCAAATTTAACCCAGTGAAATCAGCGATCAACTGCAGTACCGCACGCACTTCAATATTTTGGAAATTCAGTGACAATTTCTCACCTGTGTAAGGGAATTGTTTCTTACGCTCCTCGATTTGTTCTTTGGCGGGGAACGATACGTTAATCGATAACAAACGGTCTGTTTGGTAAGCCAAATACTCGAAATCATCCGACGTCGGCTCAATCACGATTCGCGCCGAACCTTCTTCGGTACGTGCATCAACGAATCGAACAGGCGTGGCAAAATCCGTCACATCCAGTCGACGACTCAGGTTTTCTGGTAAGCGCACACCTTTTAAATCAGCAATGATGCGAGAGCCTTCGCGACGAATGTTCGCAGCCGCTTTGTCATCGCTCAGCATGATCTGAACTTGACCATCACCCAACTCACCGCGGCGAAAATCGACATTGACAATTCTAAAGCCAGCGTCAGCTGAAGCAGCCACTAAATCAGCAGGTGCCGCAGGCTGAAATACGGCGGCACCTTGTGATTGTCCGATGCGCAGCACAAGCGTTTGACCGTCTGTACGGCTGGTGTAATCCACCATACGAGTTAAATTCACCACCAAACGCGTGCGATCATTCGTAGAAACAATCATGGCGGTACGCGCGTTACCCTGACCAATTTGATAGCGTTTCGAGGTCAATGCGCTCGACACACCCGGCAAATCCACGGCTATCCGTGCGGGCTTTTCAATCGTGTAACCACTAATGGCTGGCGGAGTACCATTGAAATCCATCTCGATTTCAGTGACATCGCCTGGCAGTGAAGAAAAACGAATATCTGTTAACTCGACGCTGTGACTGTAAGCCGCCATCATGGCCAACATTGCCAATGAGGCAGATTTCAGCAAGGCGCGAAAGCCTGTAATTCCATTCATATCTTATTCTCCACCCAATCCAACAAGGGCTAATGTTCGAGGGCGCTCAATCCAGCCACCAAGACCATTAGGTACTATTTCAATTAAGTTAATTCGGTATTCTGAAATATCCGTAATTCGCCCGTGATTTTGACCGATATACTGGCCGGTTTTGATTCTAACGACGCCACCGCTACCGTCACGAATCAATGCCCACAAAGCACCCTCTGCGCCTTGCATGGTACCGACCATGCTGAGATCTCCGATCGGGAAACGTTCAAGATGCTCACGCGGACGATCAAGATTCGGACGCACCGATGCCAAGTCAGATTTCACAGCAATTGAGGTATCAACCACCACAGGCAATTCGAATGGTGAGCGCAAACCGGCTGCACTATAACTGAAAAACTCATACGGTTTAAAGACCGGTATGGGCTCAATCCGACCACGAGGCTTTGACAAGGTGTCATCAACAAATTGTTTAAGGTCACGAGTATCGGCGGATGAAGAGCAGCCTGTCAGCAATCCCACGGCCAACGTGATCGCCACACCAGTAATTAGAGACGATTTCATCGGCGACCTCCTTCATCGGCGCTGTACTGATACGTTTTCGCCAATATGTTCATCTTTAATTGGCCAGCCTGTGCGCCCTTACCGATACTAAAATCATGCAATGTCACAATTCGTGGCAAAGACGCAACCGAGGAAACAAACGCCCCCATCTCATGGTAGCCACCGACGACTTCGATTTTGATGGGCAACTCACGGTAAAACTCTGTTTGCACAATGCGATCTGGATCAATGGCCACCAGGGTTAACCCAGCACTTAATGCGGCAGCACTGATATCATCAATCAAGCCAGGAACTTCGGTATCTCGCGGCAGCTGCTTCAGCAACGAACCAAAACTGTCTTCCATCTCTTTCAGCTGATCTTTGTATTGATCCAGGTTGGCTACACGGAAGGCTTTATTTTCAAAATCCCCTTTCAACACTCGCTCACGATTTTGTGCATGGCTCGCCGTATCTTTATTGGCTTGCACCATAAAGAAATAACCACCCACCAAAACAGAAACGAATAAGATGACACAGAAAATAATCTTACCTAATACAGGCCAAGAGCCTGTATTTTCCCAATCAATGTTATTGAGATCATCAATATTTAGCTCTTTTGCTTTCTCAAGCATTTCTTGCCAATTAGTGTCTTTTAATGATGCCACTTAACGCTCCTCCCCATCCGTTTTGGGTTCGACTCGTGTCATCGTGACCTCAAATTCATGAACGCCTTCTGATTTTGCTTGCACACGAATCAGTGTCGGATCACTGAACCAATCGGACTGATCATAATTACGAATCAATGACGATACGCGATTGGTTGACTTCGCCACGCCCTTAACATTGATCTGAGTGTTTTTGATATCGATCGAGGTGTAATACAAGTCATCAGGAATGGCGCGAGCCATTTCATCAAAAATACGCACAATAATTGGACGATTACCCTGCAACGCCTGAATCAACTCCATACGCTCAATCAGTTGTTGGCGCGTTTCACGCAAATTTCGAATCTCATCGATTTTGGCGTCCAATACGTTCATTTCTTGGGTAATAAACTGGTTGCGCTGATTTTGTGCCGCCAACACACCTAAATAGTACTCATTGACCACATAAACCAATGCTGCAGCCGCAATGACGACAGCCGCCATCACACCGTAATACTCCTGATTACGCTGTTTACGTCGTTCTTCTCGCCAAGGGAGGAGGTTAATTTTTGCCATTAGTCGAAACTCCTCATCGCCAACCCGCACGCTATCATTAATGAGGGTGCATCGTTACTTAACTGGCTTGCATTCACTTTCTGTGACAACGTCATACTCACAAAGGGATTAGCAATAACTGTCGCAATACCCAATGCGTCTTGCACTCGCTCGGCCAAGTCAGGAATGGACGCCGTACCACCCGCCAACACGATGTAATCAACATCATTAAACTGACTGGATGAATAGAAAAACTGTAAGGAACGACTGACTTGTTGCACCACGGCATTACGGAAAGGCTCCAGCACTTCGGCCTCATAATCGTCAGGCAAGCCACCCTCTAGCTTCACTCGCTGAGCTTCATCCTCACTCAAACCGTAGCGACGCATGATGTCTTCCGTTAATTGACGACCGCCAAACAACTGCTCACGGGTATAAATCGATTTGCCTTCGTGCAAGACACTCAAGGTGGTCATGGTGGCACCGATATCAATGACCGCGACGGTCTCAACATCGCCACCATCGAGCTGATCGGCAATGAGGGTGTAGGCACGTTCGGTACAAAACGCCTCTACATCCACCACCACCGCCTCAAGACCGGCGTATTCGGCCGCGTCCTTTCGACGCTCAACGGTTTCGGATCGACACGCCGCCAATAACACATCAACCATGTCGGTAGCGCTGCTGCTTGGACCTTGCACTTCCCAGTCCAACGCAACTTCTTCTAAGGGGTATGGAATATATTGATCGGCCTCGGCACGAATCTGAAAATCCATTTCATCATCTTTTAAACTCCCTGACATCGGTACGATTTTGGTAATCACGGCCGATCCAGCCACAGCAATGGCGGCATTCTTGGTAGAGATGCGAGCTCGACCAATCGCTCGGCGTACCGCTTCACCCACCGCCTCATCGTTATTGATGCTTTGCTCTACCACAGCATTTGCAGGTAGAGACTCCGAGGCATAGGCAACGACTTGGTAACGTCCATTATTGTGGCTTAACTCCAGCACTTTAACCGACGTAGAACTGATGTCTACACCAATAAGTGCCTTGTTCTTTTTCTTAAAAAGGCTAGCCAGCACGAGAAAATCCCCATCAAATTCGCGAGCTTGCATGCACATGCTCGCTTTATTCCTATATAGTCGCAGCCATTATAAGCACATTCCTATTAAAAGAACAAAAAAGCCTTATAATGCTCGAACCCGCATAACCACTGGCTTCTACAGACAATTGGCAAACTTTTTTTATGATTAAGTCACACCATGTACTGCGTTTCTTTTTTTGGCTCGTTATGTCCACGATCGGCGGCGCCGGAATTGTCTTGCTTGGCATTTATTTGTACTTAGCACCGACCCTTCCTAATACAGAACAGCTGAAAGATATCGAATTGCAAGTGCCATTACGCGTTTTTAGTGCCGATGGCCTACTCATCAGTGAATTTGGCGAGCAGCGACGCAATCCCATTCGTTATGAAGACATTCCTCCCCTATTCATTGATGCGCTACTGGCGTCCGAAGACGACGCGTTTTTTGAACACAGCGGTATCGATTTGAAAGGTTTGACGCGAGCGGCACTCGAGCTCATCCGTACCGGCCAAAAGCGTTCTGGCGGCAGTACCATCACCATGCAGGTCGCTAAGAACTATTACCTTTCCAGTGAAAAAACCTTTACCCGTAAATTCACAGAAATCTTACTCGCCCTGCGTATCGAACAAGCCTTAAGCAAGGAAGAAATCTTAGAACTGTATGTGAATAAAATTTTTCTTGGTCGACGCGCTTACGGCATCGAAGCAGCGGCACAAATTTACTATGGTCAATCCATTAACACCCTAGACCTTGCGCAGATTGCCATGATTGCCGGATTACCGCAGGCACCTTCGGCGGCCAACCCCATCAGCAACCCCGATCGTGCCCGCGATCGACGCAATTATGTTCTTGCGCGCATGCGTACGCTCAACAAAATCAGCGATGAAGAATTTCAACGTGCTGCGCGCGCTCCGATTACCGCTCGACAGCATGGTCTTGCCAGCGAATTGAGCGCACCATACATTGCGGAAATGGCACGCCAAGAAGCCGTACAACGCTTTGGTAATGATGCGTATACCGCCGGATATACCATTCATACCACCATCGACTCACGTCGTCAGCAAGCCGCGAATCGCGCCCTGCAAACCGGCTTACTCAGCTACGATCGCGATCATGGTTTCCGAGGCGCAGAAACCGCACTACCGATACGCTACCTACAAACACCAGATGATGACACACTCAGTGAATGGCTAAACCAAGCACAAGATCGTTACGACATCGATTGGTTAACGACATTCCAACAATGGGATCAACATCTTCGACGCCAACCGAACCTTGGTTTGATTGCCCCCGCCGTTGTGATGAGTGTTGATGATCATGGGGGCTGGGTTTATCAAAGCAACAAACCACCACAACGACTGCCGATGTCTGGCTTGACCTGGGCCAAGCGCTACATCAACGTCAATGTTATTGGTGACGAGATCAAAAGACCTAGCGAAGTGATTGCCGCAGGGCAGCCAATCTGGCTTTATGAAACCACAACAGGGCTACAACTGGCGCAACCACCCGAAGTTGAGGGATCGTTAGTGTCGTTACGCCCCGACGATGGTGCCATTCAGGCATTGGTTGGCGGCTTCTCCTTCAGTAACAATCAATTCAATCGTGCGATTCAAGCAGAACGACAACCCGGCTCGGCATTCAAACCGTTTGTGTATGCCGCGGCATTAGAGCGTGGTTTCACCGCAGCCACCATCATCAATGATGCGCCGGTCGTGTTTGATGATGCGAATTTAGAAAATACGTGGCGACCACAAAATAACTCCGGCACTTTCTATGGGCCAACACGCTTGCGCGAAGCGCTGTATCGGTCGCAAAACCTCGTATCCATTCGCATTTTGAATCAAATTGGAGCCGGTTATGCCACACGTTACATCGCCAATTTCGGCATACCACGAGAAAAAATGAATCGAGATCTTTCCTTAGCCTTAGGCGCCTCGGCGTTGACCCCCATGGAATTAGCAACGGGCTTTGCCATCTTGGCGAATGGCGGTTACGCCATCGAACCCTATTTGATCGACCGCATTGAAAACGACCGTGGCGACGTACTTTATCAACACCATCCAGCCACCGTGTGTTATTTATGCGAAAAGCACGCATCGAAAACCGATGTTGAGTCAGAGGCTGCCTCAGCACTTGGCTTAACCGAAGCGCCGTCTTCTCGACCGATTGCCCCACGGGTCATGGATGAACGCGTCAATTTCATTCTATTCAGCATGCTCCAAGATGTGGTGAAACGGGGCACAGGACGTCGCGCACTGGTGCTCAATCGCAATGACTTGGCGGGTAAAACCGGCACCACCAACGACCAAAAAGATGGCTGGTTTGGTGGCTATAGCCGAGACCTAGCGACGACCGTTTGGGTGGGGTTCGACCAACCGGTAACACTTGGGCGTTGGGCGTATGGCAGCAATACCGCGCTACCAATCTGGGTCGACTACAACCAAACCGCGCTCAATGGCGTCCCCGAACGCCCCATTGAGCAACCCGAAGGCGTCGTCAGTGTGCGCATTGATCCAGACACAGGGCTACAAGCACGCCCAGGGCAAACCAATGCGATTTTCGAGTACTTCCGAGAAGAGAATATTCCGGAAATGCCACTGTCCGCACCGAATGGTTACGATCATGACGGCGGCGACTTCATACCAGAGCAATTGTTTTAAGCCATAAAAAAACCGCTCGGCAATACAGTGTATTGCCGAGCGGTTCGATGCCGTCAGTAAATGACTTATGGCAGCAGCTTACCTGGGTTCATGACACCCTTCGGATCAAACACCGCTTTCATGGCACGCATGTAATCAATTTCTGCCTCGGAACGCGTATAGGTTAAATAGGCTTTCTTGGTCATACCCACGCCATGCTCAGCAGAAATAGAGCCTTGGTACTTTGCAACCACTTCCATCACCCAAGTACTGACCTTGTTACAACGAGCAAAGAACTCCTCTTTCGCCAACGCTTCCGGCTTAAGAATATTCAAATGCAAGTTGCCATCACCGATATGACCAAACCAGATGATGTCAAAATCGGGGTATTCACGCGTCACAATGTCATCGATATCACGCAAGAACGGCGGTACTTTAGAGACGACCACTGAGATGTCGTTTTTGTACGGCGTCCATTCCGCAATGGTTTCCGAAATGTCTTCACGCAAGCGCCATAAGTTAGCCGCTTGGGTTTCACTTTGACTGATGACGCCATCGACCACCCAACCCGCTTCCAAGCACTGCTCGAATAAGGTCATGGACAACTCCATGTCCGCTTCGGTCACGGCTTCAAATTCGATCAACGCATAGTATTCCGCACTGCTTTCAAATGGCGCAGGCACATCACCGCGCGCCAGTACTTTACGCATGGCTTTGTCGGAGAAAAACTCGAACGCCGTCAGATCCATACTGGACTGGAACTGATTCAGCACCTTCATGACGTCATCCAACTCTGGAATCGCCAGCACCAACACGGTTAAATTCTTGGGTGGACGCGTTAACCGCATGGTCGCCTCGGTGACAAAGCCCAACGTGCCTTCGCCACCAATAAATAACTGACGTAAATCGTAACCCGTGTTGTTTTTCAACAAGTCTTTGTTCAGCTGCAGCACATCGCCTTTACCCGTAACGACGGTTAAACCCGCCACCCAATCACGGGTCATACCCCAGCGAATCACTTTAATACCACCCGCGTTGGTGCCGATATTGCCACCAATTTGGCTTGAACCTGCCGAGGCAAAATCCACTGGATAAAATAACCCCTGCTCTTCAGCATAGGTTTGCAATTGTTCGGTAATCACACCCGCACCGCACTTAACCGTACGATCCACTGCGTTAAAGTCCGTGAGCTGATTCATATAATCAAATGCCACGACGACTTCACCATTCGCCGCTACCGCACCCGCACTGAGGCCGGTTCGACCACCCGAAGGCACTAAGGCAATGCCATACTCATTCGCCAACAGGACGATATCACGCACCTGTTCCGTGGTTTTAGGGAACACAATGGCGCTGGGATTGGGCTCGTACACCTTGGTCCAATCCTTACCAAACGTGGTTAACGAATCCGCATCGGTACGGACTTTATCCGCGCCAACAATGGCAGACAATTGCTCGATTAAGGCATCTTGAGTCAGGGGTTTCATGCTCGCTTCCGATTGGATGAATCATTTTCAGCTCAATATGAGCATTCTTCTTGATGAAAAATGCGTTTGAGACTCACGTTGAGATAGTGAGATATGCTAGCATACGCAACTTATTTTTCGGAGCGATTTTCGCCCGAGAGGTTGAGGCGCCGCTCAGCATCCTTTGTCGTTAACGACGTCGCCCGCAAACCTGACATCACGGTTTATGACAATCTATAAGGTACCTACCATGGCTCAGACATCCCTCGATAAAAGCAAGATCAAATTTCTCTTGTTAGAAGGTGTCCATCAATCCGCTATCGATACATTGACAGCAGCAGGCTACACCAACATCGATTACCTGAAAACGTCATTACCCGATGACGAATTAAAAGAGCGTATCAAAGACGCGCACTTCATTGGTATTCGCTCGCGCACTCAACTAACGGCTGACATCTTCGATGCCGCAGAGAAATTGATTGCGGTCGGTTGCTTCTGCATTGGCACCAACCAAGTGGATTTAAAAGCAGCGACCGAGCGTGGCATCGCGGTCTTCAACGCGCCCTACTCAAATACTCGTTCGGTGGCCGAATTGTCGTTGGCCGAAGCCATTTTGTTAATGCGCGGCATTCCGGCGAAAAACGCACAATGTCACCGTGGCGGCTGGAGTAAATCCGCCGAAAACTCATTCGAAATTCGCGGTAAAAAGCTGGGTATTGTGGGCTATGGCTCCATTGGTACTCAGTTGTCGGTCATGGCCGAAAGCATGGGCATGGAAGTGTACTTCTACGACGTCGTCACCAAATTACCGCTGGGCAATGCCAAACAAGTCGGCACGTTGAATGAATTGCTGAACTTGGCCGACGTGGTGTCGTTGCACGTTCCTGAAACGGAAGCCACAAAATGGATGATGGGCCCAGAGCAATTTGCGCAAATGAAGCAAGGCTCTATCCTCCTGAATGCATCACGCGGAACCGTGGTCGACATCGAAGCATTGGCCAATGTCATTCGCAGCGGTAAAGTCATCGGCGCAGCCATTGACGTTTTCCCGGTTGAGCCTCGCTCGAATGACGAAGAATTCATCACGCCACTGCGTGAATTCGACAACGTCATTTTGACCCCGCACATCGGCGGCTCAACACTAGAAGCGCAAGAAAACATCGGCAAAGAAGTGGGCGAGAAACTGGCACAATACAGTGATCGCGGTACCACCACCTCATCCGTTAACTTCCCTGAAGTGGCCTTACCAGGCAATGCCAACGTACACCGCATTCTGCACATCCACAAAAATGTGCCGGGCGTGATGAATGCCATCAACAAGATCTTTGCTGAAAACGACATCAACATCTCTGGTCAGTACTTACAGACGGTAGAAGAAGTCGGTTATGTGGTGATCGATGTGTCGGCGGCCGCTTCTGAGCTAGCGCTGGAAAAAATCAAAGAAGTCGAAGGCACCATTCGTGCCCGTGTGTTGTATTAATTCGCGGAATTAATGGCACAAAAAAAGCGGCTTAGGCCGCTTTTTTATTGGACTCACCATCTTGTTTGGTTAAACAATGGCGTAATTACTGCCTGCCGTTCAGGGTTCTAAATATTGGCATGGCATTCAGGGGTAAAGAAGCAGACCGTATGCCGCAGGGATGCGGCATACGAGCCTCCATGGAGGGATTTACGGCGTGTCTGCGACTTTACCCTGATACGCCATCGCCGAACATGGAAAGACATCCGTTAAGACTGAATCGTCTTAATCCAACCGCATTTCAATACCAGCCGCCGCCATGTGCTGCTTGGCTTGCTGCACTGTGTATTCACCAAAATGGAAAATACTCGCCGCCAATACCGCATCGGCATGGCCCAGCTTCACACCGTCCACCAAGTGATCGAGATTACCCACCCCACCCGATGCAATCACCGGAATATTCACGGCATCGGCAATGGCACGCGTGACGCCCAAGTCGAAGCCCGACTTAACGCCATCACGATCCATCGAGGTCAGCAAAATTTCACCGGCACCAAACTGAGCCATTTTCACTGCCCATTCCACCGCATTGATGCCTGTGAGCTTACGACCACCGTGAGTAAAAATTTCCCAATGATTGTCGCCCACTTGCTTAGCATCAATCGCCACCACAATGCACTGCGCACCAAATTTATCGGACGCGGCCTTAACAAAGTCGGGGTTATAGACCGCCGCAGAATTGATCGATACCTTATCGGCACCGGCATTCAACATGCGACGAATATCCTCCAGTTCGCGAATACCGCCCCCCACCGTCAGCGGAATAAACACCTGCTCGGCAATGGCTTCCACCATGTGTACCGTGGTTTCACGACCCTCATGGCTGGCGGTAATGTCGAGAAAGGTAATTTCATCGGCCCCTTGATCGTTATAGCGCTTAGCAATTTCTACCGGATCACCCGCATCACGGATGCCCACAAAGTTGACGCCCTTTACAACGCGGCCTTTATCCACATCCAAACAAGGAATGATGCGCTTTGCCAATGCCATATTATGCTCCGACCAACTCATCCGCTAACTGCTGGGCACTGGCCACATCCAGTGTACCTTCGTAAATAGCACGACCGGTAATCGCACCCAAAATACCCTGACTCGCCACCTTAGAAAGCGCGCGAATATCCTCAATATTGGTCACGCCACCCGATGCGATCACGGGAATACCGCCTTCCACCGCCAACTGCAATGTCGCTTCCACATTCACACCTTGCATCATGCCATCACGGGCAATGTCGGTATAAACGATGGACGATACGCCGTCATCTTTAAATTGCTTGGCCAAATCAACGGCCTTAATGGATGAGATTTCAGCCCAGCCGTCGGTAGCAACGTAGCCATCTTGTGCATCTAAGCCAACAATGACCGCGCCTGGAAATGCCTTACAAGCCTCTTTCACAAAAGACGGTTCTTTCACCGCCTTGGTGCCGATGATGACGTAGCTCACACCCGCTTTTATATAGTGCTCAATGGTTTCCAGCGTACGAATGCCGCCACCAATTTGAATGGGCAACCCCGGAAAGGCTTTGGCAATGGCCGTAACGGCTTCGCCATTGACTGGCGTGCCGGCAAACGCGCCATTCAAATCCACCAGGTGCAGGCGACGACAACCAGCATCAACCCAACGCTTCGCCATCGACACAGGATCATCGCCAAACACCGTGGAATCATCCATGCGTCCTTGACGCAAACGCACACACTGTCCATCTTTTAAATCAATCGCAGGAATTACCAGCATCGTGATACCTTAAAATCTAAGTTAGGCTTGGCCGTCCCAAGCAAGAAAGTTCTTCAATAACGCCAAGCCCGCGTGGTGGCTTTTTTCTGGGTGGAATTGCACCGCAAACACATTGTCTTCGCCCAAGGCGGCCGCAAAATCGACGCCATAGTGACCATGGCCTTTGATATGATCTGGGTTTTTCGCCTGAACATAATACGAATGCACAAAGTAAAATCGGCTGTGATCAGCAATGCCGTGCCACAACGGGTGCGCTACTTGTGCTACCGTGTTCCAGCCCATATGTGGGACCTTTAACGACTCGCCCTGCTCTTTCAGATCACGTCCAAAAAAAGCAACCTTGCCGGGAAATAATCCCATACCGTCAACGCCACCATTTTCTTCACTGTGCTCCAGCATGGCTTGCAAGCCCACACAAATCCCCAATAGCGGCTTGGTTTTCTTAACCTCGGCCACTACTTGATCAATCCCCAAGCGACGAATTTCGGCCATACAATCACGAATGGCACCCACCCCAGGCAACACCACATGATCGGCTCGACGAATCACATCGGGATCACCCGTGACCACCACCTGCGTGTCAGGAGCAACGGTCTGCAAGGCGCCATGGGCCGAATGCAAATTGCCCATGCCATAATCAATTACCGCGCACACTTTACGACTCATGATTCATTCTCGCTCACAGACAGCCTTTGGTGGAGGGCATCACACCCGCCATGCGCGGATCCAACTCTAATGCCATACGCAATGCGCGGCCAAATGCTTTAAAAATGGTTTCCGCTTGGTGATGCGCATTAAAACCTTTCAGGTTATCAATGTGCAGAGTGACGTTGGCATGATTCACAAAGCCTTGGAAAAACTCCCAAAACAGTTGTGTGTCCAAGCGACCAATACTGGCACGCGTAAATTCAACATTCATCGACAACCCGGGGCGACCAGAGAAATCAATCACCACACGTGACAGCGCTTCGTCCAATGGGACGTAGGAATGACCATAACGCGTCATGCCTTTTTTATCGCCCACGGCCTTAGCGAACGCTTGGCCAAGCGTAATACCAATGTCTTCCACACTGTGGTGATCGTCGATGTGATTATCGCCTTTGCAAGTAATGTCCAAATCAATCAAGCCATGGCGTGCGATTTGATCCATCATGTGCTCCAGAAAAGGCACACCGGTATCGAACTTAGCGGCACCAGTGCCATCCAAATTGATGCTTACCTGAATCTGAGTTTCCAGCGTATTACGCTCAATCGTTGCGGTACGTGCCATGACTTGCTCCGAACTCTCGCAAAATGAAAAAGAAAGCATTATAAAGCAAAGCGACAGAGAAAGTAGGCAGCATGTGTATTTTCCTGTCGTCCATTTAGAAAACACCGGAGAAAAACGTGCCTGTTAAACTGGAAGTTATCACTGTCCCGACAGATGCCGATTGGCAAGACTTAGAAAAAATCCATCAAGATACCGCCAGCCATGGTTTAACGATGCCATGCTCCGAATTGCAATCTTGGCTCACATCTCAGCATTGGGTTTTCGCCGGTCGCTTCAATGACCGCATTATTGGCGTCATGCTCGCAGAACAACAGCAACAAATGGTATACCTGAGCAATGCGGCCGTACGTAGCATTACTCAGCGACGTGGAGTCATGCATCAAATGCTGCATTTCATGCAGCGCTGGGCACAAGAACAGCACGTTGACTTAGTGATAGCCGACTGCCCTGAGGCACTCACACCGGCATTGGCGGCTCGGAATTTTCAGCACATAAGCAATCAATGGGTATTTTTCGGCACGAAATAGACGATTGTTGTCCTATTGCAACAATCCTTCTCTATCATCCAGCTTTCGGTAGCGTGTATTTACGACCATACTGAAACCAGTGAATTTTTAAGGTGACGATTATGCGTATCTTGCTTCAGATTGCTGCAACCTTTACGACATTGTTAGCCATCATCTGGTCAACCAATGCCATGGCGGAGGAGTCGCCTCGTGCCATCGTCGAAAAAGCCACGACTGGGATTATTAGTGAATTGAATCGCTACAGTATCGATGAGCGCACCGATGAGCTCGTGAAGAGCTTGGTTTTGGAGCATCTGGTGCCTGCCGTTGATCAACAACGAGTTGCCATGGGAGCACTGGGTAAGCATTGGCGACGAGCCAATCCTGAACAACGCGAGGCGTTTATCGTGCGTTTTCGTGATCAGCAAATTCGCACCTACAGTGGGGCGTTTCGTGCGTTTGATGGCGAAGGTTTTACCATTGGTGATGAACGCATCAGTGACAACGGCGATCGAGCCTTTGTGCGCGGTCAACTGATTCCGAAAAGTGGGCAACCGATCCCTATCGACTTCCGTTTGTATCAGAATGGCGATGGTCAGTGGCGGGTCTACGACGCTGTGGTCGCCGGATTGGGAATGGTCAAATCCTACCGAGATCAGTTATCTCAACGCTTAGAAAACATGACCATCGCCCAATTACTGGAAGAACTGGAAAGCGAATAACGGACGCTCATCTTGATTGCACAAGGCGCTTCGACGATCGGCCATTCTGGCCGATCGTGTGAATCACTACCTCTTGTTTTGTTTTTTCGACTAGACTCTTATCACATCGACGTGAATTACCCCGAGTCGGGAAGCTGATGACCAAGACGAGTATCCACCAACAAGGAATGATGCAATGAAACACCCGCGAACGCCCTCGCTACGACGTCGCTTGGTGTTTATATCATTAATTACAACGGGCCTTGCGCTCATGTTGTCGAACATTGCCTTTATGGCGCTAGAATATTATTTGTCGGAGCAGGACAACGCCAAAAAACTGACCGTATTAAGCAACGTCATTGCCAGTCGCTCCACAGCGGCACTGGCGTTTAGTGATCAAGCCTTATTAATGAGCAATTTAGAGGCATTGCAAGCCGATAGCAGCATCATCCGCGCCTGTGTTTATAACGACAAACGACAACTCAGTGCCTTCTATCCCCGACAAAATCAGCAAGCCTGCCCACTTAACCAAGATGATTTACAGCGGCTGTATCGTAATAGCTTACCCGTTGAGACTGACATTCTTTTCAACAACCGCGCCATCGGTTATTTGTACATTGAAAGCAACCGTGCCGATTTAATTGCTCGATTTCAAACCTTTATTGTCTTTTCAGTTATCATTTTCATTGTCGGATTTTTACTTTCACGTTTGCTGGCAACTCGGTTAAAAAATCTGATCGTCAGTCCTTTACAAAAGTTAGGAACAACGCTCAGCCAGATCATCCATAACCGCGACTTTTCGCTTCGCGCCCCAAAGCACAGCGGTGATGAATTAGGCACGTTGGTGGATTTATTCAATGACTTACTGCAAGTCATCGAAGACGACAACCTGGCACTCAAAGCCAGCGAAGAACGCTTTCGGAAATTGACGGCCCTCTCGCCAGTCGGCATTTTCCAAATCGATGCGCTGCAAAATTTGGTTTACACCAACGATCGCTGGCGCGACATTCACAACATCGCCGAAGAGCACCCCTCTCTTTCTCGCTGGTTTGAGCGCATACACCCACAGGATGCTGACATGCTGAACCACGTCTGGCAGCACATGATCACCACAAAAGAGAGCATCACGGTAGAATTTCGTGTACAGCGTAATGATGGCAGTCATCTGTGGATTCATTTACTGGCGAGTGCTCTTCATAGCAGCGATGGTGAACTAATTGGCTATTTGGGCGCGACCTCAGACATATCCGAGTTAAAAGCCGCCCAACTGCAAATGGAAAATCTGGCCTTTTATGATCCGTTAACCGGATTGGCCAACCGTCGTTTATTCAAAAATCGTCTGGAAAAATCCGTCAAAACGGTTTTGCGAAATGGCTCTTCGACGGCCTTGATGTTTCTCGATATGGACCAGTTCAAACGCATCAATGACACCCTAGGCCACGATGCCGGGGACGTATTATTAAAAGAAGTGGCCAAACGACTAGCCGCCACCGTGCGCGAGAACGATACGGTCTCTCGTATCGGCGGGGATGAATTCACGATTTTATTAACCGATGTCCATCACGCGTCGGATGTACAAGTCGTCGCCGAAAAATTACTGCATGCGATGAGCAAACCGATTCGTATCAAGGGGCAAGACATCATTACCACGGTCAGTATTGGTATTACACTGACACCGGACGATTCGACCGATGCCAATACCCTAATGAAAAATGCGGACTTGGCCATGTACCGCGCCAAAGAAATGGGGCGCAATACCTTCCAGTTTTATTCGGATGAAATGAACCACACCATCCTTGAGCATTTGGCTCTAGAAAAAGAGTTAAAAGAAGCCATTGCGCGAGAACAATTCAGTCTCGTGTTTCAACCCAAAATCAGTTTGCTCGATCAATCCGTCACCGGTGTCGAAACCCTCATTCGCTGGCAGCACCCAGAAAAAGGCATGATCACACCCGATCGTTTCATTCCCATTGCAGAAGAGACTGGGCTTATTCTTGATATTGGGGCATGGGTGTTAGAACAAAGCTGTCGTCAAATCAGCACATTAATGCGTGAAGCACTGCTACCTAGCACAGCAAAAGTGGCCGTGAACTTATCCGCGAAACAGTTCTCAGATCCGCGACTGATGCAGCACATTCAATATGTTTTGGACGTTTCAGGCATTCCAGCTCAGTGCCTAGAGCTGGAAATTACGGAAAGTACATTAATGGACGATGTCGAAATCGCCATTCGCATCATGCAAGAAATCAAGGCGCTGGGAGTTTCTATTGCGATTGATGATTTTGGTACGGGCTATTCCTCATTGTCGTACATCAAGCGTTTTCCCATCAATGTACTGAAGGTGGATCGGTCCTTTGTGATGGATATCCCTACCGATGAGAATGACATGGCCATCACCGCCGCCGTGATTGCCATGGCTCATAAACTCAGCTTATCCGTGGTAGCCGAAGGCGTCGAAACGCAACAGCAGTGGGATTTCTTACACGACAATCAATGCGATGAAGGACAAGGCTATTTTTTGAGTCGCCCACTCTCGTTAGCGCAGTTACACCAGTTTCTACAAGACCATCGGGCCATAGCAGGAAAACCGTAACGCATGATGACCCACCCTTTCGATTTCAGTGACACCATTTTGGCATGGTACGAAGCGCACGGACGTAAACACCTACCTTGGCAACAGGACATCACCCCTTATCGGGTTTGGGTGTCTGAAATCATGCTGCAACAGACACAAGTGACGACCGTTATTCCTTACTACCAGCGTTTTATGCAACGCTTTCCCACCGTACATCAGTTAGCGGCCGCCAGCCAAGATGACGTGTTGCACTTATGGACGGGCCTTGGCTACTACGCTCGGGGTCGCAATTTGCATGCCGCCGCCCAACACATTGTGACCCAGTGGCAAGGCAACTTTCCCCGTAGCATTGATCAACTCACAGAGTTACCCGGCATAGGTCGCTCAACCGCTGGTGCCATTGCATCGATCAGCATGGGCATGCGCGCACCGATCTTAGACGGTAATGTGAAGCGCGTACTGACACGATTTTTTGCCATTGAGGGGTGGCCAGGAATCAGTGCCATCAATCAGCAGTTGTGGGACATTGCGGAAGCACTCACACCCGATCACAGCCACCAGCAATACACACAGGCAATGATGGACATGGGAGCCACGGTCTGTACTCGCAGCAAACCCGCCTGTGGCCTTTGCCCATTACAACCGCAGTGCCAAGGTTATGCCAGCGGCCAACCGGTACAATATCCACATCGCAAGCCAAAAAAAGAAAAACCCGAAAAAACGACCTATTTACTGATGCTGGAACACCCCAACGGCAGTCAGCTACTACAGCAACGACCGCAATCCGGTATTTGGGGGGGCTTATGGAGCTTTCCCGAAACGCAAGATCCTCAACAGGCTGCAATTCTCGCTGAACACATAGTGGGAATGCACGTCACGGACATAGAATTTCTACCGTCGTTTCGTCACACCTTCAGCCATTATCATTTGCACATTCATCCCATTCGTTTGCGCATACCCACGACATCATCATTGCACGAACAGCCAGCGGGTTATCAATGGTATGATCCTCAACAACCAAGCTCATTGGGGTTAGCCGCACCGGTAAAAGCCCTATTGCATTCACGTTAAGCGCGAAGGAGACGTTATGACTCGCACGGTATTCTGTCAAAAATTCCAGCAAGAATTGCCCGGTTTAAACACGCCACCATTCCCAGGCCCTAAGGGTGACGAGCTGTTCGCGACGGTGTCACAGCAGGCTTGGGACGAGTGGACGCAACATCAAACCCGGTTGATCAATGAAAAACACTTGAACATGATTGATCCGAAAGCACGGAAATATTTGAACGAGCAACGCGAAAAATTCTTGAGTGGTGAGTCATTCGACCAAGCCGAAGGCTATGTTCCTGAAAATAAAGATAAATAATCCAAAAAAGACGCTTGACAGACTGCCATACAAACGGTTTAATACGCGCCATTCGACGAACACTAAACAGTGTTTAACGAGTAGCCCAGATAGCTCAGTCGGTAGAGCAGGGGATTGAAAATCCCCGTGTCGGTGGTTCGATTCCGCCTCTGGGCACCATTATTCAAAAGCCTGAATGGTTACATTCAGGCTTTTTTGTTGCCTACTCATTCGTCAAATACAACCCATAAAAAAACCCACGTCGCCATCAACGACATGGGTTAAGCATCAACGTCATCAGCATAATCAATTCAGCATTAGGATGACATACCCGCCAGCAACGCCAATACCAACACAAACAACAACAAGCCGACGCTCATGGCAGCACCCATGCTGTGGATGGTACGGATTTCTTTGCGACTCAATTCAGGCTCTAATTGCATTACAGGTTTCATAGATCGCCCCACACAATAACCACTCATATAGTATGAGTTTACGCGTACCGATCATCAAAGACTGCGCTTTTTTGTAGTGAACGTGTTTGCTTTTGTAAGCACTAAAAACGGGCGTTTAAATACGCACACACAGCGTCAATTTGCTCATCGGCCATCAACATCGGAGCGTGCCCAACACCCGCAAAGGTGACACTGTCGGTGCGCGGCCGCTGACGCATTTGTTGAACCTGCTGAGCACTGAGTAAATCGGAGTCTTGCCCATGCAGCACGAAGACATCGCATACCACGGCCAGCCAGATCGCCGTCAAATCCACATCACTATTCAGTCCGACCAACGGCTGGGCGATGTCAGGGTCATATTTCAACAGCCAGCGCTCACCGTCTCGTTCTACGCCATGCTCCGCCAAAAAGCGCCACTGCTCGTCCGTTAGTGGGCCGAATGGCTTTGCGACTCGACGCAGATAACGCTCAACCTCATCCAGATTGGCAAAATCATCAGCCAGACCAACATATTGTGATAAACGCTGTAATGCGGCGAGTGGTATGACCGGTCCAACATCGTTCATGATTAAGTAACGAATGGGTGATAACGGCGCCGCTGCCATCATCATGCCAATCAGACCGCCCATGGAGGTTCCTAGCCAAGCAATCTGGCGATGGCCGCTGCACGACAAAATATGGGTGATAAATTGCTGCATTTGCTGAACATATAGTGGATAACCATATTGCTCAGCAGATTGCATCCAATCACTGTCACCACGCCCAAGTATATCCACGGTATAGACGCAATAGCGCTCCGCCAAAACACGAGCAATCGCATCAAAGTCATGGCGATTGCGTGTTAAGCCATGAACACAAACCACAATCGGTGCGCGCGGGTTGGTATACCAGCAATCATAGGTCATGCACTTTTGCCCCTCGAGGGTGTGCACCGACAAAGTCTGCGTGGTGGTGGTCACGGTCGCCATCGACAATCTCCTTGTCTGTAAGGGAATCCAATCCACTACTAACGGAAAAGTGGATCGCTAAGGGGCAACAACGGGCTGACGCACCACCATCGCGGAAATATTTTTGCTGGCCAACACATCTTGTGCGCGACTCATGGCCGAACGATCAGTAAATGGCCCAACCATGACCCGATGCCAAGGATTGCCATTCACTTCGACCGGTTGTCGATAAGCCGTTAACCCTTCGAGCAATAATTCCGCACGCATACGCTCCGCGTCTTGCTCAGAACGGAACGATCCGGCCTGCAAACGAAACTCATATTGAGTGGAGGCGTCACGCGGCGTGGAGCGGTAGACCTCGACCTCAGGGACCTCCACCTTTTTTTGCTCAAGCATGCGATAGAATTCAAAATTCATCTTCGGCGGTTCAGGTTGCTGGGCAACCGGAACATTCTCACGCTGGAATGCGCGCTTTGCTTGTTCTTTTACCGATGGTAAATCTTGCGATGCCGGCACGCTACTGAGATACAAAACGAATCCGATAAACGCCAATACCAGCGCAGGTGTGGTAATCCACACCCACTTAGGAATACGACTGTTGTGTTCTGCCATGACGTTGTCCTTTACTCTATGAGTTACATTACTTCTGGGGCAGTTAAGCCCAACAACGTTAAACCATTGGCCAACACTTGGCGTACCGCATAAGCCAATGTTAGGCGTGCATTACGTACTTCGCTGTCATCCACCAGCGTTTTTTCAGAGTTGTAATATGTGTGGAAATCGCCAGCCAACTCACGCAAATAATTGGCTACTTGATGAGGCTCATGCTGCGCTGCCGCATTGTTCACCACTTCGGGGAAGCGTCCTAGCAAGACCACCAAGTCTTTTTCCGCATCCAGTGCGAGTGACGATAGCGCGGCCAAGCCATCGCTGACATGCCAAGATCCAGATTGCTCAGCCAACTTACGGAAAATAGAACACACCCGAGCGTGTGCGTATTGGATGTAATACACCGGATTATCCGACGATTGCGAGCGCGCCAAATCAATATCAAACGTCAACTGACTATCGGCCTTACGAGCAACCAAGAAGTAACGTGTCGCATCGCGACCTACTTCATCAATCAAATCACGCAAGGTCACGTAACTGCCCGCGCGCTTGGAAATTTTAACCTCTTCCCCGCCACGCATGACGGTGACCATTTGATGTAACACATAATCCGGCCAACCTGTCGGGATGTCCGCCTGTAACGCTTGCAGCCCTGCACGAACACGGGTGATGGTACTGTGGTGGTCTGCGCCTTGCTCATTCACCACGCGAGCAAAGCCGCGCTGCCACTTGTCGAGGTGGTAGGCGACATCAGGCACAAAATACGTATAGCCGCCGTCTTTTTTACGCATCACTCGGTCTTTGTCATCACCGAAATCGGTGGTGCGCAACCACAATGCTCCCCCATCTTCGTAGGTGTAACCATTGGCAATCAAACGCTCGACAGCTGCGTCCACTTTGCCATCGTCATACAAAGATGATTCGAGAAAATAGACATCAAAATTGACATCGAATGCTTTTAGATCCAAATCTTGCTCACGCCGCAAATACGCGACGGCAAAATGACGAATGGCCTCTAAGTCATCGGCATTACCCGTACCGGTAAACTGCTGATCTTCCGATTGCACAGTGTCACCGCGCATAAAACTGTCAGCCAGCTCAACGATATACTCGCCACGATAGCCATCTTCTGGCCAGCGCTCATCGTCGGGCGTTAAACCTTGGCAACGCGCCTGAACCGACAACGCCAAATTATTGATTTGGGCACCCGCATCGTTGTAGTAAAACTCACGCGTTACCTGCCAACCGGTTGCCTCCAATAAGCGACAAATACTGTCACCAACCGCGGCACCTCGGCCATGACCAATGTGTAATGGTCCTGTGGGATTCGCAGAAACAAACTCAACCTGCACAAGACGACCTGCTCCTGTGCTGTTATGGCCATAACGCTCACCTTGCTCGATGACTTGCGTGACCAAGGCCTGAGTCGACGCATCACTCAGGTAAAAATTGATAAAACCAGGGCCTGCAATATCCGTTTTTTCAACCAAAGCGGAGACTGGCAGCGCATTGACGATCAGTTGTGCTAACTCGCGCGGATTTTTCGCCGCTGGCTTGGCAAGCATCAGCGCTAAATTGGTGGCTAGGTCACCGTGAGCTTTATCTCGAGTGTTTTCAACTTGAATAGACACACTGAGCTCAGAAGGCAACACACCGTCGTCTTGCAAAGTCGCAACCGCCGCTGATAACAGCTCGATAATTTGGGGTTTCATAGGAAAAAAATGGCCTGATAAAGAATGGTTCAATTGAAAAGGATTATCGCAAAAATGGTTGCCAAGGTGAAGGTAAGTCATGTTTCTGCATGGAGTTTGTGCACAAACATAGAGTTATGAGCAGGTTATCGCCAAAATTCACACAGAGTTATCCACAGAAAAGGCGTGCGATATCGCGCATCTGCACTGTGCATTTATCACAACTATCGAAGCATTACCAGATGTAAGACAAGCCACAAATCTCTTGCATTTCAGCTTGGTTCATGGATTTGCGGATCATTTCATACGGTCGTTTAAAATTTCACCGATTTAACCTTAATGGCCGTGTCATCGCACCTAGCGCACGGTATCCCATACTTATCCAAAATCTTATCCACAGAAACATGGGATAAAAGCCATTCATCAACTATCAACGCTCTCTCGGTAAAACCTAGTGTTTTTGTCGGATTAAGGCGCTGTTTTAGCACTCCGCGTTTGCTACAATGTCTACTGCTTTTACCAACAGTGAGTGAGACCATGCCTGAGTATCGTTCTAAGACCTCCACCGCCGGGCGCAATATGGCGGGCGCACGCGCGCTATGGCGCGCAACGGGAATGAAAGATGAGGATTTTCATAAGCCCATTATTGCTATCGCCAACTCCTTTACCCAATTCGTACCAGGGCATGTCCATCTAAAAGACATGGGACAACTCGTTGCGCGTGAAATTGAGAAAGCCGGTGGTGTCGCGAAAGAATTCAACACCATCGCCGTGGATGATGGCATTGCCATGGGGCATGATGGCATGCTGTACAGTCTGCCCTCACGCGAAATCATTGCCGACTCCGTCGAGTACATGGTGAATGCGCACTGTGCTGATGCGTTGGTGTGCATTTCCAATTGCGATAAAATCACCCCAGGAATGTTGATGGCCGCACTGCGCTTAAATATTCCGGTGGTATTTGTCTCTGGCGGCCCCATGGAAGCCGGCAAAACCAAACTCTCCGAACATAAGCTGGACTTAGTAGACGCCATGGTCATCGCTGCCGATGACAATGCAACGGACGAAGAAGTCGCAGAATACGAACGCAGCGCCTGCCCGACCTGCGGCTCATGCTCAGGCATGTTTACGGCCAACTCCATGAACTGCTTAACCGAAGCCATTGGTTTGTCTCTACCCGGTAATGGTACGGTATTGGCGACACACAGTGACCGTGAGCAGCTGTTCTTAGAAGCCGCTCGCATCATCGTGAAAAACGCCAAACGTTACTATGAAGACAATGACGAGTCGGTATTGCCTCGCTCCATTGCCAACTTCAAAGCATTTGAAAACGCCATCACCCTGGACGTTGTCATGGGGGGCTCGACGAATACTATTCTGCATTTGCTGGCTGCCGCACAAGAAGCTGAAGTTGATTTTGATTTGAAAGACATCGATCGCCTCAGTCGCGTTGTCCCACAGCTGTGTAAAGTGGCACCCAATTCACCGAAATACCATATTGAAGATGTGCATCGTGCCGGTGGTATCATGGGTATTTTAGGTGAAATCGAACGCGCTGGCTTACTGCATGCTGACTTACCAACCGTGCACAGCAACACCATGCTGGAAGCGCTGGAAAAATGGGACATCATGCGTAATCCAACGCCAGAAGTGGTCGAATTTTATAAAGCAGGGCCTGCAGGTATTCCAACACAAACGGCGTTTAGCCAAAGCACCCGTTGGCCAACACTGGATGGCGATCGCGCCACTGGCTGTATCCGCGACTTAGAACATGCCTATTCGTTAGAAGGTGGCTTAGCGGTGTTGTACGGAAACATCGCTGAAGATGGCTGTGTGGTAAAAACCGCCGGCGTCGATGAGTCGATTCATGTGTTTGAAGGAAAAGCCAAAATCTTTGAATCACAAGATAGTGCGGTAAAAGGCATTTTAGCCGACGAGGTCGTCGCAGGCGATGTGGTGATCATTCGCTACGAAGGCCCCAAAGGCGGCCCAGGCATGCAAGAAATGTTGTATCCGACCTCCTATCTGAAATCCAAAGGCTTGGGGAAAGACTGTGCGTTGCTGACGGACGGTCGCTTTTCAGGCGGTACGTCTGGCCTGTCGATCGGTCACGCCTCGCCGGAAGCCGCTTCAGGTGGTGCCATCGGTTTACTGAAAGATGGTGACCCGATTAAAATCGACATACCCAATCGCAGTATTAATGTTCTACTGTCGGATGAAGAACTGGCAACCCGTCGTGCAGAACAAGACGCAATTGGCTGGAAACCCGTTGAGGAACGTCCACGCAAAGTGAGTACTGCCCTCAAAGCGTATGCGAAGTTCGCCACCAGCGCGGACAAAGGTGCCGTACGCGATAAAGCGTTACTCGATTAAACCGCCACGCGCCGCTGTTTAGGGTAGCGATGTCACATCACAGTGCATCGTTACCCTGAATACGAAGACCACGATTAATGAACTCGGCGACATTCACGCCAAATGCACCACTGCGATAAACACCGATTGGCGTGTACGCTTGACCACGGTCATCCATGGGATCATAAGCGAGATTGATAATACGTTCAGGTTGAGGCTGTTTATTGGGATCAAGTACTAAGATCACTCGTGGTTTTAACTTAAAATCCTTATCCGCTGACAAAATAATACCGACCTCGCCGTTGCTCATTTCCAACAAGTAACCGGGTGGATACATACCAATCATGGTGATGAATTTGCGTACCAATTCGTCATCGAATTGTGTGCCACGATTTTTATTCAATATCCGCATGGCATCCAATGACGACATACCGCGTTTATAGCAGCGGTCACTGGTCATGGCATCATAGGCATCAACAATGGTAACGATACGAGTAAATAAAGAGAGTTTACTGCTATCCAATCCCCGTGGATAACCCTTACCATCCAAACGCTCATGATGGTTATAGGCAACATCAACGGCACCAGGGTATATATCAGAACGTCCCATCAATAGCTGTTTTGCGTAAGTCGTGTGGCGCGCCATTTCGGCAAACTCATTTGGGTCCAACCGACCCGGTTTATTTAATATCTCACTGGGCACTTTCATTTTTCCGATGTCATGCATCAGACCGCACATGCCCAAGTTTTCTAACTCGTAAGGAGCGAGATCCACTTGCTGACCCAGCGCAATGGCCAGTAAACAGACATTAACGGAGTGCTCTGCAGTGTACTCATCTTGGTGCTTTAACCGGGTCAGCCATAACATGGCATTTGGGTTATCAATCACTCGACTCACGCACTCTTTAACGGTTTGCTGCGCGGCCTTAAAATTCATCGCCTGGCCAAGATGGGCGCTGGCAAATAACTCTTTCACCTGCAGCTTTGCCGAGCGGTAGGTTCGATTGGCTTGAGTTAGCTGTTGCGCCATTTCACGTTTTTCAACAAACCGTGATACCTGCTTAATCGGTGCCGCGTTAGGCTTGTCGATGGCTTGCCAATGCTCTTCAATAACTTCGACATACACCCACTGACAGACGTCCTGCACCATCTGAATGTCAAATTCGTCTTCGAGTAAAAAGCCTTGAAATAGAAAAGGCGAATCTTCCCAAGGTCGATCCAGTTCAACAACGTGCATACCTACGGTCAAATCGGACACAGCGATCTGCTGTCTCGTTGGTTTTTTACTGACCCGATACGAAACGCCATTGCGTACTTTTGTTATGCTTCGATTCATTCAATATTCCCAACAAGGCATACCATTAAGTATAGTTCATCGCTTTATTTTTATCTGTGAAGAAGCGTGAGTAACTCGAGCATGCCAAAGCAACATTGTGTAATCATTCTTACAGTGCTCGCAGTCGGCCTTTTTCCCAACCCAAACGACCTGTCTGTACTTGTTGACGACGAATTCCAGGCACTGGAGCCAGTAGATACGCATCGCCGTTACGGCCCAATAGCGTCTGTGCAATACCTATCGACTTCACCAAACCAGCATGGGCGACGAGATGATGTCTCTCACCGTGCACAGGAATAGCGATTTCGGGTTTTATCCAGCCATATAGGGTTTCCAGTTCTTGTTGAGAGGGATGACCAGAGGCATGAATCGGCAGAGCAGCGTCCTCGGCCGTGATCACCTCAACACCGCGAGCCTGAAGCTGGCTGATAAGCTGTGCAATACTGTCTTCGTTGCCAGGAATGGCGCGCGCACTAAAAATAACACGATCACCGGGATCGAGATCGAAATCGGGATGAGTACCCGCTGCTAAGCGGCGCAAGGCGGTTCTCGGCTCACCTTGACTGCCGGTTGCGACAGCCAATACTTCATGTCGAGGTAAATACCCCAGATGATTCGACTCGACAACACCCGCCGAGTAGGGCCACAAATGAGAACGTTTGGCGCATTGAAACATGGTACGTAATGATCGGCCATACAACGCCATATAACGGCCACAATCATCCGCAATATGAGACAGTGTCAATAACCGAGCAATATTGCTACCAAAACAAGCAACGATAACGCGTCCTGAGGCGGACTCAATATAGTGTCTTAAGCCATCGTACAGATCACCTTCCGACGCAGAATGACCACTGACATCCGCATTGGTTGAATCGCAAATCATCGCTCTAACACCGTCCTTGGCAAGCTGCTGAAATCGTTCGGCCTGATAATGGTGTCCAACCATAGGCTGCGGATCCAACTTCCAATCGCCCGTGTGAAAGACATTGCCGGCCGTCGTCCGAATCATCAATGCATTGGCATCAGGAACCGAGTGTGTGATTGCCAACCATTCCACGTTGAAAGACCCCATCTGTACACGCTCACCGGTTTCCACCACAACCAAGGCAACCTGTGCCAACAAACCCTGTTCTTGCAATTTCTTTTTCAGAACTTCGGCGGTAAAACGCGTGCAATAAATCGGACAGCGCAGTTGTCGCCACAAATACGGTACGGCACCCAGATGATCTTCATGGGCATGAGTGATCACCAAACCAACCAACGATTCTCTCTGCCGAGCAATAAACTCTGGATTGGGCATTTGTATATCTGGCTCACCACTCTGATGAATACGACCATCAGCACAGACCCGACCGGGGCGAGCAAAGGTAACACCACAATCCACCATCAGCCATTGATTGTCATGACCATAGAGATTCATGTTCATGCCAATTTCACCCGTGCCACCGAGCGGCAAAAAAATAAGATCGTGCTGTGAGGTATTCATTGTGGGCAAATCCAATACACAAAAAAGGCCAGCAACGTTGCTGACCTTCATTTAGCCACTTCGTTTACCGTCAGGCAAACAGGAATTACGCTACAGGAAGCGTTGCAATGCGGTTAGCGGCATCGGCTAACGCCTGCTGCTTCACCTCATCCCCCATATTCAACCCTTCGGCATACACATGATGAATATCCGTCAGTCCGATGAAATTGAATAACGTAGTCAAAAACGGCGTTTGTGAATCCGCAGCGGTGCCTTGATACTGTCCGCCGCGAGCAAATAACAAAAACACAGGCTTGTTATTTACGAGACCAACAGGCCCATTTTCCGTGTATTGGAAAGTCACACCAGCTCGGGCAAGGTAATCAAAGTACGACTTTAATTGCGCAGGAATCGCAAAGTTGTACATAGGAACGCCCATCACAATCGCATCCGCCGTCATCACTTCATCAATGATGGCATCGGCATAATCCACCACGGCTTGCTGTTCATTAGTGCGATCTGATGCGGCGGTCATGATCGCCGTTAAACGTTCGCCATCTAGATAAGGCGGCGTATCAACAGACAAGTCACGGACAACGATGTTGCCGTTTGGATTGGCTTGCTGCCAACGTTGTATAACCTGTTCCGCCATGACGCTAGATTGGCCATGATCCCCAAAAATACTGCTTTTGACATAAAGTAACGTTGCCATGATGATCTCCGGTGTTTGCTGAAGTTGATGTCATCATAACGACAAATAAAATAGAAAAAATAGCAAAAAAACGAATCAACCATTCTATTATATAGAAAGCTTCTGACATCGCTTAACCGCATAGGCAGCCTCTCATCCGATTGCTACAATGACATGCGTATCAATCTTTATAAGGATCTGTCTTGTGAACCATCACTTCCTGTTTCATCTCAGTGTGCTAATCTTGCTTCTGAGTGTCACGGCTTGCACAAGTACTCCGAAGACCAACCCAGACATTTTCAATGAAATCTCTCGGGCCACGGAAGTCAGCTACGAAAATGATGCAGAAAAAGCACTGGCCGAAGCAGAAGCCACGTTCCGACAAGCGCAATCCGAAACCCTAGATTTCTTCTCGCCGCGTACCTATTTACGCATTGAATCGGAAGTAAAAGAGGCGCGACAAGCCAATGTTGAAGGCGATACCGGTCGCATTCAAATCGCAAGTCAACAAGCCTCGATTCTGTTACAAGATGGATTAAGAACAAAACAAAACGTGACGGAGCGACTGCAACAACCATTAGCCCACAAACAAGCATTGGATCAGATTAAAGCCGCCAATGTTTCAAGAGACTCGTATCGTGACATCATGCACAGTTTACAACAACAGATTGCGCGTATTGAGCAAGGCGAAGGCGTGACAACAGCAGAGATTGACTCTTTGCTGGAGCGGATGCAGTGGTTGGAAATACATACCGTGCTAACGGTACATTGGCAACCGGCTGAACGTGCCTTGGCACAAGCGAAATCGGAAAAAGCACAACGCTTTGCCCCAAAAACATTTCAGCAAGCCAGCGTGATCGTCAACTCAGCCGAAAAAGCCATTCGTGAACAATATCAAGACATCGAAGTCGTCACTCAACTTGGACAAGCGGCATTACGAGGGGCTCAACAGGCGTTGTTTATTGCACGAGAATCACGCCTGCTAGAAAATGCGACCCCCAGTAGTGCTGAAGCCTTTGTATTGCGCATACAAAACTATTTATTCGATATCGCTCAGACACTGGATGGGATGGATGTCAGACACCTATCACTGCAAGATCAGTCTCTCGCGATACAGCAACGCTTAGAGGAGCGTCTGCAGCCGAACCGTTAACCCGGAGGCCAACTCAGACTCCGACCACCAATGATGTGTAGATGAAGATGGAATACGGACTGACCAGCACCTTCTCCATTATTCACGACCAAACGATAAGCGTCACCAAACCCTTGTGCGTCGGCCACTTTACTGGCCGTTAGCATAAGGTGACCTAACAGCGACTGATCATCGGACTCGGCATCACACAATCGTGCAATTGGTTTACGTGGTATCAACAGAATATGCATCGGTGCGGCAGGAAACATGTCCTTAAATGCCATGCAGTGATCGTCTTCATAAACGATATTTGCTGGCACATCGCCACGCAAAATTTTGCCAAAAATGGTATCTTCAGACATTGTCATCTCCTTGTTAAAACAAGACGATAAGCAACTTCGTCACATCTGGCAATGGTTATAACGTCATATGGACGAATCCTCGATTGTATCGGTCATAACCATGTCGCGTCCGGCATCCTTAGCGGCATACAGCGCTTTATCGGCACGCGCCATCACGCGATCCAACGAATCAAGATCTGTTTGTTGTGTGACTCCCGCACTGAACGTAACACGAATGTACTCATCCTCAGTCACCATGAATATCTGATTCGCTAAGTAGCTACGGAATTGATCTAACAATGCCAATGTACGACACTCGTCTAATCCGGAAAAGATAATCGCAAATTCCTCACCGCCAATTCTAGCAAGCGTAAAACGCTCAAAAACAGACGTTAGGTATTCAGCCAACTGGATCAACACACGATCGCCAGCCTCATGACCATACTCATCATTAATCTGTTTAAAATAATCAATGTCGAGTAATGCTAAGGTTAGCGGTGTTTGACTACGGCGACACTTATCGACCAACAATTCACCCTCTTCCATGAAATAGCGGCGATTGTACAGATGAGTCAGGTAATCTCGTGTTGCACGCTGGTCTAGCTCAATCATCTGCTCTAACGCATCAACGGTATTGGTAACACGACAAATAAACTCTTCTTGAGCAAACGGTTTCTGTAAATAATCATTGGCGCCCGTTTTGATAAATCGCACGGATAGTTGATGCTCCGTTTGCCCCGATAAACCAATAATGGCTAATGGTCGCTTATCAAAGTCATGGCGTACTTGTTGCACAAACTGAATTCCGTTTTTACCTGGCATATTGTAATCAATAATCACAAGTTTAATGTCATCATGCTTGCCAAGCTGGTGTAATCCTTCATCGGCTGAGGCGGCTTCAACGACCTGAAATTGATAGAGTGCTAGGTATTGTGAAACCGCTTGCCTTGCCGTTGAGGAGTCATCGACGACCAAGGCCTTAATGGATCGATTTCGCGTTAAGCGTTTCAGTGTTCGTACAGCATATTGATAGGAGAAACGGTTTTCCTTTAACACGTAATCCGCGACGCCCATGGACAATAGCTGTTGACGTAATTCTTCACCGGCACTACCAGTCAATACGATAGTTGGAACGCCGTGCGACAACATAGCACTGACCATTTCACCATCGGGAGCATCGGGTAAATTGCGATCAATAATGCATGCCAATAACGTGTCTTTATGGCGTTCATAGAGCGCCAAGCCTGTCGCCATAGAGTCAGCAAAATACACATTATCCAAATTCTCTTGTTGGACAACGTGCTGAATAATCTTTTGTACCATCGGACTGTCTTCAACGATCAAATACGAATGCATACAACCTCCACAACGATGCTATCAGTGTAGACCACATTCAATGACGTCGGTGAGTCGATCAATAGAACAAGCAACATAAACGCCTAAAAACGAGAAAACCCCTGACTGCGTTAGCAATCAGGGGTTTAGGATA
>JACUUC010000012.1 GCA_014859445.1 Bacterioplanes sp.
GTTGACGATGGCCGTATTATCGCTGATTTCGGGAATTATTCAGAGTCTCCCTAAATATGGCTATATTCCTGTTGGGTTATTGAGAACCATGGCCCAGTGTTTGGGTCTGACTGGATTAAACGCGAGTGCGTCTATATATTGGTTCTTTATATTACTTCTCTGTCTTCGTTGCTAGGATTGCTCAATGCTTACCTTGTTCGCAAAATTACTGAAAGCGCTCAATTCAGAAACAGCGCCCGGGCAGATTGCTCTGGCCTTTGCTTTGGCTATGGTCGTGGGGTTGACACCGTTTTGGTCGCTGCACAACCTGGTCGTGCTCTTGTTGGCATGCTTACTGCGCATTCATTTTGGCTCGTTTCTGGTGGGTATTGCACTATTCAGCATGGTCGCTTGGCTGGTTGATCCCATTTCTTTGTGGTTGGGCGAAACACTGTTGCTTGCCCCTTCATTACAAGGGATGTGGACGTCTCTTTATCAAAGCCATTTTTGGCGAATCTCGGGTTTCAATCATACGCTAACCTTGGGTGGTCTGGTGTTGTCGTTGTTAGCGTTTGTTCCGCTTGTGTGGGGTGTACGACAATTGGTTATTCAATATCGTGAACGTTTGTTGACCTGGGTAGAGACATTAAAAATTACCAAAATGTTAAAGGCGACTAAGTTCTTTTCTATCTATCAGCGGTTGATGGGGTAATCATGAAACAGTGGATTCGTTGGCCCGGGCTGATTGCGTTTATTATTATCGTTGCTTTATTGGTGGGCTTTTTTATTTTCGCTGCGGGGCCATTAGCCAAACGCACAATTGAGTCGTTGGGGGCTCAGGCGGCGGGTGCAAAAGTGGATGTTGAGCGGGTGGTGTTCACCCTCAGCCCGTTCGGCTTGATTGTGTATGATCTGCAAGTCGCAGATGCTGATGAGCCGATGCAAAATGCGGTTCAGATTGAGCGAGCAGTGGCACGCATGGAATTTGCTCCTTTACTACAGGGTAAGCTGATTATTCATGATTTACAGGTTGAACAAGTTCGCTTTAACACGCCTCGGGCCGTGTCGGGCGAGCTAGTTCGTGTACCAAAACGCACTGACAAAAAAACTAAAAAAGAAGATTCTGAGGCATCGTCTTGGGCTGTCGATTTGCCCTCTTTCGATGATTTGTTGGCACGTCAATCGTTACAAACCGACCGTGCAACAGAGCAGGCGCAACAGTCGTTAACGGAGAGCCAACAGCGCCTTGACGCGGCGCGTAGCGCATTACCGAATGAGCAACGTGTGGCGGACTATGAGCAGCAGGTGCAGTCGATTTTTTCCGGTTCGATTGATTCTCTGGATGAGTTTCGTCGTCGTCAACAGGCCTTACGCGATGTGCAGCAACAGGTAAAAGCGGATCAAGACGCCATTCGAATGGCTCGCCAAGCGATTCAACAAAGCCAGCGAGAAATGAACGATGGCTTGTCGGCGTTGCGCGCGGCGCCTGTGGCCGACATGGCGCAGTTACGCAGTCAGTATCAGCTGGATGGTGCTGGTGCAGCCAACATGAGTGCACTGTTGTTCGGTGAGCAGGCGGGTGAGTGGGCGCGTACGGCATTGCATTGGTACGAAAAAATTCGACCGTATTTGGCCTCGTCGGATTCCTCCAGTCAGGACGTGCAACGTGAGCGGCTGCAAGGACGTGACGTGCATTTTCAAAGTGATGATCCATGGCCACGGTTTTTGATTCGTCAGGCTCATGTCTCAATTCCATTGGAGCAAGGTTCGCTTGCGTTAGATGTGGTGGATATTACCCATCAACAGCGTGTGCTAAAGCGTCCTCTGCGAGCATGGTTGCGCAGTGAACAATTAGCCAACGCCGACTCGATTAAAGCCACCTTGGTCATCGATCACCGTCAATCCCCCACGAATGATTTGTTGGACGTGGCTATTAAAGACTATCGTCTCACCGATATGAATTTGGGCTTGGCAGGAGCCAAACTGAAGCAGGCTTTGGTGCAGGTGGATACGACCATCGTGGTGTTGTCTGATCAAATTGATGCGCAGTTGAAGGCAGTCGCACGTAACGCAACATTTCGTTCTGAGAACGACACTCAATTTGCTCGTGAGTTGAGTGCTGCATTGGCTGGAATTAATCAATTCACCGTGCAAGCGAGTGCGGAAGGTACCTTACGGCAGCCTCGAGTACAGCTCGGATCGGATTTGGATACGCAATTGCAGGCCGCATTTTCTCAGCGGTTACGTGAACAACAAGATCGCTTAGAGCGGCAGTTGCAGATGCACTTGAATCAGCAGGTAGCGGAGTATCGCCAACAGTACGAATCTCAGTTGCAGCAGATCAAACGTTATGAGCAGCAATTTGTTGAATTGCAGCAGCGGTTTGCGTCGTTACAAGCACACGATTTGGGTGAATATGCGGATTATCAGCAACGTCAGGCGGAACAAAAAGCCAAAGCCGCGGAAGAAAAAGCGGCAGCGGAAGCTCGTGAGCGTCAGCGCGAATTGGAATCACAGGCGCGAGATCGGGTACGTAGACTGTTCTAGCTCAGCCACCTTGCAGACGTTCAGCGAATGCCATGGCCATGGCATTCGCTTTTTTGTTTTTACTTTGCGCTTAAAGCGGGCGATTAAGCCAACGAATCGACCACCCTGTGACAAATCGCGGTAGCCAGTCACTAAGGCGATGAGTCAAGGTAAAACGCCAGCCAACGGTACGATGTAAGCGCGGTATTTCTAACTGCGCCATCACGCTGTCGGCTACTTGTTCTGCACTGATGTGGGTGCCCATGCGTTGCAGAATGGCCGGGGTATTTTTTTGCTCCGTGAGCATGGTGGTATTCACAAACGGCGGCATGATGTCGGTGACTCGAATAGCGAATGGTTGCCATTCGATGCTCAGTGCTTCGGTGAGTCCTTGCACGGCAAATTTGGAGGCCGAATACACGGCCATATTGGGAATGCCGTAGGTGGCTGAGGCCGAACTCATGTTGATTACTTGAGCAAAGTCGGTTTGTTTTAGATAGGGAAATGCCGCTTGGCAACAATGGATCGTGCCCATCACGTTAATATCGATGATTTGCTGATGACGCTCAGCACTGATATCAGCAAAGGCATCGATTTGTAAAATCCCTGCGCTATTAAACAAGAGATGCAATCGACCATCGTGCTGCTGCGCAAATGCATTCAGCACCTGTGTGACCTGTTGTGCGTCACGCACATCCAATTGATAGCACTGCACTCGCTGTTTGTCCCAGTTGTCGCTCACTTGCTGTAAGCGCTCAATGTCCCAGTCGGCAAGGCCTAGCTTCCAGCCGCGTTGATGTAAGCGCTGTGCAGTGGCAAGACCAATACCCGAAGCTGCACCGGTGATAAAGGCGATATTAGCCATAGTGTCGTCCTTACTGATTCTTGTTATTGGTAAGTGGTGTTCATCGTACCGGAGTGTAACGAGAATCTGACCGACGAGGGACGGTCAGATTCGGACAACAGGCGTTCAATCCATCGTTCGATCAGAGATCATTGGGCAATGGCTTGGTGGGAAAGGCAGGAAGCTCAGCACGGTCGATGTCGTGCAACGGTTCTGCATTGGGAATCGTCCCACCTTGAGTGAAGACGATGTGTGGCAACGTTTGTTCAATCAGTGCGGCTTGGTACAACGTTTGTATTTCCGTTAAGGTCAAGCTGGAAACCTGTTGCGCAATGGCTTCGTTGGTGTCGAAATCGCTGCGTTGAACCTGCAAATCACGCCAGAAACGCATGGCTTTTTCACTCATGTTCTTTGCCGGTTCGCGTAAGGTATTCATCAAACCCTGTTGGAAGGCGGAGAAATCCTCTTCACTGAGTTGTGCCAGTTGTTGCGCATAGTCAGCAAAAAACTGTTCGCTATGGCGGCTGATGGCATCGGGCTTAGTTGTGGGTGATTGCACAATAAAGACTAAGCCAGGCACGGTTTGTTGTGGGAAACCACTGGCAAAAACGATGTAGCCAAGTTGTTTTTCGGTGCGCATGGTTTGGTAATAGGGGGCACTGAGGATTTGTCCTAATAAGGCAAAGGCGGCGCGGGTACGGTCGTCGTTATCCTGCCCTTGAACATAGCGTGTGTAGGCTAAGTCGGGATGACTCAGTCCCATATCATACTGGTAATGTCCCGCTGGAATACGCAGAACCTCGCGTTGCTGTACACCTTGTGCGGTAAACGTGAGGTGCGACTCGACCTGTTGTTGTATGGCGGTCACCGCGCTTTCAGGGAGGCGGCCATGAACATAGAGCTGCCCAGCCAATGGCTGTTGTAAACTCTGAATGTAGTGCTCTAGATCCTTGAGTGCGAGGTCGTTGAGTGCCGCGAGTAATGCTTGTTCATTAAAACTCGGTCGATACAACCATTGGCGTAGCTCACTCAATGTGCGTTCAAAGGGTTTGTTTTTCAATTGGTTTTCTAATTGACGTTGCAATGAGGCTCGGTAGCGTTGGAATTGCTGTTCCGTCACGGTGATGGCGTGCATTTCGTTCAATATACGATCAAGTAGCACCGGTTGCTTGTCATAGTACCCACCGACCATGATTTGCAACCCGAGTTCGTTGGCACTGAGGTGGTAGTTTAAACCGGCCAGATGAGCGGGGTAGGTAAATGTATTGAGGGCTTCATTGACGCTGCGTGCATAAAGGTGCGCTAGCATCTGGTGTTGGGCCGTGACAGCATCACGGACGGTTTGCAACTGCAATAAAACCTGTGCTTTTGGTTGTGAAAATTGGTGCTCAGGATAAAACCAAACGGCTAAGCCACTTTGACTTGGTAAGGGCATGGGCGTTGCGGTTTGTTGATGCGGTTGTTGATCGAGTGAGCTAGGGATGAATGGGTTAGGCGTTGGCAACGACAGGGCCTGAGCTAATTCAGTGATATCCACATTGGCACGTTGATAGGGACGGATTTTGATCGGTGTCCCGTACCAAGGATCCAATGTGTCGGTATTGACGTCGGGTGCAATTAAGGTTCGCAGCAGGTTGTTGGCATCGAGTTGCTGCAAGTAAGGCTGCCATTGTTCGGCGCTGATGGGTTCCCAGCGATAGTCACCATAGATAACGTCATGCGCAGGGTAATGTAATAAGTTAGTGCTGAGGCGTACCGCATAATCGGATAAACGACCTTGTTCTTTAAATCGAAAGCCAAGATCGGCGATGGCCTGCTGCTCGTTTATGATGTGAGCGGGGATTGCTGACGATTTGATTTGCTCAATTTTCGCAAACAGCAATTCAGAGATTTGATCTATGTGCTGCAACCCGTCACGAGTCAGTTGGATTTGAACCATCAATGTGGCATCACGTTCCGTGGAAAGTGCTTGTCCGGCACTGAGTCCTTCCGCCCAGCCTTGTTGCTTTAAGAGTGCGAGCAAGCTGCCGTCACCTTCATGCCCTAAAATGTGCGACAGCAATTGTATGGGTTTATGCGCATACAGCGACTGGGTTTCTGGCATGGGAAAGGTAAATTGCAGGCGTCGTAATTCTTTGATGGGTTGGATGGTCATGTCGAGCGGTAGTTGCTCGGCAATGAACAGCGGTTCGTTGTTGGCTTTTGGCGCGGTTTGTCGAACCGGTACGTCACTGAATTGTTGCTCTGCCCATGTGCGGAGTTGCTCAAGGGGATGGTTTCCAGCAATCACGAGCGTCATTCGATCGGCGGAGTAGTGCTGATCATAAAACGCCAAAAGCTCGTCCCGAATACGGCTATCGGGGCGGTCAGATAATGTATCTAGGTTGCCAGTTGAAAAAGACGCGTATGGATGGTTTGGGTTCATCGCTTGTTTTTCGGCCGAAAAAATACGCCGTGAGTCGTCTTTTAATTTGGCGGTATATTCAGCATGTACGGCGTTGATTTCACGATCAACGTAGGCACTGTCAAAGGTCGGTGAGATAAAAAAGGGTGCAAATCGATCCAGGGCACCATCAAGCGCATTGTTGTTGATTTCAAAAAAATACGTGGTTTGACGGTGTGCCGTAAAGGCATTGTGAGAGCCACCGTGACGGCTGATGAAGGCCTGATACTCACCCGCTTCAGGGTAACGTTCGGTGCCAAGAAACAGCATGTGTTCTAAAAAGTGGGCTAGTCCTTCACGTCCCTTTGGGTCATCACCACTGCCAACGGGCACCGTCATTGCGGCAGCGGCTTTGTCGGTGTTTGGGGTGTGAATCAACAAGGTTTTGATGCCATTGGGCAGCTCTAAATACTGATATTGATACGGATCGGATGGACTGGTCAGTAGCGAGGGTTGTCCTTTAACAGGAAGCATAGAGTATCCAATAGCAGCGATGACGATGAGCAAAAAAATCCAATAGCGAGTAGAAAACATGCCGACTCCTGAGCGTGTTGGGTGTTAGTGTGCGGTTCCGTTGGCTCTGAGGAATGCTTGTGCCTCCTCGAGGGTGTGTTGTTGTGGATCCAGTTGTTCTATTTGGTCGATTTTGGCCTGCATTTGTTCCATTTCGACCATCATTAATGCATGTTGCTGCTCAAAGGCTTGATCAATGGCTTGGTATAACTGCTTGATGGTGTCTTTTTCGCTGCTGGTTTGGTTTTGACGCAGGGTTTTTAAGCAAGCGAGGGCAATTTGGTGATACGCGTGGTCTTTGTTCACATCAATACTCCTAGTAAAGGTGCCATCATACCGGATTTTAGGCGTACCAACACAATTGCTCGATTTGAATTTCGTTCGATAACATGCTGCCACTGAGCCATTCAACGTGGCTTTGATGAGCCGAAGCCAATGCTTCGGTACTGTGGATACTGGGGGCATAGATGGTCATGCCTTGATCATGGATGCGCTGTAGCAGACGTCGACTTTGTGCTAAGGATTTCTGTTGACGTAGTTGCAGCAAGAATTCAGCGGCTAAGCTGACGCCTTGGACGGGGAGTGCGGCGATTTGTCGAGAATTCAAAAAGCTACGGCCAAAATCCGTAATGAATAATTGACACTGATGTTCATGCAGTCGAGCACGCCATGCGATGTCTTGGGGCTCTTGGCTGATGAGACATCCTTCACTGAGCATGATCATACAGTGTATGGCGTGTTGCTGACGTTGTTGCTTGAGGGCGCGTAAAAAATGATCGAGTGATTCAGGCCCAACGTGCAAACAGTCGATCAGAATGGGGAGTGGTTGACGGCTTAGGGGTTGCCAGTGACGTTGAATTTGCGTTAACCATGCGAGCCAGTTATGCGGCGTTTTTAGCGGGGCTTTGAGTGCGACAATGTTCCCTGCTTGGTTGAATACGGGCAACACCCAATGCTGCTCTTCTTCGGGTTGGATTGCATCATGATCGCTCGTGCCTTGCGAGGGTATGGTCAATTTGGCTTTCTTTTGAATACCAAGGTGAGCCCTTAGCCATTCATGCCAGTCTGTCATCTCGGCTGGTTTTTCTTGGATATGTAGTGTGGGTGTGAGTGCAAGCGTTTGTTGTTGGAAGTGCAGCGCATGGCTGAATTCTTGTTGAATGTCATGCATTAGCTCATGGCAGTAATGTGCATCCAGCGGTTGTGGTAACTGCAGAATAAACACATGCGGAGAGGGTGCGTAGAGCTCGAATTCATCGCCGCAGACCGTTTGAATACGCTCGTAGCAGAGAGCGGAGACGTCGTCGTTGTTGATGTCGTCCGCTGCGAACTCGATGATCAGCAGCTTGGGGGCACGAGCTTGATCCAGCTGATTGTAGGCACCATAACGATTCATTTCGTGTTGTGGGTCGGGTTGTGTTTGCCCTGTTACGGCTTGGCAGAGCGCAACACGATAGTCATGGTTGAAGGCACTGATTGACATCCACACCGATTGTTTATCCTGCGCGTTGAGTAAATCAAATAAACCGAGCCAAGTGTGTTGTTGTTCGACTTGGCGAGTGACTTCGGTTTCGAGAGTGACTGGCATCGCACTGATGGTTTGAGCAAATAAATTGAGTCCGAGCAGGTCACTTTCGGGTCGTTTGAGTAACTCACACAGCGGTTGGTTGACGAGTTTGATCACCCAGTTTTGATCGGTCATCAACAGTGGCTGTTGTTGTTGGATCAGATGTTGTAAATGATGGGTTTGTTGCAGCAGCGAGTGTTGTTTCAGAGCCTCTTTGATTTCCAGTTGCAGTAAGACATTATCCCATGGCTTGGCAATGAACCGGTGAATATCACCGGCGCTCCACGCCGCACGAAGTTCGGCATAGTCCACCTGCCCAGAAAGCATTAAACGAAACGTCGTCGGTGAGTGAGTACGAACGTGTTGGCATAACTGTAAACCGTTCATGCCTGGCATTTGAAAGTCGGTAATTAATACATGTACGTCATGCGTTTGTAGCAATTCAAGGGCTTGTTGGCTGTCGCTTGCTTCAAGCAAATGATAAGGCTCAAAGCGTAACATGCGCTTGATGGATTGTATGATCCCTTGCTCGTCATCTACGATCAGAATGGTCGAACTCATGCCGTCAATCTCATTATTCTGGGTATGCCTAACTGTAGCATTCTGTGTTGGCACTGACTATGTTCGCGGAATGGCGCTGAATTCTGTTGCACAAAACAGAGGATAAAATGCAAATTCGCCCTTGCTTTGGCCATAAGCTATCTATACTGACTGTAGGTATTACAGAATAGGATGGCGCGGTGAGGGAAAAACAAGCATTAACCACGGGCGAAGTGGCTAAGTATTGTGGTGTGAATTTCCGTACAGTGATTCGCTGGATCGAACGTGGCCATTTAGAGGCTTATAAGTTACCGGGACGCGGTGATAATCGTATTCCTATTGCCAGTTTTGTGGAGTTTTTAAACGGCAATAACATGCCGATTCCGGAGGAATTGCAGTGGGGTGGGCGTGTTTTGTTGTTGTTGGTGGATGATACGCAATTAGCGGCTGACGTTGCTGCGGCCGCACGTCGTCAAGGATGGGATGTGTTAATGACATCCGACCCTATTCAATTCGGGTTTTACATTGCCAGTCGGCAACCTGCCGCATTGGCGGTGAATCAGGCCGTTTCACAAGCCTCTGTTGAGCGTTTGTTGCGAGACAGTGATCAGCGCGACGTGCAGTGTTTTTCATTTATCACGACAGAGCAAGATGGTCATCGCGATGGTTGGTTAACGGTGACATGGCCAGAACAACAAGCGACTTTCTCGCAATTATTGACGCAAGAAAGTGCTTGATGCAATGAATCACATTGGCAGGGCACTGCCGTAGGGGATGAAACGATTATCGGTACGGGCTTTGAGTGCGCGAATCACGTCCTTTTCAGGCAACTGTTGCTGCTTTTTTAAATATCGAAAAATCCAGATGGTTGGATTCTTGTCTTTTGCTTGCCACCCGGGCAATGTCATTTCGGCTACTGTATAAAACTCAGCTAGGGCCAATAGCGTACTTTGGTCGAATTGTGGTAGCACGGTTTGCCATTGCTCTTCCGATGCTTGAATCCATTGTTGGGCTTGCCGAAGTGTGTCAGCGGGTATCGTTAGCTCCGCAGCCCCTTGGTGGATTAAGGTTTGGCTGCTCTCGGCTAGCTGACGCAGAATATGTGGGTCTATTGCAGTTGGGCGATTAGGTTCCCATTGGTCAATCATCGATACTCACCTTGATCGTTGGCTAACGGTAATATCGCTAGGATATACTATTGTGCGTTGTTTCCGTACCTTCTTGTCTTGGCTATGTGAGTATTATGACCGACCGTTATGCGGATATCCGCCCTTATCATGATGATGAGGTCGATGAGGTGCTGCAACGTTTGTTGCATTCGCGCCGCCTTTCTCAAGCCTTTGTTGCTCATCGTTTGCGTCGTGCACCGCGCTGGTTGCAGGGGTTGTTAGCAACGTGGTTGATGTCCCGTGTGCGCAAGCAATGCAGCGCAATTCACGATGTGGCGGGTTTTCAAGCTTGGTTAGAACGTCATGTGGATCATTTATTAAAACGCACGACAACGGGGATTGAGGTTCGTGGTATTGAGCGGCTGGATCCGACCCGGTCGTATCTTTGGTTATCGAATCATCGTGATATCGCCATGGATCCCACGCTGATTAATTTTGCGTTGCATTCTCGTGGTTGGCCGACCAGTCGCATCGCAATTGGTGACAATTTGTTAGCCGATCCTGATATTGCCGATATCATGCGATTGAATAAAAGTTTTGTGGTGAAGCGCAGTGTCAGTGGTCGACGAGAGAAGTTACAGGAGTTGACGCGCCTCTCGGAGTACATTCGGGAATCGCTGCAGCAAGGTCATTCTATCTGGATTGCACAACGAGAAGGTCGAGCAAAAGACAATCGTGATACAACCGACACGGCCGTCCTCAAAATGTTGGCATTGGCGGGGCGAGCGGAAAAATTGGATTTTTCGCACACCCTGTCCTCCATGCATCCAGTGCCTGTTTGTATTCAGTATGAGTGGGACCCGTGTGATGTATTGAAGGCGCAGGAGTTGGTGGCTCGTTCATCGGAACAACCCTACATAAAGCAGGCTGGAGAAGATATTCAGAGCATTGTGCAGGGTTTGGTTGGGCACAAGGGGAAGGTGGTTGTGTCGTTTGGCCAGCCTCTTGGTATCGAACAGATGACCGATGCGGCAACCATGGCGGCCGCCATTGATGCACAGATTGTGTCCATGACGGAACACAACCCAGTACAGCAGGCGGCGTTGTCGTTGTTAACAACGCACTTTGGCTGGTCAGTTCATGCATCGGCGAACCCGCACTGTGCAGACGCTTTATGGCAACGAATTAGCGACCAATCACCCGCCGTACAGGAGCGCGTGTTAATGACTTATGCGGCTCCTTACTTATCGACGGATGAGGTCTCAACTACTGTTGATTGATGATTTGGCTAATGCGGTATTGAGCTCTGGGTGCGATGGTCGCATTGGGAAACTCATTGGTGATTTGTCGAAAATAGCCAATGGCCTTACGTGGATCGTTGTAATCATTGTAAGGACTCATGAAAATGAGACCGAGTTGATACAGCGCTCGTGCACGCATGTCGTCTGATGACGCCGTATTCGCGTACAAAATCAAATACACACGCTCGGCATCGTCAACACGACCATCCACGATAGCGCGTTCACTCATCGGGGTTAATTCACTATCAAAAGGGATGTCATTGCGCTTCAGTAGTTGACTACGATCGACTTGTCGTAACAGTTGTTGTGCCGTGAGTTGCACCGGTTCTTTTTGGCGTTGATCTAAAATGGCCAAACGGTGTTCGATTTTCGTTTGTAATAATGAGTTGGGAAAATCTTCTCGATGAATGAGTAAGTATTGGCGTGCTAACGCATCATTACGATCTTCATTGAAACGGTTCATATAGAGTAACGCCATTTGGTACAGCGCTAACGAGCGCATGGCATCACTGAATTCAGGATTCTGGTAGCCTTTTTGGTAGGTGTCTGCGGCGACTTGAGTGCGACCACGCATGATGGCCTGCACCGAGAATGTCAGTAAGTCTGGCTCTTCTTGCAGTGCTGCAGCCGCGCGTACCTTGAGGTCTTCATCGTACATGGCGAGTTGATGGCTACCCGCCTCAACCACCAAGAGTGGGGTGGCCGCGGCACATCCTGTGAGACCTAATACGGCCACAAGCAAGGCAAAAGTATAGAATTTGATCATAAGTCGATATCCCTGATCGGATGATTAATAGGTGGTGAGTGTTGTTATTGTGGTTAGTCTAGCGATCTAGATGTCGCTTGCAAAGGTAGCTGTGCGCCAGCTTTGAGCCAGCGCACTGAATTAGGGTGGAATTTTCAGGTGCAACGTCTGATATTAGAGCAGTACTGCCGCAACGACACCAATCAAGCCACCTACGGCGGCACCGATCAGAGCGGCTTTAATGACCGCACGCTGTATAAATTGCTGGGCTTTTTTCTCTAATTGCACATTGCTGTCGGCCAGCGCCGCTTGTTGTTCGGCACGATGTGTTTTGACGATAGCGACCAAGTCATCGGCGGATTTTTTTATCAGTTTGTCAGCAACGGCGGCTGCCAAACGTTGGTTAAGCAATTGCGTTCGCTTGAACAATTGCTGAGCATCCAGTTGCTCAGTGAGGTTTGCCAGTTGTTGCTCTTGATGAGAAAGCAGCTGGCTACGAATTTGGTCCAGTTGATAAGACTGCTGAGCCTGCAGTTGTTGTGTGCTGCTGTCTAACCCCGCACTGACTTCTGCTTTTGCTTCGGCAATTGCAAGCTTCAGGTGTTTGCGTATCAGATGATCAACCTCGGCTAACGCGATGGCGTTATTACTGTTCTCATCATTGGCAGCAGGTTCGTCGAGCGCTTGAATAACGGCCATGACGGCATCTTGATTGGCGGGTTTGGCTAACACGCCGTGAGCCCCGTGTGAGCGCGCCATGGTGATGTAGTCTTCACCTTCTTTAGAGGTGTACATGATGGTTGGAATCGTCGCGGTTTTGGGGTTAGCACGAATCAGTTGGGTGGCTTCTAAACCATCCATTCCTGGCATCATGTGATCCATGAAAATCACATCGGGTTGGGTGGTTTCGAGAAACGTCAAAGCGGCCTCGGCGCTGTCAACGGTTTCGGTTTGTACATTCATTTTGGTTAATAAGCGTTGCAGCATGATGCGTGCAGATTTCGAGTCATCGACCACCAGTGCATGTTTAATAGACATCGTAATAACTCGCTTCTTAATAGTTGCGCCAATAAGAGCAATTCCAATGCATAAGGTCAAGGTAAGTGGTATTTTTTTCCATTCATTTGGCCAAAATTGTGGTATCCGTCACGTGCGGCGGGTTTCTACTGCGCTTCTTGCGCGCTCTGACTATAATGGCATGCAAACGAAATCAATTTACGGGGTTCTGTGTGAACGAACATGCGATACACATAAAGCGCGCGGCTAACGCGTCGTTGCTGGTGGCGGTGACTTTGGTGCTGGCCAAACTGTTTGCGTGGTCGGCCAGCGATTCCGTCAGTGTGTTGTCGTCGTTACTCGACTCGGTGATGGACATTGCGGCCTCGTTAGTGAATTTCATTGCCGTTCGTTATGCATTGATTCCCGCGGACGATGATCATCCGTTTGGACACACCAAGGCGGAAGGATTGGCTGCGTTGATTCAATCGGCGTTTATTTTGGGATCGACAGTCGCGTTGTTGTTGCACCTGCTTGATCGTCTGGCCAATCCACAACCCTTACAAGCGTTGAGTTTCAGTATTACCATTATGCTGTTTTCGACCGTTTTAACCATACTGCTGGTGTTGTATCAGCGCTGGGTTTATCGAAAAACGCATTCCTTAGCGATTAAGTCGGATTCTGCCCATTACGTCAGTGATATCCTGACATCACTCGCCGTTGTGGTGGCCTTGCTGGCGGCCTTTTGGCATGTTCACTGGCTGGATCCTATTGTGGCGTTAGCCATTGCTGGTTTATTGCTGCGCAGTGTTTACGGCATTGTCAAAGATGCCTTGCAGGTCTTGATGGACGAATCACTGCCTGATGCCGACGAACAGCAGTTAGCGGCTCTCATTGCGGCAACGCCAGGTGTTAAGGGGTTCCACAATCTGAAAACCCGTCAAGCCGGTAGTAAACAGTTTATTCAGCTGCATTTGGATTTGGACGGTCAACTCCCGTTGAAACAGGCACACGCCATTGGCGATGAAGTCGAACAGTCGATTTTGCAGGCTTTTCCTCGAGCAGAAATCTTGATTCATCACGATCCTGTGTAACGCAATGAAAGCGTTACGTTCGATTATGCTTGCCTCATGGTGTCTGATGGTCACCGAGTCGTCATTGGCGTTGATGGATCGGCCTTGGTGGGTGCAGCCGCTCGAATACGATTTGGCTGATGTCCCTGATCTTGACGTACCACAAACCGATATTTTAACCAATCGTATTGATCGCTCTCGCACCGTTGTGGCTAAGTACTTGAATAATATGAGTGCGGGTCTTGACGGTTTTATGGTCGATGTTTTTTTTGGCGAGGAAGTTTTGCAAGATGAGGTCGGTGGTAGTCGTATCAAGTTGCGTTATGACCAACGTTATCAAGATGGACGTGACGCCATCTACAATACGAAGATCAGCGTCAATACGCATTTTCCGCACATCAGCGAGCGCATGCGATTATTGATTGAATCCGAGGAGGATGAGAACGCGGATGAGGGAACCTCACCTCGCATTTCTGATAACTTGGAACGGCAGCGTTATTCGGCGGCATTGCGTGTTTTGTTGCGCAGTACTGAACGCTGGAAAACGGATGTGGATGTGGGCGTTCGTTGGCAGTTTCCACCCGATCCTTTTATCCAGTTCCGAGCGCGACGGTTTGATCAGTTTGGCCACTGGCGATTACGCACGACGCAAACTGTGTATTATCGCGTGAGTGATGGCGCCGGAGAAAAAACGTCTTTGCAGTGGGATTATCCGTTGAATACCGAGGCGGTAGTGCGTTTAACACAGCAGGCTGAGTACCAACTTGAGAAGGAATATTTCGAGTTAGGTTACAGTGCAGGCTTGTATCAAAAACTCAGTGGCAATCGAGCGATGTCCTATCAATTGAGTGCGTCAGGGGATTCCCAAGATCGCGCCAGCTTCTATCGATATCGTGCTGCGATACAGTACCGACAGCAAGTGTACCGTTCGTGGTTATTCTTTGATGTTATCCCTGAAGTTTTATGGCAACGAGATTTGCAGTATCGAACAACGCCCGCTATCACCTTTCGCTTAGAAGCCCTGATTGCTCAGTAAGTAAAATACACCGCTGTTATAGCCTGATTGGACTATACTGACTTTGTGATAGGGTTATTTAATTATAAGAAGGAATGAGATTTGTCATCAGATCATTCTCGGGTGTCGTTAGAGCAGGTTGAACAACAAATTCACGACATTTCTACGGTCTTAGCCGATAAGTCGCGACGCTTGCGCTTTCCTAAGCATTGGGAAAAAGAGTACTTAGAGGCCAGAGATCAGCGCTTTATCGATGTTGATCTGAAAGTCATTGTCGGTGGCTTTCTGGTGTATGTGTTGTTTGGCTGGGCAGATTTCATGCTGGGTGGCAGCAGTGGTGCCTCAATATTTGCTGCACGTGCGATGATTACGGCCGTGTTATTGCTGGGTTTATTTGCGTTGCCGAAAACACCTTGGCATGCTTTGATTGTGCCTGTAACCGCGGTTGGCATTGCGCTAGTGGGGCTATCGATTATTGTATTTTCGTTTTTTCTGGAAGGTTCTTCACGCTATGCCTATCACTTAGGGTTAATCCCTGTGCAGGTATTTGCCATGGTGTCGTTGCGTTTGAGTTATCGAGCGATGCTGGTCTCTTCGGTCATGGTGTTTGGGGTGTACGTTGCTACCATACCGTTTGCCGGTTCATTTTTTGACAGTGAAGTTGATCAAATACTGTCGGTGATGATGCCTCTTTTTGTGTTGTTCTGGTTGTTACTGATTGTGATGGGGGCCTTTTTGGCGTATGCCATTGAAAATGCCGGACGCAGCGACTTTTTGAAAAACCGCCTGCTGGCTTTGGAAGCACAGCGATTGCATTATTTGACGGAGCGTTTGCATCACCTGTCGACAACCGATCCGTTGACGGGATTGGCGAATCGTCGCCATTTTGAGTCTTGTTTTGATGAGGAATGGCGGCGCGCGTTGCGCCAGCAGCATAGCTTAGCGCTGTTGATGGTGGATGTGGATCATTTCAAGCAATACAACGATCGTTATGGGCATCAGCAAGGTGATGATTGTCTCATTGCTGTCACAGAGTGTTTGGCATCGTATTGTCGTCGGGCGGGGGATGTGTGTGCGCGTTTTGGTGGCGAAGAGTTTATCATGCTGTTTCCTGACATGGATCTTACCGATGCGTCCATTTTGGCCGATGAGATCCGTCAGCGTATTCAAGAATTAGGGATTGTTCATGAGGACAATGAGGTGTCTGTCGTTACGGTGAGTATTGGTGTCGCTGCGGGAGTTGTCCAGTCGCATCAGCATCCAGAGGAGTTGGTACGCTGTGCCGATCGACTGCTGTATGACGCCAAGGAATCTGGCCGTAATCAAGTCAAAACCGGCTTAATGCATTAAGCCGGAGTCGTGCTTCGATGGTTATTGATTATGATGAAGCGCATGTAGGCGCGCGTCTTTGTGTTGCCAAAGCTCCTGCACCCATTGTTGAAACTGCTCACGGTATTGAGCGTCATGCTCGTAATCGCCATGACGTAGCTCGTCGGGGATGGGTTTTTCTTCCACAATGACCTGACAGCGTGTCATCTTGCCTTGTAAAAAATCCCAATAACTCGGTATGCCATCTGGGTAGTAGATGGTGACATCGAGTATGGAACGAAATTGATCGCCCATGGCGTTCATCGCAAAAGCCATGCCCCCAGCTTTGGGTTTTAATAGATACTGAAAAGGCGATTGTTGCTGCGCGTGTTTGCTGGGCGTAAAACGTGTCCCTTCGAGAAAATTCATCACACTGGTTGGCATATCTTTGAACTTCTCACAGGCTTTGCGTGTGGTTTCAATATCCTTGCCTTTCATTTCTGGGTGTTTTTCTAGGTAGGCTTTGCTATAGCGTTTCATGAATGGGAAATCGAGAGCCCACCAAGCAGCACCCATGATAGGCACCTTGATCAGTTCTTGCTTTAAGAAAAACTTAAGCAGCGGAATTCGACCGTTGAGTGTGTGCTGCAGCACCATGATATCCACCCAGGATTGGTGATTACTGACGACAAAGTACCAGCCATTGCGATCAATTGCTCAGGCAGCTCGATCGACCAGTCCATGCGCTGAGTTAGTCGCATCCAAAGTGAGTTGCCACTTACCCAGCTGTTGGCAATGAACACCAATATGTGGGTAATGACACGTCGTACTGCTGGAATAGGAATAATGATTTTCAGAAACGTGAACGTAAATAAGAAAATCGCAGTAATAAGAATATTGCCGACCAGTAAAATACTGGCCAGAGTTCCGATGAGTAATGGCATAAATAATCCGCTAACGTTATTGTTTTAATGCTTGCGCTTGGATGGCCGTGAGCGCAATGGTATAGACGATGTCTTCTACCAATGCACCGCGTGAAAGATCGTTCACCGGTTTGGCTAAGCCTTGCAACATGGGGCCAATACTAATCACATTCGCACTTCGTTGCACGGCTTTGTAGGTTGTATTGCCGGTGTTTAAGTCGGGAAAGACCAACACGGTGGCGTGACCGGCCACTGGACTATTTGGGGCTTTGCTGGACGCGACACTGGCGGTTGTCGCCGCGTCGTATTGTAGCGGGCCGTCAACCAGTAAATCGGGGCGTAATTGCCGTACCAATTCCGTTGCTTGACGCACCTTAACCACATCGGCACCACTACCCGATTCGCCCGTGCTGTAACTGAGCATGGCAATTTTGGGTTGTATGCCCATTGCTTTGGCCGAATCGGCACTTTGAATGGCGATGTCAGCAAGCTCTTCGGCATTCGGATCTGGGTTGACGGCACAGTCTCCGTACACCAGCACTTGATCGGGTAGTCCCATGAAAAACACGGATGAGACTAATTTTGCATTGGGTGCGGTTTTGATGAGCTGTAACGCCGGACGAATGGTGTTGGCGGTGGTATGAATGGCCCCCGACACTAAGCCATCGACATGATCCAATGCCAGCATCATGGTGCCTAACACCACGTTGTCTTCCAGTTGAGCCAGCGCCATGGGTTCTGTCAGCTGTTTGTGCTTACGCAGCTCAACCATGCCGGCAACATACTGTTCTCGCGTGTCGGCAGGATCGATAATTTGTAAGTCATCGGGCAAGGTGATCTCTTGGGCGAGTGCAACTTGCTCAATCGCCTCTCGTCGTCCAAGTAGCACGCATTGGGCAATGCCTCTTTCTTGGCAAATGGATGCTGCTTGGATAGTGCGCGGTTCTTCACCTTCAGGTAGAACGATCCGTTGGAGCTGACTACGCGCTCGTGCCACCAATTGGTATCGAAAAGCCGCTGGGCTGAGACGTGAGGCGTGAGGCGCACCGAAGCGTTTAAGCATCAGTTCGGCATCTACGTGGCTGGCGACGCTTTCCATGATTTGTTGCACACGATCAACGTCATCAATGGATACGTGGGTGTCCATATCAGCGAGCATGCGTACGGTACTGAACGTGTCTAAGTCGGTATGAAGAACGGGAACGCCGGTGTGCAATGCACGCTGACACAAATGGGTGATACTGCTGTTGGGTTGAAACCCACTGGTCAATAGTAATCCAGCCAGGGGCGTACCATTTAAGGCCGCCATCGCGGTGGCTAAAATGATGTCGTCGCGGTCACCCGGGGTGACGACTAAGGTGCCAGGCCGCAAACTGTCGATCACATTAGGGAGGGTGCGGGCACACACCGCCACGCGCAAGACACGACGAGTATGTAGCTCGCCTTCATGAAGGGTCTTGGCATTCACGGCACGAGCAATGTCCAGCATGCGAGGGCTGATCAGTTCGGCTTGCCACGGAATCACGCCGAGAATCGGGCAGTCTCGCAATTGCAGGCTCTGGCATTGTTCGAGTGTGCAGTGGTGATCGAGGGCGTCGTTGTTCGCGTCACCGGATAAAATGCCGGTTTGATGCGTCGGGCCGCCGACTTTGTTGATTAAGCAGCCCATTAGGTTCCCTTTACTGCCGCCAAATAACCCCATTTGTAACTTCAGTTCATTGCGCACTTGGTCGAGTGAACGTGCTTGGCCATTGCTGACCAGCAGTACATCGGCATTCAGTGCTTTAGCAATTTCGGCGTTGATTTTGGCGGTATAGGGTTCGCTGCGATCAGGCACGAGACCCTCAATCAGAACCACATCGCAATCGTGCGCCACTTGATCGTGCAAGGCGACAACGTCTTCCAGCACACGATCAAGCATTCCTTCACTGATTAAATGTTGAACGTGGTTAAGGTGCATGGGTTTGGGCGTGTTTAATTGCAACACGGCTTTGACCAAATGACTGGAACGTTCGTTATTGGCATAGTGCGGTGCCACCGGTTTGACAAACCCCACCTTCAGACCTTGTGCATCCAATGCTCTAATGAGGCCGAGACTGATGGTGGTTAAGCCGGTTTTCAATCCCGTTGGTGCGATAAAAATATTAATCATGTTGGATTAATTCCAGAGTATCTTGAGCAATCATGGCTTCTTCGTCGGTAGCAACTACCATGACCAATGGTGCGCCACGTTGGCTAATACGCCCCATGTCATCGCCGTGTTGTTGATTGAGCGTATCGTCGAGGCGGAATTGAATGAATTTCCATGCGGCAATGATCCGTTGGCGAATCATGGCGGAATTTTCACCGATTCCTCCGGTAAAAATCACCGCATCGATAGTCGGTAATGACGCTGATAATGCCGCAAATTGACGTGCGACGCGAAAGCAAAACACATCAATCGCTCGTTTGGCGGCCAAGTCTCCTTCGGCTTCGGCTTGCAGTAGGGTTCGCATATCGTTACTCAGCTTCGATAACCCTTTTAAGCCACTTTGCCGGTTTAAGGCATCCATACTGTCGGCCAGTGAGTAGCCGCGACTACGCTGCATGTGTTCGATTAATCCTGGATCAATATCGCCACTGCGAGTACCCATAACCAGCCCTTCTAAGGGTGTTAATCCCATGGAGCTGTCAACCGATTCCCCATGCGCTACCGCACAGGCGCTACAGCCATTGCCTAAATGGGCAATCACGAAGTAGCAATCGCTTTGTGCTTTGTTCAGGCGACGTGCGGCTTCGGTGGTGACAAAACGATAGCTAGTACCATGGAATCCGTAACGTCGAACGCCATCTTGCTCATACCAATCGTAAGGAACGCCGTACAAATAAGCGGCTGCTGGTATGGTTTGATGGAAGGCCGTGTCAAACACGGCGACTTGCGGCAACTGTGGCCAAATTGTTTGGGTTAAACGAATACCGAGTACATTCACTGGGTTGTGTAACGGAGCAAGTGCGGATAAATCGTCCAATGCTTGAATGCTGGTCTCATCGAGAAGGGTGCTGGCATGGTAGCGCTCACCACCATGCACGACTCGATGGCCAATACCTTGCAGCTGTTCTAGCCAAGGCTGGCTGTGTTCCGTAAAGCACTCTAGTGCCGCTTGGTGATCGGCATTGGCGGGTAGTGATACAGTGTGATTCAGTTCACCACGAATCTTGAGCAGCGGTGCTTGCTCTCCCAGTCGCTCGGCGAGGGCCGTAATCAACGGCTGCTTAGGGTTGCTTACGGGGTAGAGTGCAAATTTGATCGATGAACTGCCACAATTAATAACAAGAATAGAGTCGGTCACAATGCCTTCCATGTAATCAGTTAGGCGCTAAAAGGTCGCGCGTTGGCGGATCAAGTCGAGATCGCATTGGGTTTTAGACTACGCTCCAAATGTTGCAAAATGCTGTATGCACTGCGACTACTGGAATCGGGTAGCTTGCCCATGGCGAATTTGATGCCGTATAGGTATTCGTGTTCCTGCTGTTCTACTCGGGCGACAATCGCTGGAACGTCCAATAGTCGATGGTTGCTGTTTTCTAGTGTGAGTAGCAGTTGAGTGCCTTCTTTCATTTTCATGGTGGTACGAATCGCCATGCCGCCGGCGGCAAAATCCAAGGCAAAGGCATCGTGATAGCGCCGTTCACGTCCCCACCAATGACAACGACAAAACAATACCCGCAGTGGGGCGGCGGTAAATCTCTTGCGGTAACGACGCTCAACGGTTGTCATGAAGATTTACTCTGTGGCCTGTGCAGACGGAGGTATGTCAAAACGTTCAAGTTGATTGAAGCGAATCATACTGCGTATTTCTTCAATGTATTCTTCGCCACGTTCGGAGTAGCGAATCAAGCCCGCAGCCAAGTGATGTCCTGTCGCATAGCCATTGCTGTCGATTTCATCCTCACGCAGTTGTCTCAAATCGACATAACTCCAGTGTGAATTCAGATTACGCACATAGCTGCGAACGGAATGCAGTGGGGTAGCAAATTTGGCCACCTCGTGAATCTGTCCTTCGCCACGACCTTGTGGTACTAAGCCGCATCCCTTACGGAAACACCACTGACCAAATAAGTTATTTCCTTGCACGGCAAAGCGCGACGTTCCCCAAGCGGATTCATTGGCGGCTTGAGCTAAGATCAGCGAAGTAGGCACTGGGCGCACTTGATGCAATAGCTGCGTCATCAGCAGCTTGCCTTCTGCCTCTTCAATGCTGTATTTCTTACCTAATGCTTGCAGTTTTTCTTGGTCGGTATTGGTCAGTTTCGGGTAGCGTGCTTGCGCCGATAAAATATACTGGCGCTCTTGTGCAATTTCATAATTTACTTGTTCGATCAGTGGCAGCAAATAATTGAAAAAGGCGTCTTTTTTTGCATTAACGTCGGTATACACTGAGAAATCAGGTAAGGTTTTGTGTGTTTTTTTCAGTTCGGCAAGTTGATTGCTCGCGTTGCTGTCGGTTGTTGATTCACGGTCGCAGCCTGTGATGAAGAGTGCTGCAAATAATGTCATTAAAAAGAAAATGCGCATAAACAAAGTCGCCTTGTTATTAACAGTGAATTTATTATAGCCAAATCATGGGCTAAGGGGTATGACCCCCTCTAGAGATATTGGCGACGACAGGTGACTGTGTTATTGACCGCTTAAACTGACTGTGAACTGATTGAGTAGTGTATTGAGACGAGTTGAGGTTTGTTGACGACGTGTCAATTGCCCCGCTACTTGCTGAAATTCAGATAGGGTTTGTTTTAACACATTGTGGTTGGTGGAGATCACTTCGTAAGGATAGTGATGATCTTGCACGCTGATTTTCAATAATTCCATGTATTCGGCATTGAGTGATTGCAATACGTTGAACACATGGTCCTTGTCGCTCAGTGTCGAGGCTTCCCAGTAAGTATCTTCCAAGGCTTGCAGTAAGTCCCAAACCAGTTCGCAAGCTTGACTAATGCTGATCGTGCTCATAATGGCCTCTTAATGATGATTTCTAACATTAAGGCTAGCAGAGTGGTGCCAAAAAGCACGTTGCTTAGGTCAAGATTTTGTTCGTTTACGGCGTATGTACAGTGTTTTTTTCGCGGTTGCGATCAATTCACCCTGTTCATCAACAATGGCTACTTCGTATGTGGGGAGGTATTTTTCACCGTGCTCTGTGTGCTTTTTAATCTCATTCAGCATGGCGTCGGTGACAACAAAGTTTGCCGTCACCGTTCCTTTTCCTGGTTTGACGAAGTCAATGTCCGCACTGGCATCCCAGACAATGTAGTCTTTTCCTAAGCTGTTCATGAGCAGCAGCATATAGAATGGATCGATCATGGCGAATAAACTACCGCCAAAGTGCGTTCCCACATAATTTCGGTTGTACCAGCGTAACCGCAATTCGACGGTCGCTTCGCGAAAATCTTTGGCTAGGTAGCGAACACGGATTCCGGCCCCGAGGTAAGGGCCATAAAAATTCATAATCCGGCGTAGGCCGGACGCTGAGTTAATCCAGTGTTGTATGCGTTTGATCATGGATGGCAAGCTTCTGTCGGGTGAGCGTGAGGTGTCAATTAGCCCTGCGTTTTCACAAAATGACGTAAATAACGCTGATTCATGTCGCCGCTGGCCATTAAAATTAGCGCATCCGCTACGTTAAAGTCTTTGTCGTAGAAAGGTTCACCGCACACTTTTAAACCAATTCGTAGGTAGGCTTTGAGCAGTGGTGGAATGAGCTTTTTGCCATCTAAATTCACCTGAGTGCGTGGTAGATGAACTTTCGGTTCTGCGCGCAAATGCTCTGGTGTGAAATGGTGCTCGCGTAAATAATCGACAATCGCAATCGCTTGAGAATAACCGCCTTGCAAAGGAATACTGGCACAGCCCATCAAGTAGTCAACTTGATTGGCGGCCATGTATTGGGCAATGCCTGACCACAGTAAGCCAATGACGGCACCACTGCGAAATTCGGGATCGACACAGGTTCGGCCAATTTCCATGTATTTTTTGCCAGGCAAGATGACGTTGCTGAGATCAAACTCGGTTTCCGAGTAAAAACCACCGGTAAGTGACACCATGTCGCTGGTTAAAATACGGCTATAACCGACAACTTGATCGGCAATCACATCTTTAACAATGAGGTGTAAACAGATATCGTCAAAGCGGTCTTTGTCGAGACCTTGTTCAGCATTGGGGAGTTTTGCGCCCATGCCTTCAGCAAAAACACGATAGCGCAAACGCATCGCCATCTCGATTTCCGTGGGATCTTGTGTGATACGAGCAATCAACGGTGATTCGTTATTATTTTCTTGTTGATGTTGAGCAGTGACTGGCTGCATGGTCAATCCTATATGAAGTTTTGCGTCACCCTACGTCGAGCGCATGACATTTACATGACAATGCCGACTTTCGTTCAATGAGGCGCTATCCTAAGGGAGGGGAGGTAAATATGAAACCTTTGATTGTTACATTTTTCTTACTAATGTCAGGATATTCACTTGCGCAACCGACATTATCGGCGGCTGAGGCGCAGCGTATCATTGACCATGCGTTGCAACAGCAGCCGCAACTTTGGTTGCCTTTCGATATTCCCTATCGTGTTGATCGAGCGGATCGAAGCACGGAGGCGCAGTTTCTTGAGGCATTGTTCGATCATGGCTTATTGCAACGAGACGCGGAAATGCGAATGCGCACGTTGACCGTTAATGGTCGTGAGCGGCGTCAGGTGGTGGCGGAATGGGTATACGATTATCCAGCGGCCGCTCCTCATCGTGGTACAGGGTTTTACTATGGACGCGCACGGCTGAAGCACATTGTCGATTTGTCGGTGCCGTACTTGGTCGGGCAGTATTATTACGTTGAGGCGTTTATTCAATGGTATGTCGATGATCAGCAAGCGTGGATTGATGATCCATTGTTTGAGGCGGCACGAACCTTGCGTCGCACGCGGGAGTCGTTCGCCAAACCCTTTGAGCGTCGAGTGTTTTTGATGCATGACGGTGTGTCGTGGAGTTTTTGGCATGGCCGTCCTGGCGAATTGCGTCAGTCGATGCCAGATCAGCCCAGTTTTCGTCGCTAACGCATGTCGCTGATCACAGTCGTGTGCGCAGCCACAAGCCGGGTGGTGTGCTAACGCCTCGATCGCGATGCTGAATTTTGCCCATCTCATCAATAACGTAATAGGTGGGATAGGCGTCTACAGTCAGTGTTTGTGCTAGCGCGGAGTCGGCAAGCAAAACCTGTCCTTGAAAGCCCACATCATTAATAAACTGGCTGACTTCTTCTGTGTTTTGCCAATCGAAAGCCAACACAATGACGCGCACATCGTCGTGTTGAATGAGATTTAGGCCGGGCATGCTGATACGGCAAACGCCACACCAGGGGGCGAAGGCGTAGATAAGGGTGCGCCGACTGTCGTGCCAGTCAATCTGTTGAGCGTTGCCTTGTAAGTCTGGCAAAGACAGGGGCGCCAGTTCTGTTCCTTTCTCCAGTAAGTGACGATTCAACCAAAGGCTGATCGCCACAATGATGCACAGGATCACCACCCATTCGATGGTGGTTTTAAACGGTTTTGAGGGTTTAAATGGCACGTGAAAATCGCTGTTGTTGATGCTCGGATAAGTAGCGGTCAAAGGCCATGCACGCATTGCGAACCAGTAATCGTCCCTTATCGGTAACGTGCAATGTATGCCCTTGCCATGCCAGCAAACCATCGGTCAGCATGGGTTTGAGTTCGGCAATACTATCGGCTAAATACACTCGGCTGTCGATGCCAAATTCGTCATTTAAGTCAGATAGGTTGATGGCTAAATGACACAACAATTCCGTAATGACTTTGCGCCGGATTTTGTCATCCAACGTCAGTTGTCGTTGTTTTAAGTTAGGCAGCTGTTGTTGATTGAGGGCGTGCTCATAGGCATCAACGGTGACCTGATTTTGTAGGTAGTAATCGCCAATTTGACTAATAGAGGACACGCCAAGACCAATTAAGTCACAGTCACTGTGCGTGGTATAGCCCTGAAAGTTACGATGCAGTCGACCTTGTTGTTGCAATTGCGCTAACTCGTCGGTCGGCAAAGCAAAGTGATCCATGCCAACGTAGTGATAGCCTGCTTCTCCCAATTGTTGAATGCAGCGGCCTAAAATGGCGAGTTTGGTGCTGGCATCTGGTAGGTCGTCGGCTTGAATACGACGCTGTGGTTTAAAGCGTTCTGGCAGATGCGCGTAATTAAATACCGACAAACGATCGGGTGTGAGCTCAATGATGGTATTGAGTGTTCGACTGAAGCCATCCAGCGTTTGTAGAGGGAGGCCGTAGATGAGATCCATGTTGATGGAGTGGAAGCCCAGTGAGCGTGCTTCCGTCATTACAGCTCGAATCATACTTTCTGGTTGTATGCGATTCACCGCAGCTTGTACATCTGGATCAAGATCTTGTACGCCAAAACTGATGCGATTAAATCCTTCGGCTCGTAGCATGCTCAGCGTGTTGTGGCGTAATTCTCTCGGATCGATTTCAATGGAAAAATCCGCTTTGCTGTTTTCGCTAAAGGTAAAGTGCCGTCGTAAAAAAGCCATCAGCTCTTGCAATTGCTCATCACTTAGAAACGTCGGTGTGCCGCCACCAAAATGCAATTGATTGACAAGGCCGCCACCCAATAAGGCGCTTTTTTTGGCGATTTCGTCTTTTAATAATCGCAAATAAGGCTCGGCTTGTTCGCGACGCTTGGTGACGATCTTGTTGCAGCCGCAGTAGTAGCAGACGTGTGCGCAAAATGGGATGTGCACATACAAGGACAGCGGACGTGTCGCAACGCGTTCGGCATACGCTTGGCGTTCTATGTGGTCGTCAGCAACGGTCAAGAAATCCACAGCGGTTGGGTAGGATGTATAGCGTGGGCCCGGGCGGTTATATCGTTGAATCAGCAGTGGATCCCAGTTTAACGCGTCGTGAGTCATGGCTCGATACCTTGCAAATCGTATAGACCATCGAGTGTAAGGTGAATTGTCGGCACGCGTTTTGCGTCATATCAACGAAATGGTGATTGCGGGTTGGAATGGCGGTCTTGTCAAAAAACGGTCATACCGCGTATTTACTCTAGTTGTTAGGCTGAATCGCTTGATTTTAGCCAGTATTCGTCGTTTTATGACATTGCCTATGTCGTTCGGCTTACCCACAAAAAGCTAAGGAGAGCCTGTGCCAAAAAAACCATTCAGTGCGGAAGAGATTACCGCGCAATGTCACCGTATTATGGACAGTGCCGCGACCGTTACGGCCAATGTTGGCTTTCATCATTTGTCGATGCGTAACATGGCGCTTGAGTTGGGAATGACAGCGAGCAATATCTATAACTATTTTCCCAGTAAAGAACGGCTTTTTTTGCAGACTCGACTGCGTGGTTTTGAATTGTTATTAGGGCAGATGAAGCACGCCATACCAAGTGCAGAAATGCCCATGGCTGAAACGTCATCGACACTGCATGAATTTGCCAATCATCTGATTGCTTTTGCTCAACGTCATCCCGGTTATTATCAGTTGATGTTTCAGCCGCCCATTTTGACCACTCTGATTGAGCACGAAGACGACCAGCGAATTGCTTGGCAAATTGAGCGCCGTATGTCTGAGTGGCAAGAGCATGTGTCTTCGTTGCTGTTGGATGCGTTGCCCCGATGGCGTCTGGTTTCGGCCGTACAGCAGCAGCGGGCCGTGCTGTTTATGGTGTCGTCACTGCATGGCTTGATTGATGCCTATCGTCATCGAGCCTTAACGGAGTTGTTGCAGGGGGTTGAGTTAATTCCACAGGATGTTGTCGCCGAACACGTTGCTTGGCTATTGCAGGGCTTGCAGCAATCCTCGTCGGTCACGTCGTTGTAGAATAGGGCGTTTTACCCTCAAGGGCGTACACAAACGATAAAATTTCCGCAATGACTTGATATAAGTTTTGCGGGATTTCCTCTCCCAATTCGAGTTGGCCTAGCCACGCTACTAGGCTGGCATTTTCATAAATCGGTACTTGATGAGCGATGGCAAGTTGAATGATTGCCTGCGCAAGCTCATCTTGGCCCTTTGCACTCAGCGTGGGGGCTTTTTCTCCGTCGTAATGTAAAGCGACGGCGGCAGTTGCATTCAGTAACGTATCTGGAATGCTCATGTGTGTACGTCCACTAAGTGATGTTCGATACGATTTTGCTGCTGTATGGGCAACTGACCGTGTCGAACCTGAAGTTGCTGAACATCCACCCCCATGGCCTGTAAACGCGACTTTAAGGGTTGGAGTGCCGCGTTGAGTGCTGCCAAACTGCTGGCATTTTTAGACCAGAATGTGGCGGCCAGCGTCGGCAAACGAAGATCAAGCTCCACATCCAAGGGTCCCAATCGTTGCAAGTCAAAATGCAGATTTAAGCGCCAACGCACTTGCTTAGACGACGATGGGGTTGTTGATGTGTCTTCATCCGCTTGCCGTTGTATGCGTGTTTCCCGCCATTGCTCACCATCGCGCCATAGCAGCGTCGTTTGCCACTGTGTCTGGTCGACGTCACGTTGCAATGCCTGATGTTGTTCAAGTTCAATCGTGGCAAGCAGGGTTTGTAATTGCAGCAATCCTTCTGGGCGAGAACCCATGTGTGTTTGTAGCTGTTGCAGCAAAATAGGCGACGGACTTGGTGGCTGACTATGGGGCGTCAATGATTGTTGCCAGCGATGAATGGCATGGGCAAGCATCGCCTTGGTGTCACGTAACAGTGTTGCGACGCCTTCTTCGACGACGGCGGTTGGTGCAGTGGGCGGCGATGCATTGAGGGATGCGTCACTTCGGTGTGCTTCTGGTGCGGCAGGGTTTGCTTTCGCCGTGAGTTGCATGGCGGTGGCATTCAGCTGCTGTTTCACTCGTTGCAGGATGGGCAAAACGTCGGTTTGTTGTAACGTTGTGGCTTCTGCTGGCCTTGTTGTTGATGGCGCCGATGTTGATGTGCTTGGGGTGTTGGGTCGTTGCCATAAAGCCTGAAACGTTTTCTGAAACGTGGTTTGAATGGCGTTGGGGAGTGTGCTGGCGAGCGCACTGGCCGTCGCAGGCAATGATTGCTGAACGCGTTGCAGCAGTTGTTGCTCATAAAATAAACCGGATTGCTGCAACATGGCGCGAACACTGTCTGCGGTTAACGCACTGGGGCGTTGTTGTAAGTAGTTCTGAATAATGGTGCGTACGTCGAGCGGAACCGCTTTGCTATGACTGAGTGTGAGTAAAGCCTCGCTGAGCTTGTGTGTGTGAGGGGCGACATCGGGTCTGGCGCGTAACGAGGCGCTGGTGGTCAACGCATCTTGATACGTGTGGCGAATGACAAGGTCTTGTTCGCTGCGTTGTGGATTGAGTATGTGTCGACTGATTAACCACTCTTGCATGGCTTGGGCTAATGGTGCTTGTGCGAACGGTAGTGACTTCGATGGGTTGGTGCTTTCGCCAGCCAGCTGAATGAGTCGTGTTAAGCCACTGTGAATGGCTTGGGTCAGTGGTGGATGGATCTCGTTAGAGGCTATGGCGCTGGACGAGCTAAGAACGGTTACCCGGAACTTCCCATCACTGTCTGTGTCCAGCTGAAGGGTTAATACATCGCCTTTGGCGTGATGGCGAGGCGATTCAACCACGAGTGTTTGGTTGTCTTGTGTCAGTGTCAGTCGATAGCCGGAATCTGTTTTTTCGCTGAGTTGTACGCTGGCCTGAAAAACCTGTTGTGTCGACGACCCACGACTCTCGGCCTGCACCGTGTTGAAACCAGCGCGCTGAAGGGTGTTGCTCGACAATAATGGGATGAAGTCAGTAGACATATTCTTGATATCGGCCAAGGTTTCAGCATCTTTATTCATAATAGAGATCTGACAGCCGCACGCAAAGGTTGTTTTTGTATATAATGCCGCGGCTTCATTCGTATCGACTAGGTGGTAATGTGACCGAGCAGCAGACTGTAGACCATAAAATCTCGCCACCGGACGGACCGCGCATGGCCAGCATTCAGTTGCAGGCGCAGCAGTTGTATTGTGAGCGCGATGATCGCGTATTGTTTGATCACTTGGATGTGTCGCTGGGTAACGGTGAATTAGTACAGATCAGTGGCCCTAATGGCGCTGGTAAGACCACGTTGCTGCGTTTATTAGCCGGTTTAAATCAAGATTTTGATGGTGATGTGTTATGGCATCAGCAGCCGTTAAGATCGGTGTATGCGGAGTATGCGCAACAGCGTTTGTTCATGGGGCACTTGTCCGCAGTGAAAAAAGCGCTGACGCCGATTGAGAACTTGCGCTGGTTAACCAGCGGCTGGTCGGTTCCAGAAGACGCCTTATGGGAGGCGTTGACAGAAGTGAAACTGGCTGGGTATGAAGAGACGTTATGCCAGCAGTTGTCGGCAGGACAGCAGCGGCGTGTTGCCTTAGCGCGTTTGTGTGTTACCCCAGCGCCGTTGTGGATTCTTGATGAACCTTTTACAGCGCTCGATGTCCATGGGGTGTCGTGGTTAGAAACGCAACTTCAGCAGCACGTTGAACGGGGTGGTTCGGTATTGATTACCAGTCATCATGCGTTGCAAAGCATTCCTTCGTTACGTCAATTGCAATTGGGTGTCACAAGGGAGTTTGAGCAATGAGTTTGACGCGCGCAACGCTACGCCGCGATTTCATTTTAGTGGCTCGCAACCCTGGAGAGTGGCTGAATCCGCTGATGTTTTTCTTGATGGTCGCGGCGATGTTTCCGTTGGCGGTAGATCAAGACCCTCGCTTTCTCGCCAAAATCGCTGGCGGTGTTATTTGGGTCTCTGCGCTTCTGGCAACCCTGTTGTCACTGGATGCCTTATTCAAAATGGATGTGGATGATGGCTCGCTAGAGCAATGGCTGGCGTCGGGTGAATCGATGTTTGCGATGGCGCTTGGCAAGGCATTGGTGCACTGGTGTGTGAGTGGTTTGCCACTGACCCTGATGTCGCCCTTATTGGCGATGATGTTGGCGTTACCGGACGATGCCTATGCCGCGTTGTTTTACAGTTTGGCGATTGGAACGCCCATCTTAAGTTTGTTGGGTGCCGTGGGCGCGGCACTGACGGCTGGATTACGCAGTGGTGGCTTATTATTAAGCTTGCTGATTTTGCCGCTGTACGTACCGGTACTGATTTTTGCATCCAGTGCCGTTTATCACGCAGGATTGGGCATGCCGTATGCCGGTCAGTTGGGTTTTTTGGGTGCTATGTTGGCATTAGCGGTGTGTTTTACACCCTTGGCCGTTGCAGCAGCATTGAAGTTAAATTTATCGCGGTAAACAACGTATGTGGCAGTGGATAACTCGCTTGTATCATCAATTGGGCTCACCCAAATGGTTCATGCAATTAACGGATAAATGGTTGCCTTGGTTAATCGCCGTGACGGCGCTGGGTGGGCTGTATGGGTTGGTGAATGGCTTGCTGTTTGCCCCTGTGGATTATCAGCAAGGCAACAGTTATCGCATAATTTATATTCATGTGCCGGCCGCGTTGGTGGCGCAAAGCGCGTTTGTGATGATGGCCATTGCTGGGGCTGTGTATCTGGTGTGGCGAATAAAAATGGCGGCTTGGGTGGCGAAAGCGATTGCACCAATCGGTGCCAGCTTCTGTTTGATCGCGCTGTTCACAGGGGCTATTTGGGGTAAGCCGACGTGGGGAACCTACTGGATTTGGGATGCCCGTTTAACCTCCATGCTGCTACTGTTGTTTTTGTATTTTGGTGTGATGGCGCTGCAAAAAGCCATTGAGTCAGAAGAAATGAGTTATCGTGCTGCCGCCATTTTATCATTGGTTGGCGTGGTGAATATTCCTATCATTAAGTATTCGGTGAATTGGTGGAATACCTTGCATCAGCCCGCGACATTGAAGTTGACCGAAAAGCCGACCATGCACATTGATATGTTGATTCCATTGCTGGTGATGATTGCAACGACTTATGTGTTGCTTGCCATCCTAGTGATATTACGTACCCGCAACGAGATTTTATGGCATGAGCGTAAAAGCAAGTGGCTAAAACAGCGTCTGGAGTCCTAATGCAATTTGATTCGTTTTCTGAGTTTATCGCCATGGGCAAACACGGTTATTACGTTTGGCTGGCTTATGGTTTAACCGCTGTTGTGGTGCTGGCCAATGTGGTTCAGCCCATTTGGCAGCGTCGCAATCTATTGAAAATGTACGCGCAGCAACAGCGCCGGGAGAAGTAAACGATGCACCCTAAACGTAAGCAACGATTGTCATTGATCCTGTTCATGGTGGTTGGCGTCAGCATCGCGGTTGGGCTTCTGATGTACTCGTTGAGTCAGAATATCAATTTGTTTTACACACCAACACAAATCGCCGATGGCGAGGTGCCGATAGGTCAAACCATTCGAGCCGGTGGTTTGGTGGTGGCGGGCAGTGTGGAACGCGAAGAACACGGTTTGGGGGTCACCTTCAAAGTGACCGATGGTTTTGCGGAAGTGCCTATCTATTTTGATGGCATTTTGCCGGATCTGTTTCGTGAAGGACAGGGCATTGTTGCTTTAGTTCGCATGAATGAGGCGGGGTTGTTGGTGGCATCAGAAGTGTTGGCGAAACACGATGAGGTGTATATGCCACCGGAAGTGCAAGATGCGCTCGATCAAGCTCACTCGCGTGGCAAAGAAGCACTGTATGAGGCTCGCTATTAATATGAATATCGTCTATGCAATGATGCCCGAGCTGGGACAGTTAGCCCTGATTATGGCGTTAATCGCAGCTGTTTTTCAGGTCATTATTCCAACTATTGGTCTGTATCGTCGACAAGGCTGGTTGATGGCGTATGCACGCCCGCTGGCATCGGGGCAGGCAATTTTCTTACTGATTTCATGGTTGGCGCTGACCATTTCCTTCGTGATCGATGATTTCTCGGTGGCGTACGTTGCGAATAACAGCAACACCGCTTTACCAACGGCGTATAAAATCAGCGCGGTTTGGGGTGCGCATGAAGGATCTTTGTTGCTGTGGGTAGCCATGCTGGGCTGTTGGGGTATGGCCGTTGCTTGGTTTAGTAAAACCTTGCCGTTGGATATGGTTGCTCGTGTGTTGGCTATCATGGGATTGGTGTCCATTGGCTTTATCTTATTTACGGTCGAAACGTCCAATCCGTTTGAGCGTAATCTGCCATCGCAGCCATTGGACGGTAAAGATCTCAATCCGTTATTGCAAGATTTTGGTTTGATCGTTCATCCGCCGACATTGTATATGGGCTATGTTGGTCTGTCGGTGGTGTTTGCATTTGCTTTGGCGGCACTGTTGGGTGGACGTTTGGATGCGGCCTGGGCACGTTGGTCTCGTCCGTGGACAACGGCGGCTTGGGTCTTTCTGACCATTGGTATTGCTTTAGGTAGCTGGTGGGCGTATTACGAATTGGGCTGGGGTGGCTGGTGGTTCTGGGACCCCGTTGAAAATGCCTCATTGATGCCTTGGTTAGTGGCAACGGCATTAATGCACTCTCTCGCCGTGACGGAAAAGCGCGGTTTGTTTAAAAGTTGGACCGTGTTGTTGGCCATTTTCGCTTTCTCACTCAGTTTATTGGGTACCTTCTTGGTTCGTTCTGGCGTGTTAACGTCGGTGCACGCATTTGCCTCTGATCCTGAGCGTGGTTTGTTCTTATTGATTTTGTTAGGCATTACCGTTGGTGGATCACTGCTGTTGTATGCTTTACGAGCGCCGCAGGTGAATTCGGTAGGCCGTTATGATTGGATTTCTCGTGAAACGGGTTTGCTCATTAATAATCTGTTTCTGATCGTTGCTACTCTAGCTGTGCTACTCGGCACCTTGTATCCATTGGTCATTGATTTCTTTGGTATGGGGAAAATTTCGGTCGGGCCGGCTTGGTTCAACTTGATGTTTGTGCCGTTGACGTTGGCGTTGGCCTTAGTGATGGCCAGTGGCACTATTGCGCGTTGGAAGAGTGATTCGCTCAATCGAATTTGGCAAGAGCAGCAATGGGCTTGGTGGGCGGCGGTTGTCTTTGCCATTGTGATGCCTTTGCTGTTGTCCGGCCCTTGGCATTGGCAGGTTATGTTGGGCTTGGGCGTCAGTATTTGGCTCGCCCTTGCCATGTTTTTGGATGTGTGGCGTAAAGCACGAGGACAGTGGCGAAAAATACCCAGTCTGGGTTTGAGCTATCACGGTATGGTGCTGGCCCACTTGGGTATGGCCATTACCATCGTTGGCGTGACCATGGTGTCGCATTACAGCATTGAAAAATCGGTACGAATGGCGCCCGGTGATAGTGCCTACTTGGGTGATTACCGCTTTGAGTTCAGTCGTGCGGGTCAAATTGATGGGCCGAATTTTGTGTCTCAAGCGGCGCAGTTTGATGTGTATAAGGGGGAGCGCCTGATCTCGCAATTATTGACAGAAAAGCGTCAGTACACCGTGAGTGGATCGATCATGACCGAAGCCGCTATTGATGTCAGCTTATGGCGTGATTTGTATGTCTCCATGGGCGAGCCATTACCCAATGGTGCTTGGGGGATGCGTATTCAAGTAAAACCCTTTATGCGTTGGGTGTGGCTTGGCGCCATTTTTATGTCCATTGGTGGTGTATTGGCCATGCTGGATAAACGCTATCGCCGACAAAAGAAAATACCCAGTCGTGTGTTAGGAGCGAACGCATGAGGCCGCTGTTGTTTGTTCCGTTACTGATTTTTGTCGCGATGGCGGTGTTGTTTTGGATTGGCTTAGGCATTGAAGACAAAACGTCATTACCGTCTCCGCTGATCAATCAACCATTCCCCGCGTTTGAAACCTTGTCACTTGAGCGCGGGGAAAGCATTACGGCCGCGTCGTTGACCAACAATGAACCCACCCTAGTCAATGTGTGGGCGACTTGGTGTCCTACCTGTAAGGCTGAACACGCCTTTCTCAATGATTTGGCCAAGCAAGGCGTACGTATCATCGGTATCAATTATAAAGATGACGATTACAAGGCGCGCCAATGGTTATTGGCTTACGGCAATCCCTACGTTTGGAATGTGCCAGATCCGGATGGTCGACTTGGTCTGGAGCTCGGGGTGTACGGTGCGCCTGAAACCTTCTTGCTCGATGCGGATGGCGTTATTCGTGCGAAACACATTGGTGATCTAAATGATCGGGTGTGGGAGCGACTTGGGCAGCAATATGAGGCACTAAAACGATGAAATGGTTGTTGATGGGGTTCGTTCTTTTCGTGAGCAGTGTGACCTTGGCAATGGTCGATGGTCATAAATACACCTTTGATGACCCGTATGAGGCCGATCGGTTTCGTCAGTTGGCAGAAGAGCTGCGCTGCCCCAAGTGTCAAAACCAAAATATTGCCGACTCCGATGCGCCGATTGCGACGGATATGCGTGACCTGGTTTATGAAATGATCAATGAAGGCCAATCAAACCATGAGATTGTCGACTTTTTGATCGCGCGTTATGGTGACTTTGTTACCTACACTCCGCCATTTCGGTTAAGCACTTTTTTACTCTGGTTTGGACCGTTTTTGTTATTTGTGTTTGGTGTGGTGCTAATCATCGGCATTCGCCGTAATCAAACGCTACCTCGTCAGGCCGGTTTGAGTGACGACGAGCGTGAAAAACTACATGCGATTTTAGAAAAGGCTAAGCAATCATGATGTTAACTTTATGGCTTTTGGCCCTGCTGCTGTTGATTTTACCGATGATCGGTTTGTTGTTGTGGCCCGTGCGTTTTCAATTGAAAGCAGCCAGCAATGAGCAATCGGATGAGAACCTTCGTCTGTATCAAGAGCGCTGTGAAGAATTGAACCAGGCGGCGCTGCCTGATGAGCAAAAAGCGGCACTGCAAGTAGAGCTGGATCGCGAGTTCTTAGCCAATACCGACCAAGTCGCCACATTGAATGCGAGCTCATCGTCATCCGTTCGCTGGGGCGTGAGTGGTGCGCTCATGGTGCTTATGTTGGTCATGCTGATCCTGTTGTATCAGCGTTGGGGGGCGAGCAACGAATTGGCCGTAACCGAATTATTACAGCAATCCGCACAGCGCGAGTTGAGTGAGCAAGAGACTCAAACATTGTACCAGCGCGTTGTTCGTGCCAGTGAGAAACAGCCTCATAATATCGAGTGGTCCTACATTCAAGCGCGTATGCTGCAAGAGCAGGGTGATTATGCTCAGTCGGCCAGTATCTTTGCCGATTTATTGATGGTCATTCCGGAGGAGTCCGAAGCGGATCGTGCGGCACTGTTGAGTATGCTCGCGCAAAGTCGTTTTTTTGCCGCAGAACAGCAAGCCTCAGATGACATTTATCAGTTGTTGGTGGAATCCATCACATTAAATCCACAGGACCGACAAACGTTGGGTATGGCTGGCATTATGGCCTTTGAGCTGGGCTACTACTCGGCGACCATCGATCATTTAGGTCAGTTATGGCGTAGTTTACCGGCTGGAGGTGAAAGCCAAGCGTTGCAAGGTGTTATTTTGCGTGCCGCTGAAGAGCTGGAAACACAAGGTGAAGCCGTTGACTTGAGTTGGATGCAGCGTGCGCAATTAACCATCGAGGTTGATATCGACGACACAATTCGCCAACAGGTGGCTGATGATGCGGTCATTTTCGTGTTTGCTCGCGCGTTGGAAGGGCCACCGATGCCCTTGGCGGCACAACGCTTAACCGTGGGAGAGTTGCCCATCACGGTTGTCTTAGATGATCGTATGTCGATGGTGGATGGTCTGTACTTGTCCAGTGTGGATGAGGTGATGGTGTTTGCGCGCCTATCACGCTCTGGCCAACCAACCGCATCAGCGGATGATTGGCAGGCCAGTTTTGGTCCGGTTTCCGTACGTCATAAAGAGGACATTGTGCTGCACATTGAGCACAGCGTGGCCCCCTAATGCGAGTTGCGTGACGTCGCTGAACAAGGCCGTGTGGAGCACACAGCCTTGAACGAACACCGCGCTAGGTGGGTTACCACTTAGCGTAGTGATCTTCGCTAAATCCCCATTCTCCGTCTAAACGGATGACCTCATTCGGCAGATGAATCTCGCCATAATAACGGCCAAAATGCTGAGTAAAGTTGGATGCGATGACGCCACCGTTGATTTTCTCTCGGCGCTGTCCTTGTGGTTCAAAATGCAGTCGGATGATGCCATCGTTTGAGGTCATCGCCCACGCGTGCTTTGGCTGGTAGCGATCAAACTGGAAATCCACCATATCAATTTTAATCAGCCGACCATCCAACCAAAGTGCATTTTCGCTAAATCCTGTTTCGTTGACGCCAGCGGCCAAATTAAAGCCCAAACGACGGCCGTCGGGTAAAAAACACGATAAGCTGCCCCAATTCCAAAAGGTTTCGCGGCGCATATAACCCGCTGTCCAATCAACACTGGCGAGTGCCTTGAGTTGGTGTAAATCGTACTGTCGATTTTGCCAATGCAATTGACCATTGCAAACGAGTGCATTGGATTTTTGCGTGAACACCCAACCTTGATAGCCAGCTCGTGTGCAAATCGCTAAGGGTTGATAGGAGGTGGACTCATCAATGGTCGCCGATAATTGAAGCGATGTTAACTGTACATCGACACTGCGCACGCCCGGTCGTGATGTTGCACGAATCGTGACGGACTGACGTCCTTTGCGAAAACTGGCACTGCCTTGATTCGGTTGCGTGTCAATGTGAGTGCCGCGCGCGAACGGTTGCAAAAAACTGAATTCTTCAAAGGTATTGGTGACCACATCGTAGCAGTAGACAAACGCATTGCTGACTAATTTTAAATCGACAATGGCAATGCCGATCAGCAGGCTTGGACTGGTGATGCCAATGAATTGGAACTGATTGAATTTGACGCGTTTGGCCAGGGCACCTAAGCGTTTATCCATGGCATTGCGTAAGTCGTAATCGCGGTAATTAATGTCGTCAATACCGTCTTCAAATACGCCGAACGAGGGTTGACCTTGGGCGTTTATTAATTGTTGTTTGCGCGCCATTTTAGATCCTTGTGGGTGAATGCGCGCTCATTGTGCTGGCTGTTTGGGCTAGGGTCAATGCATAAAAAAGCCCCGCAGAGCGGGGCAAAAGGATGAACACGGTGATGATTTAGAAGGTATAGCGGGCGGTGAAGTGCAGGCGATTCATGCTACCATCAAGGCCTGCAACGACGTTATTACTGGCGTCAAGACTCGAATCCATCTCACGTTTTGCATGACTGTACTCAACACCATAAGTTATTTCTTTGCTAGGGGAGTACATCAGATTAATACGAGCACTGTTGGATTTTTCAGTCAGGCCTGTATTTTTTTCACCATAATCCGCGTCCAGCATGGAATAGGCGATGGTGCTGCGCAGCTGCGGTGTCCAGAAGTGACGATAGGCAACAAAGGCTGCAGTCACGTCGGTGGCTTCGATATCACCGCTGATTTTAATTTTATTATTTATTTCAACAGTAGTAGCTACCGCATCGGCTGCCGCACTCAAACCGACATAGCGCCCCAATTGGCCGTGCGCTACGCTGAATTTCAAATCGTTACGGCCGAGTTGTAGCATGCCCGCCACATTAACGCCGAAGCCGGTGGCGTCTTTGCTGTTTCCTGTGGTGGTGTTTTGCGTGCGTAACTGACGGCCCAAGGCGGCGACACTGAAGTTGTGATCACCGGCTTTGATATTGTAGCGCGCTACGACATCGGGTACGGTGTTGTCGTCGGTTACATTACCTGCGGCGCTGCCATTCAATGTTGTTTCTGGGTTCTCTAAGGCCAGTTGCAGGTTGCCCATGGTGTAACGTACCAAAGGCTGGCGCATGAATACGGTGCCTTCCGACACACCGACAAAGTCAACGGTTTCTGGTAAGGCACCCACGTTCATAAAGGTCGACCAGGTTTGACCCACTGTAAGGTTGTTGTAGCTAAAAAAGGCGTGTCGCAAACGCGGGCTGTATCCATTGGTTATGCGTTCGTCACCTTGTGCCGAGCCCAAAAAGTCCATTTCAATGAACGAGGTTAACTTTTCGCCATTGTCTAACGTAGTAACGGCCTTCAAATTGAAACGCGACGATTTGGCGTGCATATCAAAACTTTCGGTGCCGTTTGCAGCACCGGTCGGAATGGTGGAGGGTACATAAAAGTCGCGGCCAAGTCCTGCTGCCGCCATATCACCATCTTTGTATTCGCTGTAGGCCGCATCGAATTTGATGTAGCCGCCGTAGCTGAATTCGGTGTTAGCGGCCTGTACGGCAAAAGGCAAGGCACTGATCAAGAACAGTGCTGGGGTTTTAGTCATCCGCATCGGTATTACTCCGTTTATGATTGTTTTTGCACTATGGGTGAGCTTTGGCCTGTTTAGAAATTAGCCAATGGTCGTACTGGTGTGCAACAAAGGCATGAAAATTCCGCCCGTCAGTGGCTGAATAGACCATTGTCTAATGTCGAGCGCGGCAATATGTGACCAATATGAATAACAACAAGGTCGCATGATCAATAACGCGGCTCGATAGCAAAGGGGAACACCATGAGTGAGCAAAAAGTATATCCAATTAAACCAGAGTTCGCTGACTCGGCTTGGATCGATAACGAAAAATACCTGCAAATGTATCAGCAGTCGGTCATCAATCCGGATGGTTTTTGGCGCGAACAAGGCATGCAGCGTTTAGATTGGATGAAGCCATTTACCAAAGTGCGTAACGTGTCGTTTGACGATCACCACGTTGATATTCGTTGGTATGAAGACGGTACTTTGAATGCCTCTGTCAATTGCTTGGATCGTCATTTGGCGACGCGCGCAGATCAAACGGCCATCATTTGGGAAGGCGACGATCCGAACGAATCCAAGCACATTACCTATCGTGAGCTGCATGAGCAGGTCTCTCGTTTTGCCAATGCGTTGCGTGGTCAAGGTGTTCGTCGGGGTGATGTGGTGTGTATTTACATGCCCATGATTCCTGAAACGGCGGTGGCCATGTTGGCCTGTACGCGCATTGGTGCCATTCACTCGGTGGTGTTCGGTGGTTTCTCGCCCGATGCATTGGCTAACCGGATTGAAGACAGTAACGCCAAGGTGGTGATTACTGCCGATGAGGGCTTACGTGGTGGCAAACGTGTGCCACTCAAAGCCAATGTCGATGAAGCACTAACGCACCCCAGCATTCGTAGCCTCGAAAAGGTGATTGTGGTGAAACGCACTGGTGGCGATGTGGCTTGGCACAGTGCGCGTGATGTGTGGTACGAAGATTTGGTGGCATTGGCATCGGCCAATTGTCCTGCAGAAGAAATGAATGCGGAAGACCCGTTGTTCACGCTTTACACATCGGGTTCGACCGGAAAGCCGAAAGGGGTGGTTCACACTACCGGTGGGTATCTGGTGTGGGCGTCGATTACCCATCAATATGTGTTTGATTATCACGATGGTGATATTTACTGGTGTACGGCAGACGTGGGTTGGATTACCGGACACACCTATTTATTGTACGGTCCGTTATTGAATGGCGGTATTACCTTGATGTGTGAAGGGGTGCCTAATTACCCAAGCATCAATCGCGTGTCGCAGATCATTGATAAGCATCAAGTGAATATTTTATACACGGCACCAACCGCCATTCGTTCGTTGATGGCGGAAGGCCGCGCGGCCATTGAGTCGACCCATCGTGAATCGCTACGTTTGTTGGGTTCGGTCGGTGAACCGATTAACCCAGAGGCGTGGGAATGGTATTACCGGACGGTGGGTGAAGAGCGTTGCCCCATTGTCGATACGTGGTGGCAAACCGAGACGGGTGGCATCATGATTACGCCATTACCCGGTGCCACAGCGACCAAACCGGGTTCGGCAACGCGTCCTTTCTTCGGTGTGCAGCCTGCATTGGTAGACAATGCCGGTATGTTGCTGGACGGTGCCACCGAAGGCAATTTGGTGATTATTGACAGTTGGCCTGGTCAAGCCAGAACCGTTTATGGTGATCATGAGCGTTTTGTGCAAACCTACTTCTCGACTTTCCGTGGAATGTATTTTACCGGTGACGGTGCGCGTCGTGATGAGGATGGTTACTACTGGATTACGGGTCGTGTGGATGACGTCATTAACGTGTCGGGTCACCGCATGGGAACAGCCGAAGTCGAAAGCTCATTAGTGGCGCATCCGAAAGTGGCTGAGGCGGCGGTGGTCGGCTACCCGCACGACATTAAAGGTCAGGGCATTTATGTCTATGTGACCCTTAACGCGGGTGAGGAATCGAGTGAGGAGTTGGTGAAAGAGTTGCGTAACTGGGTGCGCAGCGAGATTGGCCCTGTGGCAACACCGGACTTGATTCAAATTACACCAGGACTGCCAAAAACGCGCTCAGGCAAAATCATGCGCCGTATCTTGCGTAAAATTGCCGCCAATGAGCATGACGCCTTGGGGGATATTTCAACCCTTGCTGATCCTGCGGTGGTGGATGCCTTGGTGTCGAATCGCCTTAATCGCAGCTAATACCGATGGACATCGGTTAGTGAGCATAAAGAAAACCACTTAAGGACAACCCTTAAGTGGTTTTTTGCTTTGTCTGTGCCAAAATAATAACCAAACATCCCCCAGTTCGGGGGCTAGTTCGTCATTGCCATGGAGTAACGTATGCAATTGGCTCAAAAAATAATTATTGCGGATGATCACCCTCTGTTTCGTACCGCTCTGCAACAAGCGGTAAAGCAAATTGTGGCCGATGTGGTCATTGAGCAAGCAGAGTCCTTACCCGAGTTACAAGGGGTGGTGGAGCAGCACAAAGACGCCGATTTGATTTTACTGGATTTGCAGATGCCGGGCGCCCATGGTTTTTCTGGCTTGGTGTATTTACGTGCCCATCATCCGGAAATACCGGTGATTGTGGTATCGGCTTGTGAAGATCCGGCTATCATGTGTCAGGCCATTGATCACAAAGCGTCAGGCTATATCGTCAAGTCGTCGTCATTGGATGACATTTCACAGGCCATTGCCAGTGTCTTACAGGGGGACTTGTATTTGCCCGATGTGGCTCGCCGCTATCAACACCAGCCCAATACCCTTGCCTTGGATTTGGCGGAGCGACTGGCCAGTCTGACGCCACAACAGCATCGTGTGCTGATTATGATGACAGAAGGGTTGCTGAATAAACAAATCGCGTACGATTTGGACGTCAGCGAGGCCACCATTAAGGCCCATGTGACGGCTATTTTCCGCAAGCTTGGGGTTCGTACCCGTACGCAGGCGGTGATTGCGGTGCAAAGTATGGACTTTGATCGTGTTGATAGCAGTGCCGAGTCGTCGTAAAACATACAATGACAGGAAATACGCTGTCACGTTGAGTTTGTTTTTTGTGCGGCAACCAGTTGTCGCATGAGGGCCCGCAATGCGGCTGGTCTGACGGGTTTACTTAAGAAGTAATACCCCAACTCACGCGCCTGTTCCGCGACTTCGGGACGCGGATCGGCGGAAATCAAAATGCCGGGCAGGCTGGGCTGTTGAAAGCGCTCACGCAGCGCATTCATCACATCTAACCCTGTCATATCATGATCCAGCTGATAATCGGCCAGCATGATATCCGGTTGCATTGGTACGCGTGCGGCTTCGTCTTCGTTCTTACACGCCGTGACTTGGCATTGCCAGCTGCTGAGTAGTGCATTCATGCCGGCTAACACATCGGCATCATTATCAATACAGAACGCCTGTACGCCGTTGAATCCCGCTTGATTGTTCGGTTGTGCTGAGGTTGGTGCGCTGTTGTTACTGTCGGCAACGTGCGTCGGTGCACAACACAGTGGAAGGGTAATTTGGAAGCGAGTGCCATTGCCAGGCCAAGAATCCACGGACACCTGGTGGTTCATTTTCTTCGCCATGCGCTCGACAATGGCTAAGCCTAATCCCAAACCGTTGCTGTCTTGCTTGGTGTGTTCCAAACGTTTGAATTCGGCAAAAATGTCACGCAGTTTCGATTTGGGAATGCCCGGCCCGGTATCCCACACCTCGATACAGAGGTGCTCTCCGCGACGGCGGCAACCGAGTAAAATACCACCATGTTCGGTATAGCGGACGGCATTGCTCAGTAGGTTTTGAATCATGCGTCGTAACCAATGGCTGTCGCTGGTAACCCATAAATCACAATCGCGTACGGTCATGCTCAGGCCTTTATCGGCGGCCAGTGCAGTAAATTCATCGCGCAACGGCTTCAACACTTGCCGTAAATTGACGGGTTGCATCTTCGGTTCCATGATGCCGGCATCCAGCTTGGAAATTTCCACCAGTAACGACAGCACTTCTTCGGCCGATTGCAATGCGCCTTCTAAGTGTGTGAGTAACCCCACTTGTTGGCTATTCAGTGATTGCTGGGCCAGTGTGGCGGCAAACAGTTTTGCCGCGTTGAGCGGCTGCATTAAGTCGTGCCCCGTGGCGGCCAGAAAACGGGTTTTACTGGTATTGGCGGCGATCAGCTGCGACGTTAGGGAATCGAGCTCTTGGCTGCTGGCCTCGACTTTGCGTTCGAGGGTAATGTTGGCTTCTTTCAGTGCTTGTTGCGCGCGTCGATACCCCGTGATGTCGGTAAAACTGGTGACAAAGCCGCCGTCGGGCATGGGATGTCCCTGCATGGAGATGACCGTGCCATTGGGCATTTCGCGTTCAAAGTGGTGCGCTGAGCCGTTGCGTAAAAAATGCATACGTCGATTCACTTGCCGCTCAATATCGCCTTCGCCACAAAATCCCCGCTGTACGTTAAAGCGAATGATGTCTTCAATCGGTGTACCGACTTTGATGAGGGCTTTGGGGTAATCGAACAGGGTTAGATAGCGTTGATTCCAGGCCACCAGATTGAGATGGCGATCGACCACACTGACACCTTGTTGCAAATTTTCCACGACGGCTTGCAGCTGTTCACGACTCATGGCAAACGCTTGGCTGGCTTCACTGGCGATGAACGCCAAATCGCGGATTTGTATTTGTTCACCACCCAGTAAGGTGTTGAAAATGACCTTGGCCGAAGAAAAGCCAACTACGGAGGCCAGTAGGGTTTCGGCTTCGTGAATCAGGGTATGGCTGGCATGGCTGTGGCTGAGTTGTATGCCATGTAGCGCCTGATATTTGCGAAAGAACTCTTGTGTTTTTTGACTGCCGAGAATGCGTTCTAGTACCACTTGAATATCGTCGACCTTGCAACTGAGGTGGCTGTCGAGCGGACTGTTGGTGATGACTCGGGTACTGGTGAAGTCACTGGCCAACATGCGTTCACGAACACTGGTGTTGGTGGTGACTGAGAAAAAGATAAAGCAGGAGATATTCACCGCCAAACTCAACAAAACGTTCACACTAAAACTGTCGAGGTCAACGCCCATTAAGGGGCTGCTGGCACTGCTCATGGCCGCAACGGTTTGCGTTAAGATCGGTAGCATGAGTGTGTAGAACCAGACAAAGGTACCGGCCAAAATACCGGCCATGGCACCTTGACGATTGGCACCTTGCCAGAGCAAGCCGCCAATAAGTGGTGGTGCGAACTGTGCCACTACGGCAAACGACAATAAGCCGATGGCAGCCAGCGATTCGAACTCACCGGCCGCACGGTAAAACAAGTAAGATGCCAACATCATCGCGATGATGACCAAGCGTCTTACCGTCAGTACCACGGTACGAATGCGCGTTGATTGTTGCATTTCTTTCGCGGACATCGAACGATGAAATAACGCCGGCAAAATGATTTCGTTCGATACCATAATGCTGATGGCAATGGTGGCGACAATGATCATACCAGTCGCTGCACTGGCGCCGCCAATGAAGGCAATCATTGCCAATGTTTCACGTTCAAACGACACCGGCAAGCTCAGCACATAGGTGTCAGGGGCAAAACCCAAATCGCGCATGAATAAATCGCCACTGAGCGCAATTGGGATCACGAAAAACATCAAAATGATGAGATAGAGCGGGAATAGCCAACGCGCTGTACGCAAATGTCGTACGGACTCATTTTCCACAATGCCCACTTGAAATTGTCGTGGCAGACACAGCATGGCAAACCCTGCGAGTAGGGTTTGTAATAAAAATGACACTGAAATTAATGGCGAGGTAAATAACACATGATCGGGTAATTGCTGCTGGCCCAGTGATATCCAAGCAAAGGGGGTTTCATAAAGACTGGTCATCACCCAGATGCCAATAATGGCCAAGGCCAACAATTTGACAACCGATTCGAAAGCAATGGCCAAAATCATCCCAGGGTGCTGCTCACTGGCGTCAATATTGCGCGTACCAAAAATGATCACGAATACCGCCATGGCCGCACTGATGTAGAACGCCGTATCGTGCCAAAAGGGCATGGCAGTGAGGGTTTGGCTTGGGTTGAGGCTGGTTGCTAATTCAAACGTCGTGGCAATGGCTTTCAGTTGCAAGGCGATGTACGGAATGACCCCTAAAATGGCAACGAGTGTGACGAGTACGGCGAGTGTTTGATCGCGGCCATAGCGTGTGGCAATGAAGTCGGCAATGGAGGTTAAACGCTTCTCTTTGGCAATGCGGATGATCTTGCCAAACATGCGCCAAAACACGGTAATAAAAATGATAGGCCCCAAATAAATGGCCAAAAAATCCCAGCCATTGGTGGCGGCTTGCCCCACCGCACCATAAAACGTCCAGGAGGTGCAGTACACCGCCAACGATAGGCTGTAAACCAAGCCACTGCGATGTAATGGCCGTTGTTGTGCCGCTCGACGATCGCCATACCATGCGATAAAAAACAGAGAGCCGATATACAGTACCGAGATGGAGATCAGTTGCCAGGCAGAAATCATGACGTAGCCTATGTGTTTTTTGCGTAAGCTTAGCATGGAACCTAGTTTCTGGCGTTGACTCTACAACTATCGTCGCACTAGGGTTTCAAGCTGGGTATCGCTATGCTGATGTGTGAATTATTTCTGTTGAGACGCTGACCATGACCATCCAAATCGACCTCAGTCAGCCACCCTTCAGCTTACTAAGCAATGATCTTCTTAGCTGGCTGACGCAACGCTTGGATTTGGTGTTTTTTCCTGCGGGGGCTGAAATCATTGCCGCAGGCAGTGAGTCACCTGGGTTATTCATTGTTTATAAAGGGGTCGTCGAAGAAACCGATGCGAGCGGTGAGCGCGTGTACGCTCAATACGCCCATGAAGATTTGTTTGATGTTCGCGCCGTGCTGGAATCCACGTGTAAACATCGCTACGTCGCCTTGCAAGAAACACTCTGTTATTTACTCAAAGCCGCGGATTTTATTCGCTTGTTGGATCAATCGACCGACTTCTCCGTGTATTTTCGTCCCGATTTGGCTGCCAAACAGTCGTTGATTGATGAGAAAGAAGGCAGTGTGGCTGAGTTTATTTTGGCGCGCATTGATGAAGAAACACTCCGCCCACCCTTGTACGTCACCGGACAAACCAACTTGAAGCGTGTGGCGCAGTTGATGGATGAACGCAATTCCGATGTGGTGTTGGTTCGTACGGCAAGGGGCGTCGGGATTGTCACGGGGACCGACTTGCTAAAAGCCACTTTACTGGGCGATTTTACCAAGCAAAGTAAGGTATCGGAGATCGGTCAATTTGAGCTGATTACGGTTGAATATGGCGATTTCTTATTTAATGCCTTGCTGAAGATGACGCAACATCACATTGAACGTGTGGTGGTCATGCGTGACGGTGACATTGTCGGCTTGCTTGAGCTGACCGATATGCTCAGTGTGTTTTCGACACACTCGCATGTCATTGCCATGCGCATCGAACAAGCCAAAACCTTAGATGATTTAACCATCGCAGCACAGCGTTTGCAGTCGTTGATCGAAACCTTATCTGAGCAAGGCGTGAAAATGCAGGCCATGATGGAGCTGATTACACGATTAAATCGACGTGTGATGCAGCGCGCGTTTGAGCTCATTTTTCCGAAACGCTTGCAGCAGTCGTGTTGCATTTTGGTACTGGGTAGCGAGGGGCGAGGTGAGCAAATTTTAAAAACCGATCAAGACAATGCGGTGATCTACAAACACGAACATGAGCTCGAAGCCATTCGCCCATTTTTGCAACAACTGCATCAAGCCTTATTGAGTTTTGGCTATCCTCCCTGCCCAGGTGGGGTCATGTTCACCAATGATGCGTGGATTCACAGCGTTGAGGGTTGGCAACAGAAAATTCAACGTTGGTTAACCGCTGGTACGCCAGATGCCATGATGAATATGGCCATTATGATGGATGCGGAGCCGGTGAGTGGCGATGCGGAACTCTTTTTGCCGGTTAAACATGCGTGGCAGCGGCCAGAATTACGGTCCAGTATGACCTCCGCTTGGTTTGCTAAGTCGGCCTTGCAATTCAATACCCCATTGACGTTTTTAGGCAAAATTCGTGAGGAACATGGTCATATTGACATCAAAAAAGGGGGGATTTTCCCCATTGTTCATGGCGTGCGCACCTTGGCCTTTGAATTTGGCATTGACGACTGCAATACCCTAAAGCGATTACAGCATTTACAGGCATTGAATGTGTTGCATGACGAGGTCGTGCAGGGGTTAACCGATGCCTTATTGTTGTTTTTACGCATTCGTTTACGCCAGCAATTGCAGCAATCTGCGGTTGATAATCCTGGGTTGAATCAACAGCTGTCGTTGGCGTCGATGCGCAGTGTGGATCGCAGCTTATTGCGTCATGCTTTACATCGGGTGAAAAAGTTTAAACAGTTGTTGATCAATCATTATCACTTAGAGAACTTTTAATGCTGCCGTTATGGGTTCGTCGTCATTTACCGGGTTTTCAAGCGCCACCGGAACGCTGGCAGCACATGATGCACAGCTACCATGGTGATGAAGTGGTGGTATTGGATTGTGAAACCAGTCGCTTTGATAAAAAGCAGGGTGAACTATTGAGTGTCGCCGCGGTGATCGTGAAAGGCAAACACATCATGTTGTCAAAAGCACTGGATTTAACCATTCGGTCGGCAGCCGTTACGGATGCGCAAGCCGTGAAAGTCCATTTTTTACGTCAGGAAGATCGACTGCATGGGGTGTCTACCGCGGAAGCGATAGAACGGTTGTTGGATTTCATTGGCAATCGTCCCATCTGTGGGTTCTACATTGAATACGACCGCGCCATTTTGAATCGCTATATTCAGGAACTCTATCAATTCCAACTCTACAATCGGTTTATCGACGTGTCCGAGTTGTATGCTCGGCTCTCTCGGAAAAAACACCCCGAATCGGAATTGGATTTGACCTTCGAAGGCTTAGCCGCCGGTTTGGATGTACCCATTATTGATCGGCACACAGCGCTAGGCGATGTCATTTCGACGGCGCTGATGTACGTTAAATTGAGCGAGTTTGGCTTAAAAGAGATCGCGCATGGATAACATTGACGATTTTCATACTCGGTATTGATAAAAATTGCGCTATGCTGATACGAGTTGTTGAAAAGAGAGTGTTAGCATGTCAGCCGTGATGCCCATTTTTTTCCGAATGTCATTGACCGCCATGTTGACTTTGGCTGTCAGCTTGTTGGGACTGTTGTTGAGTTCAAATGCATGGTCGCAGTGGCTAACGGTTGTCGATCAGCATGGTGATCCTGTCGCGCAGGCGATTGTGACCTTTGTGGGTGTTCCATCACCAATCGATGTCAGTCAATTGGCCGTTGTTGATCAAGTCGAGCAACAATTTTCTCCGCAACAGCGGGTCATTGCCCCTGGGCAGCGCGTGTCTTTTCCCAATAGCGATAATATTCGCCATCATGTGTATTCCTTTTCAACACCTAAGGTCTTTGAAATCCGTTTGTACGCCGATACGCCCGAAGCGCCCATTCTGTTTGATCAAGCGGGTGTGGTGGTGTTGGGGTGTAACATTCATGACAACATGATTGGTCACTTGTACATCAGTGCGGATTTGAGTCTGATCACGGATGATCTTGGTCGAGTGTTGTTGCCTGACGGCGCGAACGATATCTATTTATGGCATACGCGATATCAATTGGATGATGAGCAGCGTTTGTTGGTCCGCGCCTCTCAGTGGCAATCGTCGGTGTCTGACTCGCCCAGTGTACGTTTGCCCTTAGCCGTGCCCCTTGCAAGGGACAAGCAAATGACACCGACATCCGGTTTTGGCAATCATTTCCGGATGGGACATTGATCCATGCTGTGGCGTTTATTGCGAAGTTTTCGCGCTCAAATTCTGGCGTTTGCATTGGCCATGGTGTTGTTGGCCACGATATCCATTTTGGTGTTGGTGTTTTTGAATACCGCGCGTTCCTTTCAACTGCAAGCGAATAGCAATATTGATCAAGCCTTACAAGTCTTTGAGCAACGTCTTTCTAGCCGAGAGCAGCAGTTGGAAATCAGTGCGGCGGTACTGGTTGCTGATTTCGGTTTTAAGCAGGCGCTCAGCAGTCGCGATCAAGCGACGATTGTCAGCGCATTGAATAATCAAGGTGCGCGAATTCAAGCGGATCTGATGTTTACCTTAAATCTACAGGGCGACGTGACGGCCAGTAGTCGTGATCAGGTGAACGACAAAATTTCCGTGTCGATGGCGGAATTGATGCAATCGGTGAGCAATCGCACTTCCTTCTCTCAATTTGAATTGCTGCCATCTGGTTTGTATTTGGTGGTGTATTTGCCCGTGCGGGCGCCGTCGATTATTGGCTTCGTGGGGGTCGGATTCCAAATGAATGACACCGTACTCGCCAATATCAGTGCGTCGGATGAGGTCGGCGGTACGTTGTTGTTTCAGCGAGACGTCGCAACCGATGCCAGTGAGCGCCTCGTTTTGGCCAGTTCTTGGCGTCCAGCGTTGGCGCTTGAGCAGTTGCAAATACAACAGACGTTGAGTTATTGGCCTTGGTTGATGGGTTTTCAAGACAACCAACGATATTTAAATCGTGACGTGTTGTTGTGGGAAAACGCACATCAGGCGGCATGGATGGTGATTTCCGTGGACGTACAGCCGTTATACGAACGTTTTGCTGCACTGCGTGATCGGATTCTATTGGTCAGTGCGATGTTGATACTGATCACGGTACTCGGTAGTTTTGCCATTGCCAGTGGTCTGACCGTGCCGCTGCAATCGTTAGTGTATAGTGCGCGTTTGATCGCTCGTGGTCAGTACGATCAATTGCCGGAACGTAGCTTGTTTAATCGGGATATCTCCTTGTTGAATCGCGCTTTTCGTGCGATGGCGAGAGATTTACAAATACGTGAACACAAAATCGTGTATCAAAACCGTCATGACGTGTTAACGGGATTACTGAATCGAGACAGTTTTCAAACCGAGTTAAAAGAGATCATACATAGTCAGGCCGCCTTTTTATTATTTACTTTCAATATGGTTCGGTTTCGCAGTGTGAATGACACGCTGGGGCCCGATATTGCTGATGCGTGCTTACAGGTATTTGCCAAGCGACTGCGTTTGTTTCCGGGTTTGCAGTTTGCGGCTCGTTTAGGAGTGGATGAATTTTCTGGCATCGTGTTGGTATCGGATACGCAGCTGCCAGCAACGATTTGCCAGCAGTTAGTGCAAGAACTGACACGGCCCATGGTATTGGGTGAAGTGGAAGTAACACCTGAGATTCGTATGGGCTATACCCACGAAATGGCTTTCCATGAAGATCTACGTACATTGACGCGACGTACGAATATTGCTTTGGAATATGCTCGGCAACACCATCTCGCGTGTTTTGGCTACCAAGACGGGATGGATAATGCCTATTTGCAGCGTTTAGAGATCATTAAATCGTTGAAATACGCGTTGCAAGCCAATGACCAGCAGCTGCAAATGTACTACCAGCCGAAAATGGAACTGGCCAGTGGTCATATTACGCAAGCGGAGGCACTCATTCGCTGGCAGCATCCTGTGGATGGTTTTATGGCGCCAGATATGTTCATTGAGCTGGCCGAGCAAGCAGGCTTTATTGAAGAAGTGACCCGCTGGGTGGTACAACGGGTATTGCATGATTTGCAGCAGCTACGAGATGAGGGGCATGCGCTACAGATCGCCATCAATTTATCAGCACAGGATGTGAGTAACCACGAGTTGATGCAATGGTTGCAGGTACAGCTTATTCAAGCCGGATTGAGCTCCGCTGATTTGTGCTTGGAATTAACCGAACGTGATGTCACGGCCGATGAAGGTGCTATTTGTACTTCGCTACAGTGGTTGCAAGAACAAGGGTTCACCATTGCGCTGGACGACTACGGTGTCGGGTATTCGGCGTTGTCTCGATTAGCTACGTTGCCCGTAGACGAAATTAAAATCGATAAAAGCTTTGTGCTCGATTTAGCCACCAATGACAGCCATCGTATTATTGTCGAATCGACCATTTTTATGGCGCATAAGTTGAATCTCAGTGTCGTAGCCGAAGGGGTGGAAGATGCCGATGCGCAAGCGTGGTTAGGCACCCATCAATGCGATGCGATTCAAGGTTACCATTTGGCTCGTCCGATGCCGTTGGCGACGTTTATGACGTGGTTGGCCGAATATTCATTACCCCAACAGGAGCGTGTCTAATGCCGCCGTTTGTAAAGCGATACCAGATGTTGATTGTTCTGTTTACTGCGCTATTCAGTGTCAATGCCGTCGCTGGCAGTCAGTTGTTGGCAACGGGCGGTGTGACCCAAGTGGAGGGCAGTGCTGGTGGTGGATTGGTTCCTTGGGCGGTGATTGCCGGTTATGGAGATGCTAATGAATACAGCTCTGGTGCATTTACCACGCAAGTGGATTTGGCTGATTTTCGTTTACACAGTGTCGGTGCTTATGCGTCTTGGGATAATCGCTGGGAATTATCCGCTAGCCAGCAGCGCTTTACCGTTAAGCAAACCGATGTGGTGCTGCGCCAAGAAGTGTATGGCGTGAAAGCGCGAATAGCGGGTGATGTACTTTATGGCCCTGGACCACAGTGGTCGTTGGGAGTGCAGTACAAACGCTTATTGGATGACGCGGTGGCACAGTCACTATCGGCCGATAAAACCCATGCCGACCTGGATGTGTATTTGGCGGCGAGTCAAATACATTTGGCCGCGTTTGCGGGGTATAACGTGATGTGGAATGCCACGTTGCGCGCCAGTCGTGCCAATCAATTAGGCTTTTTGGGCTACGGCGGTGACGAACAGCAACGTCATCAGTCATTGCTCGAGGTATCGGCTCTCATGTTAGTCCGGCCCGACCTAGCCATCGGTGTTGAGTATCGACAAAAACCCGATAATTTGTCGGCCATTAAAGAAGATGATTGGTACGATGTGTTTGTCGCTTGGTTTCCGAATAAGCACGTCAGTGTGACCGCCGCTTGGGCGCATACAGGGCGCATCGCGGGTAGTGATAAGCAGGAAGGTATGTACTGGTCGTTAGCGACTTTCTTTTAATTCGGTCTGGGGAGATGAGATGAAATCGTCCTTGCTGTCTTGTGGTGTGCTGTTATCGAGTGCGCTGTTGTTGTCGCTACCTGTTCATAGTCAGTCTTTGTATGAGCGCTTAGGTGGGGAGGCGGGTATGCTGGCCATCACCAATGCCTTTATCGAGGAAATCAGTTTTGATGCGATGGTTTATCCTTACTTTCGTACGTCGGATATTGGCCGATTTCAGGCCAAGTTCAGTGAGCAATTGTGCGTTGCCGTCAATGGACCTTGCGAATACACGGGGGATTCGATGTTACTGGTACACCGTGGCATGGGTATTGATGAAGCGGCATTCAATAGGACGGTTGAATTGTTGCAAGCAGCGATGACGCGAGAAGGCGTTCATCATACCGATCAGAATCGTATCTTGAAGCAATTTGCGCCGATGCGCGCTGATATTATCCATCAATGATGGGGGATTAGCCCATCGGCACAGAAGGGTTTTTTCTGACCCTTCTCATGTGCGTCTGCTGTTCTTTGTTGCTGTCTGCTTAGCCATTATCGTTAAGTGGACGTTAGCGTGGGCATACTTCATTGATTAGGCGGTCCTGCGCATGTAACACGCGGCGCTGTGCTAAATCGGCTTGTCCTTGTAAATCGGTCGGAATCAATTCTAACGTGCTGCAATTCAACACATAGGCTTGCTTGCTCAAACGATCAACATGCTGCTTTTCAAACCGGTACAGAATAAACCGTGCAACGGTGGTGTGTTCATTGAGGCGTTGCTGTGCAATGGCGTTGCTATCCAGTACGGTGAAAGCGGTAATCATGGGGAAGGTGTGCGTCCATGGTCGCCAAGCATTCGGAGTGGTTTCTGTGGCGACGACCACCGACTCGGCGGGCAAACGCTGCTGTTGATGATCAAACCACGCGTATTCCCAACTGATTTGATACCCCAACATACCCGCTCCGGCAAACACGGGGATGATCCATTTTGGCAATAAGTTGCCTGTGATCTTGCGTAAAATTAAGGCGATACCTGCGGCACCAAGGCCAGCCGCAATCATGGCAATGATAGTCCAAATCATAAGCGAGTTTCCTAACGTAAAGAGGCCTCATGATGAGGCCTAAGTAGCAAAAAGACCACAAGTGCTAGCACCTGTGGTTTCGCTTATTAGTGATCAATTGCGCCGCCAGCCCCTTTTGGCGTACGAACACTCTCAACCAGATCTTGAATGTCTTGTGGTGGTTCTTCTGTGCTTAACGACACCGCATAAGCCACGGTAAAGTTAATCATGGCACCCACTGCACCGAAGGACAGAGGTGAAATTCCGAACAACCAGTTATCAGGCGTATTAGCCAGCATGTTGGTGCCTGGAATGAACAACCAGCCAAGGTAGGTGAAGATGTACAGCAAGGTTGAAATCAAACCTGCCAACATGCCCGCGACGGCTCCTTTGCTGTTTACGCGCTTGGAAAAGATGCCCATCATCAATGCAGGGAAGATGGAAGACGCCGCCAAGCCGAAGGCCAATGCCACGGTTTGTGCTGCAAATCCGGGTGGATTCAGACCGAGGTAAGTTGCAACCAAGATTGCCACCGCCATCGAGCTTCGAGCCGCCAATAACTCACCTTTCTCGCTGATGTCAGGCTTGATCATGGTTTTGATCAAGTCATGGCTCACCGCCGAAGAAATAGCTAAGAGTAGACCCGCAGCGGTTGATAGTGCGGCCGCAATACCACCGGCGGCAATCAAACCGATAACCCAACCTGGTAGTTGCGCAATCTCTGGATTCGCCAATACCATGATGTCGTTGTTCACGGTCAGCTCACTGCCATTCCAACCACGCTCTGTGGCAATGGGGGCAAAGTCGGCGTTTTTATCATTGTACATTTGAATGCGGCCATCGTTGTTTTTGTCTTCAAAACGAACCAGACCAGTTTCTTCCCACGTTTTCATCCATTCTGGACGCTCAGCGTATTCCAAAGCAGGTGCTGACGTACCTTCTGGGTAAACGGTGTTAATTAAGTTTAAACGTGCCATAGACGCAACCGCAGGCGCAGTCAGGTACAAGGCGGCAATAAACACCAAAGCCCAACCCGCAGACCAGCGTGCGTCAGCCACTTTCGGTACGGTGAAGAAGCGAATGATCACGTGCGGTAAGCCAGCGGTACCAATCATCAGAGATAAGGTAAACAGCAACATATTGAGTTTGTTTTCAACATCCGCGGTGTAGTCGCGGAAACCCAAATCAGCAACGACTTCGTTCAGTTTGGTAAGAAGTGGTACGCCCGACTCAACGTGCGTTCCGAACATACCAAACATAGGAATTGGGTTACCGGTCAGTTGCAACGAAATGAACACGGCAGGAATGGTGTAGGCAATGATCAGTACCACGTATTGTGCAACCTGCGTGTAGGTAATGCCTTTCATACCACCGACAACGGCGTAAACGAATACCACCGCAGCGGCAATCCAAATACCAGCGGTACTGCTGACTTCTAAGAAGCGAGAGAAGGCAACACCCGCACCGGTCATTTGACCAATTACGTAGGTGACCGAGGCAATGATCAAACAAATGACCGCTACCAGACGAGCACTTTTGCTGTAAAAACGGTCACCGATGAAATCGGGCACGGTAAACTTACCAAATTTACGCAGGTAAGGTGCCAGCAATAACGCCAGTAACACGTAACCACCGGTCCAGCCCATTAAGAACGATGAGTTGACGTAACCGACCGACAACAGACCCGCCATCGAGATAAACGAAGCGGCTGACATCCAGTCGGCAGCGGTTGCCATGCCGTTGGCAACGGGGTGAACACCGCCACCTGCCACATAGTATTCTTTCGTTGATCCGGCACGTGCCCAGATGGCAATACCGAAATACAGCGCAAATGACGCGCCGACAAAGATTAGGTTAATCGCAAATTGACTCATGGCTTACTCCTCGACACCGAATTCTTTATCGAGTTTGTTCATTCGCCACGCGTAGTGAAAAATGATCGCGATAAACGTAATGATGGAACCTTGCTGGGCAAACCAAAAGCCTAAGTCTGCGCCACCCACGGCGATACCCGACAGCATAGGTCGTAAGATGATACCGAAGCCATAAGAGACCAGCGCCCAGACCACGAGACTGCCAAGAATTAAACGTACATTGGCCCGCCAATAGGCGGCTGCGTTCGTTTTATCTGTATCCATAACCCTTCCTCATTTTTATAGTTGACCTAACCAAGCTAGGTGAGTGCCAGCAATTACAGAAGATAGACATTGGTAGTAGGGGTTGGTTATGCCCTGTTATTTTCATTAAAAAACTATAAAAAACAAATGGTTAGGGTATTAATTCAGTGTTCTTTTTAATCCGCTGAACGACCAAGGTAGTAGTTGCTGGCAGTCTGTCTATGACCTCGGATGGCCTTAAATGACGTTAATGATCGTGTCACATTCTGTTACATTGATGGCCTTTTCGTACAATAATCGTGATCCATTCGCGCCATACCATTTTTGTCAGAGGGTTCGTCATGACACATTTCACATTGTCCGTGGCCTTAACGGTAACGCTGTTTTCGGGTTCTGTTTATGCGGCAAGCCAAGATCGAGTCACAGGCTTGTGGCAAACCGTGGATGATAAGACGGGGGAGGCAGCCAGTATTGTCCATATTCATGTGGCTGATGCGGGTGAGTTGAGGGGCACCATCAAAACCTTGCTACGATCAGAAGATCAAGGCAAAGTCTGTGACCTTTGTCCGGATGCGTTTTATAACCAGCCTATCGAGGGGTTAACCTTTATGTGGGGTTTGCAGCCCAGCCAATCTGGTGCGTGGCAAGGTGGGCGAATTTTAGATCCGGAAAGTGGTTCTATCTATCGTTCTCAGCTGACCGTGTCTGACGATGGTCAAACCATTACGGTGCGTGGTTATATAGGGGTATCTTGGTTAGGGCGTAGTCAGCAATGGCAACGCGTCGAGCAAGGTGATGCGCTACACGCCAGTAGCGATTAATGATAGGTGACGATACCGTTTATAAAGGATGAGACATGATTAATAGCATGAACTGGGAGCAATTATTATCACCTTTGCGGTATGGGGATGATGGTTCATCCAATGCCATTGAATTAGGTCGTAGTCCCTTCCATAAAGATTACGATCGGATTATTTTTTCATCGGCGTTTCGTCGTTTGGATCGTAAAACACAAGTTCATCCTTTGTCTGAAAATGATCACGTGCACAGCCGCTTAACCCACAGTTTGGAGGTCGGTTGTGTGGGGCGTTCGTTAGGAACGCGAGTGGGGCGAGCCTTGGCGAATCGACTGCCGGAAAAAGTCGATGCCAGTGATGTCGGCGCGTTAGTTCAAGCCGCCTGTTTAGCGCATGATATTGGCAATCCACCGTTTGGACATACCGGCGAAGATGCGATTCGTCATTGGTGGCGAGCCCCCGAAAATGCGCATTTTCTTGACGGTTTGAGTGCATTGGAACAAGCCGACTTACAAACCTTCGAGGGGAATGCGCAAGGTTTTCGTATTGTCACTCAGGTTGAGTCTCATCGTTTTCAGGGTGGAATGCGCTTAACGTACGGTACCTTAGGTGCTTTTTTGAAGTACCCGTGGACGGTGGATTACGTTCAGCGTGGCGAAGCGAAAAAATTTGGCTGCTATCAAACAGAGCTTCCGATCATGCGTCAATTGGCGGAGAGTTTGGGATTGTTGGAAGTGAGCCAAAATCGGTGGTGTCGTCATCCTTTGGTGTATCTGCTCGAGGCTGCGGATGATATTTGCTACGGTCTGATTGATCTTGAAGATGGTATCGAGATGGGCTTGTTGCAGTATGTCGAAGTCGAGGTGTTGTTACAGCCTTTGTTCGGATCGCAATGGGTATTGATCAAGCCTCAGTTGGAGCAGGCCGATAATTTACGGCGACGTCTACAATCATTGCGAGGACTTGCCATGGAGGTGTTGGTCAATGCGATTTGTCAGGCGTTTCTCGAACAGGAACAACGTATGTTGACTGGTCAGCTGACCGGCGATTTGATTGATTACTGCCCTGTGGTTGTGCGTGATGTGGTGCAGCAGGCTAAGGACATGGCGCGCGAACGTATTTTTAAAGACAGTCGGAAGTTAGCAATAGAAATTGGTTCGTATTCGACCTTATCCATTTTGCTCGAAGGTTTTTTAGGCGCGGTTCGTGAGCGCGTTTTGGATGGCCGCGCCACGTTTCGTAATCAGCGGGTGTTAGAGTTGATGGGCAAGTCGGCCCCGCAAAATGATTGGACATTGTATGAGGCTTACATGCGGGCGTTGGATTTTGTTTCCGGGATGACCGATAACTACGCCGCGCACATAGCACAGCAATTTTCTGGCTACCAACCGCCTGCTCGGAATTGAGTTCCCTAACTACTCGCTATCTGTCCGGCTGGCGCGTAAAATTGCGCACTTATGGACTAATAACTAAGTGACGATATGAATATTGATTTTCCCTTGATTCTGCTGGTGGCGACGTTTTTGACGGGTGCCGTGGTGTTACTCGATCGTTTCTGGTTGGCACAACGTCGCCAGTTGCAAGCGCAACGCTTGGCGGCTCAGGGTGCTTATGAGGATGACGTTAATGCAGCGGTTAAAGAATCCTTTTGGGTAGAACAATCTAAGTCCTTTTTCCCCGTATTGGCCATTGTGTTTGTTTTGCGCTCTTTTATTGCGGAGCCATTCCAAATACCGTCGGGTTCGATGGAACCTGGATTGATTCCCGGTGATTTTATTTTAGTGAGCAAGTTTCATTTTGGTTTGCGGATGCCCGTATGGGGACAGACTCTAGTGCCGATTCAGCAGCCACAGCGTGGAGATGTCATGGTGTTTTTTCCACCGGATGATCCACGATATTTTATTAAGCGTGTGATTGGTTTGCCGGGTGATCAGGTACGCTATCGTGATCGTCAACTGTGGATTAATGGTGAGCGTGTTAGTACGTCTGTGTTAGGTGGCGAGCCTCGCCATGCACCAACACGAGTGGTTGCTGAAGAGCAGTTTGATGCCGCCAAGGCTACGGTGCAATGGGTTACTGCATTGGATTATCAAACTCAGCAGCCCGTGCTGTGGGCAGGCCCTGAGGGCGAGTGGCAAGTGCCAGACGGCCATTATTTTACGATGGGGGATAATCGTGGAAATAGTGCCGATAGCCGCAGTTGGGGAATGGTGCCAGAGCGTAATGTGGTTGGCAAAGCCGTGGCTATTTGGATGCACTGGGATAGTTGGGGTAGTTTACCGTCTTTCAAGCGTAATGGTTGGATCGATTAATGGCGCCCAAGTCATCGTGTAGAGCTTGTCTGATCAGTCGCTGGGCGTTGGTGTTGTCGCTACTCGTGTTGATGGCGAGTGTTGTCTGGTTGCAGCACCCTTAAGTCAATGGGTTGAATACCTATAAAAAATACGGTTTTTGACCTTTTGGTGCTTTCTTTTTTTATAATTAGGCTTACAATGCCTCGCTTTCAAACGTCAATGCCGAACATTGTTATGATGAGTCTGACCAGACAGTTGAAAGGGAAAGCACTGAATATTATTGATCGCGTATTGCCTGTGAAGCCGGTTGAGCGCAGCCTCAGCGAACAGTTGCAATTGAATCGCGAGTCGCGCCGCATGCAGTTGTATTTTTGCCGTACCTGCCCTTCGTCCATTGCCGTTAAGCGATATTGCGAAAAATTAGGTTTGCGTGTGGTTGAGAAAGATGTGGTGCGCGTGAGTGCCTATCGCAATGAGTTGGTCTGTGGCGGCGGTGAGCCGAAAGTTCCTTGTTTGAAAATCGACGACGAGCAGGGTGGTCGTTGGTTATACAGCTCGGATGCGATTATGAGGTATTTAAACCAACGCTTTTAATCGACATCTGACTTAATTCCCCCTTTGTTTCAGCCATCTGTTTGTTATGCTCTCCCTTTTCGTTGAGAGTGCTTCGTATGCCAATCATTTCGTCCAGTTATCAAGCGCCATTGGCGTTGCGTAATGGCTATGTACAAAGCATTTATCCAACGCTATTTCGCTCGTTAGACATTTCCGACTTACAGCGTGAGCGCATTGAGACGAGTGATGGTGATTTCTTGGATTTGGATTGGTATCGACAAGGCAGTCAAGATTTAGTCATTGTCTCTCATGGTTTGGAGGGCCACTCCCGACGCCCGTATGTACTGGGAATCATGCAAGAAGCGCATCGTGTTGGCTGGGATTCACTGAGTTGGAATTTTCGAACGTGCAGTGGAACCCCCAACCGTTTGCCACGCACGTATCACAGTGCGGCAACCGATGATTTGCATCGCGTCGTTGCCTATGCCCATCAGCAAGGGTATCGGCGTATCCATTTGGTGGGTTTTTCCATGGGCGGCAACTTGAGCTTGGTGTATGCCAGCCGTGATCGCGCTTGGCTGCCCAGCAGCGTAGTAGGCATGGTGGTGTTTTCTGTCCCTTGTGATTTACGCGCCAGTGCCTATGCTTTGGCAAAACGTCGTAACCGGATTTTTATGTGGCGTTTTTTGCGAGATTTAAAAGTCAAAATGGCCACGAAATCGGCTCAGTATCCTGAGCTGGTGTCACTGGATGGTTACGATCAAATTCGAACCTTTCGTGAGTTTGATGATCGCTATACTGCCCCTCTGCATGGCTTTCGGGATGCACATGATTATTGGCAGCAGGCTAGCGCAGGACAATATTTACACGAGTTGGCGATTCCTACCTTGATCGTGAATGCCCTTGACGACCCATTTCTAGCGCCATCGTGTTACCCGCAAGAACAGGCCCGTGTTTCTTCTCGTTTGTGGTTGGAGATGCCAAAACACGGTGGTCATGTGGGATTTGTGACACGAAGTGGCGATGGTCACTATTGGTCTGAGCGCAGAGCTCTGGCGTTTTTACAGGCACTCGATCACTCGAGCGAGTGATCGGAAGTTGCCGCGATGTCACTAACCGTTGACGACGCGTAATACGGGCGTTACACGGTGATCAAGGCGAAATTGTGCTGGGCTTTGTTGCATCTCTTTGATGAAAATACGGTCGAGAGTGCGACGTCCGGAAAGACCAATGGACAAGGCAATCTGTTCGATGTTTTCATCGGTGTTGATGAGCATGCTTTTAGCGGTTTCAATACGAACGTGGGTGACAATTTGCTTTAATGACGTTGCTTCACGATGCAGGTGGCGGTTAAGCGTTCGTGCTGAGATATGGAAATAGTCAGCCACTTCTTGTTGGTTCGCGTTCATGCGAATTTTTTGTTGCATCAGTGCTTTGCGAATGCGTTCGGCCAGAGAGCCTGAGCGCGCTAATTTACGATACTGCTCCTCAACTTCGCGCTTCATCATGTTCAGAATGTGAGGGTTGGTATTGTGTAAGCCTTCATCTAACCATTTGCTATGAAACTGGATTGAGCATTCATCGCTATTAAACTGGATCTGAGTCGACCACGCTTGCTCGTATTGTTGGCTGTATTGTGTGGCTGGGAATGGTAACGCAATTTGGTTGATTTGCATTTCTTTACCACACAGTTGTTTCAACCAATTGAGCAATGTACTGATGATGATTTCAGTACGATGACGCTGGGTGGACAAGATGGCATTATCGGCCACTGGCAACTTGACTTTGATGACGTTGTCACGTGTGCGTGTTACTTGGACTTCAAGTTGGCTACAGAGTAATGTCGAAAACTTTTCGAGGTAATACAGTGCTTCGCGCAGTGTGTTGCAACACAAGAATAAGTGCTGCAACTGACAACTGGTGTGTGCATTGAATTTGTGTGCAGGCTGAACGCATAAGGATTCATTATGGGCGGACTGAATCAAACGAGTAATGAGAAAATCCGCGTCGTCCGCATTGATGCGTCCATCGGGATCTCGCAGTTGCTTAAAGACGCGCTGTATCGCACCGGAGTCATCCAAGCTTTCGTCAAAAAACTGTGGCCCAACGACTTCGAGTAACGGGCGAATCAGTGCCGTAGATAAGTAGCCTTGTTCTGTATTCATAAGCGCCATGAGAGTTCTTAGTTAAGCCAGTGTCATCATCCATGCTGATTCATGATGCCAAATCACGATACGCAGCGTTGGTATGATAAACCAATGTGACAAAATTTGTCAGCTCGGCCATGGTTAATGGAATAACATAGCAAGAGACGTAAGTCGTACATGCCAGTCGTATTTCGTTGTTGTTGTTTAAACAATAGGACGAGAATAAATGCGTTGTACAGATAAATAGCATCAATCTAGTCATTTCTGGTTAGTTATTAGACAATAATTGCAGAGCATTGTCATAAGTAATCTTAGAAAGTGGGAGCTGGATCACATTTATATTGATAAAAATAGCATGATGTTGGCCGGAAAAGAAAAGTCAGTTTTTCTGGCTGGCGCATTTTGTGTGATTGAATCCAGCGGGATGTTGTGGGGTGTGTTGTTAAGCCATCTTGATTGTTGTTTTTACACGACAAATAGTCTGTGAAATGGATCATGATTTCGGGCTTTATAGGGTTTTTTGTTATTGAATTTGTGGTAAGTTATGTATCTCTTATAACTTTGAGTAATATAGATTGTTTGGTGTTACTTCTGCACGTAAGCCGACAACTTGGATTGGTTCCGATGGTGTGATTTATCACGACCTGACTGGATTCAGCCGCTTGAGCTTAGAATTGGTTAAGTATCTCTATAGCCAGCGCTTACGTTTGTCGGCCAAGGGGCCGCATCGTGTGGTTGTTTTGGCACCCGATATTTTGACGGTGGAGTTTGAAGTGCAATTGTTTGCTTCAAATCCCGCCATGCTTCGCAGTGTTGCGGCCATGGCGATTGTGGGGCAGGCGTTTATGGTGCGACATTTAACCTCGATGTTCCTTTCTTACCACGCACCAGGCTATCCGGTGCGCTTATTTGATAGCATTCATGATGCCACTGAGTGGTTGCAGGGCCAGCCGATTCAGCAGCAACTGGGCTAATAAGGTGTCAATGTTCCTCTGGCGTGTACACGCTGATTGTCTATAGCTCGAATGTCAAATTCAGTGATCTGTTGTTCATTGATTTGATAGTGCAGATCGACTTGATTCGGTAAAAAAATGGGTTGTTTGAAGGCAATGTCTAATGTGCCGCTATTCGTATGGCTACACAGCGCTGCCGCCACTCTCGCCATGCTCCACATGCCGTGAGCAATATGGCGCTTAAAGCCAAATAGCTTGGCACTGAATGCAAACAAGTGGATGGGATTTGAGTCGCCGGAGATGCTGGCATAACGTCGACCTAAATCACGGCCAAGCGTCCAGCGCTCGGTATGACGATAGGATGGTAATGCTGGCGTTAAGGCGGTTTTGTCAATGGTTGCTGTGTGTGTCTGAGGCTTGGCTTTTCGTGCCAACATCACACTGGATTCTTGCCAGATGATGTCACCTGCGCGACTGATGTCCGTTTGTATGGAAAACTCGATTCCTCGTGGAGTCTCTACGCAGTCACTCAGGTAACAATGCACATCGAGTGGCTCTTCGATCCGAATGGGACGATGTTGTTGAATGCGATTGCGTATGTGTACTAATCCCATGACATTGAGGGGGAATTGATGATGTAGCATCAGTTCCATGTGGAGTGAAAACGCCATCAGATGGGGGTAGCTGATGGGTAGGTATGGGCTGTGTTGATCAAATCCACAAATCCGAGCATAGCGTATGACATCACGCCGTCTGGCTTGTTGGTTGACTAAAAAGGCATTCAGCGGTGGCAGTTCGGGCTGAGGTTGTGTGTTGGTTTTACGGCGCAAGGCACGCAGGTATTGTAGCCACTGCTGTGGTGGTTCGCGGTAATCTAGACGAATCGCGGAAGACATAGCACATATTCCATTGGGGGCGACATTGGAGGAAAGAGGTCAGTGTAAGAGGGGCGTGGCGGCCTCTCATTGGCGCAGGATTCGCGATGATTCGTCAGTTGGGTCAATCGGAGCTTGCGTCACCATGATGATCTGGCAAAATCAGTCAACGTTATCTCATCGTCAAATAGAATAATGACAGACAACCATAGGATGATTGACTCACCATGTCTTCAAACATAGCCGAACTGCAAGATTCTAGCGTGATGGTACAAATGGCGTACCAAGCCATGTTGGCCATGGGCGTGGACACGGCGACCGTGTTGTCTCGTATGGGAATCACGCCAGCTATGTTGCACGATCGCCATGCGCGTACCCCACACGATGCCCAATTGCTGTTTTGGTCCGTCTTGGAAGAGGTGACGCAGGATCCGGATGTGGGTTTGCATCTGGGTGAGAACATGCCCGTTTATCAGGGACAGGTGTTGCAGTATTTGTTTTTGTCCAGTGCGACATTTGGTGACGGTTTATCGCGCGCCCTGAATTATCAACGTTTGTTAAGTGATGCATCGCAGGCTTCGATGGGAGAAGAGGGCGGTATGGCGTATCTTCATGTTGATTCGCTCAGTCCGAATGTCATGGGGTTGCGGCATTTAAATGAATGCATGGTGTTGGGGCTAATCTCTTTTTTTCGCTACGTCACGGATCAGGCATTCGTCCCAGCTAAAATAGAGTTCAGTCATGCCAGTGGAGGTTCAGCACAAGAGCATGAACGTATTTTTGCTTGTCCTGTGCACTTTGGTTGTGAGCAAACACGGCTGTATTTTGATGCCAAGGTGTTGCAACTGCCTTCCTCTCATGCCGAACCCGAGTTATTGCAACTGCATGAGAAATTAGCCAGTGAGCACGTTGCAAAATTAGAACGACAGGATGTTGTGGCGCGTGTTTATCGCGTGCTGGGTGAGATTTTGGAGACGGGTGAGGTAACCTTGGATCAGGTTGCAGCACGGTTGGCGATGAAGCCACGAACCTTGCGAACGCGATTGGCCGAAGCGGATACCAATTTCAATCAGTTGTTGGCTAACTACCGCTGCAATTTGGCTAAGCGGCTGTTGACACAAACGCATGAAAGTATTGATGAAATTGTCTATTTGACGGGATTTTCAGAGCCGAGTACGTTTTATCGCGCGTTTAAGCGTTGGACGCAGATGACGCCCATCGAATATCGTCAACGACGGCATCGTTCCTGAACGACCCCTTCATGGGTATTCTTCCGCGGCTGATCAACATTCAAGTACTGGCCATCATGGCCGATAACGAATGCATGAGAGGAGTGTGACTTATGGCTATTTTATTACCCCCTAATTCGTTGTTGAGCCCAACCAGTTCCCGTCCAACACCGTCGGTTTCTGCCACGGCTAGTCGCGGTTTGAGCCCCGAAGGCGTTGCCCAAAAACAAGTCAGTGGGGCTCTGGTACAGGGGCCACGACAAAGCGCGGAGACGACCGCAAAAAATATATTGCAGCACGTTCAGCGAGGATTGGAGCAATTGCGTTCGCAGGGCGCCAACTCCGAGCGACTGCAGCAGCGTTTAGAGGCTGCAAAACAAGGCATTGAAAAAGGGTATGCCGAGGCTCAGAGTATGCTCAAAGGTATGGGCTTGTTGGATGATGACTTACAGGCGGATATCGATGCTGGTCGAGCGTTGGTTGATCAAGGACTGACGCAATTGTTAGCACCGAAGTCATCCGAACCCAGTGTGTTTACTATGCAGTCCAGTTTGCGCGTACAAAATGCCTTGAGTTTGGAGGTGATGACGCGTGATGGCGATCGTGTCAATGTGCAATTCATTCAGTCTGTTGCCGCTCAAAGTCAACAAGAACCTGGATTTCAACGCTCACAAGTGGAGCGCCAACAAGGTTGGCAAATGACGGTCGAAGGGGAGTTGAGTGACGCTGAGCGCAATGCTTTAGGTTCGTTACTGGATGATGTTCAGCGGTTAAGTGACACGTTTTTTGCCGGTAACCTTGGACAAGCCTTAGAGCAGGCTATGGCGCTTAATATCGATGGTAAACAATTGGCATCGATGAGCTTGTCTCTCACGCAGGAATCGTTTGTCAGTCGCTCTCGCGCGTACGCTCCGCAACCCATTGAATTGCCAACACCGCAATTGCAATCCTTGAAAGCACCTCTGGCATCCTATGTGGATAGTTATATGGCGGCATTGGAACGTGCCAATCCGTTGGCTGAGCCGACAAAAGTGTTTGCGGATATGGTTCAGGCATTATTGCCAGATGAGTCACGCTTACCCGTCTGGAAAGCATTCCATCAGGGTTTAAATGACCTGTTGGCGGCCTCGACCAATAACGGAAGTTGAAAAACTGGCTGGTTTTGTGGTTTTTCTCTCAAACCCGTTACACTGTAAGGTGTAATAAGAGGGTTTTTTATGGCGTTGGTTTTGTATGGCACTCTGGGATGTCATTTGTGTGATGTGGCCGAGGCCATGTTGTTGCGGGTGCTCACGGTGTCTCCTGTGGATGTCTATCTTCAAGATATCGCTGATGACCCTGTATTGGTAGAACAGTACGGTGTCCGTATTCCCGTCATCTATAATGAAGATAATGGTCAGCAACTGGACTGGCCATTCGATGAAATTCAATTACAGCGGTGGTTGCAGGAGCAGCTGTTACCATCGCTAAGCAATCAGGAGTAATGCTATGAGGCGTTTGTTGGCATTGATGATGACCGTGTTATTGGTGCAGGGGTGTTCGTCGAAGCCACTATCGGAGACGGGTGAGGCGGTTTACTATGCTTTGCAAACAGAAACCAGTCTGCGTTATTGGGTTGAGGCGTGCTCTGAAATCAACACGGGACTGCGTCAATCTGCTTTGTTAACACAGCGCGATTGGTGGCAACGAAATGGTGCCTTTGTTGAAAGTGCCGATTTTGGTTTGGCTTACAATATCGTCCAGGTTACGAACACTCGCGCCGAAACGGGTGCTCGTTTGGCGATGGCATTAACTTGGCAAGTGGTCGAAACGGCTGAGCAAGAGATTCAATCCGTGCTGACCAAAAGCAGTAATCGCGAACAAATTTGCCAAGGGATATTGGCACAATACAACGACGGACGTCGTGATTTACGTGGCAATGATGCGCTGTATAACACGCTGGTGGATTTGCAGCGACGTAAACAGCAACAGGGTTCAGATTTGACGTTAAAGCAAGCGGCAGTCTCTAGCGGCACCGGTGTGCAATATGGTCGATCTTTTTATGTGGTTGAACGTTTGGCTGCGCGTGACGGTTGTCCAGGGGCGCAAGTGCAATTATTGAAATCCGCATGGCCGCATGAGGTATACGATGCGAAATGCGCGGATAATCGATTCTTGCTGATGCGTTGCGAATGGGGTAATTGCATGATCATGCAATGATGTTTGAAAAACGCCTCATATTGAGGCGTTTTTTTTGTAACGCTTACTCGGTAACCAGTAACGACTGGTTTTCGCTAACCAGTTTCTTGCCAATACCGCGCACTTGAGTCAGTTCTTCGGTACTGCTGAAAGGACCTTTCTCTTCACGATATTTGATAATGGCAGCAGCTTTGGCAGGCCCAATCCCTTTGACTTGACTGAGTTGTTCCATTGTTGCTGTGTTGATGTTGATTGGCGTAACTGTTGGTTCGGCCATGGTCAGTTGTGCACAAAGCGCTAACGCGATGGTTAAGCGGCTAATCCATGTTTTCATTATCAATCTCCTTATGGTTGGAGTGATTACGATAACGAAAATGACCCCAAAAAAAATCCGAAAAAAGAACTGCTTTTCGGATTTTTTGCGACATATTTTACGAAAGTGAAACGATTAAGGCGCTTTTTTCGAGGGCTTTGCCGTTTTGCTTGCTTTCGTGGTTTTGGCCTTGCTGGAAGGCGCAGGTTTGTCAGTGACCTGCCATTGCCCATCCACATAATACGCCGACCAGCCAGTGGCCTTGCCCTCTACCTCTGTGGTGACGTATTGCTCTTTGGTTTTTCGACTGTAACGGATCACGCTAGGATTGCCTTGGCTATCAGCAAGCGGTGCATCCAATAAATAATGATATTTTTCGGGCATGACGGCTTGGTAGGCCACCAACTCGGCCACGAGCGGAGCACGTGTTTCGCGATTTTTGGGAAACTGGCTGGCCGCCAAGAACAAGCCAGCTGCGCCATCACGCAGCACATAGCTGTCGTCTACTTTTTGACAACGTAGCTCTGGCATCGGAATGGGGTCCATCTTCGGTGGCGCGGCTTCACCATTTTTAAGCAGTTTGCGGGTGTTTTTACATTCACTGTTGGTACAGCCAAAGTACTTACCGAAGCGTCCTGACTTCAGTTGCATTTCGCTGCCACAGCGATCACATTCCAGCGATGGGCCGTCATAACCTTTGATTTTGTATTGACCAAATTCCACTTCGACGCCCGCACAGTCCGGGTTATTGCCACAAATGTGCAATTGACGTTGCTCATCCAATAGGTAGCTGTCCATGGCGCTGTCGCACAGCTTGCAACGACGTTTATTCAGCAAACGCAAGCTTTCGGCTTCATCATCTTCCTCGGCCGCGATGGCTTCATCGCCAGGAATCAGATTGAGCGTTTGTGTGCAGCGTTCTTTGGGGGGCAAACTGTATCCTGAACAACCTAAAAAGACGCCTGTTGTGCCAGTACGAATTTGCATGTTACGGCCACAGCTCGGGCAGGCAATGTCGGTATTAACAGGGTCGTTAGGACGCATGCCATGTTCGCTTTCGGCCTCTTCTAACTGGTGCGTAAAGCCTTGGTAGAATTCATTGAGAACGCCTTTCCAATTGGCATCGCCATCGGCAACATGATCTAACTGCTCTTCCATGTTGGCGGTAAAACTGTAATCCATCAAATCGGAAAAACTTTCAGTTAAGCGACTGGTGACAATGTCGCCCATTTTCTCAGCGTAGAAACGACGCCCTTTGAGGCTAACGTAGCCGCGCTCTTGAATGGTTGAAATAATGGATGCATAGGTGGATGGACGGCCAATACCGCGTTTTTCCAGTTCTTTCACCAGAGCCGCTTCTGAAAAGCGAGGGGATGGTTTGGTGAAATGCTGTTTCGTTTGCAGATCGTTTAAGACCAGCGTTTCACCGACGCGGACATCGGGCAACAAGACGTCTTCGTCACCTTTGCCTTGGCTGGGCAATACCTTGAGATGACCATCAAAGCGAATGACACGACCGCGGGTTTTGAGTTGATAGTCACCGCAAGTGACCGTAATGCTGGAGCTAGTGAACTGCGCATCTTGAGTTTGGCAGGCAACAAAGCGGCGCCATATCAAATCATAGAGGCGCACGGCATCGGGTTCCATGCTATTGAGGTCGTTGCTACGAACATGCACATCAGAAGGACGAATGGCTTCGTGCGCTTCTTGTGCGCCTTCTTTGCTACTGTAGCGGCGAGGCTCCTTCGGTAAATAGTCACTTCCCAGCTGTTGCTCAATAAAGGCCCGTGCCGATTCGACGGCGTCTTGGCTGAGGTTAGTCGAGTCCGTACGCATATAGGTAATGTAACCGGCTTCATACAATCGCTGCGCTAATGTCATGGTTTTTTTGACGCTATAGCCTAAGCGAGTACTGGCCGCTTGTTGCAATGTCGAGGTAATAAAAGGCGCGCCAGGTTTGGAGCTGGTGGGTTTGTCTTCGCGTTTACTGACAACGTATTGACCCGCTCGAAGCGATTGCGCCGCACGTTCGGCGTCGTCACCATTGTTGGGTCGGAAGTCTTGATTTTGATACTTAATCACTTGTGTACGAAGTGCATCTTGCTTTTCTGTACTCAAGTCAGCAAAGGCTTCCCAGTATTCTTCGGGAATAAAAGCGCGAATTTCACGTTCGCGCTCTACGATTAAGCGCACCGCAACCGACTGCACTCGACCTGCGGATAAGCCGCGAGCCACTTTGGCCCAAAGCAGTGGTGACACCATGAAGCCCACAACGCGATCAAGGAAGCGGCGAGCTTGCTGTGCATTCACACGATTCATATTGAGTTCAGAGGGCTGTTCAAACGCCGCCTTGATGGCTTTTTGTGTGATTTCATTGAAGACCACACGGCGGTACTGTTCTTCTTTGCCGCCAATGATTTCGCGCAAGTGCCAAGCAATGGCTTCTCCTTCGCGATCCAAATCCGTTGCGAGATAAATATGATCGGCCTCTTTGGCCAGTCGTTGTAATTCGTCGACGACTTTTTCTTTGCCCGGCAATATCTGATAGTGCGCTTGCCAATCAGCATCGGGATTGACGCCCATGCGTGCCACGAGCTGCTCTTTGGCTTTGCGTTTTTTGTAGATGGCTTTTTCATCGGCTGACATTTTGCGTGTTAGAGCGGCTTGTTTAGCCCGTTCTTTGGGATCGCTGGCAGAGCCCGATCCGGAGGTGGGTAAATCACGAATATGACCAATGCTGGACTTAACAACAAAGTCTTTGCCCAAATATTTGTTGATGGTTTTTGCCTTGGCAGGCGATTCCACAATAACCAGCGATTTGCCCATAATCCTTTGCTTAACCTTTTATAAGTCGATGTCGGCGACTGTTGTCAGACCTGAGAATAAGGCGACACTTTATAGGCAGACTGGGGGGGGCGGTCAAGCCTATCTGTGTTTTAAGGCCAAAACAGGTGTTAATTTTCACGAAATCCGTTAGAACGACGAATCTCGTTCACCTTCTAACGGCGTCGATTTTTGTCGCTGTGCCTTTGCGTAAAAGTTGCTAAACTCAAGGTGTTTCTTGTAAATGTCTTTTTACGTTAGCAGATTTATTGGGAGTTACTGCATTTATGTCGGCGATTGGTTTGGTCATTGCGATCGCTTTGCCCATCAGCTTGGTGTTGCTTGGCCTCGTATTTATGGGGCGGCGTCAAGCAGAGCAACATCAAAAGCATCTACAGGCTCGCGCCATTCGGCAAAGTGCGGATGATCTGCTTGAGGCATTGGAATTTCTTATTCAGATCGATAATTTCAAGGAGTTACAAACGGTTCTGTTGGAACGGGTGCAGGGGTTGTATCAAACGTATTTGGATCATTTACCAAAGAAAGAGGCGCAAAATCACGCCGAGCTGTTTGATCCCGCCCCTTACAAGGAGCAAATTGAAGCCGGTAAAGGCAATCGTCGAGTGTTAAAAAGCGATCGTGAAATTCGTTATGCCAAGCAACAATTTTCGCGCATTTTGAAATCGCTGTCGCCGATGGTTAAGCGCAAGGTGATTTCCGAAACCGCGATGATGGAATATCGTCGCTATTTGCGTTTGACGTTATTAGAGCGAGAGGTAGATACCTATACCGCACAAGGCGATGTGGCAGCTCATCGCGGTGATGTGGTCACGGCGGGCAGTTATTTTAAGGCCGCAAAAAAACTGCTGATCGAGTTCGATTTGCAATACCCCGAGAAGAACGAACGCATCCGCTCGTTATCAAAACGAACCGCAGCGCTGTATAACGGTGAGACCGAGACATTGAGTAATTTGGCCAATGAACTGTCCCGTGAGTCTCAACCAACGCAGGACGAATTTGGCATACCGTCCGATCCTATGGCAGGTGATAAGAAGAAATTCTGATGACGAATGTCGTACCAACGTTACGACAGTGGTTGCAACAGCCATTGATTACCAGCCCGTTGCCCGGTTTTGAAGCGCATGCGCAGGTATTGCGTTTGGATCAATTGGATCCCATTTTGAGCGGCAATAAAGCCTATAAATTATTGGGTCATATCGAGCAGTTCCACCAGTCGGGTTATTCTGCGCTGCTCAGTTTTGGTGGCCGTCACTCAAATCACTTGCATGCACTCGCCGCCTTCGGTGCTCGTTGGCACTGCCCTACGGTGGGGATTGTGCTGGGGTATCCAGAGCAACCATTGACACCAACCTTGCTGGATTGTCAGCAATTGGGCATGTCGTTGCAGTTTGTTGATCGAGCCACTTACGCAAAGCGCTATCAGCCAGCATGGCATCGTCAATTGGCGCAGCAGTTTGATGCGTATGTGATGGGTGAAGGTGGTGAAGGTGAGCCTGGTCTTCGGGGGTGTCGGTTACTCGCGCCTTATGTACAACAATACGCCGAAGTCTGGTTGCCAGTTGGTACGGGAACAACCGCGTTAGGCTTGGCGTCAGTATTGCCGCTCGGGACGAAACTGGTGGGGGTGAATGCCATTGCTGATCGCGGGGCTCAGCAAGCTCGCTGGCAAACGTTGCTCGATAATCGCTCATGGCGGTTATTGGATCAGTATCATGCCGGAGGTTTTGCTCGCATAACAGACACGCTACGGTCGCTGATTCAGCACTACGATGACAAGCAGCTGCCCCTAGACCCCGTCTATACGGCCAAGTTGGTTTGGGCATTTGAGCAAGAATGGGCGGCAGGGCGTGTTCATTCCCCGGTCTTGTTATTGCATACGGGCGGATTGCAAGGGCGGCGAGGTTATGACTTGCCAGCCTGGAGAGGCCAGTGATTGGGCATGATAAACCAACGTTCTTGTTCGGCCCACCCCGTGCGGCATGGAACTACTCGAGCAAGGCATAGGCCGACGTTCAGATAATCAAAATGGCGCCCAAGGTAGTGTAGCAATTCGTTGGTATCGATAGCGCAAGGTGCCAAGGCCAAGCTCAGCCATTGATCTTTTGCCAAAATAAACCAATGTGCCAAAGGAAGGTAGTGTTGGGCGTCTTGTTGGTGGCACCAAAATCCTTGCCAGTGATGGTCGGATACCTCGGCAGGCAGCGTTGCTTGCAACGCAGGATTGATTGCCTGAAACAAACAACCGCGCATGATGGCAAGGTGTTGATTGGGTTGGGCGTGTAAATCGGTTAATTGCTGGCGGGCAGCAGGGTGTTTGCTGATGGTTAGCTGATGTTGCTGCAGATGTCGTAGTTTGCGAGAGAGTAAATCTTGGCGATTGGGCCCGATCCATTCATCGTGATGACCGAGATAGAATTTCAGCGCGAGTTCCCAGTGCTGCGTCTCGGCAACCGAGTGCCGGTCTGCTGGCGCGTGTGTATTCGGGATTTGCACCAGTAAGTCCAATTCGCCCAGCGTGCGCTTGGCGTCGTGAATTTGCACGTTGGCATAAAATGGCCACTGACATTCTGTAAGCCAGCTTTGCCAGAGTTGTTCAAACTTAAACCCCAGCCTAGGGCTGTGATACGTGGGCGGTTTAGGAATATGAGCCAGCAGATCCGCTTGGATGTGTTCGGGCCAAGCCGGGGTGTTCGCGGGTGACCATGAACAATCCAACAATGCGGGGCCAAAGACACTCCATAACACATCGCGTTGATGTGCGCTGGTCTCAGTAAAGTACCAATGATCAGGAGAAAGCGGTGTCGTCAACAAGCGTTTTGTACCTGCCTATGATATAAATTAGCCTTACCCATCAGGCCAGTCATGAGGAAATCGCAGTGGCAATGGACGTTTTTCGCAACATCGGCATTATCGGACGTTTGAACAGCAACAAAGTCATTGAAACCGTTAAGCGGTTAACGCGATACCTTGTTACCGAAGGATACCACGTCATCTTGGATGAGCGAATTGCCGAGGTGATGCCAGGTCATGGAATGCAGGTATGCGGCGTCGGCATGCTGGGCGAAGTCTGCGATTTGGTGATCGTTGTCGGTGGGGATGGCAGTTTACTGGGGGCGGCGCGTGCACTGGCAAAATACAATACACCGGTATTGGGTATTAATCGTGGTCGTCTCGGGTTTTTAACCGATATTAGCCCAGATGACACCATGGTCGAAGCCGTTCAAGCGGTATTGGATGGTGAATACATGGTCGAGCGTCGTTTCTTGCTCGATGCCGAAGTGAAGCGAGATGGTAATCCGATTGGTTCGGCATCGGCCTTGAATGATGTGGTTTTGCACCCGGGTAAGTCCGCACGAATGATCGCCTTTGATTTATACATTGATGGACAGTTTGTTTATAACTTACGCTCGGATGGTTTGATTGTATCAACACCGACTGGGTCAACCGCCTATTCGTTATCCGGTGGTGGCCCCATCATGCACCCTAGATTAGATGCACTGGTGCTGGTACCGATGTTTCCTCATACCTTATCCAGTCGGCCCATTGTGGTGGGTGGCGAGAGTGAAATTAAAGTGGTGGTGGATGCCAGCCAAGGGTTGTATCCAACGGTCAGTTGCGATGGTCAAAATCATGTGTCATGCGCTCCCGGTGACAGCATTACCATTCGAAAAAAAGCACACAAGTTAAAGTTGATTCATCCGAAAGGGCACAACTTTTACGAAATTTGCCGCACCAAGTTAGGTTGGGCCAGTAACTTAGGGGACTGAGTATGTCGCAAGGTTACGATTTGATTGGTGACATTCATGGCTGTGGTAAAACGCTGGTCTCCTTACTAGAACAAATGGGGTACAGCCAACGTCAAGGATGTTATCAACACCCTAAACGAAAAGTGGTTTTCTTAGGTGATATTGTCGATCGTGGTCCGAATATCCGTATGGCGTGCCATGTGGTTCGCGATATGGTCGATGCCGGTCATGCGTACATCGTCATGGGCAATCACGAATACAATGTGTTGACCTATTGTACGGAATCTCCGCCGGCCATGCAGCAGCCGTATTTGCGCCCTCATACGCAGCGTAATGCGTTCATTGTGGAGCAAACGTTAGAGCAGTTTGCTAATTATGCCAGTGAGTTTCGTGACTTTTTAAATTGGTTTGCCGATCTGCCGTTGTTTTTAGAATTTGATCATTTTCGTGTGATTCATGCTTGCTGGGATCAGCGTATGATCGACGAATATGTTCGTCGATATGGTGGCAATCGTCTGCGCCGGCAAGATTTAGTCGAATCGGTCAACGTCGGTGGTTTTTTACATGATTTTTTAGATCGTAGCCTGCGTGGTACCGCCTTAAAACTGCCCGATAATCGGTTTATGTTGTCGAAAGATGGCTTGCGTCGTGAATTTTTTCGGACCAAATTTTGGGCGCAGCAGCCTCGCCGCTACAGTGATGTTGTGTTTCAGCCAGACCCACTACCTGACGACATTGAGCACGCATTATTGAGCGCGGAAGAGAAAGAACAGTTGTTGTTTTATGGGCGTGATGAAAAACCGTTATTTATCGGTCATTATTGGATGTCGGGTTTGCCGGAACCCATTGTCTCGAATATTGCTTGCTTGGATTACAGCGCGGTCAAATATGGTCGTTTAGCGGCTTATCGAATGGATCAAGAGCGTGTATTGCAACGCAGTAAATTTACGTGGGTACGGGTGGAAAAAGGTGAACGTTGAAGCGCCCATATTGGCATTGGTTGCCGATGCATCGGTGGATTTGAGTCCGGTAACCCGTCGCTTATGGGCGGAAAAAATTCCTCATCGAGTGCTGGTGGAGCAAGGTCAGCAGTATTTGTATCTGGCCAGCGATGAGCATCTGCCATTGGTGCAAACATGGTTGCAGCAATGGCAGGATCATCAAACTCTTCCTGAGCCAGAAGTCAGCCCGTCCTCTTCTGCGCTCTGGTTTTGGTCGGCATTGGCGACACCGCTTACCAGCGCTTTGCTGTTGGTTTGGTTGGGCAGTTTTTTGTGGATGTCGATCAGTAACGATTGGCAGCAATGGTTAACACAGCATGAATCGGCTTGGCCACATTTGCGCCATGATATCGCCTGGTATTGGCACATGGGCGTCTGGTCACTTTGGCGACCAACGTTGCTGCATTTTGGCGCATTGCATCTCTTGATGAATGCGTTTTGGTGGTGGATTTTGGCCCGACCTATTGAGCAAATGGATGGGGCTAAGACGTTACTCGTTTTAGTATTCGCCTGTGGCTTGTTCGGTAACCTTGTGCAGTGGTGGTATGCCGGTCCATTATTTGGTGGCGCATCGGGTGTGACGCTGGGTTTATTAGGTTGGATTGCGGTGCGACAGTATCGTCGTATTCAATCGTATCAGTTGCCGTCGTTATTGTTGCCGTTGATGGTTGGGTGGTTGTTACTCACCTTGCTGATTGATCATGCGTTACCCGGTTGGTCTGGAAGTGCCCATGGTGCCCATATTGGCGGTTTGTTGTGCGGCATTGGTTTGGCTTGGTTGTGGCCTCGAAAGCAACCATCGAATACATTCCCTAATTCTTAAGGTGAGGTCTTGTCATATGACGCTAGAGCAATTAATTCAGGCATTAACACCGGATGTGTATGAGAATTTGAAACGTGCCGTTGAATTGGGTCGTTGGGCGGATGGTCGTCCATTGCTGGAAGGGCAGAGAGAGCTGTGTATCGAAGCAATCATCCACTACGAAACGCTGCACGATGTGCCGGCTGAACAGCGGGTTGGTTATATGGAAGGGGGCTGTAAATCGGCAGAGAAAGACGATGATGTACAAACGTTGACCCTTCACTGATGACTGAGATCCGTGGGCGCCTGTCAAAAATGCAGGCCAGTGTTGATGCCAATGGCGTTGTTCAATACCAATGGGTTGTGAATGAGCAACCGGTCTTGGCGATGAATGAGCTCATTGGTCAGCGTATACAATTGCAATATCACGGCTCCATCATTTGCCAGCATTGTCACAGCAATACCAAAAGCAGCTTTGCTCAGGGCTATTGTTATCGGTGTTTTCAGCGTTTGGCGCAATGCGATCGGTGTATGATGAGCCCAGAGTTATGCCATTTTCATCAAGGTACCTGTCGTGAGCCGGAATGGGCCGAGCGTGTGTGTTTTAACGATCACATCGTTTATTTGGCCAACTCATCGAGCGTCAAGGTCGGCATTACGCGGGCGACACAAATGCCGGTTCGTTGGCTCGATCAAGGGGCGTCACAAGCGCTGCCGATCTTTCGGGTAAAGGAACGCCGCTTATCCGGTTTGTTGGAAGCCATTCTACGCACCCAAGTGGCGGATAAAACCAACTGGCGAACCTTATTGAAACACGATGCGCCTGAAATCGATTTGGTGGCCGTGCAGCAGCGCTTATGGGATGATTTGGCACAGCCATTGAATGCGTGTATTGAACAACAATCCGTCGGAGCCATTACCGCGCTGTCGGATTGTCCGGTTCAACAGTTTATTTATCCCGTTCAGCAGTACCCGGTCAAAATAAGCAGTCTTAACTTGGATAAGACTGCCGAGGTGAGTGGTCGCTTGATGGGTATCAAGGGACAATATTTGATATTCGATGTGGGTGTGATCAATGTGCGCAAGTTCAGCAGTTATCAGGTAACTCTGCATTTTTGATGAGACGACTTTACGAGGTTTTTTATGCATGATGCTCAACCGCAAGCGATCTTGTTGGCCGATTATCGCGAGCCCACGTATTGGATTGATACCACGGAGCTGACGTTTACCATCCACGATGAGTACACAGACGTATTGTCTCGCTTACACGTGCGAGCAAATGATCGGCAAGCATCTCATGGTCAATTGAGTTTGCATGGGCAGATGTTAGAGCTGTTGTCGGTGCTGGTTGATGGCAAGCCGTTAACGCCAAACGACTATGTGGTTGATGATGAATGTTTGCATTTATCGGGAGTTCCCGATAACGCGCTTCTGGAGATTGTGACGCGCATCTATCCGGCACAAAATACCGCCTTAGAGGGCCTATATCGTTCGGGTGGTATGTATTGCACACAGTGTGAGGCGGAAGGCTTTCGTCGAATCACGTATTACCTTGATCGTCCTGATGTGATGTCGGTCTTTACCACTCATATCATCGCCGACGGACAGCGCTTCCCGACCATGCTATCCAATGGTAACTGTGTCGCTGATGAATCCATCAATGGCATGCGCCGTGTGAGTTGGCATGATCCTCACAAGAAACCGTCCTATTTGTTTGCGCTGGTGGTCGGTGATTTGGTGATGCAACAAGATCATTTCGTCACAGCCAGTGGACGAACCGTCGCGTTACAAATTTTTGTTGAACCGCAAAATGCCGATAAAACGGACTACGCCTTAGATGCATTAAAGCGTTCGATGCGATGGGACGAAGAGGTCTATGGTCGTGAGTACGATTTGGACGTATTCATGATCGTCGCCGTGGATGATTTCAACATGGGGGCGATGGAAAACAAAGGGTTGAATATTTTCAATTCTTCCTGTGTGTTAGCCAATCCGACAACGGCGACGGATAGTGCGTATCAACGCATTGAAGCCATTGTTGCACACGAGTATTTTCACAATTGGTCGGGCAACCGTGTGACCTGTCGTGATTGGTTTCAGTTGAGCTTAAAAGAAGGTTTTACGGTATTTCGTGATGCCTGTTTTTCTGCTGATATGAATTCGGCCACCGTTAAGCGTATCGAAGATGCACGTTTGATGCGTACCGTGCAGTTTGCCGAAGATGCTGGCCCAATGGCGCATCCTGTGCAGCCGGATTCGTTCATTGAAATTGCCAACTTTTATACCGTTACCATTTATGAAAAGGGCGCGGAAATCGTTGGTATGCTGCATAAAATTTTGGGTGCGCAAGGCTTTCGTAAAGGGTCCGATGTGTATTTTGCGCGTCACGATGGTCAAGCCGTCACGATTGATGATTTTCTGGTGGCGATGGCTGACGCCAATCAGTGCGATTTGTCCTTGTTTCGACGCTGGTACAAGCAGGCGGGTACGCCTCAGGTGACCGTAACCACGCATTACGATGCAACGCAGCAACAACTGCAGTTAACGTTGCGTCAATCATGTCCTGCAACGCCAGTGCCACAAGAAAAATTACCTGTGTGGATCCCGGTGCAATTGGGATTGCTGGATCGCCACGGTAACGACATTGCTATCGACGTCAGCCCAGCCTCGGCGTGGAATGATGAAAGTCAGGTGCTGCATTTTCAGCAGGCTGAACAAACGTTTGTGTTTTCTGGTGTTCGCGAGCGTCCTACACTGTCATTGTTCCGTGATTTCTCGGCACCCGTTAAGGTGCACTTTGAGCAAAGTGCGGAGGAGCTGTTGTTTTTATGGCAGCATGATAGCGACGGATTTAATCGTTGGGATGCAGGCCAGCGTTTAATGCTGCAATGGATTGAGAATGCTCAGCACTCCTCCTTTCAGTTGTCAGAAGAGGCCATACAGGCGTTGCGTGCTATCGCGAACGATATCGAGTCGGATCCAGCGCTGATTACCTATTTATTGACTTTGCCGTCAGAAGCTTATGTGGCTGAGTTTTCCGAAGTGGTTGATCCCCATGCCATTCATCAAGCTCGAATGACGGTCAAATACGCGGTGGCGCGTGCTTTGGTCGCGGAAATGAAGACACGATATCATGCTCTGCAATGTCATGATGCGTACGCACCTGAACCACGACAAATGGCGCGCCGAGCGTTAAAAAATCTTGCCTTACACTATTGGTTGCTCGCAGACCCGCTGGCATTACCAACGGTTCAGGCTCAGTTGCAGCAAGCGGATAATATGACCGATAAGATGGCGGCGTTGGCCATTGTCTTGGAGTCGAATGACACATCCGCCATCGAGCAAAATTTGGCGGCATTTTATCATCAATGGCAACATGATCCGTTGGTTGTGAATCCATGGTTGGCGTTGCAGGCCAGTTCCGCTACATTAGCGACGGTTGAGTACATTGAAAAATTACTGCACCATGAAGCCTTTGATTGGCGCAATCCAAATAAAGTACGTTCTGTATTGGGCGCGTTCAGTCAGCAGGCATTGGTGCATTTCCATGCCCAAGATGGATCGGGTTATCGTTTATTAGCCGACGCTGTCATTCGGTTGAATGCCAGCAATCCGCAAATAGCGGCTCGATTATTATCGCCATTGACGAAATATCGACGATTGATTCCGTCTTTGGCCAGTAACATGAAACGCGAACTTGAACGAATCATGCAGACCCCCGCACTGTCGAAAGATGTGTACGAAGTGGTGAGTAAAAGTTTGGTTTGAGCCAATAGGCAGGTGTGTTTATGCTTGCAGAAAAACAATAAAACCGCAAAAGCGGTGCAGTTGAGGTCGACACATGAAGAAGAATAATTGGGTAGCGATGGGCGCACTGGCTCTATCGCTGTTGGCATCATCATCGTTTGCTGCTGTTTCTGTGACGGAAGCCGAACGGTTGAAAAATGATCTCACCCCACTGGGAGCCGAGCGGGCAGGTAACGGCAGCGATATTCCACCTTGGCGCGGCGGTTTGAGCTTGCCTCCGGTCGGTTACAGCACCCCAAATCAGCATCATCTTGATCCTTATGCGGATGATAAGCCGCTATTTGTGATCACGGCGGCCAATATGGCGGAGCATGAAGCTTTCCTCAGCGAGGGGCAAAAAGCGTTATTCAAAACCTATCCCGACACGTTTCGTATGCCGATTTATCCATCGCGTCGAACGGCGGCTGCCCCAGAATGGGTGTATGAAAATACCTATCGCAATGCACTTCGCGCGGAATTAAGCGGTGGCGGTAACGGATTGCAGTACGCGTTTGGTGGTATTCCATTCCCCATTGCAAAAACCGGTTTAGAGGCTATTTGGAATCACATTACGCGCTGGCGTGGTGTTTACCTAACCCGTCGTGCCTCCGAAATTGCGGTGCAAACCAACGGTGATTTTTCTCTGGTCACGGTACAGCAAGAGGTGGAGTTTAATTATTATCGGCAGGACAAAGGGATTTCAGGACTAAACAACGTTTTGTTCTATTATCAATCATTTACCCGTGCGCCCGCCCGTTTGGCTGGTGGTGCGGTATTGGTGCACGAAACCTTGGATCAGGTTGCAGAGGCTCGTCAAGCGTGGGGTTACAATGCTGGACAGCGTCGTGTGCGTCGTGCGCCTAACTTGGCTTATGACACACCGATCGCGGCCGCCGACGGCTTACGCTATGCCGATGACACGGATATGTACAACGGTGCACCAGATCGTTACGAATGGAAATTGATTGGCAAGCGTGAAATGTACATCCCTTATAATAACTACCGTTTGAGCAGTAATGAGGTTAAGTACAGTGACTTAATCCAGCCAGGTCATATTAATCCAGAGTATGCACGGTATGAAAAACACCGCGTTTGGGTGGTCGAAGCGACATTGAAACCCGATGTGCGACATGTTTACCATCGTCGTACATTTTATCTTGATGAAGATACATGGGGCATTGCTGTGGCGGATCAGTACGACGCCCAAGGTGATTTATGGCGTGTCAGCATGGCGTACTTAAAAACCTATTATGAGTTGCCAGTTACTTGGACGACCATCGACGTGTATCACGATTTAAAAGCCAAGCGCTATCACGTTCAAGGGTTGGATAATGAAGAGCGAACCACTGTGGATTTCAGTCAAGATCCTCCTGGTGAGCGGTATTTTACGCCGTCAGAATTGCGTCGACGAGGCACTCGGTAATACTTTGGTATGATGCATCAAGCGAAAGAGTCTAGGCTCTTTCGCTTTTTGGCGTAAAAAGTGGTGTAAATGTTGTGCTTTGGGCTGAAAAGTCTTACACACTGTAACAACTAGGCGTTAGTCAATGTTAATACGGTCAGCTAGACTAGCGCCTTTCCGATAATAGTATAAAAACGGAGCTTCTTATGTTTTCTGATTTGGTTCAGCGGAGTGTGGACCGTCCATTGAGCATGCTCAGGGCGTGTATGTCAGGTGTCATCTTGGCCGCGATGCTGGTGTCTGGTTCGGTGTGGGCTGGTTGGCAAGATCCTTTGCAGTCACCCGCGATGCCTACTGAGCGCGCGCACAGAAATTTATTACTTGACGTTGTTCGTGCTGACAATCGATTGGTTGCCGTGGGGACGCATGGGCATATTATTGTTTCTGACGATCATGGGTTGTCATGGCAGCAAGCACGCGTTCCGGTGACGGCTACGCTAACAGCCGTGCATTTTCCATCCGGTCAATATGGCTGGGCCGTCGGTCATGATGGGGTCATTTTGCACTCCAATGATGGTGGCCTTAATTGGACTAAGCAGTTTGACGGTTATGTGGCGAACGATGCCATTGTGGCGGCCGCACAAAAACGACTGCAATTGGCTGAAGCTCGCCTAGAGCAGGCCCGACTGGATGACGATCCGTTGGCCATCGAAGACGCAGAAATGCGTCTGGAAAATGCCATCTTTGGTTTAGATGATGCGCAGTATGATGCGTCGACCGGTTCGACCAAGCCGTTTCTTGATGTGTGGTTTTACGATGCGCGTCGAGGCTTTGCGCTGGGTGCTTACGGTATGATTTTCCATACGCAAGACGGTGGTCAGACGTGGGAAGATGCGTCAGCTCGCTTACCCAACCCAGATCGGTTGCACCTGAATGCGATTACGGTGGTGGGTGCTCAATCTTTGGTGATTGTCGGTGAAATGGGTTTGTTTGTTCGTTCTGATGATTTGGGCGAAAACTGGCATCAACAAATGTCGCCTTACGATGGTTCGTTATTTGGTTTGGTGAGCCATGATGATCATCAATTGTTGTTTGGCTTGCGTGGACACGTTTTCCGTTCGGATGATGGTGGCATTCAGTGGCAAGAGTTGCAAACAGGCAGTGAGCAATCCTTATTCGGCGGCTTTGTTGGTCGAAAAAATACCTTGCTTGTCGGCAATGGCGGATCGGTGGTCTTTTTTGATGCTGAGTTAGGTAAGCCTCGTTCTTTAATTTTGGAAGGGCGCCAGCCTTATGCGGCGGTTGTCGAAGCGCGTAATGGCGATTATGTGTTGGTAGGTGAAGCCGGTGTGAAACGGTTGAATGCACAAGGTGATTTACTCGATCAACACATCAGTATGGCTGCAGGAGATTTTTAATCATGCCACATAGAAAACACAATTTTAGCAGCGAGCCTGAGCATTACATTCTGTCGCCAGCAGCTGAACCAATGTTAGAGCGCTTTTTGTTCGGCAACCGTTTCGCTGTGCTGGCTGTTTTGGCGGTACTGACGGTATTTTTTGCCTTTGGCTTAACCAAGATTCGTTTGGATTCCAGTATTGAAAAATACATTCCTTTGAATCATCCATTTATTCAAAATTACTTGGTTCATCAAGATGATTTGAACAGTGGTGTTGCCAACGTCAAAATTGCGGTTGAGCCCTTAAGTGGTGATATTTTCACGCAAGAATACATGGAAACGTTAAGTAAAATTAACGACGATGTGTTTTTTATCAATGGTGTTGATCGTTCCGGGCTGATGTCGTTGTGGACGCCCAATGTGCGCTGGACCGAAGTGACCGAAGAGGGCTTCCAGGGCGGACCTGTTATTCCCAGTACCTACGATGGTTCTCCGACAAGCTTAGAGCAAGTTCGTCAAAACGTTTTGAAGTCTGGAACGGTCGGTCGCTTGGTGGCCAACGATTTTCGCTCATCCATTATCGATGTGCCTTTGGTGGAAATTGACCCTGAAACACGTCAACAGTTGAACTATCAGGCATTTTCGGCAGACCTTGAAGCCTTGATTCGTGATAAATACGCGCCTGTCGATGCGCAAGGTAATCCAATCGGGGATTATCGTATTTACATTACCGGTACACCGAAAAAGCTGGGTGATTTATTGGATGGAGCGGGTAAAATTGCCATCTTCTTCTTAATGGCCATGATTGCTACCGCGATTTTGTTGTATCTCTACTCACGCTGTCCTCGCGGTACCATCATTCCGATTGTGGCCTCCTTGATTGCGGTGGTTTGGCAGTTAGGTGCTTTGGCTTGGCTGGGTTATACCGTTGACTTGTATTCGGTGTTAGTGCCATTTTTGGTGTTTGCGATTGGCATCAGTCACGGCGTACAAATCATCAATGGTATTGCCATTGAGTCAGGTAAGGGAGCGAATAAGATTCAGGCTTCGCGTCATGCTTTCCGCTCCTTGTATGTGCCTGGCATGTTGGCGTTACTGTCCGATGGTTTAGGATTTCTGACACTGCTCTTCATTGACATTGGTGTGATCCAAGAGTTAGCGATTGCCGCCTCTGTGGGTGTGGCGATGATCATTGTCACCAATTTGATTTTATTGCCATTGGTCATGTCGTATGTCGGCATCAGTCGTTCGGGTGTTGCTCATGCTGAAAAAACCGCTAAGTCTGAGCCTGTTTTATGGAAAACATTGTCGTATTTTGCCAATCGTAAGGTTGCACCGATTCCCATCGTGATCGCCATCGCAATGGCCATTGGTGGTTATTATGTTAGCCAAGATTTACAAATTGGTGATTTAGACAAAGGGGCACCTGAGTTGCGCGCGGATTCGCGTTACAACTTGGATAACGATTTCATGGTGAACAACTACTCCACCAGTTCGGATGTGTTGGTGGTGATGGTTGAAACATCGCGTGAGCAGTGCAATTCGTATAAAGTCATGGATGCCATTGATCGCTTTATGTGGCACATGGAAAATGTGCCTGGCGTTCAATCGACGACGTCCTTAGTGACGGTTTCCAAGCTGGTGACTAAATCAATGAATGAGGGTAATTTGAATTGGTCTGCTCTCTCTCGCAATCAAACCATTCTGAATAGCTCCATTCAGCGCGCGCCAAGTACGTTACTGAATCCAACGTGCTCTATGGCCCCAGTAATCATTTACTTGAATGATCACAAAGCGCAAACACTGACAACCGCCGTCGAGGCCGTCGAGTCGTTTAAAGCGCGTTATGATGATCATGTGGATGAAAAATACTTCAGCTATACCTTGTCAGAGATGGAGCAAGCAATCGAAGCTGGTGAGTTATCGTCTGTGCCTGTTCGTTTCCAGTTGGCATCGGGTAACGCAGGGATTGAAGCGGCGACCAATGATGTGATTGCTGACGCGCAAACCACCATGCTGATCTTTGTCTATTTCGTGGTATTCACGTTATGTTTCTTAACGTTCCGTTCTTTGACTGCGGTGGCTTGTATTATCTTGCCATTGGCTTTGACTTCGATTTTAAGCCAAGCATTGATGACGTATTTGGGTATCGGCGTTAAGGTCGCAACGTTGCCTGTGATCGCGTTGGGTGTGGGTATTGGTGTGGATTACGGCATCTATATTTACAACCGCATGGAAGCACTGATTATCAGTGGCAAAGAAATGCAGCAAGCATTCCTTGAGACACTGAAATCAACGGGTAAGGCGGTCAGCTTTACCGGTATCACCTTGGCGATTGGTGTTGGTACTTGGATTTTATCGCCCATCAAATTCCAAGCGGATATGGGTATTTTGCTGACCTTTATGTTCTTGTGGAATATGTTGGGAGCGTTGGTCTTGTTGCCAGCGTTGGCGAGTTTCCTACTGCGTCCTGAACGCATGCGTGCTCGTCACAAGGCTCGCCATGGCGATTTACCGCCAGCCGGTTAAGCGGGTTGTCAAATGCAAAACGGTAGCTTAGGCTACCGTTTTTTTTCGTACTAATAGAGGGATTTACGATGAAAAGTTCGTTAGGATTAAACGCCGAATTACCGGTGCTGGATTTGCTGAAAGAGGCCGTCACCTTGTTGTGGAGCAAGCGTTCAGTGGTGGTGGCGATGTTTTTGCCAGTGATTGCTTTGTTGGCTTTGTTGGACATGATCAGTACGCAGTATTTTACACCTGCTGACGCGATGTTAGAGCAAGGTTTGGATGTCGGTGAATCCTTGTCTTTTGGTGGTACACAATTGGTTTTTATGGCCGTCTCGTTGGTGTTGAGTGTACTCATGGCAACGGCTTGTCACCGCTTTACGCTCTTACCACCGTCACAGTGGGAGCGGAATGCGCTGCATGGCTTTAGAAAGGGCGAGTGGCGTTACTTATGGCGTTCGATGCTATTGGGTTTTTTGTGTGGCGCATTAATCGTTATCGGCGTGGTTATTTTTATGGTGTTGCCACCTGCGATCATGCCTTTGGGCATTTTATTGTCGGTGATTGCCGTCATTTATGTGTTTTCACGATTGGCGATTACGTTACCTGAGATTGCGTTAGGTGTATTTTCACCGTTATCGCGAGCATGGCAGCTAAGCGAAGGGAATGGTGGGCGTTTGATGCTGGTTATGATCGTTGTTCCGGTAGCTCTTTGTTTGCCTTTTTTGCTGCTTTTTGCCCTCGATTCTACGTTGATTAATTACGTGGCAACCATGGGTATTTATCTTGCTACCTTGGTGGCCATTGTCTTACAGTCGTTATCGTATCGATTTTTATTAAGTTTTTATGAGCCAGACAATCCATTGCTGCAAGAGATTGCTGCCGTACCTACGTCGCTTGATGCTTAGTATGAGTCAATCACGGTCATGAAGCTTGGTGATATCTCGGTTTCTTATGTTGAGCTCATGGTGCGTGCGGTAACGCATTTAGGTGCCGATCCGCGTCCGATCTTGCAGCAGTTTCAATTGGACGCTACGCGTTTATCTTCTTCGGATGCTCGTATCAGCATTCCGCGCTTTATGCGTTTGGGACACGCCTTTATTCAGCAAACGCAATCTCCTGGGTTGGGTTTGTTGATGGGGCGGCTGACGTCACCCACACACTTAGGGTTGGCGGGTTTGTTGTCGATGTCCTCATTGACGGTTAAGGATGCGGCTAAGGCATTGGCTGACTATGAGATTTTATCCAGTTTTAATGCGCGTGGCCGTTCGTCGTTTTCGCTTGAGAGTGGCGCGGGGGTTTGTCAGTTTTACTCGGTGAGTCCGTACAACGACTACAATCACTTTGTGGTTGATTCGGTGTTGGCAGGGTGGATGACGTTGTTGTATTGGGTGTCGGGTCGGGATGACATCATTAAGCGCGTTGAATTTGAGTTTCCTGCACCCAGTTACAGTGATCAATATGCGCAGTATTTTTCCTGTGAGGTGCAGTTTGCGAGTGCGCGTAATGCGTTGTTGCTCCATGATTGGGCATTACCGTTGCTGTCTTTGCACCGTTGTGCGGCTACTCATCAGGCATTAAAGTTGCTCGCCGACCGAGAACGGGAACGGGTTCGTCATGGTTTGAGTTTCGCCGAATTGGTCGCTCGTGCGTTAAGCCCTTTATTGAATGGGCACACGCCGACGCTCGATTTGGTTGCGCAACGCATGAATCAAGCACCATGGACACTTCGGCGTCGTCTGAATGATGAGGGGGTAAGTTTTCAGCAGGTGCTTAATGATACGCGACGAGATCTGGCCATCAGTTATGTGCGTGAAACGACACTCACATTAGGCGAAATTGCGTATTTGTTGGGGTTTGGTTCGACAACGGCGTTTCAGCGGGCGTTTAAGCGTTGGCTTGGGTTGGCGCCAGGTCAATATCGATTGCAGTATCAGGCGCAACAGAAGCCGCCAGCGGCGGCTAGTTACAACTCAACGGCATCATCGTAATCGTCTTCGTAATCTTCGTACTCGATATCGAGTAAATCTTCTAAATAATCAGTCATTGTTTTTTCCTTTTTTGGATGAATCACAGCGGTCGCTGTTTGTTTTAAGCATCATTTGTGCCAGTAAATAATCCGACACGTCGATGGTTAGTAAGTTGCAGTGTAAGTGCCAGAAATGACAACAATGTGACGTATCATGCAAAAGGTAATCAGAGGTCGTACGAAAGGAGAGAATCTAATCAAGAAAAGCAATAACTGCGTTTTGAAGAGGAAACGATACTATCGAGGAAAACAACTGGTAACAACGCGATCAACAAAATGGCGGACTGGACGGGACTCGAACCCGCGACCCCCGGCGTGACAGGCCGGTATTC
>JACUUC010000030.1 GCA_014859445.1 Bacterioplanes sp.
AAAAAAACCGCCCGAAGGCGGTTTCTAATAGCAGCCATCACCACTTACGCGGTTTCAAACAGCTCTTCATCCAGTTCGAACAACGGATCAGCACCACCTTTGATGGCCGCTGTTAAACCAATGTAACGAGGCAATAAACGCTTCACGTAGAAACGCGCGGTAGCCACTTTACCTTGGTAGAAGCTGTCGGCCACGTTTGGCAATGCCACAGCCGCCATTTTTGCCCACATGTAAGCCAGAGCGGTGTAACCGAATACTTGCAAGTATTCTACCGAAGCAGCACCAATTTCGTTCGGGTTGTTGGCTGCCTGATCCATGACCCACTGGGTTAAATCATTCAGATTTTCCAGCGCCGCTTTTAATGGTTCAATGAATTCACTCAGTGAATCATTACCGGCTTGTGCGGCAATGAAGTCATTTACGTCTTGCTCAAACAAGCGGTACAAGGCGCCATTGCTGGCAACGACTTTACGACCAATCAAGTCGAGTGCTTGAATGCCGTTGGTTCCTTCGTAGATTTGCGTAATACGGATATCACGTACGTGTTGCTCTTGGCCCCACTCACGAATGAAACCATGACCACCAAACACTTGCTGCCCGGCAATGGCCGATTCCAGCGCGTTATCGGTTAAAAACGCTTTAGCAACAGGCGTCAACAACGCCAACATACCTTCAGCGTGCTTACGCTCTTCTTCGTTGTCGGTAAACTTCGCTTTGTCCAACCAAACACCAACATAAGTAGAAAACGCACGACCACCTTCGTTAAAGGCTTTCATGGTCAACAACATACGACGTACGTCAGGGTGAACAATAATTGGATCAGCCGCTTTGTCTTTGGCAACGGCGCCAGTCGGCGCACGGCTTTGGATACGATCGCGCGCATAAGCAACGGCATTTTGGTACGACGCTTCCGCTGCACCAATACCCTGAATACCCACACCCAAACGCTCGTAGTTCATCATGGTGAACATACAGGCCAAGCCTTTGTTTTCTTCACCAACCAACCAGCCTTTGGCGCCATCAAAGTTCATCACACAGGTAGCAGAACCTTTGATGCCCATCTTGTGCTCAATCGAGCCACACGACATGGTGTTGCGCTCACCCAATGAACCATCGTCATTAACTAAGAATTTAGGTACTAAGAACAACGAAATACCTTTCGGCCCTGCTGGCGCGTCCGGTAATTTTGCCAACACCAAGTGAATGATGTTCTCGGCCATATCGTGCTCGCCCCACGTGATGAAGATCTTGGTGCCAGTCACATTATAGGAACCATCGGCTTGTGGCTCGGCCTTAGTACGAATGATACCCAAATCGGTACCCGCATGCGGTTCGGTCAAGTCCATGGCACCCGACCAAACACCAGAATACATGTTCGGCAAGTACTTTTCTTTCAGCTCTTGTGAACCGTGTGCATTCAGCGACAAACACGCACCAGCCGTCAACATCGGTGCCAAACCGAATGACATATTCGCGCCTTGCACCATCTCTTCAATTTGACCAACCAGTGTTTTCGGCATCCCCATACCGCCAAACTCTGGATTACCACCCAAACCGTTCAAACCGGCTTCCACATAGGTTTGATACGCTTCTTTAAAGCCTGGCGCTGCCGTGACGGCGCCGTCTTTCCAAGTAGAACCGACTTCATCACCATTGCGATTCAGCGGAGCCAAAACTTGGCTGGCAATTTTGCCACATTCTTCCAAAATGGCTTCAGCGGTTTCCGTATCCACCGCACCTTGTAGGCCAGCCAATGATGACCAAAGTTTATCCGCTTCAAACACTTCATTCAGAACAAAGCGCATATCGCGCAATGGTGCTTTATAGTCTGCCATGATTCACCTCGTAATAGTTTTTGTCTTCGATTGTCCCCATCTCTCGCCACAGCGGGACAACAAAAAGGCCGTTATTGTACTGGCAAAGTGCTCTTTGCGCAGCCCAGAAACAAAAAAACCGCGCCAAAGCGCGGTTTTTTATCGATATGACTTAGAACGCGAAGTGTTCTTCGGCCAAATCCATCAAGCTATCAGCACCGGCCAACATGGTCGCTGCGTGAGACTTAGTACGTGGCAAGATACGCGCGAAGTAGAACTTAGCCGTCGCGATCTTAGCTTTGTAGTAGTCTTCTTCTGTGGTGCCAGCATCCAGTGCATCTTGTGCAACTTTCGCCATGCGAGCCCACAAGTAACCCAATACGGCGTAACCAGAATACATCAAGTAATCAACCGAGGCCGCGCCGACTTCTTCGCGGTTTTTCATAGCGGTCATGCCCACTTTCATGGTCAGATCGCCCCACTCTTTGTTGATGTCAGCCAACTGCTTAACCATACCGGCTAATGCTTCGTTGCCTTCTTCGGCTTGGCAGAACTTGTGAACCATTTTGGTGAAGTTCTTCAAGCTTTGACCTTGAGTCATCAATACTTTACGGCCCAACAAATCCAACGCTTGGATGCCGGTAGTGCCTTCATAGATGGTCGAGATACGAGTATCACGTACGATCTGCTCCATACCCCATTCCGCGATGAAACCGTGACCGCCAAACACTTGCATACCCAAGTTAGCCGCTTCTAAGCCAGTTTCAGTTAAGAATGCTTTCGCGATTGGCGTTAAGAAACCCAACAACTCATCAGCCGCTTTACGTGCTTCTTCGTCTTCGCCTTTTTTCACGATGTCATTTTGCTGCGCAGTCAGGTAAACCAGCGCACGACCACCTTCAGCGAAGGCTTTTTGCGTCAACAACATACGACGAACATCAGGATGCACGATGATCGGGTCAGCGGCTTTTTCAGGCGCTTTCGGGCCAGTCAAGGAACGCATTGCCAAGCGGTCTTTAGCGTACGCTAAGGCACCTTGGAAAGAGGCTTCAGCGGCGGTCGAACCTTGCAATGCGGTACCGATACGGGCGGTGTTCATAAAGGTGAACATGCAGTTCAGACCTTTGTTTTCAGGCCCAATCAACCAACCTTTGGCGCCGTCAAAGTTCATCACGCAAGTTGCGTTGCCGTGAATACCCATTTTGTGTTCGATAGAACCACAGATCAATGAGTTACGCTCGCCCACAGAACCGTCTTCGTTCACTAGGAACTTAGGTACGATGAACAAAGAGATGCCTTTCGTGCCTTCTGGCGCGCCTGGCAAGCGAGCCAGTACGATGTGAACGATGTTGCCAGACATGTCGTGCTCACCCGCAGAGATGAAGATCTTGCTGCCGGTGATGGCATAAGAACCGTCTGCGTTTGGCTCGGCTTTGGTTTTCAAAATACCCAAGTCAGAACCACAATGAGATTCGGTCAAACACATCGTGCCTGTCCACTCACCAGAAACCAACTTAGTCAAATACATGTGCTTTTGTTCTGGCGTACCGTGCAAGTCGATGGTGTTCATCGCGCCGTGTGACAGGCCAGGGTACATACCCCAAGACCAGTTTGCCGTACCGACCATTTCAGACATCACGATGCCCAAAGACTCTGGCAAGCCTTGACCGCCGTGCTCTTCTTCGTGCGCCAATGAAGGCCAGCCGCCTTCTACGAACTGCTGATACGCCTCTTTAAAACCGGTTGGCGTGGTAACAGAACCGTCTTCATGACGAGTACAACCTTCGGTATCACCCACGCGGTTTAACGGGGCCAGTACGTTTTCACAGAATTTTGCGCCTTCGTTGATGATGGCATCGACCATATCTGGGGTTGCGACTTCTGCGTACGCTGGAATGCTGGCGTAATGACCTGGCATATCCAACACTTCGTCCATTACGAATTTAATCTCACGGAGGGGAGCTTTATAATCAGGCATGGGACTGACCTCGTTGCCGGTTGTATTCTCACAGCGGTATGGCTGCAGTTTAGTTATGTGTTGAGACAAAAACGTGCGAGTGAATCAATTCCACACGCACGTCGTTCGAACACGATTCAAACAAGTGTTTGAAACATACGTTCGCCCATCCTACTTGTCAAGTATTCGGGCTTTTAACAAACCGATTTTTTGTAAGTAGGCGTGCTTTCAGCCAACCATTAACGCGTCAACAGCGGTTTCAAAAAATGCCCCGTATGCGACTGTGTGTTCTCAGCAACTTGCTCTGGCGTTCCTTCCGCAATGATATACCCACCTTTAGAGCCGCCTTCTGGCCCTAAGTCTACCAACCAATCGGCGGTTTTAATCACGTCCAAATTGTGTTCAATGACCACCACGGTATTGCCATGGTCGCGCAGACGATGCAACACCGCCAACAACTGCTCGATGTCATGGAAATGCAAACCCGTGGTCGGCTCATCCAAAATATACAGCGTTCGACCGGTATCCCGCTTCGACAGTTCTTTTGCCAACTTAACCCGCTGTGCTTCACCACCAGAAAGCGTGGTCGCCGCTTGGCCCAATGTGATGTAACTCAACCCCACATCCATCAGGGTCTGCAGTTTACGCGCCACCGCCGGAATGGCATCAAAAAAGACACGCGCATCCTCGACGGTCATTTCCAACACATCGTGAATGTTCTTGCCTTTGTAGCGCACATCCAGGGTTTCACGGTTGTATCGCTTGCCTTTGCAAACGTCACAGGGCACATAAATATCCGCCAAAAAGTGCATTTCCACCTTAATAACGCCATCGCCTTGACACGCTTCGCAACGCCCACCCTTCACGTTAAACGAGAAACGACCCGCTTTATAACCGCGAGAGCGCGCTTCTTGTGTGGCCGCAAACAAGTCTCGCACCGGTGTAAAAATGCCCGTATAGGTTGCCGGATTGGAGCGCGGCGTGCGACCAATAGGGCTTTGATCAATATCGACAACCTTATCCAACAGCTGCAAACCATCCACGCTGTCGTATTCTGCCGCTTTCAACGTGGTGGCGTTATTCAGTGCCGTGGCCGCTAACGGGTACAGCGTACGATTGATTAACGTGGATTTACCCGACCCTGAAACACCGGTGACACACGTCATCAAGCCCAACGGAATACGCAAGTCCACATTATTCAAGTTATTGCCACGAGCGCCTTTGAGTACCAGCATGTGTTCCTCATTCACAGGCGTCCGCTCGGCAGGAACCGCGATACCACGCACCCCTGACAAATATTGACCGGTAATGGAGTTCGGATTGGCAAACACCTCAGCGGGCGTTCCTTGCGCGATGATTTGACCACCATGCACACCGGCACCGGGGCCAATATCAATCAAATGATCGGCACTACGGATGGCATCTTCATCGTGCTCAACCACAATCACGGTGTTACCCAAATCACGCAGGTGGAACAAGGTTTTCAACAAGCGATCATTGTCGCGCTGATGCAAGCCAATGGATGGCTCATCCAAAATGTACATCACCCCAACCAGTCCCGCGCCAATTTGCGACGCCAAACGAATGCGCTGAGCTTCACCGCCCGACAGGGTGTCGGAACTGCGATTCAGCGTTAAATAATCCAGTCCCACATTCACCAAGAAACGCAACCGATCGCGAATCTCTTTGACAATTTTTGCCGCGATCTCGCCGCGACTGCCCGGCAATGTGAGTGCATTGAAATAGGCATAGGCTTGTTCGACCGGCATCGCTGTACAAGCATGAATGGTTTGTTCACCGACAAACACATGGCGCGCCTCAATTCGCAAACGCGAGCCACCACAATCGGGGCAGGACTGCACACTGAGGTACTTGGCCAGCTCTTCCCGCACCATTTGCGAGTCGGTTTCACGATAACGTCGTTCTAAATTGGGCAGCACCCCTTCAAACGGATGTTTTTTCTGAATGGTGTCACCGCGCGAATTGACGTAATTGAAGGCGATGTCCTCGCCATTCGAACCTTGCAGTAAATAGCCTTGCTGTTGCGCTGATAAATCAATAAACGGCGTTTCAATATCAAAATCGTAATGCTCGGCTACCGCACACAGCATTTGATAATAATACACACTGCGCCGATCCCAACCGCGAATGGCGCCTTCGCCAACTGATAATTGCTGATTGTGCACCACTAGGTCAGGGTCAAAATATTGCTTCACCCCCAATCCATCACAGCTTACACAGGCCCCCGCCGGGTTATTAAAGGAAAATAGACGGGGTTCCAACTCGGTTAAGCTATAGCCACAATGCGGACAACTGAACTGCGATGAGAACAACATGGGCTCAGCCTGCTCATCCTCCATGGATGACACGATGGCCAATCCACCACTCAACTCTAAACAGGTTTCAAAGGACTCTGACAAACGCTGTTGAATGCCTTCTTTGAGTTTGAAGCGATCAATCACCACATCAATACTGTGTTTACGGCGCTTATCCAACTCGGGCGTATCATCTAAATCGCACACCACACCGTCGATACGCACTCGAATGTATCCCTGCGCGCGCAAGCTTTCCAAGATATGAGCGTGCTCACCTTTACGATCACGCACCACCGGCGCCAAAATCATGTGCTTACTGTCTGGCGCTAACGCCATCACCGCGTCCACCATTTGACTCACGGTTTGCGCGGCCAAATCCACATTGTGCTCAGGACAGCGCGGTGTACCCACACGAGCGAATAGCAGCCGCAAATAATCGTAAATCTCAGTCACGGTGCCGACGGTGGAGCGAGGATTATGGGAGGTCGACTTTTGCTCAATGGAAATCGCAGGCGACAAGCCTTCAATCAAATCCACGTCGGGTTTTTCCATCATCGACAAAAACTGGCGAGCATAGGTGGAAAGCGATTCAACGTAACGACGTTGGCCTTCTGCATACAGTGTGTCGAATGCTAACGATGACTTACCCGATCCACTCAAACCGGTAATCACCACCAGCTGATCGCGCGGAATATCGATATCCACATTTTTCAAATTGTGGGTGCGCGCACCCCGAACATGAATCGTATCCATAAGCGACCATCACTACAGCAAAAGAAAGTCGCCCATTGTAATTGACCCACAGCGATGTACAAGCTGTGCACAAGATTATCGTGATATTTCGGTTGAAACGAAACCCAGAACCGTCGCATGCTCGCGCGCCCAATTAAACGCCTGAATGCGATTACTGACGCCTATTTTCCGAAACAAATTGTACATGTGCGTTTTCACCGTATGCGTACTCACATCCAGTGCTGTGGCAATGTCTTGATTACTGGCGCCTTGTGCGGTGAAGTGAAGAATCTGACGCTCTCGTTTCGTCAGTGATTTGATATCGAAGGTGACTTGCTTTGGACGCTGACGATGGCGGCTCAGGTAGTCGGCTAATAACTGCCTAGGCAACCAAAACTCGCCAGCGAACAGCGCTTGAATGCCTTTACAAATCTGATGTTGTGACATGCTACGTGGAAACAATCCATTCACCGCTGGCCACGACATAAACTGTGCAACAGGGTGCTGGTCGTTGACATTGAAAAACGCAATTGTGCTGGTGACGGGCTGATGATAAAGGCTGTCTAACAATACTTGCAGTTTTTCAAGGCGAGCGCACTCAGCATCAATCAATACGACCACCGACCTGCCGGCGAATTGCTCATTCCACTCATGACGCCAGATAGGCTGTACCGCGAGCTGACAGTGAATGTTCGTACGCTGGTGAATCGCGCCAACCAGTAATGAGTTTTGTAGATTTTGCTGGCCAAATAGGATCACGTGCCGATTGGGCTGAAAGGTTTTGATGTCCATGACATAACTCCGTTATGAAATACCTCGTAAGGTTCCGTAACCGACATCCAGTCGGTCTCCTAGCCCTAGTAAAGGCACAGGATGCGCACACTTTACACAGGCAACGGTGAAAATCAACCCACCGATGCGGTACGATAGAACCACCACATGGTGAGCGTATTTTTTAACGACTTCATCGACCTCTGTTAATCCTGCCTCCGTTTGCTGCTACACTGTGCGCCTTTTATCGTTAGGTCGTTACCGTGTCTCGTTCAAGTGTTCTCTTCTCTGCCGTAGAGCGTCGCTCGGTTGCTGCGCTGGCCTCCCTGTATGCTCTGCGTATGCTGGGTTTATTTATGGTGTTGCCGGTCATGATGATCGAGGGCGAACACCTACAAGGTGCTACCCCGCAATTGCTGGGCTTGGCGATGGGCGTCTATGGACTCACCCAAGCTTTTTTGCAAATTCCGGCAGGCACACTATCAGATCGCATTGGCCGCAAGCCCGTCATCATCGGCGGCCTGATCATTTTCGCACTGGGTAGCGTGATCGCCGCCACGGCGGACAGTGTTTACGGTGTGATTTTCGGACGCGCGCTGCAAGGCGCGGGAGCCATTGCCAGTGCCATTATGGCGTTAGTGACCGACCTGACACGCGAACACAATCGCATGAAAGCCATGGCCAGCATTGGTGCCAGCATTGGCTTATCGTTTTCAGTGGCGCTGGTACTGGGCCCCTGGTTAGTTGGCTTGGGTGGCTTATCCCTCATTTTTAGCGTGACCGCTGTACTGGCATTATTAGGGGTAGCTGTCACTATTTGGATCATCCCCAACCCAGCACCACAACGACATCGTGATGCCATGCCGGTAATGACCGATATTCGCCAGCAACTCGCAAACGGCCGTTTATGGCCATTGAACATCGGTATCTTTTTATTGCACGCCGTCTTGGTTGCGATCTTTGTTGCGGTTCCCGCTCAACTGCAAGCCTTCGATATCCATGCCAGCCAACACAGCTGGGTGTACTTACCCGTGTTGCTGGTGTCGTTTGTATTGATGGTGCCACTGATCATCATCGCCGAAAAGCGTCGGCAAATGAAACGTGTGGTCTTGATGGGTATGGTGATGATTGCCAGTGCTTTACTATTACTTGCCCCTGCCCAGCACTTCTGGCAATGGATGGTATTACTGGTCGTGTTCTTTTGGGGATTCAATTTACTCGAAGCCAGTCTTCCCTCATGGCTCAGCAAAGTAGCACCGGCAGGCGCCAAAGGCAGCGCCATGGGCATCTACTCCACCATGCAGTTTTTAGGGGCGTTTGCCGGCGGCACCTTGGGTGGCTGGATCATCAGTCACTACGACAGTACCACCTTATTCATTGTCTTAGCATCGTGCATGGCGCTCTGGGGAATACTCATGCTACGCTCGCAAGCACCGCAGTATTTGATCAGTGTGCGCTTAACCACAAGCGGTGCGCTCACCGACGAGCAGTTACAGCAGCTGCACACGCTGAATGGCGTGGCCGAGATAAATTGGCTTGCCGACGAGCAGGCCGTCTATTTAAAAGTAAACGCAGAGCAGTTTCAGGCAGAACACGCCGCTGCCATTCTTACGACAACAGGAGACAATTATGGGTCGCAGTGTTAACAAAGTGACGCTCATTGGTACTCTGGGCAGAGACCCAGAAGTTCGTTTTATGCCCAATGGCAACGCTGTGGCGAATCTGTCATTAGCCACGGATGAAAGCTACAACGACAAACAAACGGGCCAAAAGGTAGAACAAACTGAATGGCATCGCATTACCGCTTATGGCAAGTTAGCGGAAATCATGCAGCAATACCTGAAAAAAGGCTCAAAAACCTATATTGAAGGCAAACTGCGTACCCGCGAATGGGAAAAGGACGGCGTGAAACGCTACACCACCGAGATCATTGCCAACGACATGCTGATGCTGGACGGACGCCCACAAGATGGCATGCAAGGTAGCCCAATGGGTTACAGCAACGCGCCGCAGCAAGCGCCGCAACAAGCACCTTACGGGCAAAGCTATCAGCAACCCATGCAGGCACCACAGCAACCCATGCAAGCGCCACAGCAACCCATGCAAGCGGCTCCCATGCACAATCCTAACAGTGGTTATCAAGCGCCGGCGCACAATCCTGCAGCCCATAGTCAACGTCCACCGCATCAATCGGCTCCGCAACAGGCACCCCAGCAAGCGCCAATGGCCGCTCCTGCTGGCTACCAAGCGCCGCAACCTGCCCCACAGCCGCAGCAAGCACCGCCGAGCAGCAATAACTTTGACGATTTCGACGACGACATTCCGTTCTAAGTCGCGTGACATCGGCTCCTTTCTCAAAGCCCCGATTAGCGGGGCTTTTTTGTTCCATGACGATACACCTCCGTGCGACCCGTTAGCATCAGCAATCTGCCAAAAATGACATAAGCGTCATTAACGAACCCAAAAAAACACTATTAACAACACAATCAATTATAAAATAAACTCACTACTTATTTTTTTGGAACAATTTACTGGCTTATTTCCTCGTGTAATCTATGGTTATTGAATACTTGGCACTCAGGATGAGCATTGCTAGCGAGCAACTCCGATGGGTGTTAACGCACAACAGATGGGTGCCTTCGTGTTAAAAACAGAGGAATACACCGATGCTGCGTCAGATAAGTATCAAAGCCCGATTAACGACGTTGATTGTCGTCCCGATTGTGGTGATTATTGCCGTTATTGCCTTGCTGTTGGATCGCATGGTCAATCTGAATCATGGCATCAGTAGCCTCTACCACGATCGAGTGGTGCCGTTACAACAAATCAAGGCAACGTCCGATCGTTATGGCATTGATATTGTCGATACCTTGCATAAGCATCGGGGACAACTACTCAATGCGACGACGGCACAAACGGCCATCGCACAAGCGCGACAACAAGGGCAACAGCAATGGCAGCGTTACAAGGCGACCGAATTAACGCCGGATGAAACGCAACTTATTACTCAAGTTGAGCGGCAGTTAACCATCGTTGAGCCCTTGATCGATCGTTACCTTGCGGCCATTCAGAACGGCTCTTTTTTACAACAGAATAACAGCGAATTTAATCGTACCTTGTATGACACATTCGACCCGCTCACTCAAAGTCTAGACCACCTCATCACGTTGCAACTTGAGGTCGCTGGTGAATTTACCCGTCAAAGTGAGCAACAGTTTGAACAACTGTTTTGGTTGCTGATCGCCGCCAGCAGCCTACTCATTGTGATCCTAACCATCATTGGCTCGATGATGTATCGTTCGATTAATCAACCCATTCATGAATTACGCACGACCATTCGCGACATTGCTCAGCATTCGGATCTCACACGCACCATTGCCCACCATGGCAATGATGAGATATCGCACCTCAGTCATGACTTTAGTCAGATGATCAGCAGCTTCCAGCGAGTCATCCAGCGTCTGCGAGATGCAGTAGCGCAATCCAGCACCGCCGCCGAAGAAATGAGTGCCATTAGCCACCAAGTCAGTCAAACGGTCAAAGATCAAGAAGCACAAGTGATCGCGGTAGCCACCGCGATCACCGAAATGTCAGGGGCGGTGAAAGAAGTCGCCAACAACGCCAATCAAACGTCTCATCAGGCGACCGAAGCGGATGAAAAAACACGTCAAGGATCTGATCAAGTACAAGACAACTTAAAAGCCATTCAAACGTTATCGCAGTCCATTACGTCGGCCAGCAACGTCATTAAAGAATTGCATGTGCAGTCGGGCAATATCACCGAAGTGCTCACCGTTATTCGTAATATTGCCGAACAAACCAACTTACTGGCGTTAAATGCGGCCATCGAATCGGCACGAGCAGGCGAGGCTGGACGAGGATTTGCGGTGGTGGCAGACGAAGTGCGTAAACTGGCTCAAAACACTCAAGAAGCGACCGAATCAATCGGTTCAATGATCAACCAGCTACAGCAGTCCGCGCAAAATGCCGTATCCACCATGGGGCAAGCCAGTAGCCAAGCGAGTGACAGTGTCATCTACGCAGAAGCCGCTGGATCCATTCTTGCGGATATTGCGCAGTCGGTTGGTCGCATTGCCGACATGAATTTCCAAGTCTCCACAGCGACCGAAGAACAATCGCAAGTCGCTAACGAAATCAATGAAAACATCAGTCGTTTTTCGCTGAGCTTGGCGGACGTCGCACAAAGTGCAGAGCAAAGTGCCTTGGCTAGCCAAGAAATCGCAAGGCTCTCGGTGGATCTACAACAGCAAGTGAGTCAATTTAAAGCGTAATGAGCCGACTAGCCAGAGGCTGCATCAACCTCTGGCTAGCGCAGCAATGACTAGGGTAACACTGGCGGTTTCATAGCCTGCGGCATCGGTGCGGTGGCGGCTTGTAAAAAGGTAACAATGCTCGCCACTTGCTCATCCGCCAAATCTCGTCCCAATTGAACTTTGGCCATAATCCACACCGCACGCTCAATGTCGTCTACCGACCCATCGTGAAAATACGGTGCCGTTTGCACGGCATGGCGAATGGGCGGTACTTTATACACGCGATCATCCGCTGGATTGCCTGTCAACGCCATGCGGCCTGCGTCATAGGCCGAACCGGTGTACGGCAAGTAATCCTCAACAAGGCCAAAACGCTGATAACTGTTACCACCCAATAAGCGTCCACTGTGACATGCTGCGCAGCCAGTATCGATAAAGGTTTGCAAACCCTGCTGTTGCGCTGGGGTTAATGCCTTATGGTTTCCTTGCAAATAACGATCAAACGGCGACTCGGTAACTAGACTGACTTGATACGCGGTGAGTGCGCGCCCCCAGTTATCGGCGGTCACACCATCGTCATACAAGGCATCGAACTGCTGGGTTAAGTCCGGCAAGCTCTTCACAACCGCCAATGCGTCATCCACACTCTCATGCGCATAAGCGGGCGGAGCCGTCAGTGAGCGAATCGCTTGATCAGACAACGAGGCGCGATCACCAATCCAATGCATACTGATTTGTGGCGTGATATCGACAACGGTCGGCGTATTGCGTTTACCAACGCGAGCAAACGCACCAATGGCCGTTGCACGCCCATCTGCCCCACCTTTTTCATACACATGGCACGAGCCACAGCTGGTGCCATCCTTACCAATCCGATCATCAAAAAACAACTGATGACCCAAGGTCACCTCAGCCGGATTCAGTGTTGCCACCTCCGCTGGGGGTTGACCATCACCAAACCAACGCTGTGCTTGCTCATGCAAAGACTCGGCCGAAACCGATTGTGCAGCACCAGCCACTAGCAAACCCACGAACAAAGCTCTCATCATTTTTTCTCGTTATTAACAGTACGGTTATTCATTACTTAATGACCGAATGATACGTCTTCAATTCCAGCTTGATCGACGCTTTTTGCGCAACAGACTATTGCAAGGCTACACAGCGGCGGAATGACTGGCACACACCTGAGTACGAACATCGAGATAATCCTGCAATTGCAGTTGCAGCTGATCTCCCACGTTCAACGGCCCAACACCCGCTGGCGTTCCGGTTAGCACCACATCACCAGGGTTCAGTGCAAAATTGGCACTCATATGAGTAATTAACGACACAATGGGAAAGAGCATGTCGGCACTCGAACCTGCTTGCTGGCGTTCACCATTGCGCCACAAGGTTAACGACAGGTTCGACCAATCGAACGACGGGGCGACGGCGATAAAGTCGGTCAGCGGGCACGCACCGTCAAACGCTTTAGCGCGCTCCCACGGATGTCCCTGATGTTTTAAGCTGTCTTGCACGTCGCGTAGCGTTAAATCGAGCCCCAAACCAACGCCAATCAATGCGTTGCGAACGTGATCTTCGGTGGCATTAACCAAGCGTTGACCGATCAATACGGCAATCTCTAGCTCATGATGCACGGCGCCATACTGGGTAGGAATAGAAAACTGCGGCGCCACAGCGACGACGCTATCGGCGGGCTTTAGAAACAGAATGGGGGCGGCGGGTATCGGGTTATTGAGCTCCTGCGCGTGAGCCGCATAATTGCGGCCAACACACACCACTTTACCTACCGCATGAGGATAAGTTTGACCTTGCAACACAGGAAATAACATAACGCTCTCTCTGCACAAAAAAACGCACTATATCAGCTGTGCTGGCAAGCGTCCTTAATCAGCGCGCAAGGCGTTACTACGAATCAGCTCGGCAAGTTCACGATTAATGGCTTTCGGATCGACCAAGTTCAGTTCCAACAATCGGCGTAACACGATCATGCTGTCCAAGTCCAACGAGTCGCACACGCATCCGACAAAATCCTCATCGATATGAACCAGCGAACAATCCATTTCAATCACTTGATCCTCTGCCAAAGTCAGTGTGACATGAAGACCCTGCTCTAATTTCCAATCCACATTTTCGGGACGCACCAACAATAGCCCACGCATACTGACGTCAAGGCAATGCGTTTCATACACACGATCGTTGGTTTTGACTTGCACGCGCTGGAAAAAATGCACGCGGTGAAATTGACGTTGCTCCATCGGGGTATCCTGCAATGATTTCCTAAAGGTTTAGCTGAAAACCGCTAAATAGCAAGAGCCGATCCATTATTTTGACCATATAACAGGGCAGAATGGACAACCACACCCGCACGAAACAATGACCGACAAGACGGAATTTCCGCCTTGTCGGCACGGTGTCGATCCGATTTACGCCAAGCGCTTGTATTTCATCCGTTTCGGAGCGGCATCGGCACCCAAACGTTTTTTACGATCTTCTTCGTACTCGGTGTAGTTACCGGTAAAGAAGGTCACTTGTGAATCACCTTCGTAAGCGAGAATGTGGGTCGCAATACGATCCAAGAACCAACGATCGTGGGAGACGACCATGACCGCACCAGGGAAGGCCAACACAGCCTCCTCTAACGCACGTAAGGTTTCGATGTCCAAATCGTTGGATGGCTCATCCAGCAACAAGACGTTGGCACCTTGTTTTAGCGTATGCGCCAGCTGCAAACGACCACGCTCACCGCCCGACAAGTCGCCGACCCGCTTCTGTTGATCGCCACCCTTAAAGTTAAAGCGACCAATATAAGAACGGCTGGGGTACTCTTTGCCATTGATCGACAACATGTCCATGCCATCGGAAATGGCTTCCCACACCGTTTGCTCATCTTTTAGCGCATGGCGCGATTGCTCGACAAAAGCCAAGTTCACGGTCTCACCCAGCACCACTTCGCCCGAATCCGGTTGCTCAGATCCCGCAATCATACGAAATAGGGTTGATTTACCGGCACCGTTACCACCAATGATGCCAACAATGGCACCGGCTGGTACGGCAAAGCTGAGATCATCAATCAACACGCGATCGCCATACGCTTTACTGACATGATGAAACTCAATCACTTTATCGCCTAAGCGAGGGCCTGGTGGAATATAAATTTCGTTGGTTTCATTTCGCGCCTGAAACTCTTTCGAATTCATTTCTTCAAAGCGAGCCAAACGCGCTTTACTCTTGGTTTGACGTCCTTTCGCACCTTGGCGCACCCACTCTAATTCGTGTTTAACCGCACGCGCATGGGCATCTTCTTGGCGTTTCTCTTGTTCTAAGCGCTTTTCTTTTTGCTCCAACCAGGAGGAGTAATTGCCTTGGTATGGAATACCGTGACCGCGATCCAGCTCCAAGATCCATTCCGCACAGTTATCCAAGAAGTAACGATCGTGCGTAATAGCCACTACCGTTCCGGGGAACTCATCCAGGTACTTTTCTAGCCAAGCCACCGAATCCGCATCCAAGTGGTTCGTCGGCTCGTCTAATAACAGCATATCGGGTTTGGACATCAGCAAACGACACAAGGCCACACGACGACGCTCACCGCCCGACAGCGTTGTCACATCGGCATCCCATGGTGGTAAACGTAATGCATCGGCGGCGACTTCCATATGGCGCTCAATATCATGGCCACCTGCCGTTTCAATGAGCGCTTCTAAGCGCCCTTGTTTTTTCGCCAACGCATCAAAATCGGCATCCGGCTCGGCATACGCCGCATAGACGGCATCCAATTCTGCGCGAGCGTTCATTAACTCAGCAAAACCCTCTTCCACATTGCCCCGCACATCTTTGTTTGGATCCAACTCAGGCTCTTGTGATAAATAGCCTATTTTCAAGTCGGATTGTGGACGTGCTTCTCCAGTAAAATCTTGATCGACACCGGCCATGATGCGCAACAAGGTTGATTTGCCTGAACCGTTCAAGCCCAACACGCCAATTTTGGCACCCGGAAAAAACGACAACGATATGTCGCGTAAAATTTGTCGCTTAGGCGGCACAATTTTGCCTAAGCGATTCATCGTAAATACATATTGAGCCATGAAAACACACCTTTTTAACGAAGAGCGCCACGCTACTCAAAACGACCTGTATTGGCAAATATTAAGTAACGCGCTACCGAAATGAATGATACTGACTATACTGGCAACAAAGCGAATGACAATATCTAAGAGTGCCATGCAACCAAACCGTCAACACACGCCGAAGCCAAACCCATCGCCGCGATCCTTACGCAGCAATTTGCCCTTGCTTGGCTTAAGCTTTTTATTTCTGACCTTGGTACTGACCTTTAACGGTTATCAACAGTGGCAATACGACCAAAAAACCTACGTCACGGATGTCGAACGCACACTGGATAATTACGCACGGCAAACCAGTTTGATTGTGCAAGCCGGCATCTATGCCAACCAGATGTTTACCCAAACCCACGCCGACACCCTATCCGATCTCGCGCAGCACGCACTCGCCGATAGTAATCCGCTTTGGTACAACTTATCGAAAGCGTTTTTTAATTTGACCGCCGCCTTTGTTTTTTCTACCGATGGCCATTATCTCGCTCATCTGGGTGACGCCCTTGATCCGCTGGAGATTCAGCACATTCAACGTCAACTTGTGCAGCAACCCAGTAACATCGGCATTTTTTCGTTGCGTTACCCCAACGGCGGTGGCTACTACATCGTCAGTCGTTTTGCTTACCAAGGTGACGACTACGTGTTCATCAGCCGTCGCTTATACAGCGAGTTGTCACGCACCATTTACAACGGCAATTTCACCGGATTTGAAGTGGCCTTGGTCGAGCGTGAAACACACGCCATTTCCATTCGCCAACACTTTTACGCCAATACCGAAGCGCAACCTACCCTAACCGAGCAAGAGCTCAACCACATTCTCTATCGCTCCGAACTCGCCCTCACCCCCTGGGATATTGTGGCATTACCAATAAAAGGCTACCAACAAGCCTTGTTGCTGCAACGCATCATGACACCGTTACTGGTGTTGTTATTCTTCACCTTGCTGGTCACGGTGCTCTGGCACTTCATTCGCCGCCAAGAGCGCGTCGCTATTGAACTCGACAACCAGCGACGAGCCAGTGAACAACGCGCTGATCGAACCTTAATGTCCATTGACGAGGCACTGATCTCGACCAATGCCGATGGCATCATCACCTACGCCAACCCCAAAGCCGCGGCATTGCTGCATGAGCACGGTGCTGGCGAATATTTAGGTCAGCCCATTCAACAGATTTGGCCTGACCCCAAAGCGCTGTGGAATAAAGGTTTTGATCACGATGAACTGGACGCCTTGCATCATCGCGGTCAATACGTTGAAGTCACCATCGGCGACGAAAAGCGCATCTTAGAGCAAGGCTATAACCCGCTCTACAATGGCCGCGATATCACCGACGTGGTGTGGTTACTGCGCGATGTGACCGATACCGTTCTTGCCATTCGCGCCATGGAAGAAAGTCGACGACGCTACAAAGCCTTATTTGAAGAAGCCGGTATCGCTCATTTATTGCTGAATGTGTCGCAATTTCGTGGCGATGTGCGTGATGTCACCCTCATCAGCGCCAACGATGCTGCATTGAAATTGATCGATGCCCATTCACAAGAACAGTTACTGAAAGAATATCGAACGCTATTAAAAGGACACAGCCAAGAACTGCAAGCCACCATTCAGCGTGCTATTGAGCAACAATTGGCCAGCATTGAGTTTGAATTTTCGCTGCATACCTTCAGTGGTCGCCATGTGGATTTATGGGCGAACCTCAGCGTACGAACAGGCAGCCCCGGTCAAGCACTGGTTACCTTGTTAGATGTCACGCAACAGAAGCAAGCCAGCCAGGAAATTCGTGAACGCGAAGCCTTTTGGTCAAGCGTGATGGCCGTCATGCCTGACTTGGTTTATGTCATCGAACTCAACCTTCATTTGCAACAACGCATTGTCTTCAAAAACCGTACAATGGGCGAAATGCTCGGCTACCCGACCAGCATTGAAACGCAAGAGCGCCCTTGGATTTACTATGCCGACCCAGAAGAGCTCAGTCGTTTAACCGCCGAATTAGCGGCCATTCGTGAGCTGCCGCTTGGCTATTCTCGTACCAGCACAGCTCGTTTTCGTCATAACAATGGCAGTATGCGCATCTTAAAATTTACCGACACGCCATTTTTGTTGGATGACGATGGCAAGGTGCTGCAATACATTGGCACCGTACGCGACGTAACCGATGAAATTGAACAACAAGAGTTGATTGTTGAAAGTGAACGTCGCTACCGCCTGCTAGCGGAAAACATGAACGACATCATTTGGGCGGCGGATGCCAGCCTTAACTTCACCTTCGTGAGTTCCTCGTCGGAGCGTTTACTGGGCTACAAACCCGACGAACTGCTGCGTGAAGGTGTCAATACCGTTTTTAAACGACAGGATATTCGCGCGCTTTTTCATGCCTTACGCCATCAGATTCAACGCGCCATGAATAACCCAGAAAGCGCCAAAAAATTCAGTAAAACCTTTCAACGAGACATCGTCGCCACCACCAAAACCGGTGCCAGCGTATTATTGGAACTGCAAGCCAGTCTCCTTTGGAACGACCAAGGTGAACTGCAAGGCTTAATGGGGATGTGCCGTGATGTGACCGAGCAACGCCGCATCGAACAAGATCTTAAGCTAGCGGCTGAGGTGTTTGAAAGCAGCAATGAAGCGATCTTGATCACCGATCAAAACATGAACATTGCCAGCATCAACAAAGCCTTTACCACCATTACCGGCTACTTACCCGAAAATATTCTGGGCCGAACGCCGGATTTTTTAATTTCCAACGAAAAGCACAACATCGACTTTTTTGAACAGGTTGGTCGCTCACTGGCGAAACAAGGGTATTGGCAAGGCGAGTTGTTTTACCAACCAGCCAATGGTGAAGAACGCACAGGCTGGGCCGGTATCAGCGCCATTACCGACCATGAGCGCAACATTCAAAGTCTCATCCTGATCATGTCGGACATCACTGAGCGCAAAGTCATTGAAGAGCGTATCCAAAAACTGGCGTACTTCGATCCACTCACCGGCCTACCCAATCGCAGCCAAATGAATGAGCGCTTTGAGCGCATGCTCGATGACGCCCGCAAAAACAACCAAGGCGCGGCGTTACTGTTTATCGACCTAGATCGGTTTAAACCCATCAACGACTCGATGGGGCATCCGGCCGGTGACCAAGTGCTGAAAGAAGTGGCGCAGCGCTTACAGCAATGCATTAAAAAGCACGATCTTGCCGCGCGCATGGGGGGTGACGAGTTTGTCGTCGGCATTGGTGCGCAAGTCAGCAGCGACAAAGCGGCGGATACCGCCATCAAAGTGGCCGAGCGCATTCTGCACACGTTGAACGCTCCCTACAAACTGGGTCAGCGCGAAGTATTCATCAGTTGCAGCGTAGGCATTTCCGTGTTCCCGACCGATGGCGACAACGTCATGGAGCTATTGAAAAACTCCGACATGGCCATGTACCACGCGAAAAGCCTTGGCCGCGACAACGTGCAGTTTTTTAACCCACAAATGAACGAGAAAGCCGTCGAATTATTGGAGCTGGAAAACGACTTGCGTCAGGCCCTTGCCCGCGACGAACTGGAGCTGTACTTCCAGCCGCAATATCAGTCTGACACCGGCATTGCTGTCGGCGTTGAAGCCTTATTGCGCTGGAATCATCCCAGCAAAGGTTTGATTTCCCCAGGGGTATTTATCCCTATTATTGAGGACACTGGGTTAATTGTGCCCATCGGGCGTTGGGTATTAGAACAAGCCTGTACCAAGTATGCCCAATGGCAACAACAATCGAGCATGAATTTGCAACGCGTCGCGGTCAATGTGTCGGCGCGGCAATTCAAACAGCTGGATTTCCTCGATATGGTCAAAGAGATCTTAAGCACGACTGGCATTCATCCCAGCGAATTGGAACTGGAACTCACCGAAAGTATTTTGATTGATAACGTTGATCACACCTTATCGGTACTGAATGGTCTGCGCGACATGGGTGTGCAAACGGCCATTGATGACTTTGGCACCGGCTACTCCTCCTTGAATTACTTAAAACAATTCCCCGTCGATACACTCAAGATCGACCGCAGCTTTATTCAAAATCTGCCGTTCAACAAAGACGATGCACAAATCACGCGCACCATCATCGCCATGGCACACAATTTGGGGATGGGCGTGATCGCCGAAGGGGTAGAAACGCAAGCGCAACTCGATTTTTTGATTCAATCACGTTGTGAAGAGGTACAAGGTTTTCTGTTCAGCAAACCCGTGACCGAACAGCAGTTACTGCAAAACTTACAACCATAACCTCTCAACGACGATATGGGTCGAACACACGGACAATGTCGTCTTCGCCCAAATACTCACCTGACTGCACTTCGATCATGTGCAGTTCGCCGTCACCGATGTTGCGCAACGAGTGCGGCTCTTCGGGCGCAATGTAGGTCGATTGATTGGCGCGCAACAATAGACACTGATCGCCTTTGATTACCTCGGCCTCGCCTGACACCACCACCCAATGCTCGGCACGATGTCGATGCCACTGCAACGACAACTGCGCGGCCGGATACAGCACCAAGCGCTTCACTTGGAATCCTTGGTCGGCATCCACCACCTGATAATACCCCCAAGGCCGATATACAGGCCCTTGATACTGTGCGGAATCTTCACTATCAAAGTTATCGAGATGCGCTTTTAAGGCCGCGCTGTCGGCACGATTGGCCAGCAGCACCGCCTGCTCCGTCACCACCAGCACCACATCACGGACTCCTACCGCCAGCACTCGCTTGCCGTCGGCATGAATAAAATTGTTGCTCGATGATTCATCGAACACAGACTCAGCAGCGTGCACCACGTTGCCTTGTTTATCGCCTTCGCGCTGCTGCCAGATCGCCGCCCAACTGCCCAAATCATTCCAACCAGAAATCGACGCGGCGAACAGCCGCGCGCCCGCCTGTGCCAGCGGCTCCATCACGGCGTAATCAAACGACAAGGTTGGGTTTTGCGCAAAGGCCTCGGCATCCACTCGAATAAAATCCAGATCGGTGGTCGCGCCCTGCCATGCCCGACGGCAGGCACTGTCGATAGCGGGGTGATAACGCGCCAAGGCAGACAATACTGTCCGTGCGGATACGAAAAAGATACCACTGTTCCAACCATGTTGACCATCTGCTACATAGCGTTGCGCCGACTCAGCAGACGGTTTTTCGACAAAGCCATCCACCTCTCGCACCGCACTGTCGGCCATGATCTTACCAAGGCGCACATAGCCATAACCGCATTCGGCCGATGACGGCGTGATGGTCAGCAGTCCCATTGCACCTTCTTGCACCGTCGGCAACAACGACTGCACAGCCTCAAGCCATGCTGACACATCATCCAGCGCATGGTCCGATGGTAAAATCAGCAACAGTGGATCAACGTCGTCCGCCACTCGTGACAACGCTTGCAAAGCCGCCATGGCGATGGCCGGGGCGGTATCGCGCACACACGGTTCCAGCACAATATCAGCAACAACGCCTAACTGACGAAGATGCTCGGCCACCAAAAAACGATGTGCTTCGTTGACAATGATCAACGGACGTTCATCCGTCACCTTACTTGCACGTAGCACGGTTTGCTGCAACAGCGACAAGCGGCCATTCAACGTCAAAAACGGTTTAGGACACTGCGCTTGCGACAAGGGCCACAAACGTTGACCACGGCCGCCCGCCAAAATCACAGGAATTATCATGTAGAGAAGAGACTATCGAGAAAAAACAGCAGTGTAACAGCCATCGAGGGGATTAAGGAGCCTCTGAATAACTCGGTGCCCACTCTGGATTGCAGGAAAGCTCTGAATCACGAAGCCGGGTTGCAGGCATAGCGGGTTCTGTCAAAATCCGGCGACACCGAGTCAGGGCTTTCCTGCAATCCCCGTAGGGCGCGGCTTTCCGGCCAGCATAGCGGTGTTGGCGAATTTGAAAAGGACTCGTCATTCTCTGCATTCGCCGCCGTGCTCTGCAGCCCGGAAAGACTCGCGCAGAGCTGTGCAGAGTTATTCAGAGGCTCCTTAAACATCGTCACCTGAGCACGCAGGATACGTGCTCGATAGTGACGAACAAGCGCTATTAAGCGGCTTTTGTTTGTGGTTTTTTCGCGCGCGACTTCACCGCTTTGGTGAAAATCCACTGATACGTTGATGGCAATAAACGCACGATCAAATCGAACATTTTGGCATCGGGACCAATCAGTACACGACGTTTGTTTTTCAACACCCCATTCACAATGGTTTTCGCCGCACTGGCGGGCGTATTGATAAACAGACGCTCAAAATCTTTCACCGAATCTTCGTTATCCACACCGGTCGATTCTTTCACACTGGCGGTCATGCGAGCTGTTTTCGCGATGTTGGTTTTGATGCCACCCGGATGCACACAGGTAGCACTGACGTTGGAGCCGGTCAGCTCTAAGTCTTGGCGTAACGATTCGGTTAAACCACGTACGGCAAACTTACTGGCGTTGTAGCCACTCATCAAGGGCTGCGACGCCAAGCCAAAAATACTGGAAATGTTAATCACGTGACCGTCACCCGAGGCTTCCAACTTTGGCAAAAACGCCTTCGTGCCGTACACCACACCCCAGAAATTAATGTCCATAATCCAACGATACTCATCCAACGACAAGCCTGCCACCGTGCCCGACAACGCCACACCGGCGTTGTTGAAAATCAGGTTCACTTTGCCGTGGTCTTTTTCCACTTGATCGGCCCACGCGTACACCGCTTGCTCATCGGCCACGTTCAAAATCTGTTGCGTTACCTTAACGGAGTAACTCGACAACTTCGCTTGGGTTTCATCCAAACCTTGTTGGTTAATATCCGACAGCGCTAAATGACAACCTTGCTGTGCCAAATGCAATGCCAATGCTTGACCAATACCGGAACCTGCGCCTGTGATGGCAGCGACTTTACCTTGCAAATTTTTCATCATCATCCCCTGCGGAACTGTTGTTATTGTTTTCACATCACCGTGCGTTAAGCGACCTGCACGCATTCAATGACTGCACAGTACGGAATGGTGGTCACCCTCACAAGGTGAGCATCGGCCAACAATGCCCACCCGAAAGCGCACACCCACCACGAAACCGTCCCCCTGATATGACTTACAAGCCGTCTAAAAACGCACGATAGAGGGTGGCTGTTTGCTGTGGAATTTCCACCATCGGCATATGACCAATGCCTTCAAACACATGCGTTGCTAATTGTGGCACACCGGCCTGCCAGACCGGTACCGCACTAACGTGCAACAACCGATCTTGATCACCCCACCACAACATGGCCGGTGCAGTTAACTGAGATAACTGGTCATCCAGCAGCTCACTGCCATGAAAATCGTTGAAAATTTTCTCTAACTGCTCACGTCGTTCAATGTACTTCTGCGCCACGGCTGCCAATACCACCTTCGGTAAATAGGGTGGTTGGGCCATGGTCATGGGGTAAAAACGGTCGAAATCGCGACGATTCTCAATAAAAAACGGATTGTCACCCTGTGCGATCAGCTGATACATCTCACTCGGTTGTGGAAACGACACCCCCGCTGGATCCACCATGGTGGCCGACAAGGTTTGTTGCGGATAACTGATGGCAAACTGCGCCGCCAAATAACCGCCCATGGAATTGCCGATGATGTGCGCTTGCTCAATATTCAAGGCCGCCAACAGCGCCGCAACTCGAGCCGTTTGCGCCGCAATGGAATAATCCCAAGTGGCATCGAAGCCGGTATCACCATGCCCCGCTAAATCGGGAATAATGACATCAAAATCGGCGACGAAATGTTTGGCAAAGCGTGGCCATACGTCTTTATCAGCACTGAAACCATGCACCATGACAATGGCGGGTTTGCCTGCATTGTCGTTGCGATACAACACCCACTCCATTTCGCCAATATCGACACGATGCTCCTCAAAGCCATATAACGTAGCTTCCAAGTCGGTCACGGTTTCATACAACCAATGACCTACGCAGGCGTAAGCGCCTTGATACAACCCCAACAGCAGCGCCAGTAATAGCGCGGCAAATAATCCGATGACTTTTTTCATAGCAACCTTCATCTCATGAGTAATTCACTTATTTTTGTTCTTGGCACCACGCCGCCCTTAGGCGATGTGATGGTCATGCCGTCGAAACCGCTTAGTCCAACGCCGAAACGTAAAACTGAAGCCAGGGAACATCGCAATCACCTTACCGCTCTTACTTTTATACCAACTGTTACACCCACCCGTTTGCCACACGGTTTTCGCCATTTCTTCGTGAATGTGCTGGGTATAGCGCTCTTCCGCACCGGCATCCACCTCAACCACCGTTTTACCGGCATCACGCACTTCGTTAATGGCTCGCAAAATGTAATTCATCTGCGCCTCGATCACAAAAATCGCCGACGTATGACCAATCCCCGTATTCGGGCCTGTCACAATGAATAAATTCGGAAAACCCGGTGCCGCGGTGCCCAAGTAGGCACGGGGGAAATCGGCCCATACATCCGCCAAAGTAACACCTTCTTTACCCACTACCGGATACGAAATCACCCCATCGGTGGCATCATAACCGGTAGAATAAATAATCAAATCCAACTCAAGGTCATTGCCTTGTGTGGTCTTGATGCCATGTGCAGTGATCGACTCAATGCCATCGTGCTTGTCATGCAAGGTGACGTTGTCACGACAATAGGTCGGGTACAAGGTATTCGACAAAATCACTCGTTTACAGCCAATGGTAAAATCGGGTGTCACCTTCTTTTGCAGCTGCGGATCACTGATCTGCTTTTTGATGTGTTGACGCGCCCGACGGCCCGCCACCAAATCGAGCATTTTTTCCGAATATTTAAAACCAATAACTCGCGACTCCAGCGACCAATAAATGATCTCACGCAACAAGCGGTACACGGTTTTGTTGCGCAGCAAGCGCCGCTGCCAGGGCTTAAACACGTAATCCGGGCGCGGCAACACCCAATGCGGTGTGCGCTGAAACACATGCAAATGGGCGACATCGGGCGCTATCGCTGGAATGATTTGCGCCGCACTGGCGCCGCTGCCGATAATCGCTACCCGTTTGTTTTTATAATCGTAACTGTGATCCCATTCGTTGGTGTGAAACGCCTTACCGGTAAACGATTCACGTCCCGGAAACGGCGGAATGACCGAGGTACTCAACGGCCCAGACGCATTAATGACAAACTGCGCCTGCAACAAGCCACGCTCTTTCACCTGCACATCCCAACATTGCTGTTCACCATTCCACTGGATTTTTTCGACATTGCTGTGGGTCAGGGTTTTATCGCGTAACCCGTGCTTTGCCAACACATGCTCGGTGTACTCGCGCAGCTCGGCTTGTTCAGCAAACATCTGCGACCAATCGTATGGTTCCGATTCGATGGAATACAACGGCGACTGCACATCCACCGCCGCCCCTGGGTAGGTATTTTGTGCCCACGTACCACCCATGAATTCACGTCGCTCCAGCAACACAAAGTCGTCGATACCCTGCTCTTTTAAACGGATTGCCGCACACTGGCCGCCAAAGCCACTGCCGATAATAATGACGGTATAACGGGACATACGCCCTCCGAAAACGGTTGTTATCGTTATTGTTGGCCATACCTCGTGTGGCGTACCCCACACTTCTGACGACGCGTGTCATCACTTTACTTCTGACGACATCTGTCGTCAAATACTCCTTACAGTCATTTTCAGACAGACTTAGCCATGATCAAGCGACTAACCACCTGCTGCAACTCAGACACTGAACACGGACGCAATTACGCCGGACAAAGTCAGCAAGCGCGTGACGAGCAACGGCGACAACAATTTTTACAGGCAGGCTTAGAATGCTTTGGTCGAGACGGTTTTCGCAACAGCACCGTGCGCAGCGTTTGCCGCGAAGCGCAACTGACAGATCGCTATTTTTATCGCGCGTTTGGTAACTTAGAAGGATTGCTCAAAGCCGTCTACGGCCAATGCATGGACGACATCAAACGACAACTCGGGTTAGCCTTTCAGCAAGCCATCCCCGGTGGTGACATCGACACCTTGGCACGACAAGGATTCACCGCGTTTTTCAATGCCATGCAAGACACCCGCGTAGCCCGTGTGTGCATGTTAGAGCTGGAAGGTGTCAGCCCCGAATGCGATGTTTATTACCACGGTTACATGCGTGACTTTGCCGACATGGTCATGCAATTGGCACGCACCGTACACCCGCATTGGCCCATCAGTAACGAAGAAAGCGCTCTACTCGGCATGGGCTTTATTGGTGCCATGCGCCAAGTCACCACCTACTGGCTACAACAGGGTGGTCGTGCATCATTAGACACCTTAGTTAATACCGGTATGCGCATGATGATGGGTGTGATTCGGCAATTAGAAGCGGAGGTGAAAAATTAACCTTGGTAGCGGTTGCTGATTAACCCACCAACTAGCCAGCTAGGCTCTCATCAACCAGCCCCTCTCAAAGGAGCTTTCTACAAACCACATAAAGTACCGAAATAGTTACTCTAAATATTAAAACTCACTTAATGAAACCAAAATAGGACTCTAAAAGACAATTTGACAACATTAGCTTAAAGTTCTAAATTAAGAACATTAAGAAAGAAAAGCTCGTATAGTGTAACCAAATTAGGACTTTGCAATGAAAGGTGTGACAGCTACAGCATTGGCAGAAGAGCTCGGCGACAGGTTGAAGCAAGCTCGACTCAATCGAGACCTAACACAATCCGAAGTTGCAGAGCTTGCTGGCATTGCCCGTAAAACGGTTTTGAATGCAGAAAAAGGAAAAGTGCAGCTCGACACCATGATTGCGATATTAATGGCATTAGAACTCACAGAGCAGATTGATTTATTTCTCCCTAAACAAGAAATTTCTCCCTTACAGTTGGCCAAATTGCAAGGAAAGAAACGACAGAGAGCCTCTGGCAAGCGCAGTAACAAAGATGAGGTAACACCAGAATGGTAATGGAAGTCATTACGATAACTTACCAAGACGATGTTGTTGGCGCAGTAAGTTTTGACACGGAAAAGGGATTTGGGTCATTTGAATATGATCCAGGCTTCGTAAAAAACGGTGTCGAGCTGTCACCGATCAAAATGCCATTATCGAATCGCATTTATAGCTTTCCCGAACTGGATTTTAATACCTTTAAAGGCCTACCAGGTTTAATTGCTGACTCCTTACCTGATGATTTTGGTAACGCGGTTCTCAACGCATGGGTTGCAGGTCAAGGCCGCTCAGCGAGTGACATTACACCACTGCAACGCCTCCAATATACCGGAAAGCGAGGCATGGGAGCGCTTGAGTATGCGCCAGCTACACAGTTACGAAGTTTAAATGCTTCACAACAGGTAGAAATCCAATCGCTCGTTTCAATTGCACAAGAAATCTTAGATGCACGGGGTAATTTAGAAGTACAACTCAAACAAAATGGCCAAGACGATAGAGAGGCAATGATGTCTTTATTATCTGTTGGCATGAGTGCTGGAGGGGCAAGACCGAAAGCCGTACTGGCATTTAATGAAGATTTTACTCAAGTTCGATCCGGCCAAACCAAGGTGCCAACCGGTTTTACGCATTATTTGATGAAATTTGATGGTGTTAGTGAGCATAACAAACATCAAGAAACCTTCGGTGATCCATTAGGTTATGGAGCCATGGAATTTGTTTATCATCTAATGGCTACCAAATGCGGTGTCGATATGATGTCATGCCGCTTACTCCATGAAGGCAATCGACGGCATTTTATTACACAGCGGTTTGATCGAATTAAAAACAGCAAGCTACACGTACAAACGCTAAATGGTCTTGCCCACGTTGATTATAAAAAGCCGGGATCATTTTCTTACGCAGAATTATTTGGCATCGCCAGACAGTTGAAGCTTTCCGCTGTTGAAGCTGAGCAGCTATTCAAGCGCATGACGTTCAATATCATTGCTCGAAATCATGACGACCACTCAAAGAACGTTGCCTTTATTCTGAAAAAAGACAAATGGTCTCTCGCACCAGCTTATGATTTAGCCTATAGCTATAAACCAGGCAGTAAATGGGTGAACAGCCATTGGATGAGTTTGAATGGGAAAAGAGATAACTTTACACGAAGTGATTTCTATAGCTTAGAGAAACTAAGCCCTATTTTTAACAAAAGAAAGATCGACGATATTATTGATACAACAATTGAACACTTATCAACTTGGCGTCAGCTTGCTGAGGAGTGGGATGTACCAAAAACACTGATAGATGAAATACAAGAAAACTTGCGGCTCGATATTTAGTTAGCAGTAAAGTAACTATCCCAGCAAGCAAAAAGGATGGCCTCTTATTTCAGGCCATCCCGAACCGTTAATACCCGTATGCGCATGATGATGGGTGTGATTCGGCAATTAGAAGCGGAGGTGAAAAAGTAACCTTGGTAGCGGTTACTGATTAACCCGCCACCATGTTCAGCACCACATGCCGGCTCACCGTTTCCGGCAGCCGCTGATGACTGGCAACAATCAGAATGCCATGGCGTTGATGGGTTTGAATGGCTTGCCACATCAGTGCGACAGTTTCCGCATCGACACCGGCAAAAGGTTCATCCAGGATTAAAATCGGTTGTTGTTTGAGCAGCAATCTGGCCAATGCAATCCGACGCGCCTGACCCCCAGATACCCCAGCGCCATACTCACCCAGTGGGGTCAACAGCTGCTGTTGCAACCCCTTTGCCCAGCCATGCAAACCAACTTCAGCCAATACCTGCCACAGTTCGTCATCACTGGCATCGGCCTTGGCCAAGCGTAAATTAGCCGCCAAGGACAAATCGAAAATATCCCACTGTTGTGCCAGATAACCGTAAGCGCTCAGCCAACCCCATCTAACATTTGCACCAACCACCCAGTAACCTTTCCTTCAAAATCACTCCCACGAAGGAAACATCATGAACAAATCTCAGCACTGGCAAGCCATCATCGAGCAATGGAAAACCTCTGGGCTAACTCAAAAACAGTTCTGTTCCAATCGTCAGATAAAAATCGCAACGCTGCATTACTGGATTAAAAAATGCCGCACGGC
>JACUUC010000063.1 GCA_014859445.1 Bacterioplanes sp.
TGTTGTTCAGTGTCTTGCTACTGGGCGGCTTTCCCGCTGTGGCCTTGGCTGAAACCGAAACCGAAACCGATACGAATACAGAAACCAATACCGACGACGCAACCATGGTGGCACCACCATTACCACGCGTGGCCGCCAATCCGCACCAAGATCGCCATCAAGCGCTACAGCGTTTTTTACGCGAACAAGGACGTCAACACGAAATCGTGTCATTAATCGCCAACGAAACCGAATTTTATGGGTTATTTTTGCGCGAAAGTCGTGGCAAGCCACAAGGTGGCATTTTACTGCTGCACGATCAGCACCAACACGGTCATTGGCCAACGCTCATCGCTCCTTTGCGCGAGCACTTACCGCCGTTGGGCTGGACCACACTGGCCATTGAATTGACCTCCCCACCTCCGTTACCAATACCAGAGCGTGGCGTGTACGAGGTCATGACCGCCGAGGAACCGAGTACCGAAAACTTGGACGAAACCGACCTCAACAACAGTGAGATGGCCGATGACGCCGTACCTGCCAACAATGCGCCAACCTCAGAACCACTCGACAGCAACGGCTTGGCATTAACGGGTGCGCCAGAGCAAGACGATTTGGCGGATAATGAACCGGCACTGCCACGATTAGAGCGCCTCCCCCCGGCGCGACCTTGGGCTGAAAACCCGTCAAGCGCCGAGGCACAGACCAACGAACGCACCGCACAACAGCGCTACGAAGACGACATGCACGCACGCATCGAAGCCGCCATGCGTTATTTGCAGCAACATGGGCAGTTAAATCTGGTCATCATCGCCACGGGGGACAGTGCCAACTGGGCCGCGGCCTATGTACAAAAGCATCGTCGCAACGAGCAAGAGCGCGGTCTGGGCTTGGTGTTGGTGGATGCCATGGACGACCCGTGGCACGCCATTCCATTGACGCAGCAACTGTCCGAATTGGATATTCCCCTGCTCGATGTGATCACCGCACTCAATCGTCAAGCGCCACGAGATAATCAGCGCCGAGCAGGCACCATGCGCCATAAGCAGCGAGAGCAATACCAGCAACTGGTGCTACCTGCGTATGACCATTACCACCACACCAGTTCGTTACTCAATCGTCGTGTTCAGGGGTGGTTGCGCAGTCAAATGAAAGGATCGGAATTCAAAACGGGCCAATGAGTCACCATTTAGGACACAGGTAGTGTCTTTTTGTGCCAACCCAGCGAAATATTAACGCCATTCCACATTGTCCCATTTTGTCCTATTGATACAGTAGTGGCCTCATTGCACTTATAAGAAGCCACCACGATGAACTCTGTTTTTTGCCCACGCGAAACACTGCATGTGTTACTGAATGTCTTAGCGCGTAAAGGAATCAAGCAAGTCGCCAAGAACATTCCGGCCTTGGTGCCAGCACTCAGCCAACAACAGCCCTTACCGCTACCCGAACTATTGAATGCATTGCGACAAGCACAAGACTTGATCGACTGCCCAACACTGATGCTGGAGTTTGGACAAACCTTGGCTTTGGCACTGCCCGCTCACAGCGACATCATCAATGAGCGCATCACACTGGGGCAAACCACGGGGTTATCCATGAAGCAGCTGTTCCATGTGCACACCCACGACGTGCAACTGCGTCGCCATTATTCGTTGCAATGGCTGGGCGAAGGTCATCATGCCCCACAGGATTTGCTCGAGATTGTGCTCGCTTACCTCAGTACCCGCAGCCGTTTAGGGTTAAGTCCTTACTTTGACGACATCGACGTCTACCTGCCTTACCCTGCACCCGATTATTACGCGCAATACGCCGCTTATGTTCCGTTACGCCTACACTTCGCCAGCCCATGGTTTGCGGTGTACTTACCACCCGCCGCGTTACTGAGCACCGAATCGACCGACGACCTGTTTGGTCAAGGCATTCAAACCAGTCGCTTGATTCTAGAACAAGCGCGTAACTGCTTACGTCGCCACCTACACAACCCACCCTCGCAATTTGAATTGGCACTGCAGCTGGGGTTATCGGAGCGCACGTTTAAACGCCGCTTGCATGACTGCGATAGCCATTATCAAGCACTGTTAGCCGACTTGCGTTTGGCGCAAGCACGTCATTGGCTAGCACTGCGTCAGTATCGCGTCACCGACATTGCCGAACGACTGGGTTATTCCAATGTGGCCAATTTCTCCAAAGCCTTTAAAAAATGGTGTGGCTTAGCACCCACTCAAGTGCCTCACCAACCCATTAAGCTCCCCTTGTCGATGCGCACCGTCACACCACCTGGTTGGCCTGCAGTCAGTGCACATCAAGCTGAACAACGAATTTTGGATCATTTGCAACAATTGGAGCAGCGCATCGCTGTTGGCCAATAGACCACCCTCAACCATTATGGTACGGTAGTTTCGTTCATGAAGAGAAAGGGATGCCGTACCGCTCGGAAACCAGTATACTTCCGCCCCCTTGCACAATGAGCGCCCAACCATGCGCTTGTTCTGTGCGCAACCATCGCGATCCGAGCACCACCTTTTTGACTTTCAGTAGGAAATATCATGGGTAAGCAAACGGCACTGTACGCACAACATCAAGCCGCGAACGGCAAAATCGTCGACTTTGGCGGTTGGGATATGCCCGTTCATTACGGTTCTCAAATTCATGAACACCAAGCAGTTCGCCAAGCCGCGGGGATGTTTGACGTGTCACACATGACCATCGTCGATGTGAACGGCCCCGATGCCATGGCGTACTTGCAGCGATTGTTGGCCAACGATGTGGCCAAACTAAAAGAAGAAGGCAAAGCGCTCTACAGTGCCATGCTGAATCAAGACGGTGGTGTGATTGACGACTTGATCGTGTACAAAATGGTGAGTGGCTACCGCACGGTGGTTAACTGCGGTACGCGTGAAAAAGATTTAGAGTGGATGGCCAAACAAAGCCATGGCTTTGACATCAGCCTAACCGAACGCCCCGAATTGGCCATGATTGCCGTACAAGGCCCCAACGCCATCGACATCGTGACGCAGTTAAAACCCGATGCCAGCGAATTACTGGCCAATTTGGCGGTTTTTCATGGTCAAGCCAAAGGCAATTGGTTTTATGCGCGCACAGGCTATACCGGCGAAGACGGTCTTGAAATCATGTTACCCGAGCAAGACGCAGCGGCCTTTTGGCAAGCCTTGCTGACTGCCGGTGTACAGCCCTGCGGTTTAGGCGCACGCGACACCTTGCGCTTAGAAGCCGGTATGAACTTGTACGGCAACGACATGGACGAACAAACCTCGCCGCTACACGCCGGAATGGGCTGGACCATTGCGTGGCAACCCGAAGAACGCGACTTTATTGGTCGTGCGGCTTTGCAAGCGGAACGCGATGCCGGCGTAGCGATGAAACAAGTCGGCTTGGTATTAGAAGGCCGTGGCATTATGCGTGCCCATCAAACGGTGGTGGTCGATGGCGTAGGCCATGGTGAGGTGACGTCTGGTACGTTCTCGCCATCGCTGAATTATTCCATTGCCATTGCCCGTGTGCCGGTGGCCACTGGCGCACAGGCGCAAGTGGATATCCGCGGCAAATTAATCGACGTGCGCGTGGTGAAACTGCCATTTGTACGCAACGGCAAACAAGTATTTGCCTAATCCGATAGGCAGCGTTAGCCTGCTGCCTAGTACGTTTTTTACGTTAATGACGACTGTACGACCGCGCTGAGCGCCTTTGGAGAATATGATGAGTTCTATCCCTGCTGAATTAAAATACGTTGCCTCTCACGAATGGATCCGTGTGGAAAGCGATGGCACCGTGACCATCGGCATTACTGATTTCGCCCAACAGCAATTAGGCGACGTGGTGTTTGTTGAGTTGCCCGAAGTGGGCACCGACGTAGAAGCCGAACAAGACATCGCTGTGGTCGAGTCGGTCAAAGCCGCATCCGATATTTATGCGCCATTGGCGGGTAAAATCATCGCCATCAATGACGCCATTGTGGACGCGCCTGAAACCGTGAACGAAGACCCATACGGTGACGCATGGTTCTTTAAGATGGAATTGGCGAATGCCGCCGATTTGGATGACTTACTGGATGCCGCAGGCTACGCCGCGCTGTGCGAGTAACGCCAACGCCAGACCAGAGCGCGACGATGTTGGCCCCGTGCTGACATCGCCGCCGTAGCAGATCAACGACTTTTTCTACTCGGTTAGCTAACCACCCAGAATGACGAGCCCGCTCATGACCACACTCTCTTTGCTTGAATTGGAACAACGCGATAATTTCATTGGCCGCCATATTGCCTCCGACGGTGCCGGTATTGATCCGCGTGAAGAACAGGCCATGTTGGCTGCCATTGGCAGCGATTCGCTGGACGCCCTGACCGCCGAAATCGTGCCAGCCGATTTGCTGCGCGAGCCCTTTTTGACCATTGCAGAGAGTCGTACCGAAGCGGAAGCGTTGGCTTATTTAAAAACCATCGCCCATCAAAACATCGTCTGCAAAAGCTACATTGGTTTGGGCTATCACGACACCATTATTCCACCGGTTATTTTACGCAACGTGTTGGAAAACCCCGGCTGGTACACCGCTTACACCCCGTATCAACCGGAAATTGCACAAGGTCGCCTAGAGTCGTTGTTGAACTTTCAACAAATGGTGATTGATTTAACCGGCATGGAACTGGCGAACGCCTCGTTACTGGACGAAGGCACCGCCGCTGCGGAAGCCATGGCCATGGCCAAGCGTTCGGTCAAAAAGAACAAATCCAATACCTTCTTTATTGATGAAAACTGTCTGCCACAAACCATCGACGTGGTACGCACCCGCGCCGAAGCGTTTGGTTGGGATGTACTGGTTGGTCCTGCCGACGACGTGGTCGATGCCGAGGTGTTTGGCGCCCTATTCCAATACCCCGGTCGTAATGGCGATGTGCGTGACTTCACCGACTTAATTGCCAACCTGCACAGCAAAGATGCCTTGGCCGCCGTCGCCACCGATTTAATGGCGTTGGTCATGCTAAAAGCCCCAGGTGAAATGGGTGCTGACATGGTGTTGGGTAATGCGCAACATTTTGGTGTTCCGATGGGCTTTGGTGGCCCACACGCGGCGTTCTTTGCCACCCGCGATGCCTTTAAGCGTTCGATTCCGGGGCGCATCATTGGTGTCTCCATCGACGCCCAAG
>JACUUC010000013.1 GCA_014859445.1 Bacterioplanes sp.
GTCGAAATAGCTTGCAACACTGGGACGGGTCCATATAAGGGGGCCATGCCCCCGACAGCGGTTTTTGGCATGGGTAGGTTGGCCTGCCTAGCGGCAGGGTTCGCGGGCATGGCCCGCTCCTACAAGAGTCGACCTGTGCATGATGCAGTTAACTTTGAGGTAATTATGGCGTCTTCGATCGGAATCATTGGGTCCATGTCAGTGGGCAAAAAATTGGTGACCAGTTTCGGTTTTATGGCCGTGCTTATTTTGTTTGTGGCGATCACCATTTCGGTGTCGTTATCCAACATGGCTGAAACGGAAACATTGGCACGTGATGAAATGGGCGTGTTGTTGTTGCAATACGAGCGCGAGTTGGATCACGTGGTGTGGGCCAATGGCTTGGCCAATAGTTTGTTGTTTAATCGTGCATTCACCGGTCAGCTTGACCCGACGCAGTGTGCTTTTGGTCGCTGGTACAATGAGTTCAGAAAGAGCGAGGCTTACCAGAAGGCGTCGCCCGATTTGCGTCGTGCCATCGATGCGCTTGATAAGCCCCATAACGAGCTGCACGCGAGTGCACAAGACATTGCCAAGGCAACCAATGGCCGTGACTCGTTTGTGATTTACGAACAGCGAACGCTGTCTCATTTGGGCAGTATGCGCCAGCAGTTAAACGACGTTCGCAGCTTGTTGCGAGAGCAGCAACAGGAATACGTTCAGCGCGCTGAGGCGGCTGCAGAACGTGCAAACTTGGTGGTGTGGGTCACGACGGCGCTTGCCATCGCTATAGCGGGTATGTTGGCCATGTTATTGCGTTCACTGATCTCTCGCCCCATGAAGGCGTTAAAGAAAAAAGCAGAGCGTATCGCCGAGGGTGACTTGACCATGCCGCCCATGCGCGTGGAGTCAGCCGATGAAGTGGGTTTGGCGGCCGCTGCGTTTAATACCATGCAAGATCAGCTCAGCGTGTTGGTTCGCGATTTATCGAACAGTGCGGATACGTTAGCGGTTGAGGCTGGGGTGGTGTCCGAGTCGACGGCGCAGACGGACAATGACTTGCGCAAGCAGGCGTCGGAAATTGAGCAGTTGGCGACAGCAATGAACGAAATGGCGGCGACCATCAGTGAAGTGGCTCAGCACGCGCAATCGACCTCCGACGCAACCGGTGAATCACAACGCTTTGCGAATGACGGGCAAGGCATTGTGACTAAGGTGATGGAGTCGATTCGTTCATTGGCGTCCGGTGTGGATGAGGCATCGACCGTGATTGCCACGGTACAACAAGAAAGCGTCAATATTGGAACCATTCTGGATACCATTCAGGCCATTGCTGAGCAAACGAACTTACTGGCGTTGAATGCGGCCATCGAGGCGGCTCGTGCTGGCGAGCAGGGGCGTGGTTTTGCGGTGGTCGCGGATGAAGTACGTACTTTGGCGGCACGTACTCAGCACTCCACCTCGGAAATTAAAACGCTGATTGAGCGCTTGCAGCAAAGCTCGACGACGGCGGTGAACAGCATGACGGCAGGTGTGAAACAGGCCAATTACAGCGTGCAAGAGGCGGATAAGGCAGGCGATGCGTTGCAGCAAATTACCTTGTCGGTGACGTCGATTACCGATATGACGCATCAAATTGCCAGTGCCACGGAAGAGCAAAGTTTGGTGGTTAAGGAAATGGATCGCAATTTGATTCAAGTCAATCAGTTGACCGAAAGCACTAAAGAGCGCTCCAGTGTGGCGGATGAGGCGTCGGAGCGTTTGGAAAAAACAGCGCGCGAATTGCAAGTCATTACTAAGCGCTTCAAGTTGTCGTAACGTATCCGACTAAATTAGTCAGAAATGCCGTGTCAGAGCGTGTTAAGCGGCATGGCATTTCTGCTACAATGAGCATCTCTCAGCTTATTGATTAGTTTTCTTCATGTCCTTACCAAAACCTAATTTATTTTCTCATTATCCTTACTGGGCAGAATGCTTCGGTACGGCACCGTTTTTGCCCATGTCACGAGCAGAGATGGATCAATTGGGCTGGGATAGCTGTGATGTGATTTTGGTCACGGGCGATGCCTACGTTGATCACCCAAGCTTTGGTATGGCGGTCATGGGGCGCATGTTGGAGTCGCAAGGCTTTCGTGTGGGCATTATTGCTCAGCCCGATTGGAATGACCCTGCCGAGTTCACCAAGTTGGGTAAACCCAATTTCTATTTTGGTGTGACGGCGGGCAACATGGACTCGCTGATTAATAAATACACGGCGGATTTGAAAGTCCGTAACGACGATGCTTACACCCCCAATGGCGAAGCGGGCAAACGCCCTGATCGCGCGGTGATTGTGTATTCGCAAAAATGTCGTCAAGCCTATAAAGACGTACCGATTGTGATCGGCGGTATTGAGGCCAGTTTGCGTCGTATCGCGCAGTACGATTATTGGAGTGATCAAGTTCGTCGTTCGGTGTTGATTGATTCGGGCGCGGATATTTTATTGTACGGCAACGCCGAACGCGCCATCGTCGATCTGACGCACGCACTGGCGGCGGGGCGTCCCATCGAAGACATCACCGACCTGCGCGGTACTGCGGTGATTCGTTCGGCGACGCCAGCCGGTTGGTTTGAAATTGACTCGACGCGTATTGATTGGCCGGGGCGGATTGATGAGATTCCCAATCCGTACGAAATGAAAGATACGGAAAACATGACGTGCAGCACGACCGATACCGATGCGGATGATGACGTCATGCCGGTGAAAATCATCCCGATGCCATTGCAACGTAAGATTGACCACGACCCAGAAAAAACCGTGGTGCGTTTACCGTCGTTTGAAAAAGTGAAAAACGATTCGGCCTTGTATGCGCATGCGTCTCGGGTGCTACATCAAGAGGCCAACCCATACAACGCACGACCGTTGATTCAACGTCATGGCACGCAAGAAGTGTGGGTGAATCCTCCACCGATTCCGCTCGAAACGGATGAGATGGACGCGGTATTTGGTTTTGCCTATCAACGTATTCCGCACCCCAGTTACGGTGATGCGAAAATACCGGCTTACGACATGATTCGTTTTTCGGTGAATATCATGCGCGGTTGTTTTGGTGGTTGCACTTTCTGTTCCATCACCGAACACGAAGGGCGAATCATTCAAAATCGGTCGCAAGAATCCATCATTAACGAAATTGAAGAAATTCGTGACAAGGTGCCGGGTTTTACCGGTACGATCTCGGATCTGGGTGGGCCGACCGCCAATATGTATCGCTTGCAGTGCAAAAGCGAAGAAATCTTAAAGAGCTGCCGTCGTTTGTCGTGTGTGTTTCCGGGAATCTGTAAGAACTTGGAAACCAGTCATGAACACACCACGGCCTTGTACCGCGCGGCACGTCAAATACCGGGTGTGAAGCGCATTGCCATTGCCTCGGGCTTGCGTTATGACTTGGCCGTTCGAGATCCTGAGTACGTGCGTGAGTTGGTGACTCACCATGTGGGCGGTTATTTAAAAATCGCGCCGGAACATACCGAAGAAAACGTGCTGAACAAGATGATGAAGCCGGGTATGGGCACGTACGATGCGTTCAAAAAAATGTTCGATCGTTATTCGAAAGAAGCGGGCAAAGAGCAGTATTTGATTCCGTATTTCATTGCGGCGCATCCCGGTACCGAAACCAAAGACATGATGAATTTGGCGCGCTGGCTAAAGCGTAATAAGTTCCGTGTTGATCAGGTGCAAACGTTTTACCCGTCGCCCATGTCGTTGGCAACCGCGATGTATCACTCTGAGCGCAATCCATTGCAGCGCATGAGTTACAAATCCAACAAAATGCCAATCCCGCGTGACCTAAAAGAGCGGCAGTTGCAAAAAGCCTTCTTGCGTTATCACGAGCCGAAAAACTGGCCGATGTTGCGAGCTGAGTTGAAAGCCATGGGGCGTCATGACCTAATTGGTTCGGGTGCCAATGCGCTTATTCCGGCAGAAGATGCGCCCACCGATCGCGGTGCTCGCCCCGGATTTAAGCCTAATCAAGGTGCAAAATCATCGAGCCGTAGCAAAGCAGGATCGAGCCGTGCCAAAGCGGGGACGACATCGAATATGAGCGGCCAGACGGCGGCAACCAAGGCAAACAAAGCGGCCAAGCCCGCTAAGTCTGGCTTTAAACGTAAGCCGTAATCATTCGAGGCTGACCGTTGCGTCCTTGCTGGATCATGAGATACTGACGTTGTCAGCAAGACCATTTCATGAATCCAGCAAGGGATTGTATGTTCCGTCTGTATCACTCAAACGATTTGGATGTCTTAAAAGGCATCCTGATTAACATGTTAGGCAATGACCCTGTCGACCCATTTCAGCGCGATGCCATCTTGGTGCAAAGCCAAGGCATGGCGCATTGGCTAAAAATGCAGCTGGCTGATGGCTTGGGCATTGCAGCCCAAATCGATTTTCCCCTGCCGTCGAGCTTTGTCTGGAGCATATTCAATGCACTGAATCCGGAATTGCCAGAACGTTCGCATTTCGATAAACAGCCCATGATGTGGCGCTTGTTGCGTTTATTGCCTGAGCTGGCACAGCAGCCAGCGTGTGCCGACATTGCCGATTACCTGAAGGATGACGAGCAGGGCGTTAAGACATACCAATTGGCACAAACGCTTGCTGATGTGTTCGATCAATATTTGGTTTATCGTCCTGACTGGTTATTGCACTGGGAAGCGGGTCATAACGATTTAGCAACGGCACAAACCCCCAGTGGCGTCGATCTCAGTTATCCGTGGCAGCCTTATGTGTGGCGGGCGTTGGTGGCTGATAGTGCGGAGTTGGGTCAGTCCATCCAACACCGTGCTCAGTTGTTGACGCAGTTACAAACCCAAGTCAAACAGTACCCCGAACGTTTATCGCTTTTGCCGAAACGCATTGCCGTATTTGGTATTGCCGCTTTGCCAGCCAGTTATTGGTCGGTCTTGCACGCCATCGCTGAGGTGGTCGATGTGCATTTTTTCTTGCTCAATCCGTGTCGTAATTATTGGGGTGACATTGTCGATGATCGGACGTTGTTGCAGCGCATAAGTCAGCAGCCGGATAACGCTCAGTTGCTTGAACGCGGCAATCCGTTGCTGGCGTCATGGGGGAAGTTAGGTCGGGATTTTTTAACCCTTGTGCATGAACAAACCATTCAAGATATTGACGCCTACGTCGACATTGAGCCTGCCACTTTATTGCAACACGTGCAGCGCGATATTTTGCAGCTGCACGATCGCATGCAGGCCGCGTACAGTGTTGAGGCACTAGAGCACAGTCATTTTAAGCAGATTGTTGATGCCAATGATCGCAGTGTGCGCTTGGTGAGTGCGCATAGTCCTTTGCGTGAAGTACAGCGTTTGCATGATCAGATTGTGTATTGGTTGAACCATAATGATGACCTTGAACCACGCGATATTGTGGTTATGGTGCCCGATATTGACCAATACGCGCCCTATATTGATGCCGTATTTGGCAGTGCCAGTGACTATGTTCCTTGGGCCATTGCCGATCAGTCACAAAGCCAAGAAAACCCACTCATCAACAGTTTTTTATCGTTGATGAACTTGACCGACAGTCGCTTGAGTGTGACTGAGGTGCAAGACTGGTTAGATGTCCCTGCCATTCGTCGCCGCTTTCAGATCAGTGAGCACGATTTGCCCACGCTGCATGATTGGTTGCGCCGAGCGCACATCCGCTGGGGTTTAGATGGTAAGCAGCGTCAACAGTTAGGGTTGCCTGATTTTGGTCAGAACAGCTGGCGTCAAGGATTGCGACAGCTGTTGCTGGGGTTGTTATTACCCGATGGCAGTGCACCTTGGCAGGGTGATTGGCCAATCAGTGCGGTGGAAGGCAATGCAGCGGAATTGTTAGGTAAGTTAATGCATTTCATTGATCGCTTGGCGCATTGGCAAACGCAATTGCTCGTGCCGTCAACGGTGTCGGACTGGCCATCCTTGCTGCATGAGTTACTCGTTGATTTTTACGAGGGCGACAATGAGGATCTGGCATCCCTACAACGCATTCGAGACACCATTGAAAGCTGGCAGCAGCACGTTGTCGACGCTGCGTTGACTACCCCGCTCAGTTTGCGTGTTATTCGTCATTGGTTTGTCCAGCAATTGGCACAAGCGGGCGGATGGCAGCGCTTTTTAGCGGGCCCGGTGAATTTCTGTACACTCATGCCCATGCGTTCCATTCCCTTTAAAGCGGTTTGCATGCTGGGGATGAATGATGCCGATTATCCGCGTCGAGTGACGCCGGTGGGCTTTGATTTATTGGCCTGTACGCCTACGCGTCGTGGTGATCGCTCTCGTCGCGATGACGATCGTTATTTGTTTTTAGAGGCCGTTTGTTCGGCACAATCGTATTTGTATTTGAGTTTTCGTGGCCATACCGCACGTGATAATGCCGAACAACAGCCGTCGGTTTTGCTCAGTGAATTATTGGATTACGTGTGTGCCGGCTATTGCTTAGCTGACGACATCGAACTCAATGGCCGAGACAGCGCTCAGAAATTGCGTGCACATCTACAGGAGTGCTTACCACTACAGCCCTTCCATCCGCAGGTGTTTAACCGTGGGGACGACCAGGTGGGCAGTTATCACCGATTGTGGGCTGGGGTGGCTCAGGTACCTGAACGACGTAATCAAGACAAGGCGATGACCGACACGTCGCTGCCATTGCCAGCCTCAGAGGAGGATGGGTTGTTACTATGGGACGACGTTAAGGACGCACTCCTACGCAGTGCGCGTTTTTTTGCCAAGCGGCGCTTACGTGTTTCCCTCGATGTGTATTGGCAAGAACAAGACGATGAGGAACCGTTTGCTCTTGATGCATTGCAGTTGTTTCAACTGCGTCAGTCGTGGTTGCAGCAAACATTAGAGCGCGATGCCGATGTGCCATGGATTGCATTTAGCGAACAACAGCACGCCCTTGGCAATATTCCTGTCGGGGCCATGGGTGACTTAGTCAGCCAAGCGCAAGTGCAACCGATGCAATCCCTGTGGCAAGGACTGCGACCTATGTTGCAGCACCCGCACGATTTGGCGAGCGTTCGTGTGCCGGTGTTGTGCCCAGCACAACAGTCACTCGTCGTAATGGCTGATATCAACCCCTGTTACCGCATTCACGACGCGTATTACCAGATACGTTATCGTGCCGGAGCGATACGGGGTGCTCAAGTCCTGCAAAGCTGGCTTGATTTGGTGGTGGCTCGCTTAGCCGATCCAGAGCAAGACATGCTGGCCGCAGCCTTCGTGGTCGGACTTGAGAAAGGGCAGATACAAGGTTGGCGTATTCGGATGCCATCGCTGTCGACCGCACAGGAGGCGTTGCAGCAAATTTTGGCTTGGTATTGGCAAAGTTGGTGTGAACCCGTGTTGTTGTTACCGAATGTGTTGTGGACATTACAAGGTGTTTCGCCTGAAGAACGCCTCGTTCAGTTAGCGCAGACGTTGAGTAAAGACGACTTTGAAATGAACGATCTTTACGTACAGCGGTTTGCTCAACAGGCCCTTCAGGCGCTGCAAACGGAAGACGGACAAAACCAATGGCTAGACACCTTTATGCCATTTTTTACTCAGTTAGCGGCGCATTGTCAGCCCCTTGATCGTGATGCGTTAATGGAGTTTGTATCATGAACGTGCTGGATATCAACGCGTTTCCATTGGCTGGGCAGTCACTGATTGAAGCCAGTGCGGGCACCGGCAAAACCTATACCATTACCGGCTTGTATAATCGCTTGATGATGGCGCATAACAGCCCATTTCCTCGTTTGTCGTGTGAGCAAATCTTGGTGGTGACCTTTACCCGTGCCGCCACGGAAGAGTTACGTGGTCGCATTCGACAGCGTTTGCTACACAGCTACGAAGACAGTGTTCGTTTTCAGCAGCAGGTGCCGTTACACGATGCCGCCCTCCAGGCTCAGTTTGACGAACTGACCGACCAGAAGATGCCCTTATCCGATTGGTTGCAAGCGAATTTGGCCGCCATGGACAATGCGGCGATTTTTACCATTCACGGATTTTGTCAGCGCATGTTGACGCAATTTGCGTTTGATAGTGGTTTGGTGTTTGAAGCGGAATTGGTATTGGATGCCGAACATTATCTGCAGCAAGCGTGTGCGGATGTGTGGCGACAAACCGTCTATCCGTTGACTCATGCTCAGGCACGTTGGGTACACAGCCAATATGCCGACCCCAATGCCGTATTGCGCTGGTTGCGGGCTTGGGTTGCGCGGCCCGATGTGCAGGTTATTCCTGCTCGTCCACCAAAGACGGTTGATGAATTATGGCAACGTGCTCAGCAGCAATATGAACAGCTGCAACGTTTGGCCAGCACCATGAGTGTTGAGGAAATCACTGATTTGGTCTTGAACTCGGGCGTTGCAGGTCGTTCTTACACCAAAAAGCACGTGCCAAATTGGGCCTCGATCTTACTGGAGTATTGTCAGGGCGAAGCTATCCGCCCTCTGCCAAAGAACATCGAGCGTTTCACACCGAGCATGATGCAGTCGGCGCTCAAAGATGGCAAAACGTTGCCACAGCATGCACTGTTTGATGCGTTGCAGAGCTTTCTGGATAGTTTGCAACCGTTACCGATGGCGTTGCAACACCACTGGCTAGCCGATGTGCGTACACGGTATTTCGCGTTATTGGAGCAAGCGGGGGTGCTGACCAGCGACGATTTACTGCGTTTGTTGCAGCGTGCCTTGCAATCCAGTCAAGGTGAGGCGTTGGCACAGCGCATACGCCAGCTCTATCCCGTAGCAATGATCGATGAGTTTCAAGACACCGATGCCATTCAATACGATATTTTCAGTCGTATTTATCCACCCGCTGACGTGTCCCGTTCGGCGAATTATGGCCTGTATATGATCGGTGATCCGAAGCAAGCGATTTATGCGTTTCGTGGTGCCGATATTTTCACCTACATTCACGCGCGCCGAATACTGCCGGCAGAGCAACGTTTTACCTTGAAAACCAACTGGCGCAGTCATTCGCAGTTGGTGAAGGATGTGAATCGCTTGTTCATCGACCACCCCAATCCTTTTTTGTATCAACACGACATTGATTATGTGGATGTCGATGCGGCTGGCTATGCCGATGCGTCTGCGTTAACGGTGGGGGGGGAGACCATTGCGCCATTGCAGTGTTGGCTCGACCCCGAACCCATGAACAAAGCCGATGCGATGCCTTATGTGGCACAGCAAACGGCCGAGCGCATTCAGGCATTGCTGAACGGTGCCGGACGACTGGGTGGGCGTGACGTGAACGCCAGCGATGTGGCTATTTTGGTACGTAACCGTCAGCAAGCGGGCTGGATGCGAACGGCACTGGCAAAACAGGGCATTGGCAGCGTGTTCTTAACCCATGACAGTGTGTTTGATAGTGAACAAGCGCGCGATGTGTTGGTGCTATTGATGGCGGCCAGTGAGCCTGCGAATGAACGCGCGGTTCGCACCGCCATTGCGACACGCAGTCATGGCTTTGATGTACAGACTCTGCAGCAGTTACGAGATGACGAACGCAGCTGGGAAGTCGAATTGGCCAATTTTCATGACTACCATCGATGTTGGCAGCAACGCGGCGTCATGGCCATGATCATGCGCTGGTTAGGTGATCGTGAGCGTGCCATTCAACTGCGTCAGCAAGCGGATGGAGAGCGCTGTCTGACCAATATGATGCACTTAGGCGAACTGTTACAAACGCAAAGTCGTCGAGTGCGCGGCATGCAAGCGCTTATTCGTTGGCTCGGTGAGCGTATTTATCCGGCGGCAGGGCACGATGAACAGCGGAAAGGTGAAGAAGCGCAATTGCGCTTAGAAAGCGATGCCAATTTGGTCACCATCGTCACCATTCACAAATCCAAAGGGTTGGAATACCCCATCGTATTTTTGCCTTATCTATGGACCGATGCCAGCGATGTCCGTTCTGGCAGTGCCAGTAGCTATTGCGCTGATGGTCATGGAACCGTGTTGGATTTAACGCCGGATGAGCAAGCGAAAGCTCAGCAACAGCGTGAAGTGTTAGCGGAAAATGTACGATTGTTGTACGTGGCATTAACGCGTGCGCAGTACGCGTGTTTTATGCCCATCGCGGCGGCGATCGACGGTCGTTCGAAAAAAGCCTATTTGGCATCAACGGCTCTGGGTTATGTGCTCAATATCGCCGAGCAACCGAATTGGTCTGCGTTGCTTGATGGCCATGCCTCGTGTTCGATTGCATCTTGGCCAAATTGGACACCGTCTTCGTTGGCGCGCAGTGATCGCGCATTAGCGGTGTTACCCGAGGCGGCATTATCGACATGGCAGGCCCAGTGGCACTGGCGTGTCAGTAGCTACAGTCAGTTAATCGCATCCAGTGATGATGTGGGCATCAGCGATACCCTATTGAACAGCGAGTACACTGAGGGTGGGCTGGACTGGGACGCCATGCAACCAGAATCGCCTGTCGTGACGGCCGCGAACAGTGCGTCAACCACGGTTGCTGAATCGACCAGCTTGATGCCGGTCGCGGTGAATTTCCCCAAGGGGGCTATTCCGGGTACGTGTTTGCACGCCATTTTAGAAGACTGGGATTTCAATGATTTGGCGGCGCTAGCAACCATCTGCGCCCAACAACTGGCCAAACATGGTTTAGACGCTGAATGGCAATGTGACCTCATGGCGTGGCTGCAGTGCGTGGTGCACACGCCATTGCCTTGTACTTTTCAGGGTGAGCCACAAACGCCACTGCGGCTTCATCAACTGACTCATGCTCAACGTGTGGACGAAATGGAATTTCTGTTGCCGATTACGTCGTTGCATGCCGATTCGATTAACCGCTTACGTGCGGATTCGCGCTTACGCTTTGAGCCATTAAGCGGCTACTTGAAGGGATTTATCGATTTGGTTTTCTGCCACCAAGGGCGTTACTTTATCGTGGATTACAAATCCAACCATCTGGGTGATGACGCCAGTGCCTATGAGCCTGCGTTGTTGGCGCAATCCATGTGCGAACATCAGTATGACCTGCAAGCGTGGATTTATTTGGTGGCGTTAGATCGTTTATTGGCGGCGCGTTTGCCCAGCTACCAGCCTGAGCAGCATTTAGGTGGGGTGTATTATTTGTATCTGCGTGGCATGGCCAGTGAGGTGGTACAAGGCGTCGAAGCCGTTATCACCGCTTCCAACGGTGTGTATTATCAACCGGTGGATGTCGCGGCGTTGGATCGTTGGCGTCGCTTGTTGGTGGTTGACGGTGAATGGTTGGCTCAGGTTTCCTCAGAGGCATCGTTATGAACGAGACTCTTCAGTATTGGTTATCGCAGGGATGGATTCGTCCGATTGATGCGCAGTTGGCTCAGCAATTAGAGCGTTATCGGGGTGATACGTCGATGTCTGATGGAGCCATTTCGATCACGCATGAATCGCTGTTGTGGGTGTTGCTCAGTCAGGCTTTGGCGCGGGGTCAGGTGTGTTTGCGATTGCGTGATGTGCGTGTGTCATTATTGGCGCCAGAGTGGCAGTCTATGTTCACTATGCCATTGCCCAGTGCCGAACAATGGCTCGAACACGTGTCCGTCTTGCCTGTTGTGTGGGTGGTTGGGTCGGATCAACCCTGGTCGAGTGAGCCTTTGGTATTGGACCACGAACGTTTGTACCTTGCGCGCTATTATTGGTATGAACATGGTGTGTATGAGCAATTGAGTAAGCGCTTGAGGCAAGTCAGTGTGCCTGAGCCTGTTTTGTCATTGACTGATCTGTTCACACCACAGGCAGAAACGGATTGGCAAGCCATTGCCGCGGCCACAGCCTGCTTGCAATCCTTTACGGTGATTACGGGCGGGCCAGGAACGGGTAAAACCACCACGGTTATTAAGTTGCTGAGTGCGTTATTGAGTCAGCAGCCGTCGATGTCCATTGCCTTAACCGCGCCAACCGGTAAGGCGGCTGCGCGCATGACGGAATCGATACGATTAGGGAAGCAACGCGCAGCCATTGCCCATGCTGCGGCGATACCAGAACACAGTTTTACTCTGCATCGTTTGCTGGGCTGGCATCCGCAAGGATTTCGTTTTCACGCTGGGCATCGTTTGCCCTATGACTGCGTGATTGTTGATGAAGCCTCGATGATCGATTTACCGATGATGCATCATTTGCTGCAAGCATTAGCGGATGATGCTCGCCTTGTTTTATTAGGGGATCAAGATCAGTTAGCGTCGGTGGAGGCTGGCAGTGTCTTTGCTGACATTTGCAATGCCGGGCAACGACATTATCCCAGTGTGCATTTTGCCGAGTATTTGCAAGCCATAACCGGCTATGATCCTCATCGCGATGTGGATCTCAGTGCACTTTCAGAGACACCAGTACCCATTCAAGATGCCGTTGCCCAATTACGAGTGTCTTATCGTTTTGCCGCGAACAGTGGTATCGGCCAGCTGGCTCGGGCGGTAAATCAAGGGGATGTGGTTAACAGCCACGCCTGCTGGAGCGCTTTTGAGGACATTGATTTTTTTGAACACGACAGTGCCCAGTCTGGTCAACAAGGACGATTGCCTCAATGGCAAACTCAGGTAATTGATGGCTATCGTGACTATTGCCAATGTGTGGCCACGGGTTCTGCCGAACAAGTACTCGACGCCTTTCAGCACTTTCAGGTGCTGGTGGCCGTTCGCCAAGGTCCATTTGGTGTCGAGTCAATCAATGAGCAGATCGAACGCTTACTGCGCCAGCAAGGACTGTTAAAGGGTGGGGGACTGTTTTATCCCGGCCGCGCCATTATGATTAGCGAAAACGACTATGATATGGGGCTGTTTAATGGCGATGTGGGTGTGGTGATGGCAACGGAGGAAGGCTTGCGTGTGGCCTTTTTCCGCAGCGACGGTCAAGAGTCGAGTATCGGTCGGGTACGCTATGTGTTACCGAGTCGATTACCGGCTCATGAAGCCGCCTTTGCAATGACGGTACATAAGAGCCAAGGGTCGGAGTTTGAGCGCGTGTTGTTGTTGCTGCCGGAACAGCGGCAAGGTGTCATTACACGCGAATTGATCTACACCGCCATTACTCGCGCGAAGCATGCGTTTGTGGTGATCAGTAGTCAGTCATGTTGGGACGATGGCTTACTCGCGCGCGTCGAACGTGCCAGTGGTTTGCGTGACAAACTGTGGCGGCAACCTCATACAACCATCGGAGTATCGTCATGATGCGGAAGAAGAGTACGGCTGGAATGAATGGCCGAGAGCGACGTACTACAACGGGTTGGCTGCGTCGTGGTATGCGCCTATTGCTGTGGCTGTTGCTGCTGTTTTTGTTGCTGTTGGTGTTGGCCATTTTTGGGTTGCCACGTGTGGCGTTGTGGGCGGCGGCGTCTTGGTATGAGCGCCAGGGTGATGGCTATCAACTGCATGTGAGCGATTGGACGTTTCGTCCTTGGCGGGGAGAATTGGCTTTGCATGGGGTGTTGTTGCAGCATCCCAGTGATTCCTTGGTCGTCAATCAAACGCAACACTATCAACAAACTCAACTGAAGACGGTTGACGTTTTGTTTGATGTTAACGCGTTACGTGACGGTCAGTATCGCGTCGTACGATTGCACATCAATGGCTTGGATGTCGCGTTGACACAACAGCAAAACACCATGCAGATTGCGGGACTGACGCTGCGCATGCCGGACACGGCGAGTGAGCACGGTGACGGCTCGATAGCCGATTCCAACGCGGCTGATGGCCAGAATCCGCCTCTGGCACTGCGTATTGATGACCTCGATGTGGGTGCCATAGCGTTGCATTGGTATATCGATCACGCAGAACGCGAGGCTGATGCGCCTGCGTTGGCCATGTCTGGGTCTGTGATATTGGATCATTTGCGTTTACAACATCTGGATACAGGTGCATTTGAAACCGTTCCTCTGTCGTGGCAGTTCACGTTGCCGGCGTTTCAGGCAACACAGCCCATGGCGTTTGGACTACAGCAGCCACTGGTTTGGCAGTTCGATGGTGAATGGCAAGGTGGACTGATATCCCCCTTGCTGGAGGGGCGCTCTAGCCTTCAATCCTTTGAATTGAGTATGGCGGGGGCACCATCCTTGTCGTTCAGTCGATTCATACTCGATGACATCAGCCTGTCATTGACCGAACAGCGCGTTCGAGAGCTATCATTGTCGGATGTGCGCATTGCGGATGAACAGCAAACGTTACTGACACTGGCGCATTACCACTTGGATGACATTGTTTTGACTCAGTCATCGTTGTCGACGGGGTTGCACGGTTTTGCCGGTTTGCAAATCCATTTAGAGCGCTTGGCCGATGGTCATTGGCTCGGCATGCCGGTCGACGAGGGTTCAGAGCAGTCGCCAGCCGAGCTCAGTGCCATGCTGGATGATAAGGCGGATGATGCGATTCCATTAGCGGCCGTTGACGAAACCGTGGTCGATGACAATCGTCAAGAGGATACGACTGACGTTATCGCTGTACCGGCAATGGAGGGCGCAGAATCTTCGGTTGTTCGTATGGCGGGCGTGACGCAGTTAAGCACGGATGGCCTGATTGTCTTCCGTGATGGTACTGTGCAGCCAGCGGTTGAAAAACAGATTCGTTTGCAGCAGCTGCAAGTCGAGAGCCTTCATTTTGATGGTGACTCGTTGCAGTTACTACGTCCATTGGTATGGCATGCGCAGTTGACCCTCGATGACTATAGTCGAATCGAGTGGGATGGCACACTCGCTGCGCTGGAGGCCGATGCGGATGTCTCCATGACGTTGGTGGTGCGGCAGTTGGATTTGGTGTCGTTGAATGCGTACATCACGCCAATAACGGGCTACCGATTACAGCGCGGGTTGTTGGATGTGGACTTAGAGGTGGCGGTTAACCGTGGCATGCTCAGTGGCGAATTGGCTTTGCGGTTGCGTAATTCTCGCTTTGAGCCTGTTGATGAGGGTGCTATACGTCGTTTGAGTCAGCAAATAGCCATGCCTGTGGAAACGGCATTGTCACTGTTACGTGATGACGATAACGTGGTGCGATTAACCATACCGCTCAGTGGCTCCGTGCATGATCCTGATATGGGTTTTGGCGACTTGACTCGACAGTTGAGTCGCTTAGCGGTGCAGTCGGCCGCAGGATTTTATTTGCGTCAGAGTTTGCAGCCCTACAGTGCGTTGGTCAGTTTGGCGTCGTATGCCGGTTCGGAGCTCTTGGCGATTCGTTTGCAGGCGATTGCGTTCACATCCTTAAGTGCCGAATTGGATGTCGATGCGCAGGCGTATTTAACCAAGGTGGCTGATATCATGCATGGTAAACCCAATTTGCAATTGCGTGTTTGTCCGTTTGTCAGTCGCGAAGAAGTGGCGTTGCTGGCTGCCATGACCGATGACGATGCCATGACTTGGCAAGCTTTGGCGCAACAACGCGGACGTATCATTCGGCAATTTTTAGCCCCATTGCAAGATCGTGATGAGCGTCCGTTGTTTGAGCGGATCAGTATTTGCGTTCCTCAGCAAGGTCATCGTGCCGAAGTTGTGATGGGTTTTTAACCAAATTTTTATGGCGTGCCACTACTCGGCAAGGATCATCATGAGTTATTCATTAAGTAATAAAGATCGCGATCTCAGTTTGAAGTTATCCGATCAGCAGCGTTATCAGTTATTTGTTAACAAAGTCGCCGAATACGGTGAAATTTGGAGTTTGGCCAATAACGAGGGCTGGGTAACGGTGCGCGGTGAGGAGGACGAAAATTGTTTACCAATATGGCCCCATGCGGCCTATGCCGAGCAGTGGATTAACGGGGAGTGGGCCGATTGCTCGCCCAAAATGGTGGATTTAAACACCTGGTTAACGCGTTGGACTCCTGGCTTAGAGCAGGATGAAACCTTGTTGGTGGTGTTGCCTAACTTGAAGGAGCAAGCGCTCTTGGTTGAACCGTCGTTGTTGGATGACGATTTGCGCGCGGCTCTCGCAGAACGTGAGTAACGAAACAATGGTACTTGGCAACTGTATAGCTTTTGTATAATGTGTTTGTTTTAACAGGAGAAGCTCGCATGTTGGCAAAACGTCGTTATTCTTGGCTGCTGAGTGCATTCGCTGTGCTGACTGTGTTCAGCCAAGCGGTTAAGGCGCAGGCTGAGACAGATGAGACCGCGTGGCAGTGTCCGCCCATTTTTCAACACCAAATGCGTCAATTGCATAGCAGTCAGGTATTGGATTTGTGCGAGGTGGTGGCTGGTCGTCCCGTATTGCTTGTGAATACGGCAAGTCATTGCGGTTTTACTAAGCAGTTTGCGGATTTAGAGGCGATTCACCAGCGCTACAAAGATCGTGGTTTGGTGGTATTGGGGGTGTCGTCGGACTCGTTTAACCAAGAAGCGGATGATGAGGCGGCGGCGGCGGATGTCTGTTTCCGCAATTTTGGGGTGTCCTTCACTATGCTGGCAACCGTACCTGTACGTGGTGATGAGGCACATCCTTTGTTCCAAGAAGTGGCGCGTCAAGATGTCGCACCGAAATGGAATTTCTATAAATACCAGATTGATCATTCGGGTAAGGTAGTTGCTTCTAATTCCAGCATGCGTTTACCCAGTGACCGTGCCTTGGAAGCGTTGTTGGCACGTTAACGACGCTGATTTTCATGACTGACACCGACGAAAACCTCACCGCATTGTGTGCGCTGAGGTTTTTTTATTGGGTTATGCGTAGGCGTAATCGGCTCCGGCTTTGAGTGCTTGTTGATAGCCAGAGCGAGCATGGATACGCTCGACGTACTGTTTGATATTGGGATGTGCTTGAGCGATATCCGGCTTTTTCATCAAGGCTTCTAAGGGAAAACTCATAATAATGTCGGCGCCACTCAGTGATTCCCCGACAAACCAGGTTTTACCTTGTAAATGCTGTTCGATCATCGCCAAATGTGCACTGACATTGGGGCTGATGTAACTGCTCAATACTTGATTGGCGATGGCTTTGGCGATAGGGCGTATAAAGAACGGCATGGGGGCTGTTTTGATTTTGTCGAAAATCAAACTCATGACCAAGAACGGCATTAGGGAACCTTCCCCATAGTGTAGCCAGTATTGGATCTGTTCTTGTTGTTCTGGATCGGTGATGACTGGCATCGTTTCTTGGCCATACTGTTTGATTAAATAATCAATGATCATGGCGGACTCTGCGATCACTTTGTCACCATCAGTCAATACCGGTGATTTTCCCAGTGGATGGATGGCTTTTAAACTGCTCGGAGCCAAATTCGTTTTTGGATCGCGTAAGTGTATTTGCAGTTGATAATCCACACCCAGTTCGGTCAGTAACCACAAAATACGTTGCGAACGGGAGTTGTCTAAATAGTGGAGAGTGAGCATATAGGCCTCATGCATCGATTCTGGGGAGTGTTGAGTTAGCATGTTAGTCAAGTGTGATTCCGCTCGGTAGAGGGAAATGAGTCATGATCGGGTAGGGTACGCCAAGATGCGTGCTAATAACGGCATTACTGCGTAAAATGCGCAAAACTAAATGAGAGAGTGATCCTGCTATGGAACGAGTTGAACGCGATTTTTATGCCCGTGACGTCGAAGACCAAGACGCATTTTTAACGCAAACGTGGTGTAACAACTGCATGGAAGCCGATTTGGGCATGGTTGAACCTGTCGAGTATTCGATTGATGGGGTGGTGTTTGTAGATGGTAAATGCGCCAAGTGCGGCGAACTGGTTACCACCGAAATTGCCGATGAAGACACCGACGGTGAGTGGGACGACGAGTAACCCATTGATGTGTGTTGGTCATGCCTCCGACAGCGGTGTTTTGGGTTGAGCGTTTGGCCTGCCTTGCGGCAGGGTTCGCGGGCATGGCCCGCTCCTACATGGATGGTGGTTTTGTAGGAGGGGGCCATGCCCCCGACAGCGGTGTTTTATGTTGAGGGGTTTGGCCTGCCTTGCGTCAGGGTTCGCGGGCATGGCCCGCTCCTACATGGATGGTGATGGTTTTGTAGGAGGGGGCCATGCCCCCGACAGCGGTGTTTTGGGTTGAGGGGTTTGGCCTGCCTTGCGGCAGGGTTCGCGGGCATGGCCCGCTCCTACATTAGCTGGCCTCTGCGGTTTTTTCTTCGGTTGTTTGTTCGGTTTTTTTGCTGCTGGTGATGGGTTTTACTTTGCTGTGTTTTTCGTACAGGAAGCGCAGTACTTCGCCGCGGTAGTGGTTGTATTTTTCGTCGTTGGCGAGTTCGATGCGACTACGCGGCCGTGGTAGGTCGATGTCGAGAATTTCGCCGATGGTGGCTTTGGGGCCATTGGTCATCATGACGATTTTGTCGGAGAGCAGGACGGCTTCGTCGACGTCGTGGGTGATCATGAGAACGGTGTTGTTGAGGTCGGCTTGTATGCGCATGACTTCGTCTTGTAGGTGCGCGCGGGTTAGGGCGTCAAGAGCACCGAAGGGTTCATCCAGTAGTAGTAATTTGGGTTCCATTGCCAGTGCTCGGGCAATACCGACTCGTTGTTTCATCCCCCCAGAAATTTCTCCCGGACGGCGTTCGATGGCATGTGACATGCCAACGAGGTTGAGGTTGTGCAGTATCCATTCATGGCGTTCTTTGCGGTTTTTGTGTTTGCACACTTTGTTGACCGCAAGGGCGACGTTTTCGTATACGGTCAGCCAGGGCAGCAGTGAGTGGTTTTGGAACACCATGCTGCGGTCTGGGCCGGGAGCGTTGACTTCTTTGCCATCGAGGATGACGTAGCCATCGGTGGCGGTCGTGAGCCCTGCGACGATGTTGAGCAGCGTCGATTTACCACAGCCTGAGTGGCCAATGATGGAGATGTATTCACCGCGTTTGACGTTGAGATTGACGTCGGCGAGTACTTGGTTGCTGACGTTGTCACGGGTGAATATTTTGTTGATGTTCTGTACTTGTAAGTAACGATCTTGTGTTGTGGTCATGATACGTCTCCTAAGAATTATGCACTGGTGCCGCGTGTGATGAGGTTGCCAATGGCGCCGACCATACGGTCTAGGGCATAGCCCACCAAGCCGACGATGACGAGTGCCAGTACGATGTCGCTTAAGCGTGAGGCGTTCCAGGCGTCCCAGATGAAGAAGCCAATACCGACACCGCCAATCAGCATTTCGGCGGCAACAATGGCCAGCCATGACAAGCCAATGCCAATGCGTAAGCCGGAGAAAATGTAAGGCGCTGCAGCGGGTAAGGTAATGCGCACGAAGAATTCCAATGGATTGAGGCGCAGCACCTTGGCGACGTTGCTGTAGTCTTCGGGAATGTTACGAATACCGACTGAGGTATTGATGATAATGGGCCAGATGGCGGTGATGAAGATCACAAAGATCGCTGAAGGCGCACTGGCTTGAAAGGCCGCCAAGGATATGGGTAACCAAGCTAATGGCGGCACGGTGCGCAGTACTTGAAAGATGGGGTCGAGTCCGCGCATGGCCCAATCTAGACTACCCACGAGTACCCCCAGGCCAATGCCGACAATCACGGCCAGAGCGTAGCCATAAGCAACACGTTCTAAACTGGCTAAGATCTGCCAGCCGAGTCCTTTGTCGTTCCCGCCATTGTCGTAAAAGGGTTCGGTGATGAGTTCCCAGGTTTCTGAGATCACTTCAGACGGTGCGGGTAACAGTACACCGGGCTGGCTGCAGCTGATTTCCCATAAGCCCACCAAGAAGACCAAGGTGAGTAGGGGGGGTAGTACTTTGCTGACAAAATTGCTCCATAGGCGTTTGCCAAATTCTTTCAGAGCGCTGTTGTCAGCGGCTGGCAGTGTCAGTGTTTTTGTGTTGCTCATAATAAACTCCCGAGCCGCGTTTACACGCGGCGAATGGCTAGTTGGTCGAGATAGGCTTGTGGATTGGCGGGGTCGAATGTGACGCCATCAAAGAAGGTTTCAACGCCGCGTGTGACGGTGGTTGGAATGTCGGCCTTGTCAACGCCAAGGCGTTGTGCGGCATCACGCCAGATGTCTTCACGGTTCACTTTGGCAATGAGGGCATGCAGGTCGTAGTTCATTGGGATGGTGCCCCAGCGTTGGTTTTCGACTAGGAACCATAGGTCGTGACTTTGGAAGGGGTACGCGGCATGTTTATCCCAATAGCGCATTTGCTGGGGGTGGTTTTCGACTACGCGGCCTGTGCCATAGTCGAAGTTGCCTTTCATGCGGTCAATGATGTCGGCAAAGGGGGCATTGATCCAGCGTCGTTTTGAGCAAATACGGGCAATTTCTTCTTTGTTTTCCGGTTGTTCGCAGAAAATTTGTGCTTCCATAATGGCCATCATCAAGGCGCGACTGGCATTCGGGTTGGCTTCGACGTAGTCGGTGCGCATGGCGAAAGCTTTTTCTGGGTGGTTATTCCACAGTTCGCCGGTGGTGTTGGCGGTGTAGCCAATGCCTTGGTTAATGAGCTGTTGGTTCCAGGGTTCACACACGCAGAAGGTATCCATACTACCAACACGCATGTTGGCGACCATTTGTGCCGGCGGCACAACGATGGTAGCGATGTTGCGATCGGGATCAATGCCACCTGCGGCTAACCAATAACGCATCCATAAATCGTGTGTGCCACCTGGAAAGGTCATGGCGGCACGAATATCCTTACCATCGGCACGCTTGGCGGCCAGTGCTTTGGCGAATTCAGTGGTGTCGACACCGACTTTTAAGTCTTGGTATTCGTTACCCACCGAGATGCATTGGCCGTTGACATTCAAGCGGCCCAAGATGCTCATATTGACTTGGTCGCTGTTGATGCCAGCGGTCATTAAGTAGGGCATGGGCGTTAAGATGTGGCCACCATCAATCCCTCCACGTGCCGAACCCAGCACCAGATTGTCGCGAGTTGTTCCCCATGAGGATTGTTTTAGGACTTCGACTTCGGTCATGCCGTGTTTGGCGAATAAGCCTTTTTCGAGGGCGATAAACAGGGGAGCGGCATCGGTCAGTGCAATGAAGCCAAGTTTGGCTTTGCGGGTTTCGAGTGCGCCATTGTTGCTATTGGCGTGGGCCGATGCAATCAATCCGCTGCCGGTGACGCTGCTTAAACCAATCCCACCGGTGGCCATGGCCATGCCTTTGAGGACGTTGCGACGGGTTACGCTCATATTGGAATCACTCATTGCATTCTCCTTGCGTGATGCAAAAAAAAAAGCCCACAAACGAAACCGCCAACAGGGTGGGTGCGTTTTGTGGGCATCGTTGCCAAGTTAGGCCGCCATTGGCCAGACTCGACCAAGTTGAAACAAACTTGGCTGATGTGTAGGGGTTTGCGAAAGCCGTGCCAAGTTTTTGAAATTCCCTAATGACGCGTAGAAAACAGGGTTTCATGCCATAAAAACGGAAGGAGTGGCGGTTTGGTGCGTCATTGTGTTGCAGGTTGTTACGGGTGTTGCGCTGTTGTGGGGCAATTTAGGCCATGCGACACGGATTGTTACCGATTTCTTCTGCGTCTTATCGAGTGTTTGCTTTATACTGCTCAGCTCGCAGGAGAGAGAGACTTAGTCTCCGCCGAAGGCGCAAACTCCCATAAACGCTCAGGCAGCCGGACTGCGACTTACGATTTAGCCATCTGGAGAGCGATAACCACTGCGTTATCCACCGAAGGGGCAAGCTCAGAATACGGTTTCTGACGCTAAACTCTCAGGTATCGAGGACAGGGGGAGGGGCACATCACTGCGCAGGAGTTCTGTGTGCTGACCTATGTCTATATCATTGCCATTACGGCGGAAGCCATGTCGGGGGCGTTGGCCGCTGGCCGTCGTAACATGGATATGTTTGGTGTTGCGTTAATCGCGTTTTTAACCGCCTTAGGGGGTGGTACTGTGCGCGATGTGTTGTTGGGTAATTACCCCGTCACTTGGACGCAATACCCACTGTACATTTATCTGACCATTACCGCCGGTTTGGCTACCATGTTGATGGCGCGCTATATGCACCATTTACGCAAGGTGTTTTTATTGCTGGATGCGATGGGTTTGGTTGCCTTTACGATTATCGGCTGTAACATCGCGTTGCAATTGGATTACTCCTATACGGTGGTGGTGATGGCGGGTATTACCACGGGGATCTTTGGTGGTATTTTACGCGACATCATGTGCAATCGTACGCCGCAGGTGTTATCGCACGAATTGTATGCCAGTGTGTCGTTGTTGGTGGCTTTACTGTATTTGGGGATGCGCGAATGGGGTATTCAGCACGATTTGAATATGATGATTTCGTTTGCCATTGGGCTGTCGGTAAGGATGGCGGCAATTCGTTGGCATTGGTCGTTACCGGTGTTTTCCTATAAACCGGGACGTTGGGAAGATTAGCGCACGATGGGTTGGGCGTGCGCGATAACCGTGAGGAGAAGGTTCATGCGTGGTTTGCTCGTGTTGTTGCTGTCTTTGTTTGTGGCAGGGTGTTCGACGTGGTCGAAGCCGGTGCCGGAGACGTTTGAATCGCATCACAGCAGTCGGCTGTCGTTGGATTGGGCCGGTTTTTATGTGGGTGTGATTCCGTGTGCCGATTGCCCCGGTATTGAGATGCGTTTAACGCTGAATGATGACCTCAGCTATCAATTGCAAACCCGTTATCAAGATCGTAGCGATCAGGTATTTGAACAGCGTGGTGTGTTTGTTTGGCAAGCCGATGGCATGCGCATTCAGCTGTTGGATGGCATTAATGATGGCTTGCAATTTTGGGTTGGGGAAAACCAGTTGTGGCAGTTAGATCGCCAAGGCCGCAAGATTGATGGGGCGTTGGCCGACGAATATCGACTGTTTAAGCAAGCACACAATCCGGATTTGATGGCGCGTTTGTCCGCAGTGCATTGGCGCATTGCGGCCTGGGGTGAACGATTTGAGTCTGCGCCGGTGAGTGGTCCATGGCTCGGTTTTGATCATAACAACGGTCGAGTATACGGACACACGGGTTGTAATCGCTTTAGTGGCTCGTTGTGGTTACGTGCCGACGGTCAAATGGCCATCGACGAAGTGGCTGTGACGCGCATGGCGTGTCTGCAAGCACAGCCAGAAATGGCGTGGTTGCAGACGTTACGCTTGTTGAACCGCATGCAATTTCATGAACAGCAATTATGGCTGTTGCAAGACGATGAGGTATTGGTTCGTTTGAGTCCGCGCCCTGACGCGGAGTTGTAAGTCATGGCCTTGGTGATCGCCCTCGCTGCCGCCTTGGCTTGGACGTTATTTGACTTAGCACGTAAGCAATTGTCATTGACCATACCGCCGATGCGGCTGGTATGGTGGTTGGCGGTGCTGGTAACGCCGGTTTACAGTGCGTTGTTTTTGTTCAGTAATGAACCTTGGCCGCTGTTGGGTTATTGGCTGCCGGCATTGGTGACGATTGTGTTAATCAGTGTGGCCAGTGTGGCGCTGACTTATGCGTTGCGCGTGGGTCAAATGTCGTCTTTGTTGCCGATTTTGTCGTTAACCCCGGTAGTCGCTGCATTGCTGAGCTGGTTGTGGTTGTCACAGTCGTTGTCGTTGTGGCAGTGGGGTGCCATCTTGACCATCGTACTGTCGGTGTTTTTGATGCAAGGCGATTTTTCGTTGCGCATGCGTCCTGGTGTGTGGCCAATGATGACGGCCGCATTGTGCTGGGGCGCCAGTATTGTGTTTGATCAGCAGGCATTGCGTTATGCCGATCCGTTTTGGCATGCCGCGTTGCAAAGTGCTGGCATGGTGTTGGTGGTTGGTGTGGTGATGGTGTTGCGCCGTGATGGCTTTGTCTATCGGGGTTCGGTGTGGTTGTTGTTGGCGGCGGCCTTGGTGTTTATGTTGGCTGTGATGGGGCAGTTGTTTGCGTTGCAGTTGCTGCATCCGGGTATTGTGGAAACCCTAAAGCGTGGTGTGGGCATTATGGGCGCAGCGTTGTGGGGTATTTTGCTCTACCAAGAGCGGCTCACGGCTCGGCAGGGGATGTTGATGGTGCTGATTTGTGCCATGATCGCGGTGTTGATTCTTCATGAGTGATTGTGTGGCAAGGAATAGGCAGCGGTTATGCGTTTAAAAGCCATCAAACTGGCGGGTTTTAAGTCGTTTGTGGATCCCACAACGATTCCGTTTAGCACCAATATGACTGGCATTGTGGGTCCAAATGGCTGCGGCAAATCCAATACCATCGACGCCGTACGCTGGGTAATGGGCGAAAGCTCGGCCAAGTATTTGCGTGGCGACGCCATGACCGATGTGATTTTCAACGGTTCGTCCGAGCGCAAACCCGTCGGCAAGGCCAGTGTCGAGCTGATGTTTGACAACAGTGCTGGGCAATTACGTGGTGAGTACGCCAGTTATGCCGAAATCAGCGTGCGCCGTCAGGTAACGCGCGATGGTCAATCTCAGTATTTTCTCAATGGCACTAAGTGCCGCCGCAAAGACGTCACCGATCTGTTTTTGGGCACCGGTTTGGGCCCGCGTTCGTACGCCATTATCGAGCAAGGCATGATTTCGCGCTTGATTGAAGCCAAACCCGAAGAATTGCGAGTGTATGTGGAAGAGGCGGCCGGCATTTCCAAGTACAAAGAACGCCGTCGCGAAACGGAACAACGCATGCGTCGTACCCATGAGAATTTGGCGCGGGTGCAAGACATTCGTGATGAATTAGAACGACAACTCTCGCACCTGCAACGACAAGCGCAAGCCGCACAAACCTACCAAACCTTGAAAGCGCAAGAGCGTGAGAAAAAAGCCCAGCTGCAGGCGTTGAAGTGGCAACAGTTGGATCGCGATTATCAAGAACGGGAACAGCGTATTGCCCGGATCGACGTTGAGTATGAGCGTTACATGGCCGAGCAGTATGCCATTGATGCGCAATTGGAATCGTTACGCGGTGAGTTGCATCAGCGCCAAGATCGCCATCAGCGCGCACAGCAGGCATTTTATGAGGTGGGTTCGCACATTGCTCGGCAAGAGCAAAAAATTGAACAGCATTCGCAATTGTCATTACAGCTTGACCGCGAAATGGCCGATGTTGAGCGAGCATTACACGACGTCGAACTGAACGAGCAGCAAGATCGGTTACAGCTGGAGGCGTTGCAACAGCAACAGGAGGCCGAGCAACCCGAGTTGGAAGTGTTGGCCGCAGGTTTGGAAGAGGCCGACAGTGCGTTGATGCTGGCTGAAGACGCTCAACAAGAATGGCAAGCACAGTGGGATGCCTTCACCGCACGTGCCAGTGAACCGGCGCGGCTGGCCGATGTGGCTCAGGCTCAAATTCAGCACTTGGATGCACACATTGCTCGCTTAGAGCAACAAAGCGTTCGCTTACAGCAGGAGTTGGAGAGCGTACAGCGTGATTCAAACGATGCGGATTTAGCGGTATTGGCCGCCCATGCAGACGAATTGGCGGAGCAGGTCGAACAGGCCGACAGTGTGGTGCAGCAATGCCAAGTACAACGCGATGGTTTGCGCAGTCGTATTGATGAACAACGTCGAACGCTGGAAGGCAGTCGCGTTCGCTTTCAGCAAGCACAGGCTCGTCAGGTGCGCTTGCAGGCGTTGCAAGAAGCCGCGATGGGGCAGCAAGATGAGTCGCTACAGCATTGGTTGACCACGCATCAGCTGGCCAACAAACCGCGTTTGCTATCGAACTTGCGTGTTGAGTCGGGTTGGGAATTGGCGGTAGAGGCCGTGCTGGGTGACGATTTACAGGCGTTGCTGGTGGCCGATGTGTCGGTACTGGAGCCTTGGCTATCACGCTTAAACTCGGGTCGCGTGACATTCTGGCAAGGTAAAGAGGCCGATACCGCCCAGATGAACGCGAACACGTTGGCCAGTAAGGTGCACAGCGATTGCACGTTGCCGGTGGATTTATCTCACATTTTTGTGGCCGACAGTTTCGCTCACGCGTTGTCGATGCGGGCCCAATTGCACGATCATGAATCCGTTGTTACGGCTGATGGTTTGTGGCTGTCGCGTCATGGTTTGCGGGTGCAACGCGCAGCGCTGAGTGATGAGGGTGTGTTGGTGCGTCAGCAGGCTCTGGATGAATTGCATGCTGAGTTGGACGAGCTGGAATGGCAATTGGACGAGCAACAAGTTGCGTTGGATGCAGACCAATTGCAGTTGCAAAGTGTTGAGCAGCAGTACGAGCATGCGCAACGTGAGTGGCAGCATCGCCAGCAAGCGTGGCATACGGCGCAATCGCAGTGGTTATCACAGCAAGCCCGTGTTGAGCAGATGACGCTGCGACAAACGACCTTGCAGCAAGAGCTTCATGAGCGCGAGTTACAGCGACAACAAGCGCATCAGCAACGTGCCAATGAATTGGCCACCAAGGAACGTGCCGTCGCTTTGATGGCCGATGAAGGGTTTGAACGCGAACAGCGTTTAGCCGAGAAACAACGTTGCCAAGAGGCGTTGCACGTCGCGCGTCAGCGCGTTTCCGCCTTGAAAGAACAGTATCATCAGCAACAAATGCGCTGTCAGGGTATTCAGCAACAAGTAGTGGGTTTGCAGCAGGCTCTGGTGCGCTTGGCCGCACAGCGACAACAATTGGTGCAGCGGCGTGAGCAATTGCTTAGCCAGCATGGGCAAGACCAAGGCGACGAGTTGGCACTGCTGAAAGAGCAGTTAGAGGATTTATTAGAACAGCGCTTGCTGGCAGAACAAGATATGCAAGAAGCGCGCGCTGTTTTGCAACAATTGGAGCAGCAAGTGCGCACGCTGGAACAAGATCGCAGCGTTGCGGAGCAGCAGGCACAAGAGCAACGCATGCAGCTAGAGCAAGTGCGAATGGAATGCCAGGCGTTGGATATTCGTCGGCAAACGCTGGTCGAACAGCTGCAAGAGCAGCAGTTAGCGTTGAAAGACGTATTAGCGCACATGCCAGAAGAAGCGGACTCTGAGGTGTGGCAGCTGGAGCTGCAACGTATTGCTGAGCGTATTCAACGATTGGGTGCGATTAACTTAGCGGCCATTGAAGAATACCAAATTCAATCGGAGCGGCAGCGGTATTTGACTGAGCAATACGCGGATTTGACCACGGCTTTGCATACCCTAGAAGGGGCGATTCAGAAAATCGATCAGGAAACACGGCAACGATTCCGTGAAACCTTTGATAAAATGAACGCCGGTTTGGCCGACTTGTTTCCGAAAGTATTTGGTGGAGGTCATGCGTTTTTGGCATTGACCGATGAGGATTTACTGAGCACCGGCGTGACCATTATGGCGCGCCCACCGGGGAAGAAAAACAGCACCATTCACTTGTTGTCGGGTGGCGAAAAAGCCTTGACCGCCATTGCTTTGGTGTTTTCGATTTTTCAGTTGAATCCAGCGCCATTTTGTATGTTGGATGAGGTGGATGCGCCATTGGACGATGCCAATGTCGGGCGCTATGCGCGCTTGGTGAAAGCCATGTCGGAGTCGGTGCAGTTTATTTATATTACGCACAACAAAATAGCGATGGAAATGGCGGCACAGTTGATGGGCGTGACTATGCAGGAACCTGGGGTGTCGCGTTTGGTCAGTGTGGATGTGACGGAAGCGAGCAATATGATCGAACAGAGCGCCTGATTTGGCCTAAAGACACCTCTTTCTGGGTAGAAAAATGCCGTTGGGGACTGTCATGAATGGCGCGGTTGTGTAACACTCTGCGCGCTTTTTATAAATACAAAATCGCTGTCTTATTGTGCTATCGATTCATCGAGGTAGCGATGCTGAACAGCCTCCGCTGACGAGCGCGAGGTGGGATTATTGACGAGGTTGGTTATGGAATGGAGTTGGCGTACGGTCCTGATTTTATTGGGATTGTTGGCAGTGGTGTTGATTTTAGTGGATGGCTATCGGCGCATGCGTCGTGCACGGCAAGATCAACTGCGTTTGGATGTTCGCGGTGAATACCATTTTCCTGATGAGCCACAAAATCCTGAACTGTTAGGACGCGCCCGTGTGGTGTCTCCACGCCAGCGTGAGGACGATGCGTTACCCGACGATTTACCGCCGTTGTCGAGTCGCGAGGATGACCTAGCGTTTACTGCGGATCCGCATCGTGCCAGCCCTACCGACACTCAGCCAGCGCCCATCGACCCGTCAACGACAGCGCCAATCGGTGCATTAGGCACTCAGCCTGAGGTTGCGAGCGCTACGTTGTCCGTGAAAGACTTTTTAACGCCGTTGTCGGCTACGGCGCCTGCGACTGATGGTGTTGATCCGGTCATGCCGGTATCGCAGGTTCAGAATGCAGAATCTGCCGACGCGTTGCCTGAGTCCGTGTCGGATAACAAACAAGAGCGTCGTGAGCAAGTCGTTAGCGATGAATACAGTGCTGTAGTTAATGACACGGTTAACGAGGCCGTTGCAGAAGAGGTTGCCGAAACCGATTCAGCGGACGTGCCCGATCCGTACGATTTGCCGCCACTTACTCCTGAACCAGAGCAAGAAACTATTGCGACGGTGTCGGTGATTCCGAAACCGCAACCGGTTAATTTGGATGAATCCGTCCCAGTGCTGCTCGATGTGGATGAATTAGGTGATGAGATCGTTTCTGCGCCGCGCGTTGTTAATCCCAGTGCTGTAACTCCGAGTACGGCTGGGGTGAAAACGGATGTGATGTCAGACGCAGCGCCGGTAAAATCCGAGCTGGGCGACGAGCCAGAAAGCGTACCCGATAACGCCTTTGATCCGTACCCTGAGGTGGAATCGGTAGACGAGATTGATGACCCTCACTTAGAGGATGAGGTGGATGAGGTACCTCCGCATGATGCTCAAATCGTGAATTACGCCGGTGATCAGGCAGAGCGGTTGGCCGATCGACCAGAGCCCGAATTGGTGCTAGTGATTCATGCCTTGGCACGCGACTTAGAGGGTTTTCGTGGTCGTGATGTGTTGTTTTTGTTCAATAGTTGCGATTTGCGCTTTGGTGAGAAACACATTTTCCATCGTTTTGAATTGGCGGATGGTCAAGGTTGTGTGCAGTTTTCGGTGGCGCAAACCCATGAACCCGGCGTGTTTGATCCCAGTCAGATGGCGACCAGTCGCTATCATGGTCTGAGTTTCTTTTTGAGTTTGCCCGGTGCGCACAAACCGTTGGATGCGTATGAGGCCATGTCGGAGATGGCGATGGTATTAAGCCGCAATTTGGGTGCCGACTTACTCGATGGCGAACACAGTGCGTTAACGCCGCAAACCATGGAACACGATCGTCAGCAGATCATCGACTTTGAGCGTCGTCGGCGCATTTTACAAAAACGACAAGGTCGTTGAGTGACTAGGCATTGATGTATGGCAGAGCAAAATGATCTCTTCGGGTCGATGTCGGATGGCGATAAGCGCGCTACCGATTTAGCCCGTATGCAGCAGTTGATGTCGTTAATCAATCGCTACAATCACGAGTATTACAACCACGACGCGCCAACGGTGACGGACGCCGAATACGATGCTCGGTTGCGTGAATTGCAGCAACTGGAGCAGCGTTATCCCGAGGCCGCCAGTCCTGATTCACCTACGCAAAAAGTCGGTGCTGAACCCCAATCCGCGTTAACCACGGTGACGCACGAACGCCCCATGTTGTCGCTCGACAACGCCATGAATGTGGACGAATTTCGTGATTTTTACACACGCTTGCAAAAGCTCAGCGGGGAAACGGACATCACCTTAGCCTGTGAACCCAAACTCGATGGCGCGGCAGTGAGCCTGTTGTTCGTCGATGGCGTGTTACAACGTGCGGCAACACGCGGTGATGGTCAACGCGGCGAAGACATTACCGCCAACGTGCGAACCATTAAAAATGTGCCTTTGCGCTTATCTGGCGATGTTCCTGCGCGGTTGGAAGTGCGCGGTGAAGTGTTTATGCCGTTGGCAGCATTTGCCGCTTTTAACGAGCGCGCCTTGCAAAACAACGAGAAGGTGTTTGCCAATCCGCGCAATGCGGCGGCGGGTTCGTTACGTCAGTTAGACTCTCGTATCAGTGCCAAACGCCCCTTGCAGTTTTGTGCGTATGGCGTTGGTGTGGTCAGTGATGACGCACAATTGCCTGCGACGCACAGTGCCTCGTTGCAGCAGTTGGCGGAATGGGGCATTCCCATCAGTGAAGAATTGGTGGTGGCTTCTAACTTGGTTGAGGCAGAAGCGTTTTACGCCAGTTTGATGGAGAAACGCCATCGCTTGCGTTACGAAATTGATGGCACGGTGTTCAAGGTGGATGATTTTGCCTTGCAAGAAACCCTTGGCTTTGTCGCTCGTGCTCCGCGTTGGGCGGTGGCGTTTAAGTTTCCTGCTGTCGAGCAAATGACGCGTTTGTTGGGTGTCGATTTTCAGGTTGGCCGTACCGGTGCCATTACCCCCGTTGCGCGTTTAGAGCCAGTGCATGTCGCGGGTGTCACGGTGTCAAATGCGACGCTGCATAACATGGATGAGATTGCCCGTTTGGATGTGCGCATCGGTGATACGGTGATTGTGCGTCGTGCGGGTGATGTGATTCCGCAAATTGTGTCGGTGGTGCATGAGCAGCGACCTGCACACGCGGAACGCATTGAATTACCGTTGGTCTGTCCGGTGTGTGCGTCGCACATTGAACGCATTGACGGCGAGGCCGTTGCGCGCTGTACCGGTGGCTTGGTGTGCAGCGCACAACGCAAAGAAGCCGTGAAACATTTTGCCTCTCGCAAGGCGATGGACATTGATGGCTTGGGCGATAAATTGATCGAGCAATTGGTCGAGGCGGATTTGATTCAATCGCTGGATGATATTTATCACCTACGTTATGACGATTTGCTTGGCTTGGAGCGCATGGCGGATAAGTCGGCTAATAAATTGCTGAACGCCATCGAACAGTCGAAGCACACTACTTTAGCGCGTTTTTTGTATGCGCTGGGTATTCGTGAGGTGGGTGTGGTGACGGCACAAAATTTGGCGGCACATTTTGTCGTGCTTGAGAAAATCCGTGAAGCCAGCCTTGATGACTTATTGGCGGTGTCCGATGTGGGTCAGATTGTGGCGCAGCACCTGCTGCATTTTTTCGCCGAACCGCATAACAAGACGGTGATTGATCAGTTGTTGGCCGCGGGTGTGTACTGGGATGTGGACGATGCGCCGACGGTTGTCGATGATGCGCCATTGTCCGGCCAGACGGCGGTCATCACGGGTACGTTGTCGCAGATGAGTCGCGATCAAGCCAGTGCTTATTTGCAGCAATTGGGTGCAAAAGTGACGGGCAGTGTGTCGGCTAAAACCGATTTTTTGGTGGCTGGAGAAAAAGCCGGTAGCAAGTTGAACAAAGCACAGCAACTGGGTGTTCGAGTGCTTGCGGAAGAGGATTTGTTGACGTTATTGGCTCAGTATCAGGTGTTGCCATGAGTGTTATGGGGCTGTGGCGTATTTCCTTTGCGCATGGTGGGCGCATGTTACTGGGCGTGCTCGGTGTGTTTTTGCTCAGTGCCTGCAGTACGCCGCAGCCGAAAAACATCGACGACGTTTGCGAGATGTTTGATGAGCGTTACCGTTGGTATACCGCGGCAAAAGAGTCAGAACGTCAATACGGTATACCCATTGGCGTCACCATGGCGTTTATCCATCAGGAGTCCAAGTTCATTGCCGATAACCGCCCTCCACGCACTAAGTTTTTTTGGTTTATTCCGGGTAAGCGGCCGTCCAGTGCGTATGGTTATCCGCAAGCGTTGGATGGTACGTGGCGTGAGTATCAACGCAGTACCGAGAATTGGTCGGCTAAGCGAAATCGCTTCAGTGATGCTGTGGATTTTATTGGCTGGTACAACCAGCGCACGGTACAGCGGGCTGGGGTAGCGCCTCATGATGCCTATCGGTTGTATTTGGCGTATCACGAGGGCATTGGTGGCTTTCAGCGTGGTACTCACAATAATAAGCCATGGTTGTTGCAAGTGGCTGCCAAAGTACAGCGTCGTGCTACTCAGTATCAGCAGCAATTAGCTCAGTGTCAGCGTCAGCTTGACCGTCATTGGTTCTGGCGGTCGTTATGGGGTGATGCCTCTACGACAACGCCACTTCGCTTGCCGTCAGCCAACGCCACTCACCCGGAGCCAACGTGGGATCAAGCGGTATGTGAGCAATTTGTTCTCGATGCAATGCCACAACATGATGATCAACGGCAGCTAGCATCCGCTTGACTTGGTGGTATTTTCCTTCCTGAATCACTAATTGTATTTGCTGTTCATTGCAGCGCTCAACCTGCACGGCAGAGCTTGGCTGTTGTTCGCCGTGTAGCAGTACGCCGTCACGCAGTTGTTGGCATTGTTCATCTGTAATGGGCTGTTCGGTGGTGACCAAATAGTATTTGTTGTGTTGGTGTTTTGGCGATGTCAGGCGATGTGACCATTGGCCGTCATCGGTGAGCAATACCAAACCGGTGGTGTCTTGATCTAAACGACCCACACAATGCAGTTGCTCGGCTTTGACGCAGTCGAGTAATTGAAAAATACTGGGGTGGTGACTGGGTTGATGGCTGCATTCGTAATTTGCTGGTTTGTGCAGCATGGCATAGCGCGCGCCGTTATCCGGTAGGTTGAGTACGATGTCATCGTGGCTGACGATGTCATCGGTTTGCACGTGATAGCCGCTGTTTTTTTCCATAACACCATTGATTTTGACACGGCCAGCATGCAGTGATTTTTTCGCTGTGGTACGGGTTAATTCGGTGCATAGGGTCAGGTACTTATCCATACGCATGGTGTGCTCTCTGTGCGGTCGCGCCTATTTCAAAGCGCAGTATAAGAAAACGCGCATGCTATCACAGAGAAGGGATGGGCGGGGAGAGGAAACGCCATTCACCGAGGGTGAATGGCGTGATGCGATTTACAGCTGAGTGTTCAGTGTTGGTGCTTTGGTGTTTTCCAGCGCGTTCAAAAAGGTGACGATGCTGGCGGTGTCTTCCGCAGATAAACGACGACCCAATTGCAACCACGCCATTTGTTCAACGGCTTCTTCTAAGGTCGCGGCGGCCCCATCATGGAAGTAAGGGGCGGTACGTGAGACATCGCGCAATGGGGATACTTTAAACACAAAGCGATCAGAGGCATTACCAGTGACGGCTTCACGGCCAATGTCGGTGGTGTTGGCGTAAGCGTTCACCAAACCCATTTTTTGGTACATGGTGGCACCCAACATGGAACCACTGTGGCAGGCGATACAACCGGTGCTGATGAAGGTGCGCAAACCTTGCTTCTCGTCTGCCGTTAAGGCGTTGTTGTCACCCTTCAAGAATTCATCAAAACGGTCTGCGGTGATCAGAGTACGCTCGAACGCAGCAATGGCTTCGGCCATGTTGTCATAAGTCATTGGCTCGGCCGCGGCTGGGAAGGCCTTGGCAAAATACTCGCTGTAACCGGCTTCACGCAAGTTGTTGATGGCCGTGGCTTCGTCAGGAATAGCCATCTCAACGGGGTTCATAATAGGGCCTTTGGCCTGTTCTTTGAGATCTGCCGCACGGCCATCCCAGAACTGCGCCATGTGGAAGCCGGCATTGAAGACGGTGGGTGAGTTGCGATCACCGCGCTCACCTAACGCACCCAACGAGGTTTTTTCGGGCGCGATTGCCATCCACTTGGTGGCAGCTGTTGCACGATTGCGTGCCATTGATGGACAACGCGGTTTCAAAATACAGTTTTTCACCCAACAAAATTCGTTCTGGGGTGTCGTTTTCGGAGCCGGGCATGGTGGCTGGAATGGGTTTGAAAAACGCATTGGCTTGCGCGCGTAGGGCATCATCAGCCAACGCGATATTGCTGGTTAAACTGGCCAGAAAGATACTGGTTGCCATCACGGTGGTGCGTAACATGGGTGCTAGCCTCTAATTCATTATAAAAAACGAGGCTATATTAATAACTAATTGATTATATTGCAGTATTATTACAATAGTTATTTACTATCGATATAATAGGTTTTTTCTATGGCTCGCTTTATGCTGGGTAGAGTGGCTTGAGGCGCTCATGTTTCTTTGATGGTTTGGTTTGTCTGAGTGGCTGGAGTGACTGCCACAGCGATGCACCATCAATCGGGGGTGCGTCTGATGCATAGAGGTTGGCATCCAATGCGTTGAGTTCGGGGCTTAATTGTGCGCGTATCGATTCGTTAGTCAGGTGCTGCAACACTTGTTGTACACTGGTTAGCGTTGTGTGCTGTGTTCCGCGATATAGGTTGGCCCAGCGAATGAGGCTTTGTCGTATGCTCGCTGCATTGTGTTCTCGGCAAGCCGTCTGCAGTTGTTGCCACGCCGCCGCTTCGGTTGTGTCAGCCTCATCCTGAGGTGTTTTGTCGTATACCGAGGAGGCTGTTGATCGCTGATGACGGCGAGTAGCGAATAAGTAGGTAATGATGCCCAATAGCAACAGCGTGACGATCAGCCAAGCCACCACGAGGCGCTTGTCGAATACGACGACATGGTCAGGATATGAGTTCACGCTGACATCGGCGTGTTCAGATGTGCCCGAAGTACTCATTGCTGTGGATGGCAGTGGGGTTGTTGGCTGACTGATGACGTGATTGGCTTGTACGTTGAGCGTGCGGGCTGGCAAGCGTGCATAACGAACTTTTTGCTGCTGCACATCCCACCAAGGAATACGGATTTCGGGTAGCTCGATGGTGCCTTCTCGGCTGGGAACCAAGGCGGAAGCCCACGTGACATCACTGACCACGCCGTGCTCATCAACCGCTTCGTTAAAGACAGGTTGGTCCGGATATTGACGTAGATGTGGAATATCGGTATCGGCTAATGTGGGCAGTTGATTGGCTGACAAGCCCTGGGCGCGAATGGTGATGGTTCGGGTTAGTGGCTCGCCAACACGCCAGTGTGTTAGGTCTTGGCTGAATTGCTCGCTGATCGTGAGTTCGCGAGCGGGTAACCATGCGCTACTTGGATAGTCATGGGGGATGCCATCAATGGTAAGATCAATCGCTTTGCTGTCAATGCGAATGGGTTGCCGACGACCCCAGCCACTGCTGTTATCGATCACTTGTGCTTGAAACGTTTGTGAGGGAATGTGCAAGGTGCCACTGCGATCCGGAAAAATGGCGTAGCGTCGTTCGTAGACATGATACCGACGATGATCAATATTGGTGGCATATTGACGAGTTTCTGCTAAGGCTTGGACACGGGCATTGTCGACACTAAAATCGGTTAAGGAGGGTTGTAAGTGTTGCCGGCCGGTATACAACTTCTCGATGTACAGCAATTGTCCTTGTACTAAATAGGGTGGACGACTGATTTCGACATGAAAGAAGAAGTCTTGCTCAAGTTGTTGTCGAACGTGATCGGGTAGCGGTTTGCTGGTGATGGTAATGGGTTGACTGCGATGACCCGCAAATGACAAGGATGGAATTTCTAATTCACCGGTGCGTTTCGCGCTGAGGGTCAGTTGCCACTGCGTGTTGGATTCTCGTTGTCCTTGAACGATGCGCGTGTTGCTGGCGCGTTGGCGTCGCACAATGACAAAGTCACGCTCTAACGCTTGAAAGTCAGGATCGCCTTGCGACGTTGCCGCAGGGTAGGTCAAAATCAGTTGAAATTGATCCTGCTCATACACCGATTGGTGACTGACTTGGGCAATCAGTTCGTTGGCGTGGCTGGGAAAGGACAGCAGCGCGCACAGCAATAACCATCCATACGCATAACGGCTTACCATAACTGTTCCTCTTGTTGTTGATCTCCGCTCTGGCGGTATTGGTATAAAAATTTCCGTTGTAACAGGTTGCCTGGGTTGTCGGGGACGCGCTGCAACCATTGCTCCAGTGCTTGTTGCTCTTCCCGTTGGCGTGTTTGTTCGGCTGCACTCATTGCTGCACTGGCATCTTCTTTGGCGTCGGTGTCGCCGATGTCATTCAACGCTGGTGTTTCTTGAACGTCGACGTCGGTCTGTTCTGCTTGGCCATCTGGCAAGGTATCGGTATCGTCGGTGTCGTTTGCTTGGCGCGGATCGGGTGACGCACTGTCACCTACGCGATCGTTTTGCTGATTAGCCGAATGTTCACCGGATTGTTCCCCGGATTGCTCAGCGGATTGTTCACCGGATTGTTCACCGGATTGTTCACCGGATTGTTCACCGGATTGTTCACCGGATTGTTCACTGGATTGTTCACTGGATTGTTCACTGGATTGCTCACGGGATTGCTGATCTTGTTGTTGCTTCAGTGCCTCTTCAACCACAGCGCGGTTGTGCTGTGCGGCGGTGAGGTCTGGGTTGCGTGCTAACGCACGATCATAGGCGGCCAATGCGGCTTCTAATTGACCGTTTTGAGCGAGGGCATTGCCATGATTGTAATGATCTTGTGCGTGGTCGTTGAGTTCGGCATGTTGTGCCAATGCCGCGACTGCGGTCGCGTAGTCACCGGCTTCATAGGCGGCAACCCCTTGCCAATCACGCCGTTGAAAATGCTGCGCTGCTTGGGCTGGATCGTGCTCAAAGCGCGCTTGGGCTTGTTGATCGGCGGTTTGCCAGCGTTGTTGCCATAGTTGCTCCCAACGACTGGCGTGTGCTTCGGGGGTGATGAATAACGGCAGTAGCAATACGCTGAGTAGAACGCCACGGCGAAACAGCAGCAGCGTCAACAGCAGTAACGGTATGATGAACAGATATCCCCGATCGTACCATTGATCAAATTGGCGTGATTCCTGTTCTTGGAGCTTGTGTTGCCAAGTTTGATGATGGGTGATCAGTGTGCGCCAGTCGTCGTCATCCAGCGTTAGCTCTCGCCAATTGATGCCGGATAGTTGAGATAACTGAACAAAGTACTCTGGCTGTTGACCGGCAATGATCATGGCGTTGTTTGAGTCGCGTAAAAAGCCACCGTTGGGTAAGGGGATCGGAGCGCCAGTTTGGCTACCGAGACTGATCACGCCTAACGAGAAACGATCGCTGGCTAGCGTATGTTGAATACGGCCTAGGTCGCGCTCTGTGATGCCGTCGGTAATTAATAGCAATTGGGCGTTTGTTACACCACTGTCGGTCGCCAGTTGTTGCGCGCGTTCGATGGCCAAATCTGGGCGACTACCGAATTTGGGCATGATAAAGGGGGACAGGGCGGGTAATAAGTTACGAATGGTTTCGGCATCGGTGGTTAACGGCGTGACCGTGTGCGCATCGCCGGCGTAGACGATCAGGGCCACTTGGCCATCGTATTGACGAAGGATGTCGGTGATTTTTTGTTTTGCTCTGGCTTCTCGGCTGGGACGAACGTCTTGAGCTGCCATGGAAGCGGACATGTCGAGCATGATCAATAACGCGTTCTGGTTTTTATACAGAGGTTGCGGTTGCCGTTCCCAACTTGGCCCGCTGAGAGCGGTAATAGCGAGAATGCCACCCAGTATCCACAGTAATGGCGAGACATGGCGATTGGGTGATTGCGTAGCTTGCCCGAGCAGTGCGGTTTGCAAATGTGGATCAATGACCGTGCGCCAAGCTCCGTGTGATTGTCGATGGCGCACGCTGAACCAGACCATGGCCAAATAAGGCAGTAAAGCCAACAACCAATAAGGGCGAAGAAAATGAACGCCATGTTCGATCATAAACGCTCCTTTGTTTGCCAGCGTCGAACAAATGAGGTGGTTCGTAGCATTAGGGCAACAGCACACAATAAGGCAACAGCCAACGGCCAGTGAAACCAATTTTTTTGTCGTTGCAGGCGTTCGCTGTCGTGTTCAATGGGCTCCAGTTGATCGATGTATTGATAAATGTTGCGCAGCTCTTGTAGGCTGCGTGCTCGAAAGTATTGTCCACCGGTACGTTGCGCCATGGCGCGCAGTGAGTCTTCATCGAGATCTTGCGATGGATTGACGGTGCTATTACCAAAAAAGCCGGGAATGGACAGCGTATCCGCACCAAAGCCAATGGTGTAAAGCGTAATATTGGCGCTAGCGGCTAACTCGGCGGCGCGCATCGGATCGACTTCGCCAGCGGTATTGGCACCGTCGGTGAGCAGAATGGCAACGCGTTGTGGTGAGGGATTGTTTTGCAGTCGTTTGATGGTCAGACCAATGGCGTCACCGATGGCGGTTTGATCACCGGCTAAGCCTAACTCGGCTTCATTTAATAGTGTTTTGACGGTACGGGCATCGAAGGTAAGAGGCACTTGTAAGTAAGCTTCTGACCCGAACAGCACCAATCCCATGCGATCTCCTTGGCGCTGATCAATAAAATCATTCAGCACCACTTTGGCGGCTTGTAACCGATCGAGGTTTCGATTACGCCAAGGCATATCACGTATTTCCATGCTGCGTGATAAGTCGAGCACTAGCATGAGGTCGCGTCCAGATAGGGGTAATTCGATGATGTCACCGGATTGATAAGGCCTTGCCAGTGCCGTTACCAACCCCAGCCAGAGCAACACAGCCAACCACAGTGCGGTGCTCGGTGTGCCTTGCGTGGTTGCCGCCGATTGTTGTCCCCAATGTTGCCAAGGTTGCAGTTGGCGTAGAAATAACGGCTGCTGTTTCGGTGTGTGCGCTGGTAACAGTCGATACACGAACCACGGTAGTGGCAGTAATGCAAATGCCCAGGGCCAGTGCCATTCCATCAGTCTGTCTCCTGAGTCAGTGGCAGCTGCACGAGCCATTGGTCGACACGCTGATATAGCTCGACAATGTCATAACGGCAGTGTGGTTGATAACCACCGTGTGCGATGACTTGGCCATAGTGATCATCAAACAGTGGTTGTTTGCTGTGTGCCTGTAAAAAATGCAGCCATGCGCCACCGGAAAGGCCAACGGCGTGCGGATACGCGTGTACGCAAACCTGTTTTAATACGTGATTGCAATGTTGAATAAACCATTGGCCATTGGCTTGCGGTGACTGTAATGCGTGTTGCTGATAATGCGAGAGTATCTGGCGAGCGTCACGAATGGGAGCACGCTGCTGCCAAGAGCGCCATCCCCAGACGATGCATAACGTGAATAGCAATAGGCATAAGAGTGCAACGATCCACCAACCCCAGGCGAGCGGCCACCAGCTTATCGCTTCAGGGTACATCAGTGGCTCTAATGCCAGTGGGTGTTGCACCGTATTCATCGTACTGCTCCATGACCGCTTTGTTCGGTCTGAGCGATTGGCGTTAACCCAAATCCTTGTCGCAGTTGTGGTAATGGATCTTGTTCGGTGGCAATGCGAATGCAAGGCGCTCGAAGCTGACGCATGGCCTGCTGCAAGGCGCTATGACGCTGTTCAAAGGCTTGCTGGTATTGCCTTCGCTGTTGTTCGTCGTGGCTATTGACGACAATGGTTTGCCGGCCATTGGTGAGTGAATAGTGGCCTGGCGGCGGCAATGCTTGATCGAGTGGATCGTAAATAGCAAAGGCAAACACATCGGAATGCTGTCGAATCGGATAAAGCAATTGTTGGCAACGCTCATCAAACCCAAGCCAATCACTGAGGAAATAGATGGCTGTGCCAGGCCGCGCGATACGCCGGACATGACGCATGATCTGCTGCATTCGTTGTTGCGGGTCTGTGGCTTGGTTGGGCGTTAGTCGGCTGAGCTGGTGCAATATCTTCAGCACTTGTTTACGTCCGGTTTTGGGGCGTAAGTCGACTTCCCGGTCATCATTAAACAGAAGGCAGCCGATGCGATCTCCCGCTTGCAATGCAGACCAGGCCAGCAAGGCGGTAATGTCAGCGGCCAGTACACTCTTGAAGGTATTGCGACTGCCAAAATACATGTGGCTGCGTAAATCACAGACCAATAATACGGGCCTTTCACGTTCTTGATGAAACAGTTTGATGTGCGCACGACCCGTTCGAGCCGTGACTCGCCAATCCATGGTGCGAATGTCGTCACCCGCTTGGTATTGCCGAACCTCGGCAAAGTCTAAACCGCGCCCTCGGGATTTGGCGGTATACAGACCCGCTTGGTCGCTGAAGACTTTTTTCGGTTGGCGCAAAGGAATTTGCCGCGCCAGATGGCGCAATATCACTAAGTTGTCGGCATGAATCTCGGCGCCGTTGGTGAACGAGGCAAGTGTCATATCAAACAACCGGTACACGCTGCAGCAGTTCGCGAATGACGTCATCAACACGTAAGCCGCTGGCTTCGGCCTCGAAGCTGAGTAACAAACGGTGACGAAGAACATCGTAGGCGATGGCATGCACGTCATCAGGACTCACGTAATCGCGCCCTTGTAGCCAGGCATGAGCGCGGGTGCAACGATCTAAGGCGATGGTGCCGCGTGGACTGGCGCCGTATTCTAACCATTGCTTTAGTTCGTTACCGTAATGCTCTGGCTGGCGCGTGGCCATAATCAATTGCACGATGTAGCGTTCTACCGATTCGCTCATGTGCAAGGCTAGTACCTCTTGGCGTGCCGCGAACAGGGTTTGTTGAGTCAATGTGGTGGCCGTAGCCGTGGGTTGCAGACTGGCTTCGCCGCGTACTAAGCGCAATATGGCCAATTCGGCATGGGCATCTGGGTAGTCGATGGTAACGTGCATCAAAAAGCGATCCAGCTGCGCTTCGGGTAACGGATATGTGCCTTCTTGTTCAATGGGGTTTTGGGTGGCCATGACCATGAATAGGTCAGGTAATGCATGAGTCTTTCCGGCGACACTGACTTGGCGCTCGGCCATGGCTTCGAGCAACGCACTTTGTACTTTGGCGGGGGCGCGGTTGATTTCATCGGCTAAGATTAAATGATGAAAAATGGGGCCAGGTTGAAAATCGAAGCGGTGCTCTTCGGGGCGATAAATTTCCGTTCCTGTGATATCCCCAGGTAATAAGTCGGGGGTAAACTGGATGCGTTTAAAGTCACCATCAATGCGATCTGCCAAGGCGTTGATGGCTTTGGTTTTGGCCAAGCCAGGTGCCCCTTCCACCAACAGGTGACCATCAGCCAGTAGGCATATCAGCAGTCGTTCAACCAACGCCGGTTGGCCAATAATGTGTTGTTGCAGCTCGTTGCGCAGCGCGGCAAATCCTTGATGTAACGTCATGGTGTCAGTTCCTAGCGCTTTGATTTTGTGAGGATTTTATAAAATTAGTTGTCAACGTCAATGCTCTGATTCCTTTCATTGAGGTGGGTTCCCGAGTTGCTCTGCGACATGGCTGGGAATATCAGCTACGCTTAATGTCATTGATCAGTCTACAGAAGGACACGGTAACATGTTAAACGCTTTGCATGAATGGATGAATGAGCGCAATGATCCGGAAACGGCCAATCGACTGATGGGGTTTTCCCGAGTGTATTATCGCAATGTGTCTGCCGATGAATGGTTGGCGCGTTCGATGGACGATGTGTATGGCGCCACACTGTCCATGTGGCAATTGTTGCAACAACGCGCTGCTCAGCAAAGCAATATTCGTGTATTCAACCCGGATTATGAAAATCATGGTTGGCAGTCGTCGCACACCATCATTGAACTGGTTACCGACGATAAACCATTTTTGGTGGACTCCGTGCGCATGGAATTGAATCAGCGACAGATGGCGATTCATTCGATTCACTATGCGGTGGTGCCTATTGAACGAGATAAAAAAGGCCGATTGAGTACGGGCAATGACTGGTCATTTGACACGGAGAGCATGCCGACAGAGGCTTTATTGTCTATTGAGATTGATCATCACAGTGACCCCGCTGTATTGACCGATCTTGCCGAAACGTTACACGCCATTGTGCATGAAGTATCGGTCTGCGTGGTCGATTTCCCCCCCATGTTGGCATGCCTAGATGAACAGATTGCGTTGCTGCAAGCTCAGCCCGAATTGGTCGAGCAGGTGGCCTTTTTAACCTGGTTGCGTGATCACCATTTTACCTTTTTGGCGTACGACGAATTCACGCTAAAAAAACAAAAAGGTGATGTGTGGTTGGAGCGCAATGCCAGTGCCGATTTGGGGTTGTTTCGCGGTTATCCGAAATCGACGACGCGGCTGAAATTGAGTACGTTACCTACGGACATTCAGCAGTTTATTAGCGATGAACATCGCATCAGTTTTATGAAGTCGGGTCAGCGTTGTCGAGTACATCGACCGGCCTATCCCGATTATGTGGTGATTAAACGTTTGAATGAGGCGGGTGAGGTCATCGGTGGCGTGCGTTTCATGGGTATGTTTACCTCCATGGTGTACTTGGAAACACCGAACAATATTCCGATTATTCGTGACAAATTAAAGCGTGTGCGCGAACTGAGTGGTTTTGCAGAGCACAGTCATCGTGCGAAAGAGCTGGATCGAATTTTGGAAGTGTATCCACGCGATGAGTTGTTTCAATCCACCGCTGAGCAATTAAAAACCATTGCCAACAGTATTTTAAATATTCAAGAGCGACGCCAAACACGGGTGTATCTGCGCAAAGATCCGTACAGCAAGTTTTTATCCTGTTTGTTGTATGTACCTCGTGATATTTACAACACCGAGTTGCGGCAGAAAATCGAACAGGTGTTAACGCATGAATTTGCGCCGCAGCACATTGAATTTAATACCTATTTCTCAGAATCGATTTTGGCACGTACGCATTTCATTGTGCGCTTGAACGAGCAGCAGCCGGTGACGTTCGATGACGATGTGGTGATCTATAAAATTCTACAGGCCGTACGTTCTTGGCAAGACGATTTGCACACGGCATTGGTCGAGCAGGTCGGTGAAGAAACCGGCAATGATTATTTTCAGCGCTATCGTGACGCTTTTCCTGCCGGATATCGTGAGCGTTTTGCACCCCGTAGCGGGGTTTCCGACATCATTCATATTGAAGACTTGCTGGACGCCCAACCGAACGAGTTGGGCATGAGTTTTTATCGTGAGTTGGAAGAAGACGAGCAGTATTTTCGCTTTAAATTATTTCAGCGTGATCGATTATTGCCGTTATCCGATGTGATTCCGGTCTTGGAGAATTTTGGTCTGCGGGTGATGGGTGAGCATCCTTACGAATTGCGTTTGACGAATGCGCGTTGTGATTCCATTTGGGTGCATGATTTTACGTTATTTCATGGCGGCGCCGAGCCTATTCATTTGGCGTCAATTAAAACGCAGTTTCAACAGGCGTTTGCCGCAATATGGCATGGCCATGCGGAAAATGATGGCTTCAATCGTTTGGTTTTGGCCGCTCAAATGAGTTGGCGACAGGTTGCATTGTTGCGTGCGTATGCGCGCTATATGAAACAGATCAAATTCGGCATCAGTGAAACGTACATTGCCGATACCTTGTGCCGTTATGTCGGTATTAGCCAGCAGCTGATGCAGTTGTTTGAGGTACGCTTTGGTTTGCAGAATCACACCTTGGCCGAGCGAGCGGTGCACGAAACCGCACTGGAAGAACGGCTGATTGCCGCTTTGGATGATGTGCAGCAATTGAACGAAGATCGTGTGATTCGTCGTTATTTGGAACTGATCAAAGCCACGTTGCGGACGAATTTTTATCAGCAGGATGAGCATCGGCAGCCTAAATCGTATGTTTCGCTCAAGTTGGATCCGAGTGCCATCACAGACATGCCGTTACCTCGACCTATGTTTGAAATTTTTGTCTATTCACCCCGTACGGAAGGGGTTCATTTACGCGCGGGCAAAGTGGCGCGCGGTGGCTTGCGTTGGTCGGATCGTAGTGACGATTTTCGTACGGAAGTGCTGGGCTTGGTAAAAGCACAGCAAGTGAAAAATGCGATCATCGTTCCGGTCGGTGCGAAGGGCGGATTTATTGTGAAATGCCCGCCCACTGACGGTGGCCGAGAAGCACAGCTCGCGGAAGGGATTGCGTGTTATCAGACGTTTATTCGTGCGCTGTTGGATGTGACCGACAACCGTGTCGATGGTGACATTGTGCCGCCACAACAGGTGATTCGTCACGATGAAGACGATGCCTATTTGGTGGTGGCGGCCGACAAAGGCACCGCCAGTTTTTCCGATATTGCGAATGAAATTTCATTGGCACGTGGGTTTTGGATGAAAGACGCCTTTGCTTCCGGTGGTTCGGTCGGATATGACCATAAAAAAATGGGTATTACCGCTCGTGGTGCTTGGGTATCGGTGCAGCGCCATTTTCGTGAACGCGGTATCGATGTGCAGCAACAACCGTTTACTGTGGTGGGTATTGGCGATATGTCGGGCGATGTATTTGGTAATGGTATGTTGTTGTCGCCTCATATTCGGTTGGTTGCGGCGTTCAATCATCAGCATATTTTTCTTGATCCGGAACCGGACTGCGCACGCAGTTTTAGCGAACGCGAGCGTTTATTTCAGTTACCGCGCTCCAGTTGGACAGATTACGATGTGACGTGTTTGTCTGCCGGTGGTGGGGTGTTTTCGCGCAGTGCCAAGAGTATTGTGATCACACCGGAAGTTAGGCGCTGTTTGGCCATCGACGATGAGCGTTTAACCCCGAATGAGTTTATCAAAGCCATTATGCGTGCACCGGTCGACTTGCTGTGGAATGGGGGGATTGGTACTTATGTGAAAAGCCACAGCGAGCGCCATTCACTGGTGGGGGATAAGGCCAATGATGGTTTGCGCATTGATGGTCGTGAATTGCGCGCACAAGTGGTCGGTGAAGGCGGCAATCTCGGTTTTACGCAACTGGGCCGAATTGAATACGCTTTGCAGGGCGGTGTGAGTTACACCGACTCGATTGATAATGCCGGTGGTGTGAATTGCTCCGACCATGAGGTCAATATCAAAATCATGTTGAATGAATTGCTCGATAGCGGCGACTTGACCTTAAAGCAACGCAACGACGTGTTTGTTAAATTGACCGATGATGTGGCGAATTTGGTATTGGAGGACAATTATCGACAGACGCAGGCGATTGTGCTGGCGTATCACGATTGCGAAAAACGATTGGACGATTATCAGCGGGTGATTCAGGCGCTGGAACAATCCGGTAAGCTGAATCGTCAACTGGAAGGGTTGCCCACGGATGATGAATTGCTGCAACGTAAACAAGCGGGCTTAGGGCTAACACGCCCTGAATTGTCGGTGTTGATTTCCTACATTAAAGCGGAACTGAAAGAACAGCTCAATGACGATAGCATCGCCAATGATCCTTACTGTGCGCAATTGTTGTTTGGTGCGTTCCCAGCGGCGTTGGCCAAGGATTTTGCGGAACCCTTGATGCACCATCGATTACGTCGTGAAATCATTGCGACGCAGCTGGCAAATGACATGGTGAATTACATGGGCATTACCTTTGTTCATCGTTTGCAGCAATCCACTGGGGCGAGTAGTGCCGATATTGCGCGAGCGTATTTGGCCGCCAAAGGCATTTTCTCGTTGGATGAATATTGGCAACAATTGATGGCGCTGGATACCTTGGTTGCCAGCGATCTGCAAGAGCAGATGATGGCGGATATGATTCGTCTAGTACGCCGAGCAACGCGTTGGTTGTTGCGCAATCGTCGTAATTTAACCGCTATTGATCATGAAGTTGAGGCGTTTCAGCCAGCGGTGCAGCAATTGTCTCAGGTGCTGTCATCGACCTTGCAAGGTGAGTCGCTGGCGCGTTGGCAGCAGCTGGTTGCTGAACGTCAACAACAGGGTGTGCCCGAATCGCTGGCGTTGGTGACATCGGCAGCGACGGACTTGTATGCCTCATTGGGTATTATTGAGGTGGCGCAGCAAACGGAGCGATCGCTGAGTGATGTCTCACTGGTCTATTTTACCTTGGGCGAGCAGTTGTCACTGAGTTGGTTTATGGAGCAGATAACCGCTTTAGGGACTCAAAACCATTGGCAGGCCTTGGCACGAGAAAGTTTGCGCGATGATTTGGATTGGCAACAGCGTGCCTTGACCATGAGCTTGTTGGTGTCGTATTGGCAAGAGGGCGAGTTGTCAGCGGCCTTGCAACAGTGGCAACAGGATCAAACGCTGTTGTTTGATCGTTGGCAGGCCATGTTGGTGGAAATTCGCAAAATTGAGCACATGGAATTTGCCATGGCGGCGGTGGCATTGCGCGAGTTACTTGATTTGGCACAGGCCAGTCGGCACTGAGGTGAATGGTTCGTGGCACTTGACCTGCTGCTGACTCGGCTCTATAACTGCCCCAATTCTGCACTCGTGAGTGCAGTGACTGGGTGCAGTACAGCCGTTGGGAGCAGCACGTGAGCCAGCAAGTTGTGGTGGATTTGGCGATTTCGGCCGATGAGTATTTGAGTTACTACCGTGGTCACATCAAGTATGTGGTGGCAACCACGCTCGATGGACGTCAGGTGCGCTTTCCGGCCAATATTTTGCAAAAAATGGTGGGCCACGAAGGCATTTACGGTCGTTTTGCGATTCAGTTTGATGACCAAGGAAAGTTTCAACGCGTTCAGCGTGTTGAGCGTTGATCTTCTGATAGGCCGTTCTCCTCATTAGAAAAAGAGACCGGCTTCCAATTGGGCTTCTTCGCTCATCATTTCTCGGCTCCACGCTGGCGTAAATACCAGTTTCACCTCGACCAGAGCAACATTAGGTACTTTGGCGACTCGGTATTTGACATCGGAAATTAACACGGGCCCCATGCCGCAGGTGGGTGCGGTGAGTGTCATGGTAATCAGCACTTTGTTTTGTTCGATGGCGATGTCGTAAATCAAACCCAAATCGAGCAAATTGATGGGGATTTCTGGGTCGTAGATGGTGCGCAAGGCTTGTTCGATTTGCTCCTTATGGACGAGGCCGTCGCCACGATCCTCAAATTCGATGACTTCCGATTCTAAACCCAATGCGGCGGCATCGGTGCCATCAACACGCATCATGTTGCCATTGACAATCACCGTGTAATTGCCACCCAACGCTTGTTGGATGGTAACGAACGTGCCTTCGGCAATCACCGCTGGTTGGCCACCGGGTACGGTACGAGCAGGGCACGGCTGGTGGGCAACCACCATTCTTCTTTCCATGTAACGTCTCTCATGGCTGTATGAACAAGAAGGGCTTAGACGGAGAATGACTCGCCGCAGCCGCATAAATCTTTTGCGTTCGGGTTTAAGAATTTAATGGTGCTGTTTAAGCCTTCTTTGCTGAAGTCGATGATGGTACCACGAACGTAGGGTTTGGCTTCGGCCGAAACGTACAATGTGAGGTCATCACAGATGGCGATGGCTTGGTCATCGTCTTGAGCGTTGGCCACAAATTCGATGTCGTATTTAAAGCCAGAACAGCCGCTTTTTTTTACGCCTAAACGCACACCGTGCATATCAGGCGATTTTTGCAGTTGCTTACGAATGTGGGCGATCGCGGTATCCGTCATCGATACCGTGGCGTCGGCGTTTGGGTCAAAAGTCGCAATGCTCATGGTGGAATCTCCGCCTAAAGTAAGAACAGTTTGGCTTTTTCAAGGCCGACAAACAACGCATCGACCTCGGCCAAGGTGTTGTAGAAGGTCAAGGAGGCACGAACGCTACCCGGAATGCCCATTTGCGCCATGATGGGCATGGCACAATGGTGGCCGGTACGAACGGCAATGCCTTGTTGATCGAGTAGCGTACCGACATCGGCGGGGTGTGCACCGTCGAGTAAAAATCCGAAGATGCTGGCTTTATGCGCTGCTTGACCGATTTCACGAATACCGCCCAGGGCGCTGGCGGCTTGTTGACAACGCTGTAGCAGGGCGTCTTCGTGTTTCGCCAGTGCCACACGATCGAGAGTGGCCAGATAGTCGATGGCAGCCGCCAAACCAATGGCGCCGGCAATGTTCGGTGTGCCCGCTTCAAACTTATAAGGTAAAACGTTATAGGTGGTTTTACTGAAACTGACGTGTTCGATCATTTCACCACCGCCTTGATAGGGCGGCATGGCGTTCAGTAGCTCGGCTTTGCCATACAGTGCACCGATACCGGTTGGGGCGAACAGCTTGTGTCCCGAAAAGACAAAGAAATCGACATCCAGTGCTTGTACGTCAATGGCCCAATGCGCGACCGACTGAGCCCCATCAATCAGCACTTTCGCGCCAATGGCGTGGGCTTTGTTGATCACGTGTTCAATTGGGTTGATGGTGCCCAGCGCGTTGGAGACATGAATCAATGACACCAGCTTTACGCGTTCGTTGAGTAATGCGTCGAATGCGTCAAGGTCAAGTACGCCCTCGTTCGAGACCGGAATCACCACTAACTCAGCACCTTGCTGTTCGCACAGCATTTGCCAAGGAACAATGTTCGAGTGATGTTCCATGGCGGAAATCAGAATTTGATCGCCTTGCTGGAGGTTGGCGCGTCCCCACGTTGACGCGACTAAGTTTATGCCTTCGGTGGTGCCACGGGTCCAGACAATTTCTTCGGCATGGGCAGCGTTTAGAAACTGCTGAACCGTACGTCGTGCGTTTTCAAAGCGTGCGGTTGCACGATCACTCAGGGTATGAGCACCACGATGTACGTTGGAGTTATCGTGCTGGTAATAGTAACTCAAGGCATCGATCACGGCTTGTGGCTTGTGCGTGGTGGCGCCGTTGTCGAGATAGATCAAGGGTTTGCCATTCACGTGTTGATTCAGTGCCGGAAAATCCGCGCGAATCTGTTCAATATCGGCAATTAACGACGTCATACAGTTAGCCTATGTCATGCGTTAAAGAGGAGTCTCGATCAAAACGCGTTGCCAGCATTGGGCGCAGTAAGTTGCGCACGGCTTCGTCGGGCAGTTGTTCGATCAACTCATTGATAAAACCAAAGCTAAGCATAACTTCGGCATCGGCTTTGCTGATGCCACGGCTTTGTAGATAAAACATCGCTTTGTTATCCAACTGAGCGACGGTGGCACCGTGTGCGCATTTGACGTCGTCAGCGTAAATTTCCAATTCGGGTTTGGTGAAAATTTCAGCACCTGGTGTGAGCAGCAGATTCTTATTACTTAATTCCGCTAAGGTTTTTTGCGCATGCGGATGAATATGAATACGACCATTAAATACGGCTTTAGCTTGGTCGTTCATGATGCCACGAAAGACTTCATTGCTGGTGCAATGGGCTGCACGATGCTCAATGCACGTATGAAAATCGATCAATTCGTCGTGCTGCGGTACGTAAATACCATCGAGCTGGCAATGCGAGCCACCTTGATTGTGGTGTACCACCAAATCGTTGCGACATAGGGTTGAACCAAAACCGGCATGGAAACCGTGATAACGTGCATCGCGCTGTAGGTCTACGTGGCAGCTGCCTATGTGCTGGGCTGAAGAATGCATGGTTTGCAGACGATAATGCTGCAATTGCGCATTGTCGTTGATGACGATTTCGGTGACGGCATTGGTCACGCTGTTTTGCTCAGACAGGTCGGAGCCGTAGTGTTCAACGATGGCGGCTTGCGCGTGGCGTTCTAGCACCACTAATAATCGTGCGAACACAGTAAATGGCTTGGCCTCAGAGGTGGTTAACCAACTGATTTGTAATAACGGCTGATGGTCACGAATGTGCAGTAAAACACCGTCGGAAAGTGCGGCATCATTGAGGTCGGTAAACAGATTCGGGCTTTCGCTTTGTTGCGCGACGTGCCCTAAGTGTTGTGCGATCAGAGCTTGCTGTTCGGCATTGGCTTCGCTGAATAAAGTCACAGCGGCCAAGGCCGAAGCGCTGGAATGCTGTTTGTCCAGAATGCCGTTGACGAACACAAGGCGATGATCGTGTAGGCCGTCGATGCGTGCAAACGCTACTAGCGGGTTGGTATAGGTGACAGGCTGGCCACATTGCTGCGGTGCTAAGCGTGTTAGCGCAGTTAGCGGTGTGTATTTCCAGGCTTCGGTTTTGCGAGTCGGTAGGGCGGCAGTACGAAAAGCATCGGCCCCGCGCTGATTAAATGCTGTCAACCAGGGCAGTTTCACTGTGCTGGCGGCTAACTCGCTCTGTTGATGTTGAAACAACTCAGGCATTACGCATCTCCTGTGCCATTTTCTAACCAGCCGTAGCCTTTTTCTTCCAGTTCTAAGGCCAATTCTTTACCACCACTTTTGACAATTTTGCCATTGGCCAGTACGTGCACAAAGTCGGGCACGATGTAATCAAGTAGGCGCTGATAGTGGGTGACGATAATAAAGCTGCGGTTCGGGTCGCGCATGGCGTTGACGCCTTCGGCAACCACTTGCAGAGCATCAATGTCGAGGCCAGAGTCGGTCTCGTCGAGAATGCACAACGATGGTTCAAGCAGCATCATTTGCATGAGTTCGTTACGTTTTTTCTCGCCACCGGAAAAGCCTTCGTTCACGCCACGCTTTAAAAAACTTTGGTCGAGATTGACGGCTTTGATTTTTTCACGCGCTAGCTTTAAAAACTGTACTGAGTCGAGAGGCTCTTTGCCTTGTTGGCTACGCACGGCATCGACAGACGCTTTCAGGAACTCGAGATTCGATACTCCAGGAATTTCTACCGGGTATTGGAACGCCAAAAATAAGCCAGCACGTGCTCGTTCTTCCGCCTCTAAATCGAGTAGATCTTGACCATGAAATACGACACTACCGTCGGTCACTTCATAACCTTCACGACCGGCTAACACGTTGCCTAGGGTACTTTTGCCTGCGCCGTTTGGGCCCATGATGGCGTGTACTTCTCCTGGGTTGATGGTCAGGTTTAGTCCTTTCAGAATTTGCTTGTCTTCAACGTTGGCGTGCAAGTTGTTAATGCTGATCATGGGGTTACCTATTTCAAATTTGTCGTCATCGCGTGTCGACATCCAGCTAGGCTGCGACACGTTTTGTATTCATAATGTTGAGCACAGGGCATTAGCCCACAGAGCCTTCCAAAGACACTTCCAGCAGCTTTCCGGCTTCGACGGCAAACTCCATGGGCAGTTCTTTAAAGACTTCTTTGCAGAAACCATTGACGATCATGGACACGGCTTTTTCCGTGTCGATGCCGCGTTGACGGCATAGGAATAGTTGATCGTCACTGACGGTGGACGTCGTGGCTTCGTGCTCGACCACGGCTGATGGGTGTTTGCTTTCGATGTAAGGAAACGTATGCGCAGCGCATTGATTACCAATCAGCAGAGAGTCGCACTGGGTGTAATTGCGCGCACCCGCAGCGCCAGGGTTCATGCGTACCAAACCTCGATAGGCGTTTTGGCTTTTACCCGCCGAAATGCCTTTAGAGATGATGGTGGATTTGGTGTTTTTGCCCAAATGGATCATCTTGGTGCCAGTGTCGGCTTGTTGATAATTGTTGGTCAGTGCCACGGAGTAGAATTCACCGACCGCATTGTCGCCTTTCAGTACGCAGCTGGGGTATTTCCAAGTGACGGCAGAACCTGTTTCTACTTGTGTCCAACTGATTTTGGCGTTGGTGTGTGCCACTGCGCGTTTGGTCACAAAGTTATAAATGCCACCTTTGCCGTCGGCGTCACCGGGATACCAGTTCTGCACGGTGCTGTATTTGATTTCGGCATTATCGAGCACCACTAATTCAACCACGGCGGCATGCAATTGGTTTTCATCGCGCATAGGCGCTGTACAGCCTTCGAGATAGCTCACATAGCTGCCTTCGTCGGCAATAATGAGAGTGCGTTCAAACTGTCCGGTTTTGGCTTCGTTAATGCGGAAGTAGGTCGACAATTCCATTGGGCAGCGTACCCCTTTCGGGATGTACACAAACGACCCATCGGAAAATACCGCTGAGTTCAATGCGGCGTAGTAGTTGTCGCGTTGAGGCACCACAGAGCCTAGGTATTTTTTAACCAATTCCGGGTGAGCGTGTACGGCTTCGGAAATGGGCATGAAAATAACGCCGGCTTCAGCCAAGGTTTCGCGAAAGGTGGTGGCAACGGAAACTGAATCGAATACGGCATCGACGGCAATGCCCGCCAAGGCCATTTGCTCGTGCAGAGGAATGCCCAACTTATCGTATACACGCAACAGCTCTGGATCGATTTCATCGAGACTTTTGGGGCCGTCTGCCATGCTTTTGGGGGCTGAATAATACGACAGAGCTTGGAAGTCGATTTCAGGGTAATGGACATGTGCCCAGGTGGGTTCCTTCATGTCTTGCCATGCGCGAAATGCTTTCAAGCGCCATTCGGTAAGCCATTCGGGCTCGCCTTTTTTATTGGAAATAAAGCGGACAACGTCTTCGTCCAAGCCTGGGGCTAAGGTGTCCGATTCGATGTCGGAGACGAAACCGGCTTGGTACTCTTTATTGATGCGACGATCAATCTCGGCGTCTTTGCCTTCCAGTACAACGTCAGCGCGTTCGATATTCACATTGGTCATGGCGGTGTCTCTCATTCGTGCTTGGTCATCCTTGGGGCAGCGCGGTGGTTGAGCGGTGGTTTCCTGCCCTCTGCAATACTGAGTATTTTACTCGGGTATATTAAAGATTACCACAATGGTATGCTTTATTTTTTCGATAAGAGCGGAAAAATTCGTGCTAAATCAATGTATTGAGAATCGTTCGCATTTTTCTGAAACCGCTGTGTGCGGAGGTGTTTGTGCTGCGTATTAGTAAATTGACCGATTACGGCATTGTTGTTCTGGATCAGTTGGCACAGGTTGGTGCGGTGAAATTGTCGGCGGATGATGTGGCGCAGCGGACGGGCTTGGCCATGCCGACGGTGCGTAAAGTGATGAAGTCGTTGGTGGATGCCGGCTTGGTATTGGCGCAACGAGGTGCCAAGGGAGGCTATCGTTTGGCGAAAGCACCTCACCAAGTGCGCGTACTGGATGTGGTTGAGGCATTCGAAGGGCCGGTGTCCTTGACGGAATGCAGTACTGAAACGCATCGTTGCGATATTACCGCACACTGTTCTTTGTCGAGTAGTTGGGGGGGGATTAATCAGCTATTAATGAAGGTATTGGCGCGTGTGACGCTGGATGATGTGCGTACACCGGCGTTGCAGGATCAGCTGTATCGAGATTTGGTCCCTTTATCATCGCGTATTCAGCTACTGAATATTGATGATGAGTAGCATGTGGCTTGATGTGGGCTCTGTGACTTTGTGGTCTGGGCGGTTTCTGTGGTCTTGCTGGGTCTGGTTGGCGATTTTCTGGCGTAAAATGGCGTTGTTGTTTGGGTTGTAACTGACCAAAATTGTCACTAATGGCTTTTTTTGGTACTTAGTTATGCCTTTCTTACGGTTCTTATTCTCTTTTTGTTTCCTCATGTCGGTGTATATGCCAGTGCATGCTTTGGAATTGCGTGGTGTGGGGTCGTTTGAGACTCTCGGCAGTGCGTGGTTTTTAGTGGCGATGTACACGGATTTATCGGGTGCCTCTCGTCCTGAGGTGGATGCCGAGCGTGGTTTGCAGGATGTCCATAAACTGGAGTTACGCGTTGTCGCTCCGACGATCTCCGTGCGACGTTTTGAGCAGCTCTGGTTGGATGCGTTGTCCATTGCCTTGCCTGCGGAAGTGCGGCAAGACTTGCAATCGGATATGGGGCAGTTCTTAGCCATCATGAGGGGACCGCTAAAGCAGCATGATCAAATATTGCTGGAGCGCTCTGGTGATGGTGTTCGTGTGTCGTTGAATTATCGTGAACATGGCCATGTCTCGGTTGCCTTCTTGGATGCCTTGGCGACCAGTTTGACGGCGCGTGTGAGTGCCGTACCGATTGCGCGTCAGGGTTTGCTGGGTATGTTATCCGATCAGGATGCGCGTCGATTGTTGGTGCAGTTTGATCAATCGGAGCCCAGTTTGCAGCGCATTAGCGAAACGGCGCGTTGGTTGAGACGAAGAGAAGTGCAGGTTTCTGGTCTGTAGGGTTATACTGGCATCCTTTTTTTGATGGGTGTTGGTGCTGTTGTGTCGTTAGGATATCTGGATCGTTTTGCTGGGATTGGTCGCTTGTACGGCACCGCTGGCTTGCAGCGTTTACAGGCCGCGCATGTGTGCGTTGTTGGTATCGGAGGTGTGGGTAGTTGGGCTGCTGAGGCGTTAGCTCGTTCTGGTGTGGGGGCAATCACCCTTATCGATATGGATGATGTCTGTATTACCAATAGCAATCGCCAATTGCCCGCCATGACGTCAACCGTAGGGCAATTGAAGGTTGAGGTGATGGCGCAGCGTATTCTGGATATTAATCCGGAGTGTCGTGTTCATCCGCTAATGGATTTTGTCACGATGCAAAATCTTGAGCAGTTGATAACGACGCAGTTTGATTATGTCGTGGACTGCATTGACAGTGTTAAAAACAAGGCGGCTTTGCTGGCGCACTGTAAGCGTCGTAAAATTCGGGTGGTTACCACCGGTGCGGCGGGTGGACAGATGGACCCCACACAAATTCAAGTGGCGGATTTGAATAAAACCACCAATGACCCATTAGCGCGTAAAGTACGTTCTATTTTGCGTCGAGATTATCAGTTTTCACGCAACCCCAGTCGCAATTATTCCATCCCGTGTGTGTTTTCTACCGAGCAGTTGTCCTATCCGCAACCGAATGGTGAAGTGGGGCAGGCTAAGTCGTTCACGGGTGATAGCACGAGACTGGACTGTGCTTCGGGCTTCGGTGCCGTCACCATGGTGACGGCTACCTTTGGATTTGTGGCAGCGGCCAGGGTGGTTAAGCGCATTGCCGCTGATGCCGGTCGCAAAGGCTAGTCATTATTGCCCTTTTAGCTGTTTTAACAAACTTTCGGGAAGTTTGTGCAGAGTTAGGGTGTTTTTGTGACCATCAAATACCACGTCGCTATCGAGCAGACTGGCGGAAAAGCTGATGCTTAAGTCCTTGTGTTTGCCGCTGTAGCGAATGTAGTTGCGCAGTTTTTTGCGATCAGGGATGAGCTCGGTTTTGACGCTGTCTGTCGCGCTTGATGGCAAACCTATGTCGTTTTTTTGCGCTTGGCTTAGCTCGTTACTCAGTTGCTGGCGCTGTTTTTGTTTTTCAATCACGTAATGGCTGAATGAGGCACCTGCTGGGCGTTCTTCTTGGCTTAAGGTGACTTCTTTCTCTAGGTAATGTTCTAGCTCGTTGAAATTAACGGCTTCGCCTAGGGCGTCTTGCTCTAGGCAGTAATCCACCAGCTTGCTTTTGTATTCGTGACTTTTTTCTTGCGGCAATGCTTGGCTGTATTGTTCGACAATATCGAGAAATGCGGCGGTTTCTGCGGCGCTGTCCAGCGCATCGGTAAAGCCGATGAATTCGGCCCATTGCTGTTGTAGCGGCTTGTCACCGCGCCCGTAGCTGAAGGTAATAAAGGGTTGGGTGTCGTCTTCTTGCCACTCGGTCAGATTGATCATAACGCCGAAACCAGTGTTGGAAAAATCCAGATAATGGGTCTCGCTGAGGGTCATGTCGGTATTGATGGACACGCTGCTTTTCCGGCGCAGTAGAAAACAATACATCCGATCGCTGTCGGCCAGCTGTTCGTAAATAAAGGCAAGGTAGCCTTCGACCTCCAAGTTGGTGTTGTCCAATTGATTGGCAAACTGTTGGCTAAGGCGACGAGTCAGCGACAGAAAGCTCTGTCCTTGTTGTTGCCAGTTTTGCAGTTGCGCTCGTACAAAGGTGATTTCTGGGTGAAAAACCCCATAGCGTTTTCCAGCTCGCTGAGTCAGTGTGCTTTTTAACTGGCTCAGTGTTTGTTGGTAGAAATGAGCAACAACCGCGTGTTGTAAGTCGGCTTCTTGGTCACTGCATTGCAATGTGGCGGCCGGTTCGTCGCTGCGTTTTTGAATGTGATGCGTGATGAAGTGCTGAATGGTCATGAGAAACCTTGTGGTTGGCGACTGCGCTGGTTGCTTATATTAGCATGACTCGGTTGGCCTTCCGAGTGCGTTTGACGGTGTCGGACTCAGGATCTGAATGCATAATATTTGTGACTATAAGTTGATAATGGTGGTTTGTTTCGGTCTGTGTGTCTTTGTTTGTTTTTGTTAAGTTATTGTTTTTTATCGATTTAATGGGGTTTCTATATTTTTTTTAATCCATCTTTACATGTATTTGTGATTTTAAGATAGGCAATCACCGTTATTTGCCATTGGACTTAGGTGGTAGATTTGCGTACAACGCAGTCCGTATTTTGCTTTTCGTGAGGTTGTTTGATGACTGCTACCCATTCTCAACAAGGGCCTGCCTTGCCTGCTGCAGGCGGCATCGGGCGCTGGCTGGCTGAAACCTTAACGACTCGGCCGTCTTTTTCGTCGTATTTTGCACCCTTTATGCAGTATTGGCAGCCAGGTTGGTCAACTCACGCATGGCGTGCCGCCGTGATGCAAATTCGCTCTGAGTTGTCCGATGTGTATAGTCTAGTGCTTAAGCCAGACTCGCGTTGGGCGGGATTTGTTGCGGGGCAGTATGTGCAACTGACCGTCGAAAAGGACGGTGCGTTTTGTACAAGAACCTTTTCCATTTCTTCATCGCCTGCCCATTGGCAGACCACGGGTTTGATTGAGTTAACCATTCGCGAACAAGTCGGAGGACGTATTACGCCTTGGTTGCGTCAGCATTTGCATGCCAATTCCGTGGTGAATATTTCAGCCGCTCAGGGCGAGTTTACCTTGCAGCAGGTGCCAGAGCATCGACCTTTGTTGTTGATTGCTGGCGGCAGTGGCTTAACGCCTCTGCATTCGATGCTGCAGCAATTATCGAGCGAAGTCAGTGCTCGTGAAGTGCATTTGTTGGTGTATGCCCGCGACAGCCAGCATTTTTTGTTTCAGCAGGCGTTGTTGGGTTATGAAACCTCGTTGTCGAATTTGAGTATTCAATGGATGGACAGTGAACAGGTGGGGTTTATTGATGAATCACATTTGCAACCGTTGCAGCGTTTACTGGAGTGCGATGTGTTTGTCTGTGGCCCCAGCCCAATGATTAAAGCTGCTCGCGATGCATTACGTGTATTACACGTTGCCGATGAGCGAGTGCATTTTGAATATTTTGGTGCGGCGCCATTGGATCGTGTTGCTCAACTTGATGCATCACGAGTGGTGCAGTTCAGTCGAAGTCAGCACGTGCTGGATGTGGCGCAGGCGTCGAATCAGTCACTGTTGGAAATGGCAGAGCAGTCGGGTCTTAATCCGGTTTCTGGTTGTCGGATTGGGGTTTGCCATCAGTGCATCTGCCAGAAAGAGCGAGGTGTGGTGTTGAATACGCGCACGGGTGAGTATTCGGATACGGGGCCTGAAGAAATTCAATTGTGTTTATCGGTCCCGGTGACCGATGTTGTTGTGTCGTTGTGAGGTGGAAAAATGACAACCACGGTAATGAATAGAGGTAATACAGTACTCGTACCCGCGCCAGCTAAGGCGGGGGGGCATGTTACGATACGACCAGATGATGCGACGCTGGATGCATTTGCTGAAGAATTAGATGCACTGCGCGCAGAAACCATGAGCAAAGTCGGACAAAAGGATGCCGATTACATTCGCCGCGTTATTCGCTGGCAGCGTGGGTTGGACATGGGCGGACGAGTGGTCATGCTGGTCGGATTTTTATCCCCTTTATGGTGGACGGGTTTGTTTGGTGTATTGATGCTGGCCATTGCAAAAATTCTCGACAATATGGAAATTGGCCATAATGTGATGCACGGTCAATACGACTGGATGAATGATCCCAACATCAATTCGCGCGATTTTGAATGGGACAATGTCGGTGATGCCAATTCTTGGAAGCGCTATCACAATCACGAGCATCACACCTACACCAATATTATTGGTAAAGATCGCGACTATGGTTACGGCATTTTACGGTTGAGTGATGATATTGCGTGGCGACCCCGTAATCTTTATCAGTTTTTTATGTATTTAAAACTGAGCTTGTTGTTTGAGTTTGGTGTGGCGTATCACGAGTTGGCTGGAGAGCGGATTTTCTTTGGTAAGAAAAAAAAGAACAGCCAATTGCCGATCAGTCGTGAGGAGTTAAAACAGGCGTTTTTCCGTAAAATTCGTCGGCAAACGTTTAAAGATTATGTGTTTTACCCGTTGTTGTGTTTTCCGGTATTAGTACCGGTCTTGCTGGGGAATTTGGCGGCGAATTTGATTCGTAATTTATGGACGTCGACGGTCATTTTTTGCGGTCATTTCACGGAATCTGCTCATACGTTTCGTGCCGAAGATTGTGAGCAAGAAACGCGTGGGCAGTGGTATTTTCGACAAATATTGGGTTCCTCCAATTTTGAAGGGCCGCGCTGGTTGCATATTTTAAGTGGCCATTTGAGCTGTCAGGTTGAGCACCATTTATTTCCCGATGTGCCGGCATACCATTATCCTGAAATGGCAAAAACCGTTGAGCAGATTTGTCAGCGTTATGGTATTCCATACAATACCGGCTCCTTTGCGCGCCAATATTGGACGGTATTGCAGCGTATTGTTCGGTACTCGTTCCCTACGCGTCGTGAGTTGGCGAACGCCTAGGGAGCCTCTGAGTAACTCGGTGCCCGCTCTGGATTGCAGGAAAGCTCTGAATCACGAAGCCGGGTTGCAGGCATAGCGGGTTCTGTCAAAACCCGGCGACACCGAGTCAGGGCTTTTATGCAATCCCCGTAGGGCGCGGCTTTCCGGCCAGCATAGCGTTGTTGGCGAACTTGAAAAGGACTCGCCATTCTCTGCGTTCGCCGCCGTGCTCTGCAGCCCGGAAAGACTCGCGCAGAGCCGTGCAGAGTTATTCAGGGTCTCCCTAGGGCGGCTCCCTAGCAACAGGCCGCTGGTTTAACCGACGCCCACATTATTGTGGGCGTTTTTGTTGGTGCGCTACGGTACACTAGCGGATGAATGAGTCGAGCCTTATTGGCGGTTGAGGTGGCTCTGATGGTCAGGAGGAATTGGGAATTATGGTTGTTGTGGGGTTAATGAATCCTAAGGATGCTGGCAATGTGGGTTCGGTGTTGCGTGCCTTGGGCTGCTTTGCGGCCGATTCGGTGTTTTATACCGGCTCGCGCTATGACTGTGCGGCAAAGCACCGTACCGATACGAAAAAAGTGGGTGCGCAAGGCGATCGTTTGCACAAGGTTGAGTGCCTAACCTTGGTGCGATCACGTTTGCCTGCGAGTGCCCGCATGGTGTGTGTTGAATTGGTGGTCGGGGCAACACCATTAACGGAGTTTGTGCATCCTGAGCATGCTTTTTATGTATTTGGCCCAGAAGACGGCAGTTTGTCTGCTGAGGTCGTGCAAGCAGCCGATGAGGTGGTGTATATCCCGACTGTGGGGTGTTTGAATTTGGCCGCGACGGTCAATGTGGTGCTTTATGATCGATTGCTTAAACGAGGCACTGCGGCTGGTGTCGCGTTGGGTGATGATTTGATTGTGTCGAGCCGCGACAATCGTAATCGCTTAGTCAAAAGGTAAAAGCCATTGTGAGGCGATTTATAATCCCTGCCATGACAGCCATCATGCCGAAGTGTATGATGGCCGCCTATTTTTTTTTGCGTCATATTTGTAAAGGATTTTGTCATGTCTCGGACGTATTTTGGCACCGATGGTGTGCGCGGCAAAGTGGGTGTGTTCCCGATGACCGCTGATTTTGTCATGAAGTTGGGTTGGGCGGTGGGCACCGTGTTGGCGGCAGGCGGTACTAAAGAGGTTTTGATTGGTAAAGATACGCGTGCCAGTGGTTACATGCTGGAATCGGCGTTAGAAGCTGGCTTTTCTGCCGCTGGCGTGAGTGTCGCCTTAGTAGGGCCTCTGCCGACTCCTGGTATTGCGTATTTAACGTCAACTTTTCGCGCCGATGCCGGTGTGGTGATCAGTGCGTCACACAATCCTTTTTACGATAATGGTATTAAGTTTTTCTCGGCCGACGGTAAAAAACTGACCGATACGCAAGAGTTAGAAATTGAAGCCTTACTGGAACACGCTTTGCAACAGGGTATGGGTTGCGTTGATAGCCACTTGTTGGGCAAAGCTCGCCGCATTAATGATGCTGGTGGTCGTTACATTGAATTTTGCAAAGGCACTTTTCCGACCGCGCTGAGTTTGCGTGGCATGAAGCTGGTCGTGGATTGTGCCCATGGTGCGGCCTATCGGATTGCACCGTCGGTGTACAGTGAATTGGGTGCGGATGTCATTGCCATCAACAGCACGCCGAATGGCGTCAATATTAATCATGAATGCGGCGCGACGCACATGGCCAGTTTGGTCAATGCGGTGCTTGAACACAATGCTGACTTAGGTATTGCGCTCGACGGCGATGCCGATCGCATCATGATGGTGGATGGCAACGGCGCTGTCGTGGACGGTGATGAAATTCTGTTCATTCTAGCCGAAGCCGCGGCCAAAAAAGGTGAGTTACACGGCGGTGTGGTTGGCACCTTGATGTCTAACTTGGGTTTGGAGTTGGCGTTAAAAGAACGAGATATCCCCTTTGTGCGCGCCAAGGTAGGGGATCGCTATGTGATGGAGCAGTTAGAACAGCACGATTGGGTCTTGGGCGGCGAAAACTCAGGGCACATCTTGGTGTTGGATCAAGTCACCACGGGCGATGCCATCGTGGCGTCGTTGCAGGTATTGGCCGCGTTGTTAGAGAGCGGCATGCCTCTGTCTCGACTAAAACAAGGCATGTCAAAACTGCCGCAGCAGTTGATCAATGTGCGATTTAACGATCCCAGCGTGGATGTGCTAAACGATGAACGTGTATTGGCCGCGGTGGCCGCGGTGGAGTCTGCATTGGCTGATGATGGTCGACTGTTGCTGCGTAAGTCGGGTACTGAGCCGCTGATTCGCGTCATGGTTGAGGCCAAAGATGCTGCCATGTGCTTGCAGCAAGCGCAAAACTTGGCCGATGTGATTCGTCACGTCGCTGGGGCGTGATATCACGTTGACACTGAGCGTTTTTTTTCGTGATGGGAAAAGATGGCAAGGACACCTATAATGCGGCGGTTTTTTATTTTTCGGAGGTTCGGATGAGTTGGTATGGTCTAAGTCAGCAGTTGTTGTTTCGATTAAGTGGCGAAACATCGCATGAGCTGGGGCTTGATATGCTGGGAGCCGCCGAACGTTTACGGGTTTTGCAGTATTTGGTGCCAAACGTCCCTGCGTTGCCCGTTACTGTGGCCGGTATTGAATTTCCGAATCCGGTTGGTTTGGCTGCGGGATTGGATAAAAATGGCGATTACATCGACGCGTTTGCACGCTTGGGTTTTGGTTTTATTGAAATCGGCACCATCACACCGCGCCCTCAGCCAGGCAACCCGAAACCGCGCTTGTTTCGCTTGCCCGAGCGCAAGGCCATTATTAACCGCATGGGGTTCAACAATAAAGGCGTAGACCATTTGGTTGAACAAGTGAAAGCGGCACGTTATCGCGGCGTGCTGGGTATCAATATCGGTAAGAATTTTGATACGGCAGTCGAAGATGCCGCCAGTGATTACTTGCTGTGTTTAAATAAAGTCTACGAGCATGCCACGTACATTACGGTGAATATTTCGTCACCGAATACCCCCGGTTTGCGCACCTTGCAGTTTGGTGAGTCGTTAAAACAACTGCTCGAACCATTGAAAGCGCGTCAGCGTGAATTGGCGCTGGAATTCGGCTACAAACCCATTTTTGTCAAAATAGCACCGGATATGACGGAAGACGAAGTGGCACTGGTTGCAGCTACGCTACTGGAATGCGAGATGGACGGCGTGATCGCAACCAATACCACCTTGTCGCGTGATGGCGTACAGGGTATTCGTTTTGCCGATGAAGCGGGTGGGTTAAGCGGTGCTCCGTTGGAGCAACAAGCAACGGAGACCGTGTCGCTGCTGCATGCTGCCTTGGATGGAAAAATGCCGATTATTGGTGTCGGTGGTATCAGTGATGGCCGCGGGGCAGTGGAGAAAATGCACGCTGGGGCTCAGTTGGTGCAGGTGTATTCGGGCTTTATTTATCGTGGACCAGAACTGGTATCCGAATTGGTGGATGCCATCGCTGCGATGCCAAGAGGGTAGATCTCTGCTGTAAGACAAGGTTGCTGATAACAAAAAGCCCCGTTGTTAGCGGGGCTTGGCCTCCATCTTGAGGCTTGATGATGATATTGGCGACACGATTAGGACGTGCCCAGGATTAAACGGCGATTTTATGAATACCGGAAACGCCCGTGTAACCATCCCAGTGGTCGGCACGACCTTCACGCCAGCCAGACATCCACGATGCGTGGCTTGGGCCGACCGGTGCGAGATCTTTTGAACGGCGCTCTACTCCAGCGCGATACCCTCGTTGAAAAGCTCTTTCTTGCATGTCGCGTTTTTGTTTTTTCATAGTGCGTCCTCGCTAGCTATTCTTAACAAACGTTGTTTGTGATCTCAAACAACCTATCCTTTGTACCGCGTTTACGGGGCAAAGGTTAACGATTAAATACTTATAGCAAATGGCGTTATTATCGCAATTCGCTATTTCAAACAGGAAATATTGTTCATGTCGCACGCTGAATCATCACTTACTCGTACTTGGTTGGCACTGTGTCCGAAAGGTCTTGAGTCGTTATTGCTCGCTGAAATCAGTGAGTTAGGCGGCGAGATTGAACGTGAAACGCCGATGGGGGTTTATTGGCGTGGCGATTTAGCGACGGCGTATCGTGTTTGTTTGTGGTCGCGCCTAGCCAGTCGTGTGTTACTGCCATTGCATGAAAGTCAGGTAGACAATGTGGACCAAATGTATGCCGCGGCGCGCTCGGTGGATTGGCCGGCCATTTTCCCGCTGTCGGAATCCTTTCGTATTGATTTTCATGGGCAAACGGATTTCATGCGCAATACGCAGTTTGGTGCACAGAAAATCAAAGACGCCATTGTGGATACTTTTCGTGAGTTGACGGGTGAACGTCCGTCGGTCAGTAAAGAGGGTCGTGTTCGCATTGAAGCTCAGTTGCGTAAGGGCAAATTACTGCTGTATTTCAATTTGTCTGGCGATAGCCTGCATCGTCGCGGTTATCGTTTGCAGCCTGGTAAAGCCCCCTTAAAAGAAAACTTGGCTGCGGCCATTTTGTTGCGGGCAGGTTGGCCTGCGACGGCGACGGCCGGTCAGCATTTGTTAGATCCTATGTGCGGTTCGGGTACGTTATTGATTGAAGCGGCCTTGATGGCGGCCGATATGGCCCCCGGCATGAATCGCCAACAATGGGGGTTTGACGGATGGTTACAGCACGACCGTGCTTTGTGGCTAAGTTTGATGGATGAGGCGCGGGATCGTCGTGGCAAGGGGCTGGCGGCCTTGCAGAATCGCTTCTATGGCTTTGATATTGATGCCGACCAATTAGCGGCGGCGCAAAAGAATTTGGAGCGTGCAGGCTTGTCGGGCTATGTGCACTTGGAGCGGAGACCGATGCAATCACTGCGGATTCAGGCCGATGTGATTCAACAGGGTGGTTTGGTCGTGTGTAATCCTCCCTATGGTGAGCGCTTGAGTGAGCTGCCGCAATTGGCGCCTTTGTATCAGCAATTTCATGACGCCACCATGGGGTTGCCGGAATGGCGTTTGGCGGTGTTCACCGGCAATGTTGACTTAGCTAAGAGTATTCGTCGACCGCTGCACAAGCAGTATCGATTGCACAATGGCACCATTGAAACGCGTTTGTTGGTATTTAATGCGGCGGATGAGCGTTCTGCTCGCCCACAAACGTCTGCCATTCGCGGGCCCGTCGAGGCCTTTGCTAATCGCTTAAAGAAAAACCTGAAGCCATTGCAAAAATGGGCGAAGCGAGAGCAAGTCACCTGTTATCGAGTGTATGATGCGGACTTGCCAGAGTATGCGGTAGCCATTGATGTGTACGGTGATTGGCTGCATGTGCAAGAGTATGCTCCGCCCAAGAGCATAGATGAGGCCAAAGCCGAACGCCGATTGTTGGACGTTTTGGCCGTATTACCCGAAGTGATGTCGATGCCTTCTGAACGCATTGTGTTAAAGCGCCGTGAACGTCAAAGCGGTAAACGTCAGTATCAGAAAGTAGACAGCCATCAGCATCGTTTTGAGGTGCAAGAAGGCGCGGTGCGCTTGTGGGTGAATTTGCACGATTATTTGGATACGGGGTTGTTCCTTGATCATCGCCCAACGCGTTTGGCCATCGCGAAGATGATGTCGCAACGTGAGCGTGGCAGTCGTTTCTTGAATCTGTTTTGTTATACCGCGACGGTCAGTGTGCATGCCGCCGCTGCTGGCGCGCACTGCACCAGTGTGGATATGTCGCGTACGTATTTGAATTGGGGACAAGACAATTTCAGCTTGAACGCTATAAATCCCGCTCAGCACACGTTTATTCAGGCGGATTGTTTGCAGTGGTTAAAGGAGAATGTGTCAGAGCGGTACGATGTGATTTTCATGGATCCGCCAACATTCTCTAATTCAAAGCGCATGGACGGTGTGTTGGATATTCAGCGTGACCATGCAGAGTTGATTGAGTTGGCTATGGCGCGCTTAGCGCCGAACGGAGTGCTTATTTTTTCCACCAATTTGCGCAAGTTTGAATTGGATTCGACGTTGACTGAGCGCTTTGCAGTGACTGCCATGGGCAGTCGCAGCATACCTCATGACTTTGCACGTCGTGCCAATATTCATCACTGCTTTCATATTCAGGCGCTGGCTTGAATGTCGTCGGATTGATCGTGTTCGGGGGATGAGTGGCTTTCATGACCAATAAAGTGATCGGCAAAGAAGGCGCGAATCTCGTCCGCTCGGTTCATGGCATCCTGAAAACCTAAATCGATTAAGCTGCGACAATAGCCTTCGGAAAACAGTAAATAACTTAAAATGCCAGAACCGCTGTGGTTGGCATTGCCGCTGCCGCCGAGAGCCAGCTTCAATGCCCATGGTATTTCATCGGCGTGTTCGCCAGCGATGTCGTCAATGGAGCGACTGGGATTGATTTGAAGTAAGTCGATTTTTTTCAATTCCATGCCTTCTTGGAGGCGTAACTTTTCTGGAATTTTATCGACCGTACGATTGATGCGTAATAAACGCTCTACATCGGATTCCATACTGTCCAAGAAGGCGGCATTGAGCATGTGTCCCATGATTTTTGCCGGTGTTGGATAGATGGCATTGTGTGTGCGGGGCTTGCGCGTATGGGCAAGCCCGCTAACCCCGATGACCATGATTTTCTCGGCACCTAAATGCAAGGCCGGACTGAGTGGTGTTAGCTGACGTACCGCACCATCGGCAAAATACTCACGATGGATTTTTACTGCCGGAAAAATCATGGGAATGGCGGAAGATGCCATCAAATGATCAAGCGATAAGCGGCTGCGTACACCCACACGGCGTTGTCGTTGCCAATTGGTAATGCTGTAATGCCCTTGAAAGAAACTGACGGATTCACCACTTTCTAGGCCTGAGCAGTTGACGGTGACGGCATGCAGTGCGCCGTTATCAATGGCCGATTGTATTTGATCAAATTTGATCATGTCGGCCAGCAATTCACGTAATGGCGCATTATCCAGCAACGAGACGGGATCGTGTTTGAATCGACGACCAACGACGAGACTGCGTGTCAGTTTCGCCAGTGATTTCGAGACGCCGAAAAAATCGGTGCGATAGATCTGATCGCATTGAAAGTTCGACCAAATCCGCTCTAAATGACGGATTCCCAAACGGTAGTTTTCAGCATAGCAAGCAAGGCCAGTGCCATTAATTGCCCCTGCGGATGTACCGGAAATAATATCAAATGGATTGTAATGACCGCGCGGCAAGATTCGATGGATGGCTTTTAATACCCCCACTTGGTAGGCGGCTCGCGCACCACCACCGGACAAAATCAAACCTGTTTTTTGTACGCTCAACGTAACATCCTTTGCCATCTCGGCCGTTGCGAGTCGTTTACTCGTTCTGTGTTTCAGTATAGGGCATAATAAGAGGCCTTGTGTCTCACCCTCATGCTATGCGCTTGGAGTTACTATGTTTACGGGTATTGTACAGTGTAAATTGGCGTTACAGGCGGTGGAAAACAGCCTGGATTTTGCTACTTTTCATTTCGATTTTCCACCAGCGTTACGAGATGGCTTAGTGATTGGCGCGTCCGTCGCTATTAATGGCACCTGCTTAACCGTGCGTGCGATCGAAGAGCAACGAATTAGCTTCGATGCTATTGGGCAAACGCTGCGGATAACGAATCTTGGCATGTTACAGCCGGGTGACTGGGTCAATATCGAACGCGCAGCACGTTTTGGCGATGAAATTGGTGGCCATCTGTTGTCCGGTCATATCATGACGCAAGTGCCTGTGGTGGCACTGGATCGTTCCCCAAATAATGTGGTGGTTTGGATGGCGCGTTTGCCAAGCCTGGTGCCGTATCTTCTCGATAAGGGCTATGTCGCATTAAATGGTTGTAGTTTAACGATCGCCGAACTGGAATCGGATCGCTTTGCGGTGCACCTGATTCCAGAAACGCTGTCCGTTACGACCTTTGGTGATGTACAAGTAGGAACGTCCATCAATGTGGAAGTGGATCCACAAACACAGGCGGTGGTTGATACGGTGGAGCGGATTATGCGGACGCGCACTCAAGAATGAGTACGCGTTATGGACTTATTGGTTTTGTAAAAAACGAATAATATCCGCCGATTCAAATAACCATTGTTCTTTGCCTTGATCATCTTGAATCAATAGGCAAGGAACGGTGGTTCGGCCTGTGGCTTTGGCTTGTTGTTGGCGGAATTCCGGATTTTTCAACACATTGCGTTGTTCAACCGCTACCTTAACGTTAGGCAAGGCATGCAGTACCCGTTGGCAGAATGGACAGCTGTCGTAGTAGTACAGGGCGTATTGCATGTTGGGCTCCTTCTGAAGATTTGTTATGGATTATACCTCACATTTGTTGTTATTCCTGCTAGCTCTTATTGCCAATTGGTTTTCTGCTTTGGCTGGGGGTGGGGCAGGGTTGATTCAGTTACCGTTATTGATTTTTTTGGGTTTGCCGTTTCCTCTGGCGTTGGCGACACACAAAGTCGCTACCGTCGCATTAGGGTTGGGCGCCACCGCTCGTCACCTGCGCGAAGGACACCTGCATTGGCCCATGCTGTTTTTGATTGCGCTAGCGGGTATTCCGGGCGTAATCGCTGGCGTGTTTTTCATTTTGGATGTCAATGCAAGACATGCGGAAATTGCGTTGGGTTGTTTAACCTTATCGTTAGCTTTGTATTCATGGGTAAAACCGGAGCTGGGGTTAAAGCCGAATAGCAAAAATCGCCATGCGCTTGGGTTTGCCATTGGCGGCGTGGTGTTGTTCGTGATTGGCTTTGCCAATGGCGCTTTGTCAGCCGGTAGTGGTCTATTTGTCACTCTATGGTTGGTGTATTGGTTTGGCTTTGATTATCGCACGGCCGTTGCGCAAACCTTGGTGGCGGTTGGCTTGGGCTGGAATGCCGTGGGTGCGATCACAATGGGGGCGGTTGCGGCCGTGCAATGGAGCTGGATACCTGCATTACTACTGGGTTCGGTCGTGGGTGGCTATTTAGGTGCACATACGTCCATCGCGTCGGGAAATCACCTTATCAAGCGGTTGTTTGAGTTGATAACGCTCTTTATGGGGCTGAAATTGTTGTGGGGTTAGCCCTATCGAAGATCGACGCAATCGAACATTCACATTGCTTTGAGAAGACATTGTTGAATGGTGTCTTGTAACTCACTCAGTGTGTAAGGTTTGGTGAGGTAGCCATTCATGCCCACGTCGCGACAACGTTGTTCGTCACTGGAGAGGGCATTGGCTGTGATGGCGATTATGGGGCGTTTCGCTTCGGGTAGCGCACTGTTACGAAGATGGCGTGTGGTTGCAAAACCATCCATGATCGGCATTTGGCAGTCCATAAAAATAAGATCATAGGTATGAGAGCGCGTTTGCTCAAGAAGGGAAATGGCGTCCGCGCCATGATTGGCTAGGTCAGCATCGATATTGATGCGTGCAAGCATGGAGCGTAGTACGGTTTGATTGATGGGGTTGTCATCGACAATGAGTGCTCGCAGTGTCTTGATGACGCTCTCTTGCTCGGTGGCTTTGCTTGTTGCTGTGATGACGGGAGTCGAATCCTGCTCTGATCGCTTTTTCATGTTGTCTGCAAGTCGGCCATCGTTATTTGATGTTGCCATGCTGTATGCGTTGTTGGCTGTGACGGGTAATACGATTCCCGCCAAAGGTAAATGCAAAGTCACCTCGGTGCCGTTAGTGGGCGGGGTGTTATTGCTATCGATACTGACATGGCCTTCCATGCTGTGACAGATGGCGCTGACGAGCAATAACCCCATGCCCATTGTTGGTTGTTGTGTTCGGCTGGTCAGACCGGTTCGTTGTCCACGCAAGGTTTGCTGCAATAGTGTCAATGCTTGGCGTTCGATCCCCACACCTTGATCGCGGATACGAATCACCAAGCAAGCTTGATGTTGATGGCGTTGCAAATCAACAATGACATCAATTTGTCCCGAATGACTGAATCGAATGGCGTTACTTAACACGGCCTGACAGGCATGTTGAAGACACTTCGCATCGATGTTCAGGCGCTTTGGAACATCCGGTGTGATATTGACCGATAAAAATAGCCCGCGTTGCAAGCATTGGCTTTGATGATCACTGTGTAACTGATGGAAAAATGATTCGGTATCAATGATGCGGCTATTCAGTACGTGCCGACCGGATTGCAGTTCGGTATAGATTAAAATTCGATCAACCATTTGCAGCATGCTGCGCGCACTGTTCTGAGCATCAACTAACCAAGGCTCATGGGCATGATGATGCGCTTGAGCAATTTCGAGTGAGCCGATAACGCCATTTAGTGGGGTGCGAAATTCATGGCTAACGGCCGCTAAGAAGTCCGTTTTCAGTTGGTTGGCTTGTTGTAAGTAGTTGGTGCGCTGCTGGAGTTCAAATTTGATTTTTTGTTCGGCACTGTTTTTTTGTTTTTCCAGTGTTTTGATGCGGTCGGCCAGCGCAAACGACAACAACAAAACTTCGAGCGCACTGCCAATTTTACTGGCATGGAGGGTAAATAAGTTGTTAGGTAAATAGCCTAAAATCACCAAATTGGTGATAATGCTGCCCAAGATGAACAATACCCAGGCAAATAAGAAAAAGTAGGCGGCGCGCTGTTTTTGCCAAACCATGGTTATGGCAGCGAGTAATACGGTCAGCAATAACAGCATCAGCACAAGGCTGCCGAAGGCCTGGTAATGTAATTCCGGGTTGATCAGGCAGATGAGGCACAAAAAAACACCGGCCCACATGCTGACTTGCAACGCTTTGTCCGCTAGGGGAGCGTGTCGTTTTGTTTGTAAAAACTCACGCGTGAAAGCGCCGGTAAAAATTCCCAACATACCCGCACTGATTGGTAGTGCCAGCTGTTGCATGACAATGCTGTTTGGCCATAGATACTGAAAACCCAGCCCGCTTAATGTGAGTTGAATTAAGGTCACGCTGGCTAGATGACAAATGTAGAGTAAATAACTTTTCTCACGAATACTGAACCATAAGAATAAGTTGTAGAAAAACATCACGCCCATCATGCCGTAGTAGATGCCTAAGGCGTATTGTTCGGTACTGGCAGAAAAGACAAACTGGTCGGCAGGCCATAAACGAATAGGGATTTGCAGTGAACTACTGGTGCGAATGTGGATCAGGATGTCTTGTTCTTGATGCTGACTGAAATCGAGTGGTACAACAAAATTTCGGTGTAAAAAAGGACGCTGTGAGAAGGGATTGTGGTCGCCCAGCAGGAACTGCTCCAAGACCTCACCTTGTGTTGTGAGTATGTTAACGGAGAAGGCATCCAGTAAGGGATAATTGATTTCTAATAGCCAATGTGGATTGTCTTGTTGTCGCGCATCCACTGAGAAGGTGAGCCAATAGCTGGCTTTATCATAGCCCATATTGAATGTGGGCTGATCAATCTGGCGAAACGTCGGTTGGTCACTCAATATGGCGTTCAGCGTGTATTGATGCAGCGGATCTTTGATGTAATACATGTGCGCTGGTGTTTGCGCATTGTCATTGTTTGGGGCAAGAACAAGGGCTTCGATGGCGTGTGTCTTGATGCTGTAAACCAGATTTGCAAGTACCAACAATAAGAATAGAACGGAATGTGTGCGAGCAGGCATGGTTTGGGCGTTGGCAAGAAAAGTAAGAGCCAAGTAAAACAAAACTCGGCTCTAGGGTAAAGCGTTGTCTCAGCGCGACGGTGTCTGAGTCATATCAGGCTCCAACCAGTGATTGCCCGCATACGCGAACGACATTACCACTCACGCCGCTGGATGCTGGATTGGCAAAGAAGGCAATGGTTTCAGCCACATCAACGGGTTTGCCCCCTTGTGATAATGAGTTCAGTCGGCGACCTACTTCGCGTGTCATAAAAGGAATGGCATCGGTCATTGCGGTTTCAATAAAGCCGGGGGCCACGGCGTTAATGGTGATGCCTTTTTTCAGAAGTTTCGGACCCATGTATTGTACGTAGCCGATGACGCCCGCTTTTGATGCGGCGTAGTTGGTTTGGCCAACTTGACCGGCGATACCATTCATAGAAGAGACGCAAATGATGCGGCTGTTTGGGTTAAGTATGTTGTCATTGAACAACACATGATTGATGCGTTCTTCTGCAGCGAGGTTGATGTCGATGGTCATTTGCCACCAATGCTCGGGCATATTGGCGAGTGTTTTGTCACGAGTAATGCCAGCGTTGTGAACGATGATGTCGGCTCCGCCCATCTCTTTCAGTGTGTTAGCGATTAATGCTGGCGCATCAGGACTGGCAATGTCCGCTAATAGCATTTGCCCTTGAATGTCTGACATGACGCGCTTTAAATCAACTTCTGCCGGTGGGATATCCAGCCCCAGAACCGTTGCGCCATCTCGTGCTAGCGTTCGCGCAATGGCTTCACCAATGCCACGAGCAGCACCAGTCACTAAAGCAACCTTGCCTTGCAGAGGTTTGTGCCAGTCAGGGTATTCAATGACGTCTGCTGGACGCACATGAATGACTTGGCCATCAACATAGGCTGACTTGGCCGATAACAGAAAGCGTAGTGCAGAATCCATGTTGGCTTCGGCTTTGTTGGCGACATACAACGCTTGAGCCGTAGCGGATTTTTTTCCAATTTCTTTGGCAATGGAGCGACTAAAGCCTTCTAATGCGCGCATGGCCGCGGCTTGTTCACCGGTTTTGACCTCCAATGGCGGACGTCCCATTAAGATGACTCGACCATTGTTGTTGAGTTTACGCATGACAGGGTTAAAAAAGGTATACAGCTGATTTAAGTCGGTGGCATCGTTCAAACCGCTGCCGTCGAACAATAACGCATCAAATTTTTGCGACATGTCTTTGCTGCATTCAATGCCAACGGCTTTGATGCCGTGCTTGTCGGCCGTTTTTAAGATAAGAGAGGCCGATTGCGCATTGGCTGGAAAATACACATTGGCGTGGCTCGCGCTTAAGTTGCGCAGCGTATCATCCAGTAATTGGGCGTTTAGGCTAGCGCCTAGTAAAATATTGCCCGCAAAGAAGCGTGGTTGGCTTGGGTCGTAACGACGTAATTCAATCGGGGTAGGAAGGCCGACGCCTTTTAATAACTTACGTCCCAGTTTATTGTTCAGCATGGTTTCGTAAAAATTGCTCATAGAGTATTCCATGTTACGGGTGAGTGCGATGTCACTAAGTGCGTTAGATTACAGCAGTTATCTTCGCAGGTGAAATTGACTGACTCCACGCGCCTTGGCTGTCATTTCAGCCAATGTATGGTGTGACATGGTGACTACACTCGTGTTCAGTGAGCAGTGGGCTTTACTGTTCGGTTTTTTTATTATTAAGGTGCAGGTATGACTCAAACCATTCGTCGTGTCGCTATCATTGGCGGTAATCGTATTCCTTTTGCGCGCTCCAATAGCGCGTACTCGTATTGTTCGAATCAAGACATGTTAACCGCTGCGTTGAATGGCTTGGTGAATCGTTATCATTTGCAAGGCGAGCGTATCGGTGAGTTTGTGGCTGGTGCTGTGATTAAGCACAGTCGTGATTTTAATTTGGCTCGTGAATCCATATTGAGTACGGCACTCGATCCGCATACGCCTGCTGTCGATATCCAGCAAGCCTGCGGTACCGGCTTGCAGGCGATTATGATGGCAGCAAACAAGATTGCTTTGGGGCAGATTGACAGTGCCATTGCCGGCGGTTCTGACACCACATCGGATGCGCCGATCGGTGTGAATGAAGGATTGCGCAAAATACTGTTGGACGTCAATCGTGCCAAAAGTAATGGCGCTAAGTTAAAACTGCTTGCCAAAATTCGTCCTAAACATTTGGTACCACTGGTTCCGCGTAATGGCGAGCCTCGCACCAATAAGTCCATGGGCGAGCATACGGAATTAACCGTGCAGGCTTGGGGTATCGGTCGAGAAGAGCAGGATGAGATTGCGTTTAACAGTCATCAGAATTTATTAGCCGCTTATGAACGAGGTTTTTTTGATGATCTGGTCTCGCCTTATCAAGGTCTGGATAAGGATAATTTGGCGCGTAAACCCGACCGCGAAAAGTTAGCGAGTTTGCGTCCGGCGTTTGATAAAAAATCAGGGAAAGGAACACTGACGGCGGGCAATTCGTCGGCGTTAACCGATGGGGCTTCAGTGGTGCTGTTGGCTTCTGAAGAATGGGCAAAAGCGCGTAATTTACCGGTTAAAGCGTACTTGAGTTTTTACGAAACAGCGGCTGTCGACTTTTTTGGTAAAGACGGTAAAGCAGAAAAAGAGGGTTTGCTACTCGCACCGGCGTATGCGGTACCTCGTATGTTGCAGCGGGCGGGTTTGAGTTTGCAGGATTTTGATTTTTATGAAATTCATGAGGCATTCGCGGGCGTAGTCGGTGCAACCTTGAAGTGTTGGGAAGATGACGAGTTTTGCCAGAAAAAACTGGGCTTATCAACGGCGCTAGGTGCCATTGATCGCACTAAACTAAATGTGAATGGTTCATCCATTGCGACGGGTCACCCATTTGCCGCGACGGGTGGTCGCATCGTTGCATCGTTGGCTAAAATGTTAGAAGAAAAGGGCAGTGGTCGTGGTTTGATTTCCATTTGTGCGGCAGGTGGTCAGGGCGTTGTGGCTATCCTAGAACGCTAAGGCGGCGGTGTTTGTCTCTCTCGCCGTGCAATATGCCAGCAAGTATCATCGTTGCTTGCTGGCATTCATTACCCAGTCTTGACTGGGCCCTTGATGATTAAATGCCGCTGGGGCATCTTTCAGTAATTGAATCACGTCTTCTACTTTGAACTCATGACAGGCACGGTCTAGACGGTTAAGCAGGTTGTGAGTTTCAGGCCAAGTTAGGCAAACCTCGTTGGCCGTCATGATGCGAGGATGACTGGTGCCTTCAACGTCATCACCAATGAGCAGTTCTTCATACAGTTTTTCGCCAGGCCGCAGTCCAGTAAACTGAATTTCAATATCGCCTTTAGGGTTGTTTGGACTTTTCTCTGTTAGCCCTGATAAACGAATCATTTTTTGAGCTAATTGCGTAATACGAACGGGTTCGCCCATGTCCAATACAAACACATCGCCTCCCTTTCCCATTGCGCCGGCCTGCATCACTAGCTGTGATGCCTCAGGGATGGTCATAAAGTAGCGAATAATGTCCGGGTGAGTGACGGTTATTGGGCCGCCTTCTTTGATTTGTTGACGAAAAAGTGGTACCACGGAACCTGATGAACCCAAAACGTTGCCAAAGCGAACCATGCAAAAAGTGGTGTCTTGTTGTCGTTGGTTTAGCGCTTGTAGTACTAATTCGGCCACCCGTTTGGATGCGCCCATGACATTGGTCGGACGAACTGCTTTATCCGTTGAAATCAGTACAAATCGTTCGACGCCCGCTGTAATGGCCGCTTCGGCACAAAACCAAGTACCGAAGATGTTATTACGGATGCCTTCAATGACGTTGTGCTCGACCATGGGAACGTGTTTGTAGGCCGCTGCATGAAAGACCGTTTGCACTTGGAATGCCTTGAAAATCGTTTCAAGGCGTTTTTGTTGTTGAACGGAGCCCAACAGCGCGATCAATGATACATTCAGTTTTTGTTGGTCATTAATTTGCTGCAATTCTTGCTCTATTCGATACAGACTGAATTCATTGAGCTCGAATAAGATCAATTGTTTCGGCTGTTGCAGTAAGGCTTGTCGGCATAATTCCGAACCAATTGAGCCGCCTGCGCCAGTAATCAAGACCACTTTGCCGGTGATGTTTTGCTGCATAAGTTGTTGGTTAGGTTGCACACTGTCACGCCCAAGTAGGTCGTCGATATCGATATCACGCACTTCTTCAATTCGTGCTTTGCCGCTAACAATATCGGTCACAGACGGTGCTGTGAGGACTTCTAGAGGGAAATCGGCCAGACGTTCAATCACGTTTTTTCGTTCGCTGATGCTGCTGCGACCAAGAGCTAACACAATTTTATCCACATCGTGACTGCTCAATAACGAGTCGATGTCGTCTATAGCGTAGACCCGTAAACCATGAATTTGGCTACCCTGTTTTCGCTTGTCGTCATCAATAAATGCGCATGTACGAAATTCTTTGCTAGTTTTTAAAGCGTTGGCCAGCGCAATGCCTTGTTCACCAGCACCATAAATGAAAATAGATTCACTGTGGGCGCTACCCAATTGGCTGATTAAGCTACGGATAAACAATCGCGGCAAACCCAGCAGTGCGAATGCGGTGAAAAAATAAATAATAATACTGGAGCGCGGTATCGGAGCTTTGAGTAGAAATGAGCTGACAGCAAGTGCGGCGGCGGAAAGTACAACGCCCATGCCAAGGGTGCTGAACGCGCGCGCCGTCATAAAGCGGACCACTGCACGATACAGGCCAAGCTTGATAAAACCAATCAAGGTAATGCCGGTTGTCAAACCCATTGCAATTAATAGGGTGTTGTTGACCGATGGAAACAAAATGCCGTGACGGAGGGCTAATGCTAAGTAAATGGCGGCAGGTATGGCGACTAAGTCGTAGCTGGCCGTGATTGCTCGTTTGATGGGTCGCGACGAATTAAGAAGTAGATGCAGCATGCAGATCTCGTTTTGTTAGCAAAGAAACGATGTCATGGTGATGATTTGGGAAATATGAGGGAGTGTGACGCAAAAAGAGGGTTGATGAAAGCGTCATTGGCTTCGTCCTAAAGCAAGATTAAGGCTTAATGGCTCCCCGAGTTGGACTTGAACCAACGACCAATAGATTAACAGTCTACTGCTCTACCGACTGAGCTATCGGGGAACAACCTTAAGTGCTGAGAATTATGGCGAGGGTGCGTTGGGCTGTCAACGGTTTTTTTGCTAACTGTTTGATTGTAAAGCCGATAATGCTCAATAAGTGGTTTTCCTATCGTTTTTGCATAGGAATGTTCCAAGGGCCATACGCTACATTTCACCACTTTGACCTGTTACCATGTCGCTCTTATTTTGCTGTTTTTGAGAGTCCTATGTCGTTCTATGCTGCTTTTGATCACGTGTCCGATACGCGTGTTGAATCGTTGAATCTCACCATTCAACACTTTGTTCATCGACAAACGGGTGCTGTGCATTATCACTTGGCATCAGAACATGAAGAAAAGGTGTTCATGGTGGCATTGCGAACCATGCCAAAAGACTCAACGGGTGTGGCGCATATTTTAGAGCACACCGCGCTGTGTGGTAGTCAAAAGTATCCAGTGCGTGATCCATTCTTTATGATGACACGGCGTTCCTTGAATACGTTTATGAACGCCATGACCAGTAGTGATTGGACGGCGTATCCTTTTGCTTCTCAAAATGACAAAGACTTTAATAATTTACTCGATGTGTATTTAGATGCCGTTTTTTTTGCTCGCCTGGATGAATTGGACTTTGCGCAAGAGGGACATCGTATTGAATTCAGCGAGCCCGGTAACCGAGCTTCCGCGCTGGCGTATAAAGGGGTCGTGTTTAACGAAATGAAGGGGGCGATGTCATCGCCGGTTGCTCAATTGTGGCAGGGCATCAGTTCCTATTTGTTTCCTACCACAACCTACCATTACAACAGTGGAGGTGATCCTGCGGAAATCACGGATTTAACTTATTCGCAGTTATTGAACTTTTATCAGAGTCATTATCATCCATCCAATGCCATTATCATGACCTTTGGCAAATTGGATGTCGAAGCATTGCAGAGGAAAATGGATAAGCAAGCCTTGTCTTGCTTTCAGCGTCAACCAAAGCAATGGCGTGTTGCCCCTGAGAAACGTTACAGTGCGCCATTAGCTGTACAGGCGCATTATGGCGTGGATGGTGAGGATTTATCAGGTAAGACGCATCATGTTCTCGGTTGGCTACTGGGTGACAGTACCGATTTAGATGCACAGCTAGAAGCCAGTCTATTGAGCCAAGTGTTACTCGATAACAGTTCTTCACCATTACGGAGAGCGCTAGAAGAAACGCCATTGGCTGGATCACCATCACCATTGTGTGGCTTGGAAGACTCGAACCGTGAAATGAGTTTTATGTGTGGTGTTGAAGGCAGTGAGCCAGAGCATGCGGCGGCCATTGAATCGTTGGTGCTATCCACATTAAAACAGGTGGTACTTGATGGCATCGAGCCACACGTCATTGAGGCGGCGTTGCATCAACTTGAATTGCATCAGAGAGAGATTGGAGGTGACGGAACACCTTATGGATTGCAGCTGATATTGAATGCACTTCCAGCCGCGACACATTATGGCGATCCGGTGAAACTACTGAATTTAGAGCCGGCGTTGCAGCGATTGCGCGACAAGGCTGCGCATCCGAATTTCATTGCCGATGCAATTCAACGTCTGCTGTTAAATAATCGTCACCGTGTGCGCTATAGCTTGGTCCCTGACGCAGGCTTGAACGCAGAAAATAAACGCTTAGAAAGTGCTCAGTTAGCACACATCAAAGCCGCGATGAGCGATGAGCAGTTGGCTTTGATTGAGCAGCAAGCCGAGCGTTTGCTGCAGCGTCAGCTACAGGAGGATGACGCCAGTATGTTACCTCAAGTGACGCTGGCCGATGTGCCCCCAACGTTGGCTCATGTTGATATCACGGCTCGACATGATGGCCCTTTGCCGATTTGTGAGTACGTTGCCGGCACCAATGGAATACTCTACCAACAGTTAATTGCTGACTTACCGTCTTTAACGTTTGAACAATTGACGTGGCTGCCTTTTATGGCGCATGCGTGGACAGAAGTTGGGGCGGGTGAGCACGATTACTTGCAACAACAGCAACGGCAAACCGCAACAGTTGGGAGCTTGTCGGCATATACTCAAATTAAGGGAGCCGTTGATGATTGCCAGCAACTACAAGGGTACGTGGTGATGAGCGGCAAAGCATTGGCCACGCAAGTCGATGCGTTTTCTGGCATGCAATATGAAACCTGGACCAGTCCTAACTTCACGGAACAGCAGCGTTTGTTGGACCTGCTCGTTCAAGTGAATGCGCGTAAACAGCAAGGAATGACTGGCAGTGGTCATTTGCTGGCTATGTCGATGGCAGCTGCGCCGTTGAATCTTGCGGCGAACGTGGCGAATGAACTGGCCGGTTTGCCACAAGCCGCACGCATCAAGCAACGACTCGCACGCGCTCGTGATGATGGTGGTGCCGCTCTCGCGAGCACCCTAACGAACTTATATCAGGTGTGTGTTCAACAGCCCTCTGAAGCGCTGGCCGTCCATGATCAAGCCGCCTCTCATGCCCACCTTACTAGCATTACGCAGCGCTGGTCTTCATCCTCGCAGTTGGCGGGTTCTGTGAATTGGACGTTGCAGTCACAGCCGACGTATTGGATGGTGGATTCGCAAGTGAACTTTTGCGCCTGGGCCTTGCCCACTGTTAGCATGACGCATCCCGATGCCGCCGCATTGTCTGTGTTGGCAGGGGTGTTGAGGAATGGCTTTTTACACGGTGCTATTCGTGAGCAAGGTGGTGCGTATGGTGGTGGCGCAAGCCAAGATTCGGCGCTCGCTTGCTTCAAATTTTATTCGTATCGTGATCCGCGAGTGGAAGGCACGTTTGCCGATTTTAAAGCCTCGATTGATTGGGTGCTGGATAAGCCACGAGGCGATGATCTGGTTGAATCAGCCATTTTAGGGATTATTGGCAGTATGGATCGACCAGCATCCCCAGCAGGTGAAGCAAAAAATGCGTACCACTTAATGCGTAGTGGGCGTTCATTGTTGTTGCGACAAACTTATCGCCAACAATTGTTGGCTGTGCGTTGGCACGATGTGCAGCGAGTTGCTCTGCAATATTTGCGTAACCAAGACGGTGTTCGAGCCGTGGTTGCACCAAGAGGTACTGAGGCGGTCGCTGACAATCTCGGCCTAAATGCAAATGATTATTGATTGATGTGGGGGCGAGGGTGTGTATAATCGCCTTTGCTTTTCAGCTAACCAAGGAACCCCTTTGCTATGAGAGCCTTGTTTTTTGCCAGTTTGATGGTGTCTGCTGGTGTCGTATTTGCTGAAACTGAATCGTTAGCGGTTGCGCAAACTGAAATCGAACGTGCTGATCAAGCTGGGCGAAACGCTCAGCAGCGTATTGATCGCCTTGATGATCAGGCGCAAGCGCTATTGAATGAGTATCGTCAAATCAAAGCAGAAACCGATCAATTGTCGCTTTACAATCGCCAAATGACGGCCATTGTCGAAGATCAAGAGTCGGAGTTGGCCTCATTGGCTCGACAAATCCTTGAAATTGAACGTACCGAGCGTGGGATTTTGCCGTTAATGTCACGTATGCTCGATACGTTAGACGAGTTTGTCGCATTGGATGTGCCTTTTCTACCGCAAGAGCGTAGCGCGCGCGTGGCGTTACTGCGCGATATGATGGTTCGTGGCGACGTCGCTATCGCCGAAAAATTCCGGCGAGTGCTTGAGGCATATCAAATCGAAATTGATTATGGCCGTAATATCGAATCGTATCGCGGACAAGTGGACAACATCAGTTATGACTTTTTACGCATAGGTCGTGTTGCATTGTACCGTCTCTCCAATGATGGCAGTCAAGCGTGGCTATGGTCTGTCGAAAATCAGCAATGGCAATTGTTAGACTCGGGTTATTTACGCGATCTGCGTAAGGCCTTAAAGGTGGCTCAACAAGTTGCTGCTCCGGAATTACTGGTGTTACCAATGCCGACACAAGGAGTTGCACAATGATACTGGTTAAATCACTTTTGAGTTGGTTGCTGTTGATGGTCGCAGTGACATCCTATGCACAAACCACAGATGCAGCGGCGGCCGATGTTGAATCCGTGGCAACGGCCATGCAGCGTCTATTACAGAATGCCACTGGCCATGTGCTACAAGAAGCCGAGCTGGAAGCGGCTCGGCGGGCACTGTTTAGTGAGGATTTGGCGGCGCGCCAACGGTTTTTAACGCAAGCTAAGGCCGACTTGCAAGAACAGCAGCAGTTAGCGGAACGCTTAAAGCAACGCTTTGATCGTAATGAGAAGTCTTTGGTCGAACAAGAAGAAGCATTGCGACTTAGAGTCGGTAACTTGGGTGAAATGTTTGGTGTGGTTCGTCAGGTCGCTTCTGATTTGCAAACGATTCTTAGCGATAGCTTAACGAAGGTTGAGTTGCCTGAGCGTCGAGCGGATTTGGCGAAACTGTCTGAATCTCGACAATTACCGGATTTGGCCGAATTAGAAGCGTTGTGGTTTACCTTACAGCAAGAAATGACGCTGAATGGTCAGGTTAGTTCGTTTCGAACTTCGGTGATTGATCAGCAAGGCCAATTGGTCGAGCAATCGGTTACGCGCATTGGTGTATTTAATGCCATCACGCCAAACGGGTATTTGGCCTTTGATCAAGAGTTGGGTTTGTTGCGTGAATTAGGTCGTCAGCCCTCGTCAGCGTCTATGTTGACCAATTTTTTACAGGGGCAAGGCGATGTTCGTCCACTGGCTTTGGACCCGAGCCGGGGTGCGTTGTTAAATTTAACGCTTGATACGCCGGATTGGCGTGAACGCGTTCAGCAAGGCGGAACCGTCGGTTACATTATTATCGGATTAGCTGTTATTGGCTTGTTGATTGCTTTATGGCGACTGATCACGTTGCTCGATATCCAGCGAAAAGTGAATCGACAGCAGTCCCAGCCTGAAACCCCGTGCGACGACAACCCGTTAGGTCGAGTTCTACTCAGTTATCAGGCATTGCCAGCACGCGTGGATCACGATGTGTTAGAAGCAAAAATGGATGAGGCGGTGTTGCGAGAGCTGCCGGGACTTGAGCGTGGACAAGCCATCATTAAGCTGTTTGCAGGCATTGCTCCCTTGTTGGGTTTGTTGGGGACGGTTACCGGCATGATCGCTACTTTCCAAGCCATAACCAACTTTGGGACCGGTGATCCTAAGTTGATGGCGGCTGGCATTTCTCAAGCTTTGATTACGACGGTATTGGGTTTAGTGGCTGCCATTCCTTTGTTGTTGGCGTATACCTGGGTTGCGTCACACAGTAAACGCTTGATCCAGCTATTGGATGAACAGTCTGCGGGGATTTTAGCAACGTCGATGGAGCGTGCGTTGAAGGTTGAAACGACTGAGCGTAAAGGTGCTTAACCATGACTTGGCTATTGGACTTCATGGCGCAAGGTGGCCCTGTTTTGTACGGCATTTTGCTGGTGTGTATCGTCCTATGGGCGTTCATATTAGAGCGCTTGTATTTTTTCTACTGGGTAATGCCACGAGAAAATGAGCAACTTGCTCGACAATGGCAGGCTCGTCAAGAGCATCACAGTTGGACCGCACGCAAGATACGCACCGGATTGATCAGTCGTCAACGCCAATCGGCCCAGATGGGACTGTCGGTGATTGCCATTTTGATCGCTATTTGCCCACTCATGGGTTTGCTCGGTACGGTCACGGGCATGGTCAGTGTCTTTGATGTCTTGGCCATTACCGGTACCGGTAATGCTCGAGCCATGGCTTCGGGCATATCTCAGGCAACGATTCCTACGATGGCGGGTTTGGTGGTGGCGTTAACGGGTTTGTATTTTCGCTCACGTTTTAAACGACTTTGTGAGCGTGGTGTTCAGCAACTGGCCGATTTATTACCTACGGATTAATTGTTATGGCACGTCGACACGTAGACAGTGACGCAGAAGGAAACGACATCGACATCACACCCATGTTAGACATTGTGTTTATCATGCTGATATTTTTTATTGTGACGACGTCGTTTGTTAAGGAAAGTGGCGTGACGGTTAGTCGCCCCAGCGCTCAAACTGCCGAAGAGAAAAAAGGCAGTAATATTTTGTTGGCCATACGTGCCAACGGCGAGATTTGGATTGACCGACGCGCCATTGATGTGCGTGCAGTACGACCCAATGTCGAGCGCATGAAAGCCGAAAACCCAGAAGGGGCGGTCATTATTCAGGCTGATGAGTTTGCCCCTACGGGACTGCTGGTTAAGGTTATGGATCAGGTTCGACTAGCCGGTATCAGTGACATTTCGATATCAGCGGACGCTAACTGATGATGCGCTTGGCGATTGCGGCGTTGGTCGCTATTTTGGTGAGTTTGTTGTTGTTTTGGGCGATGCATTTGATGGTGCGTAGTGACAATGACATTGTCCGTACCGCCAACGATCGCGCAGTGATCGATTTTGTGCGTTTGAAACAAGATAGTGAAACACAGCGACGTGAGCGACGTAAACCCGAGCCGCCAAAACCACCTAAGCCTCAAATTCCTCAATCGGATGTTGCGCAAGACGCTCAGGTTGATTTGCAACGATTGCCCATGGTATCGCTGGATGTGAATCCTGATTTGGGCTTGAGCAATCAATCCTTTTTAAGTGATGCAGTGGTCGGCATGGGCTTGGGTGATTCGGATGTGTTACCTCTGGTGGCCATTAAACCGAATTACCCTCGCCAAGCGTATGCTCGAAAAATCGAAGGGTTTGTTCGTGCTCGTCTGGAAATCAACCCAGAAGGCAGTGTTGTCTCTGTCGAGATTATTGACTCTGAACCTCGTGGCGTATTCGAACGAGAAGCGATTCGGGCCTTGTATCGTTATAAATTTCGTCCGCGCATGGTCGATGGTCAAGCCATGCCGCAACAGGCTGTGCAGACGATTGAATTTACGCTGGGAGACTCGTAATGCGTTTGCGTTTGCTACCGTCGCTGTTGGTGATACTGATGGGTTGGGGGATGAACGGTGTTAACGCCAATGACAATACCATATCGCCGATCACTTATGATGCGTTAAATCGCATTCAAACGTTGCTGCAAGAAGCGCAGTATTCTGAAGCACAGCAACAGCTAGACACATTGATTGACAAATTGAATCCCGGTTTTGGTTTGGCCTTAACGTATCAGTTGTATGGTCAGTATTGGCTATCGCAGGAGCAACCCGACAAGGCCATCTCGGTTTATCAGCAGGCTCTGGCGTTAGCGGTGTTCGCCCCGCCACAAGAATCGGCCATTTTAACCAATGTCGCGCAAATACAATTAAGCTTGGGGGATTCCGCAGCGGCATTGAATACGTTGCAAGAGGACATTCCCAGACTGTTGTTGATGGAGCGCGAAGCTACTCGATCTGGCTCATCGTCGCGCATTGTACAAGCGCCCGCCCTGATGACATTGGCAACGGCATTGCAAATGCAAGAGCGATTTGCGGATTCTATTCCGTTTCTGCTGCAAGCCATTGAGCGTACCGACTCCGTACAAGAAAGTTGGTTGCGCATGTTGATGGTGGCGTACTTTAAAGTAAATGCGTATTCGCAGGCCGCTTTGGTGCTGGATCGCCTCATCGCCATGAATCCTGAGCGTGAAGAATACTGGCAACAGCAAACCAGTATGTATCAGCTGCTGGAGCGTACTGATAAGGCATTGCGCACATTGGAGCTGGGTTATGTCGGAGGTTATCTTCACAATGCCGAAAGTGTTCGGATGTTAGTGCAATTATTGATTGCAGAGGGCATTCCTGATCGAGCTGGGCGTGTGCTGGTCGAAGCGTTGCAGCAAGGGAAGCTGGCCGAAGATGAGGCGAATTGGCGTTTATTGGCTGCTGCTTGGCAGCAAAGTCGTGATCGACGTCAGGCCGCGCTTGCGTTGCGTTTTGCGGTGCAGTATGCCGATGATGGCGTCTTGCTGTTACGTGCCGCACAGTTATTCGCGCAAGATGCGCACCACGCCGATGTGCTACGGGTTGTGGATGAGGCGATTGAGAAAGGGCTGGTGGATGACGATCAAGGACGCGCCTTGATGTTGGCCGGGAATGCAGCCTACGAATTGCAGCAAATGAATCTGTCACGGCGGTATTTTCAACGAGCATTGCGCTTTGCCAATGTAGCAGCCAGTGCTCGCGAGTGGTTAAATTACATCGCGTTACTGGAGGGCTAGGCGGTTATTAGCTTGCCATGCTCTGACATAAAAAAACCCAGCCTTGGCTGGGTTTTTTTGTTTGCCCAGCGAAGCTGGCAAACCCGTCAGGCTGAAAGAAG
>JACUUC010000064.1 GCA_014859445.1 Bacterioplanes sp.
TACGTACGGTTCTGTAAGAGGGATGAGGCGGCAACGCCTCACCCTACTTGATATGGCGTCTGATTACGGTGTCATTAAATAGCTGTTCAGCAGCTGTTCGTAGGTGTTGATGATGGTTTGATATTCGCCGTTCGCTTGAATGGTGGATAGACCTTCGTTAAACGCTTGTGCGATTGCTTGGCTTTTGAAGGTGGTGTGGTAATACGTGGGTTGAAATAGGTTGTGATAGCGGATTGTTTGGCGTGTCAGCGTTTCGTCTTGATGGCGTATTTGTGTTAAGAGATAACGAAATAGCATCTTTTCCAACACAATAACCTCAACGTCACCAGTGAGTAGCGCCAACACTTGCTGTTTCTGGTTAACGAATTCTCGGTATTCAGGCGCTTGATTGGCCACCTCGCGAAACGCACTGGGCAAAATTCGTGATGCCAAACTGAAAGCGCCAATCGTCAAATCGGCTAGGTCCGTTATTTGATCGATGTGCAGGTCGTTCTTGGTCAGGCTGATGGCATAATTGTGAAACTCCATGAGCGCTTGATCACTTTCATAAGCATGAGTGACCGCATCGGGTGGTGCAACCAAAATGGCATCAACGTTGCCACTGATGAAGTCAGCCAAGTTCTGTTCATTACTGCCGTATATGGGAATGATGCGAATATTTTTTTGCAGCATCGCTGCACGCAACACATCCAGAGCAATGCCTTGGTCACTATTAGGCAAAACAAAAGGAGGCACACTATCGCTACACGCCACGCGGATGGTTTGGGCGCTGCCGACGTTAACGATCATGAGCAGTAAGACAGCGATCAAATAATGGATGGGCATAAACGTATCAATACAAAACGAGTTACTCTTTAGCGTAGTCGCTATCGCGCATGCTGTTAAGTTATTGTCGCTTTTTTCCATGAAAAAATGAGATGAGATTGGCATTGTGGCAAAAAAAGAGCGACTCAAGGTCGCTCTTTAAACCGATGTAGAAAAGTCGTTTAGCTTTTCTTTGAGCGTTTACGCTCGTTTTCGGTGAGTAGCTTCTTGCGCAAGCGAATGCTGGTTGGAGTTACCTCAACCAATTCATCGTCTTCGATAAACTCTAATGCCTGTTCCAATGTATGGCGAACCGCTGGCGTCAGGTTGATCGCTTCGTCAGTACCAGAAGCACGTACGTTGGTCAGCTGTTTTGCTTTGGTTGGGTTCACGGCCAAGTCATTATCACGACTGTGCAGACCAATGATCATGCCTTCGTATACTTCTAAGCCCGGTGACACAAACAAGCGTCCACGCTCTTGCAAGGTAAACAGTGCGTAACCCAAGATTTTACCGGAGACCATGGATACCAATACACCATTGTGGCGCGTTGATGTCAGGCCGGTCTGAATAGCACCATAATGGCTAAAGATATTGGTTAAAATACCAGAGCCAGAGGTCATGGTCATGAATTGGCCACGGAAACCAATTAAGCCTCGAGCAGGCATGATGAACTCAAGTCGAGTACGACCCTTGCCATCTGGAACCATGTTGGTCATTTCGGCACGACGATTACCCATCTCTTCCATGATCGAACCTTGGTGCTCATCTTCGATATCGATGACCACTTGTTCATAGGGCTCTTGCAATTCGCCATCAATTACTTTTTGTACCACTTCAGGCTTGGAGATACCCATCTCAAAACCTTCGCGACGCATGCTTTCAATCAAAACGGATAAGTGCAATTCACCACGGCCAGATACTTTGAATTTTTCTGGGCTGTCGCCTTGCTCAACGCGCAACGCCACGTTGTGGATCAATTCTTTCTCCAAGCGGTCTTTGATATTGCGACTGGTAACGTATTTGCCTTCACGTCCGGCGAATGGCGAATCGTTCACTTGGAAGGTCATGCTGACGGTAGGTTCATCAACACTCAATGGCGGTAGTGCTTCGACATTGCTCGGATCACACAATGTGTCAGAAATACCAAGCCCTTCAATACCAGAGATACAAACGATGTCACCCGCATTGGCTTCGGTCACAGAAACACGTTGTAGGCCATGGAAACCTTTGACGTCTAAAATACGTCCTTTACGGGCTTTGCCTTCGGCATTGATGATTTGTACATCGGTGCCGGGTTTTAATGTGCCGCGTGCAATGCGGCCAATGCCAATAACACCGACATAGCTGTCGTAATCTAGAGCGGAAATTTGCATTTGCAACGTTCCTTCTAAATCAACGCTTGGTGGTGGTACGTGGTCAACAATCATTTGCAATAATGGCGTCATATCGTCAGCCATTTCGGCAGGATCATTCCCCGCAATGCCATTTAATGCAGAAGCGTAAATAATGGGGAAGTCGAGCTGCTCTTCCGTAGCGCCTAAACGATCGAATAGGTCAAAGATTTCATCGACAACCCAATCAGGACGGGCGCCAGGGCGGTCAATCTTGTTGATGACAACGATTGGGCGCAAACCACGCTCAAACGCTTTCTGGGTAACAAAGCGCGTTTGTGGCATTGGGCCGTCTTGTGCGTCGACAATCAAGCAAACAGAGTCAACCATTGACATGACGCGTTCCACTTCACCACCGAAATCGGCGTGTCCTGGTGTGTCAATAATGTTGATGCGGTAATCATTCCACTTGATGGCGGTGTTTTTTGCCAAAATGGTGATGCCGCGTTCTTTTTCTTGATCGTTAGAGTCCATGACGCGTTCGCCACCTTGCTCTTTACGGTCTAGGGTGCCGGACTGCTCTAACAGTTTGTCGACGAGTGTGGTTTTGCCATGGTCAACGTGCGCGATGATGGCAATGTTTCTTAGGTTGTCGATCACTAGAATGGCCTTGGTGAAAGTTTGTACAAAAATGAGGCGCGATTATACCTGAAGAATCGTCTTGACGGCACAGTAAATTTAAAGAGATTTCGCGTTGTGATTTTGCCGACAGTGGCTACCAAAAAAATTAACAAAACCTATAATGGAGCAGGCATGCAGCGGATATGACGGACCTTTTCACTATCTTGCATTATTTTGGTGCATGGCTGTGCTAGATTGGTTCATTGTGGTGCAGGCTTTGCGTACCTCGCCTTGTTGAGCCCTGATTTTGTGCGTGTTTGCGCGGTCTTAAGAAGTGGCACGCGAATTGCTCCTGCTTAGGCATGAATAACCGAAGCAATCAGTTGTGATTGTTTTGTATCAAATAGAACCAGCATCTGGAGATAGAGCGATGTCAGAGCATACTCTGAATTTGATTAAAGAAAATGACGTTCGTTGGGTTGATTTGCGTTTTACCGATACCAAAGGTAAAGAGCAGCACGTAACCATTCCTGCGAGCTATGTGAATGAAGAGTTCTTCGAGACCGGGCAAATGTTCGATGGATCGTCTATCTCTGGTTGGAAGGGCATTAACGAATCTGACATGATTTTGATGCCAGATGATGAGACGTCATTCCTAGACCCATTCACAGAAGATGCTACCTTGGTGTTGCGTTGTGACATCGTTGAGCCTTCTACTATGCAGGGCTATGAGCGCGATCCTCGCTCTGTGGCTAAGCGTGCAGAAGCGTATTTGCAATCAACGGGTTTGGGCGATACCGCCTTCTTCGGCCCAGAGCCTGAGTTTTTCTTGTTTGATGATGTTCGCTGGGGCGCCGATATGGCCGGCAGCTTCTGCAAAATCAACTCATCAGAAGCAGCTTGGAATACCGAGACCGTCATGGAAGGTGGTAACTTAGGTCACCGTCCACGCGTTAAAGGTGGTTATTTCCCTGTGCCGCCAGTCGATAGTCATCACGATATTCGTGCGGCTATGTGTAATACATTGCAAGCCATTGGTTTGGATGTGGAAGTTCATCACCATGAAGTGGCGAACGCTGGTCAGAACGAAATCGGTGTGCGCTTCAATACCCTGGTTAAAAAAGCAGACGAAGTGCAAATGCTGAAGTACGTTATTCATAACGTAGCGGCTGCTTATGGCAAGACAGCAACCTTCATGCCTAAGCCCATTGTTGGTGACAACGGTTCTGGCATGCACGTTCACATGTCTTACTGGTTGAATGGTGTTAACCAATTTGCTGGTGACGGTTATGCTGGTTTGTCTGAAACAGCTTTGTTCTACATTGGCGGTATCATCAAGCACGCTAAGGCGTTGAATGCATTCACTAACCCAGGGACTAACTCGTACAAGCGTTTGGTTCCAGGTTTTGAAGCACCGGTTATGTTGGCGTACTCTGCACGCAACCGTTCTGCGTCAATCCGTATTCCTTACGTGGCTTCACCAAAAGGCAAGCGTATCGAAGCACGCTTCCCTGATCCAATCGCAAACCCATATTTGGCTTTTGCAGCCTTGTTGATGGCTGGTTTGGATGGCGTCAAGAATAAGATTCACCCTGGCGATGCAGCGGATAAAGACTTGTACGATCTGCCAGCAGAGGAAGCGGCGAAGATTCCACAAGTGTGTGGTAGCTTGCGTGAAGCCTTGGATAGCCTGAAAGCAGACCATGCCTTCTTGCTTGAAGGTGGCGTGTTCACTGAAGAGATGATCGAAGCGTACATCGATCTGAAAATGCAAGAAGTTTACCGTGTTGAGCAAACCACTCATCCAGTAGAATTCGACATGTACTACTCTGTGTAATACACGTTAAAAGCAAGTCAAAAGGGTCGCGTTAGCGGCCCTTTTTGTTTTTCTGATTATTGTTAATGAAAAGCGGTTGACGTGGGGAATTAAGTCTCTATAATGCGCCACTCTGACACGGTAATACGCGTCAGGCGCTGAGTTAAGTAGTTGATTTTAAAAGAA
>JACUUC010000031.1 GCA_014859445.1 Bacterioplanes sp.
AACCCCTGTTACCGCCGTGAAAGGGCGGTGTCCTAGGCCTCTAGACGATGGGGACGTCTCAATCAAGGAGGCCGCATTCTAGGGGCGTGATTAACATTCGTCAACCCCCTTTTTTGTATTTCCATACGACTTTTTTAGGCTACACTAGCAACAGCTTTGTGCCATGTCGTTATTCTGTTTAACGTGTTATTCACTCGCACTGATTCATCGTGCGACTTAAGGAAAATATTATGTCTACGCTGCTGCTGGTGGTATTGGCGATCATCACAGCCATTGCCTCGGTACTTGCTCTGTTCTTTATTCGCTGGCGTGAACAACAACGCCTAGAAAAAGCGCGCGCAGCCATTAACCTGAGTGATGACATCGGTGACTTATCCGTCATCGCCGATGCCTTACAGCCTTGGCTTAGCCTGTTAGCAAAGCGTTTTATCGGCACCGAAATGCACCGTCGAGGGGTACAACTTCAACAACTGGATTTTCCCGTATCACGTAAAATCCAAGGCGCGTTGTTACAAGCAGAACAATGGCGTAACGAACCACCCGCATCACACAAACAAGAACTGCCCGTCAGCCCTCACCAAGCACAACACTTACGACAATGTCTGCAATCCCTGATGAATCACGTACGTCATAGTTATCAGCAACATCGTATACCGAAAAAACAAGCCAATGACTTGTTGCGAGAAATTCGCGTACTCAATGTACGCATTAGTGTCCATGTATTTAGCGACAAGGCCACGGCGTTCTTACACCTAAACAATACGACACGCGCTCAGCACTTCATCAATAAAGCGAGTAAAAGTGCGGCCACGCTAGATGACATTCCTGACGACTTGAGTAAACAACTTGAACGCCTTGCGCTTCGACTGAGCGAAGTAAAAGCGGCGCAAGGACCTGCCACGCCGATGGAGTCACGACTGGAAAAGGCCACCGAACAGATGGCCGCCGATGAAGAATCGTGGAAGAAAAAGCATTATTAAAGCGGTGTTGAATCCGCATCTGCCATGTCAGCTGACATTAGTTGCGTCAGCCACCCTCTTAGGGTCTGATTCATCGCCTGAGCCTGCTCAATCGTCAAACCAGAATGGCACAACAACTGCGCCGGTATTTTGCTGGCCTGCTCGCGCAAGGATAAGCCATCTGCCGTAAGAGCCAACTCCACCACGCGCTCATCTTGCCTACTGCGCTGCCGCAGCAACACGCCTTGCCCTTCCATACGCTTAAGCAATGGTGTCACCGTACCGGTATCCAGCAATAACCGCTCACAGATGTGCTTAACGGCCACATTGGCTTCGCCCTCCTCGTGTGCTTGCCACATCACCAGCATCACCAAGTACTGTGGATAGGTTAACCCCAAGGGCTTCAACAACGGCTGATAGCGCTGTATGACCTGACGCGACAAGCTGTACAACCCGAAACACACCTGATGATCAAGGTGTAATGGCGAGTGCGTCATTAAGCCCCCAACAGCGCTTCAATATCGGCTGCTAAGTCAGCGGGTTCGGTCGTGGGTGCAAATCGAGTCACCACTTCCCCCTGACGATTGATCAGAAACTTGGTGAAGTTCCACTTAACGGCTTTGGTACCCATCACACCCGGAGCGGCGGCTTTTAAATCTTGGTAAAACGGTGCAGCGTCGTCGCCATTCACATCCACCTTGGCAAACATCGGAAAGGTCACTCCGTAGTTTTTCTGACAAAACGCACCAATTTCCGCCTCATCACCGGGTTCTTGCTTACCAAATTGATTGCAAGGAAAACCCAAAATCACCAACCCTTGATCTTTATATTGCTGCCAAAGTGCTTCGAGCCCTTCGTATTGCTTGGTGAAACCACATTTACTGGCCGTATTGACCACCAACACAACCTTGCCTTGATACTCAGCTAACGCTTGAGCCTGTCCATTCAACATGGGCATGGTGTAAGAAAGTACTGACATAAGGATAACCTCTGCATGATGTGATTTATATTGCACACAATATAATTGCTAAAAATTTAAATCAACCGTCTTTTTGGGACTCATTCAACGTTAACGACGCCGAATTAATGCAATAACGCAATCCGGTAGGCGCAGGGCCATCGGTAAACACATGACCAAGATGCGCATCACAGCGACGGCAGGTGACTTCGGTGCGAACCATGAAATGGCTGGTATCCACATGCTCTGCAATCACATCGTCACTTTTGGGCTGAAAGAAACTGGGCCAACCACAACCGGAATCGTATTTAGCATCCGACAGAAAAAGCGGCTCGCCGCAACATACGCAATGATAAACCCCCGCCGTCTTGCAATCGAAATAACGGCCCGTAAAGGGAGCTTCGGTACCGGCTTCTCGGGTAATGCGATAGGTATGTGGATCCAGTTCTTGCGCCCACTCATCTGGGCTTTTTGTTATTTTGCTCACAATCTCTCCTATAAATAGCGCTGAGTGCTACTTTCACGTTATTCGACCAAGGAGTATGATGCTTGTTTCATTTTTAATGCAATAAGGCAGTACCATCCCATGCGCAACATTGTTAAATCCAACAAATTGGCCAATGTGTTTTACGACTTGCGTGGACCTGTGCTGCAAGCGGCCAAGCGCATGGAAGAAGAAGGCCATCGCATTTTGAAACTGAATATTGGCAATCCAAAACCATTTGGATTGGATGCCCCCGAAGAAATCATTCAAGACGTGATATACAACCTACCGGACTCCGAAGGCTACAGCGACTCCAAAGGGCTGTTTTCAGCGCGCAAAGCCATCATGCAATACGCTCAACAAAAGCACATTGCCAATGTCGGTATTGAAGACATTATTGTTGGCAACGGTGTCAGTGAGCTGATCGTCATGTGCATGCAAGGCTTGCTGAACAACGGTGACGAAGTGCTCGTGCCTGCGCCTGATTACCCGCTATGGACAGGCGCTATTAGCTTAGCTGGTGGTAAAGCGGTGCATTATATCTGCGATGAAGGCGCTGGTTGGCAACCTGACCTTGACGACATGCGCAGTAAAATCACCGACAAAACCAAAGCCATGGTCTTGATCAACCCGAATAATCCAACGGGTGCCATTTACACCGATGACATGCTGAAACAGATGTTACAAATTGCGCGCGAGCACGATTTGATCGTCTTCTCCGACGAAATTTACGACAAGATTCTATACGATGGCGCCACGCATACTTCGACCGCCTCACTCGCAGACGATTTGTTGATCATTACCTTTAATGGCTTATCGAAAAACTATCGCCTTGCTGGTTTCCGCGCAGGCTGGTTAATTATTAGCGGTGCCAAGCATCGTGCCAAAGATTACATCGAAGGCTTAGAAATGCTGGCGTCGATGCGACTCTGTGCCAACGTGCCCGCCATGCATGCCATTCAAACGGCATTGGGCGGTTATCAAAGCATTGATGATTTGGTGGCACCAGGCGGGCGCTTGTGTCAACAACGCGACATTGCCTACGAAATGCTCAATGACATTCCGGGCATCAGCTGCGTTAAACCACAAGGGGCGCTGTACTGCTTTCCGAAAATGGACATTAAAAAATTCAACATCCGCAATGACGAACGCATGGTGCTGGATTTGCTGGAACAGCAAAAAATCCTGATTGTGCACGGCACCGCCTTTAACTGGGCCAAACCCGATCATTTTCGCGTGGTGTTTTTACCACGAGCAGAAGATCTAACCGCGGCATTGCAACGCACACACACGTTTTTCAGCAGCTACAAACAGCTGTAAAACACCCACGCCTAGGAGCAACACCGTGCTCGATGTGCATATCGATGATTTTTACAAAGATTGCGCCACGATACTGCTCTTAGGCTTTCGTTTTTTCCCTCGCCAGCAAACCCTGTTCATTGAAGACATTTCAGGCCCTGACGATCGCGATGAATTTGGTTTGCACAGCCCTCGTCATCTAGCCGCCTTTGGCACCGCTCAATGGTTGAAAGACGAAGGCTATGTCCGTTTTAGTGTTGCCGACGGCTATCAATCGGTGGATGAATTCGTACTCACGGCAAAAGCCTTTTCACGCCTTATTCGTCGCCAAGACGCCACATCGCGCTTGATCGATCACCTAGAATACACCCGCTTACAATCCGACTCGCTACAGCTTGAAGCCTTGATTAGCGAATCCTTTTTGCAGTTTTGATCGTTCCCTGCCCGCATTTTGCAAAAGACGCTCACAACACTAGCCAGCAAACCAAAACCTAAGTTAGAATACGAATGTTTTTCAATTACATCTTATGAGGTGAACATGCGCATTCAACTTTGGTTAGGCATGCTGCTGTGCAGCTTGGCAAGTGTGGCCTTGGCCACGGAACGTGTGAACATCTACTCGTTTCGCCAGCCCTTTCTGATCGAACCCATTTTGGCGGAATTCAGTGCCCAAACTGGCATCGAGACGCGCGTGATTTTTGCCCAAGACGGATTACTCCAACGCTTACAACGCGAAGGACGTTTATCCCCCGCGGATGTTGTGTTAACGACTGACTTTGCGAACTTATTAGAGCTCAAACAACTGGGGCTGACGCAACCCTTTCAGCTCAACAACACCCTCACTGGCAACATTCCTGCCCATTTACGCGATTCAGAACAACACTGGCTCGCACTGACCAAACGCACACGTAACGTTTACGTATCTCGCGATCGTTCAGCAGACATCACCGACATCACCTATGAGCAACTGGTCGAACCTCGCTTTAAAGGTAAAATTTGCACGCGCAGCGGCAAACACCCGTATAACTTATCCTTGATTGCCTCCATGATTGCGCATCATGGTGAAGTCGAAGCCGAACAGTGGTTGCGTGGACTAAAAGCGAACCTGGCTCGCAAGCCACAAGGTAACGATCGCGCGCAAGTTCGCGCGGTGTATGAAGGTTTGTGCGACATTGCCATTGGCAACAGCTACTACCTCGGCAAAATGCTGGAAGATGAGAATCAAATTGCGTGGGCCGAGTCGGTCAATATTCTTTACCCTAACCGGGCCGAGCGTGGCACACACATCAATGTATCAGGCGCGGCCATTGCTCGCCATGCTCCCAACAAAAACGCCGCACAAGCTCTGCTTGAGTTCTTATCCTCCGCCAAGGCACAAGAGATATACGCCCAGATCAATATGGAGTACCCCGTAAAACCTGGAGTTGCGCCATCGGCCTTGATTCAACGCTGGGGCACCTTCAAAGAAGATGAACTTGCGTTAGAAATCATCGCTAAATACCATCAAGCCGCATTAGCATTGGTCGACAAGGTACGTTTTGATTTATAATCGTTAGCATTAGCGATTATGGTTATACGGATGCTCAAAACGGCGCAACACACTCCATTAGCAAAAAACCCGCGTTTAGCGGGTTTTTTGCTTTCCTTTGCGGGCTTAATGGTCACCCTATTAATGGTGTTGCCCGTTATTGCCTTGCTGTGGGAGTCGATGCAAGGCTTGCACGATGGCGATGGCGTTTTGCAACGTCTCAGCAGTAGCGTGCTAACCACGTACATCAGTAACAGTGTCATGACCGTGGTATTCACACTGATATTCGCCTGCTCGTTGGCCATCCCTACGGCATGGTGGTGCTCTCGATACGAATTTGTTGGTCGTCGTTGGTTGCAATGGTTGCCCATTTTCCCACTGGCCATTCCCGCCTACATTGCGGCTTACGTGTATACCGACATGCTGGATTATGCCGGCCCCGTACAGTCCACATTACGTCAATGGTTTGGCTGGCAATCGCCGCACGATTATTATTTCCCTGATATTCGGACTCTCACGGGGGCGAGTGTCCTGTTGGCCTTCACCTTATTTCCGTATCTGTATTTGTTATTGCGCCATGCCTTTGATAACAGTAATGCGAACCTAACCAATGCCGCCCGCTTACTAGGAGCCAGCAAGCGCCGTTTGTTTTTCACACTACACCTACCGATGGCGCGTCCCGCCTTGGCCATGGGTTGTACACTGATTGCCATGGAAACCCTCGCCGATTACGGCACGGTAAAATTGTTTGCGGTTAGCACCCTCACTACCGCGGTGTACGACAGTTGGCTGATCTATGGCAGCTTGGCAACCGCTGCTCAAATCGCCAGCTTATTGTTATTATTCGTCTTGTTGCTGACCGGTCTTGAGCGTTATCAGCGTCAACGTCAACGCTTTTATGATGTTCGCAATGGGGTGAAAGCTGAACGAAATCAAGCCGGATTCTGGCGTACCGGAATCATCTGGTGCGCTATTTTAACCATCGTCATCATAGGTTTTGCGCTACCCGTGTCGGTGCTTTTTTATTATGCCTGGCTGTACAGTGCCGAAAATCTACAAAGTCCGTTACTCGCGCCCATGTTCAGTAGTTTTTCTCTCGGCTTAATAGCGGCCTTCGTGACGTTATTAATGGCCATCTTGTTGAATGCGCGTGTTCGTTTTCAGCCCGGTCGAGTGGCGACTAGCCAATTGTCACTGGCCTCACTGGGTTATGCCATTCCGGGCACCGTACTGGCCATCGGTTTATTGATTCCGTTTACCCATCTCGATTTTGCCATCAACAATCTGCTCGAATACTGGCAACAAGCCCCTGTTGGCTTGGTCTTCTCTGGCACCAGCGTTGCACTTGTGGTTGCCTATGTGATTCGCTTTGCCGCATTGGCCAATGGCACCTTACATGCTCGCTATCAAGGTATTCCACCGTCATTAGACCAAGCCTCTCAACTGCTAGGGGATCAACCTCATTCGACGTTTTGGAACATTCACCTACCGTTGCTACGTCCGGCTATGCTATCGGCCTTATTATTGGTATTTATTGAGTGCATCAAAGAGCTGCCCGCCTCGTTGCTGTTACGACCATTTGAGTTAGAAACACTAGCGACTTTTGTCTTTCAGTACGCGTCCGATGAACACTTAGAACACGCCGCGTTGGCGGCCCTATTTATTTGCTTAGTCAGCTTATTGCCTTTGTTCTTTTTAAGCCGAACTCACCGTCTGGAGTAATGATGGCGACCGCGCAAAACGATACGATTTTAACCGTTGAACACCTCAGCCTAAGCATTGGTTCAACGCCCATTTTGCAGGACTTTAGCTTAACGCTTCAGGCCGGCGAAATCCTTTGTCTGCTTGGCCCCAGCGGCTGTGGCAAGACCACCGCCTTACGTGCTATTTCAGGATTGGTCGATGGCCAACAAGGCCGCATTATTTTGCATGGCGATGAGGTGTTCAAACATGGGCGCAGTGTTTCTGCTGAACAACGTCGTGTCGGGTATATTTTTCAAGACTACGCTCTATTCCCGCACTTAACGGTGTACCAGAACATCACCTATGGTTTACGGAAACTCCCAAAAACTGAACAGCAACAGCGCGCCCAAGAAGTTTTAGAACTGATTGAATTAACGCACCTCAGCGACCGCTATCCGCACGAATTATCAGGCGGACAACAGCAACGCGTGGCATTAGCAAGAGCACTGGCGCCCAAACCACGCCTGATTTTAATGGATGAGCCCTTCTCGAACGTGGATGCACTCGTCAAACAACGCATGATCTCCGATCTCAAACGCCTACTAAAACGGCAAGGTATCAGTTGCATCTTCGTCACCCACGCCAAAGACGAAGCGTTCGCCTTTGCCGACCGCTTAGCGGTGATGGTACAAGGAGCCATCGAACAATTGGATGATATCGAAGTGGTGCTGAACAAACCCAACTCGGTCGCCGTTGCACACATTATGGAGAGCGGAAATTTATTACCGGTGGCATTAGCGCATGAGTTTTTTCCAACCATGCCACTGCCCTGCAATGCAGACGGTCATTGGTTACTCAAACCACAATTGCTCACAGCAGAGCTGAACGAACATGGCTCTGCAGAAATCGTCAATACTCTGCTCACGCACAACCTGCATCGATTAGAGTTACTGATGCCGGATGGCAGCTTATGGAATTACGACACACCAGAGAAACATGACTGGCACATTGGCCAGCGCTTACAACTGGGCTATCGTCACTTTCCATTTTTAATTCCCAGCGTCTAACGTGAACACCCAGTGCCGAACCAGCACTGGGAAACATCCCTAGAAATTACTTAATACGAACATCAAAGCCAATGGCCTTTAGCGCATCCTGCAAATCATGACAGCGCGATGGTACGCCTACACGCAACATCGGAATATCACGTCGTAACGGGTATTCGCGACGCAAGCGATCGAACGTTTCACGCAAATTATCACTTTTACGCATGGCTGAACGCATGACGCCATCATCCACTCGAATTTCGTAAGACGTACGAATGGCCGTACGTAATGCTTGGTAAAGAGGAACCTGATTGGAGAAATTCACACGTTTAATGCCGGGTTCTGGCATAAATTGAGCCAGTTTGTGTCGAATGGGTAAGCCAAAAAACTCACACACCCCAGCGTATACCATTTCTGTACCACGCATTTTGCCATCCAACGAATAACCCGCAATGTGCGGTGTTGCCAGCAACACACGACGCATTAAATCGAGATTCACATTCGGCTCGTTTTCCCACACATCCAACACCGCTTCAAAATCACGGTGTTGCTCCATATGAACAAGCAAATCGGCATTATTGACCACCGCACCGCGACACGTATTGATCAAGCAGGCATCGGCTTTCATATTGGCCAATTGCGCAGCACCAATCATCCCTTGTGTCGCATGCTCACCGGAGTGTGTCAGTGGCGTATGCAAGCTCACCACATCCGACTGAGCCAACACCGTGGCCAAATCGGTCAATTCACCCACGTCGTCTTCGTGCTTAAATGGATCGGTTGCCAATACCGTCATGCCCATGTCTGCTAAACGACGGCGCAACAGCAAGCCCACATTGCCCACCCCAACAATGCCCACGGTTAAGTCCGTAAAACCAATGCCTCGGCTGTCAATCAACACCGTCAACGCACTGAGTACATAATCCACCACCGCTTGAGCATTGCAACCTGGCGCGCTGACAAAACCAATGCCACGTTCTTGCAAATAATCGGTATCAATGTGGTCGGTACCAATGGTGGCGGTACCCACAAACTTCACCGGACTGTCCGCCAATAAGGTGGCATTCACTTCGGTCACTGAACGCACCAGCAACATATCAGCGTCAACCAGATCGGCGGCTTGCAAGGTGCGCCCTGCCACTCGGGTAACACGCCCGATATCGGCAAAAAAATGATCAATCAGCGGAATATTCTCATCGGCTACAATATGCACAGCATTTACCTTTCCAGACGGGGTTCTGCATTGTGGCAATTGCACCGCAGAATGACAATCACCAATACCGAACAGCCCATTAAACAAATCGCCGCAATGGCCTATACTCGCGCACTGTATTGCTCACGCACCACTCTATGCGATAAACCGCCATGATCATTGATTTCAAATGCTTCACTCAATACTGGGATAAATCGGCACGTGACGATGCCGCCATCCAGCAGCGTCGACAAGAACAGCAGGCTTTTTTACAAGACAACAAGGTAACACAAACCCTCGTACTGGCTACTGACCTCACCTTGCACATCCACAGCTCAACCCCTTACACAGCGCAACGCATCGAACAAGGCTGGGTTATTGGGCATGTCTTGTTTTACCATGCTCGCAATGGCCACATCTGCCTGCGCCAACACGACGGCACGTTCATTCAACACGACCTGACTCAATCCGCACTGCACTATCGCATTGAAAACCGCCAACGCATCGAAGACGCCACCGGCATTTACTGGCGCTATGAAGAACAACTCATTGCACTGCAATTGCAAGACTGGCCACTCACAGGACAAACCGTACAGTACCCGAGTGCATTGTCTTAAAAATGCCGCCAACATCAATCATATTGACGTGACGGCATAGCGGGAACGAAAAACTAATAGTGATAACGGCAAGAAATAATCGTGATAGCACCATCATCAACTGCGTAAACTAACCTATTGGTATCATCTATGCGTCGTGACCAAAAACCAGATAAGTTTTCTTTTAGCGGTTCAGGTTTGCCAATGCCCTCGAAAGGAGAGCGCTTAACATCAAGGATGAGTTTATTAATGCGTTTCAGTGTTTTCTTGTCTTGTGTTTGCCAATAAACATAATCATTCCATGATTCATCAGTCCAAGACAATAAACGACTACTCATCGATTAACTCTCTTTGACTCACCTTACCCGCTTTAAATTGAGCAATTGAACGATGTAAATGATCAGAATTTGCTGGAGAGCGAAGCAAATGAACTGTTTCCATTAAGCTATTGTAATAATCCAGAGACATAACAACGGCATCTTCAGAATCGCGACGTGTGATCACGGTTGTGTCTGCATCATTGACAACAGCATCCAAAACGCTCTTTAAGCTATTTCTAGCTTCGGTAAACGATACAATTCTCATAAAGCCTCCACGTGTACAATTAATGAGACAAGTATATGCCTCTAAAGCCAACTTGTACATTTAATGGAACATGAACGTTTAAAATCCTCCAATATCAACAGAGTGGTTTGACTCAAACTCATTGCACCCTGTCAGTACATTCAGCTGTTTACCAGTTCCTCACATAATTTCTGTCGGATTCCCATCCATAATTTGCCGAAGTGGTTATGCCCGCGCATATCACGACCACTGCCCCAAAAGTAGTCGTAGTTGCTGAGTTCGGCGATGTCGTTGTCGCCGCTTTCCATCAACGCAGCGACCACTTCTGGATACTGGCGGCATTTAATGTAGCTGCCACGGGTCATGTAGGTGATGGTATTTTTCTTCCAGTCTTCGCGGCGTTTTTGCCATCGACTTTTGCCGAGTTTCGCCGCTTCTTTGGGGGTGGCCGCAGTGCGGATTTTCTCGCGGTAATCGACATTTTCAAATTTCATTGCCTGGTAGTAATGCTCCACCGTCGGCCATTGCGCACCGTCGAGCTCGAATGCAAACAACGCATAAGACGATAGCGGGTTGCTGGCATCGGTGCGCGAAACCGGAAAGAGCTTTTTGTTTTTGTGTTCAAATAACATGAAAGGTCTGCATCTTTGTCGTTGCTCAGTCGAACGGATAGGTTTAGTCATCCCTGCTTTGGCTTGAGCCTACGCGACTTTGAGTGATGGCTCAATTGGCCTGTATCGCTCTTGTACTCTTCTCATACGTCGATTAGCATTGCCTGCAACCAACTTACAAAAAGCTGACACACTTCACAGCATTACACAGGACACGTTTTATGTCTCGCATTCTGTCTCACCTTATGGGCGTTATCAGTGCTCTCGCACTGTTGATCAATACGTTGTTTTTGGGTGTATTTCTTTACGCCTTCATTTTATTGCGTCTGATTTTACCGAATGCGCTGGCCAAACGCATTGCCAACCCGGTCATTACGGCCATTGCCTCACTGTGGCTCGGTTGCATCCTTTGGTGGCTTAATCATGTTCATCGTGTGCAGTGGGATATTCAAGGGTTGAATCGTACGGGTAAAAATGAGTGGTTTATTCTCAGTGCAAACCATCAAAGTTGGGTGGATATTTTTGTGCTGTACCAGATTTATTATGGTCGCGTGCCCATGCTGAAATTCTTCATCAAAAAAGAATTGGCTTACATCCCTATTGTCGGACAGGCGTGGTGGGCGTTGGATTTTCCGTTTATGCGTCGTTACAGCAAAGCGTACTTGGCAAAACACCCCGAAAAAGCCGGTCAAGATTTGTTAGAAACCAAAAAGGCCTGCGCTAAGTTTTCAGAAATGCCCACCAGTGTGATGAACTTTTTAGAAGGTACACGTTTCACCGAATACAAACACCGCGATCAGCAATCTCCGTTCAAACACCTACTCAAACCCAAAGCCGGTGGTTTAGCGTTTGCTATTCAGTCATTGGGCGATAAATTCGAAGCCTTAACCAATGTCACCATTCACTACCCCGAGGGTATCCCGACATTCTGGGACATGATGTGTGGCCGTTTTAAGCGCTGTTCGGTGCGTATTCAAGAGCAGCCGATTCCGCTGCATTTCAGCCAAGGTGACTATGAAAATGATGGCGAGCTGAAGCTCGAAATCCAGCAATGGGTTACGCGCATTTGGGAAGAGAAAGATACGCTGTTAGACGAGATGAAGCGTTCTTGATACGTTTTAATGATCATTAAACGACCGTTAAACGACATTGGGCGATTGCGCTATGCACAATCGCCCAATACGTTTACAGAACCACTGGCGAATATTACTCCGCCGCAGCTGGTTTTGCTTTTTCGCGCAGTTTGATGTGCAAATCACGCAATTGCGTGTTGCTCACCTCGCCTGGGGCTTGAGTCATGACACACGCTGCCGATTGAGTTTTCGGGAAGGCAATCACTTCACGAATTGAATTGGCACCCGTCATCAACATCATTAAACGATCCAAACCGAAGGCCAAACCACCGTGTGGCGGCGCACCGAATTTGAGCGCATCCAGCAAGAAGCCGAATTTTTCACGCTGTTCTTCTTCCGAAATACCCAACGCACGGAACACCGCTTGCTGCATGTCTTGATCGTGAATACGGATCGAACCACCGCCCAATTCCGTACCGTTCAAGACCATGTCGTAGGCACGTGACAACGCCGATAACGGCTCTTTTGCCATGTCTTCTGGCGAACACAAAGGTGCCGTGAACGGATGGTGCAATGAGGTAACGCTGCCATCGTCGTTCTCTTCAAACATGGGGAAGTCAACTACCCACAACGCGGCCCATTCAGAGGTGTACAGGTTCATGTCGGCGGCGATTTTGCAACGCAACGCGCCTAAGGCTTCGTTTACGATTTTGGTTTTATCCGCTCCAAAGAACACGATATCACCGTTGGCAGCACCCACCTTTTCCATGATTTTTAACGTGTTGTCATCGCCCAAGAACTTAATGATGGGCGAGTTTAAACCTTCAATGCCTTTTTCAAGTTCATTCACCTTGATGTAGGCCAATCCCTTCGCACCGTAAATACCCACGTACTTGGTGTAATCATCAATTTGTTTACGGCTTAACTCAGCACCGCCTGGCACTTTAAGGGCTGCCACACGGCCTTTAGGATCTTTGGCTGGGCCTGCAAATACTTTGAATTCGATGTCTTGTAAGAATTCAGCCACATCGACAATTTCCATCGGGATGCGCATGTCTGGCTTGTCCGAACCAAAACGGCTCATGGCTTCGCTATACGGCATGCGAGGGAAATCGCCTAAATCCACATTCAGCTCTTTGCTGAAAATCTCTTTGATCATGCCCTGCGCCACACCCATGATGTCGTCTTCGTCGATGAACGACGCTTCGATATCAATTTGAGTAAATTCTGGCTGGCGATCGGCACGCAAATCTTCGTCACGGAAGCATTTGGCAATTTGGTAATAACGGTCAAAACCCGCCACCATCAACAATTGCTTAAACAATTGTGGTGACTGTGGCAACGCAAAGAAAGAGCCTTCGTGCGTGCGGCTAGGCACCAAATAATCACGTGCACCTTCGGGGGTAGCGCGTGTCAAAATCGGCGTTTCAAAATCCAAAAAGCCATGTTCTTCCAAGTAACGACGCACATGCGATGTCACTTTCGAACGGAAACGCAATTTGTCTTGCATTTCTGGGCGACGCAAATCCATAAAGCGGTACTTTAAACGAACGTCTTCGCCCACTTCACTGTAGTTATCCAGTGGGAATGGTGGTGTTGCCGCCTTGTTCAATACGGTAATTTCTTTGCCCAAAATCTCGATTTGGCCGGTTTTCATGTTGGCATTGGTGGTGCCTTCAGGACGCGCACGTACGCGACCAGAAATTTGTACGACAAACTCCGAGCGCACGCTGTCGGCGGTATTAAAAGCCTCGACCACATCGGGGTCGAACACCACTTGCACCATGCCTTCACGGTCACGAACGTCAAGGAAAATTACACCACCATGATCACGGCGACGGTGCACCCAGCCACAGAAAGTTACGGTTTGGTCGATCAAGGTTTCATTGATATCACCACAATAATGTGTGCGCATCGCTTGGTCCTGCATCAGAAATCGTCAATGGAGCCGGGGAGCCGGGCTATGCCGGTTAGGCCGGAAATTAAAAGACGCGAAGTATAACGGATTTTTCAACGGTATCCGATAGCCGATTGAACGACTCTTGCTTGAGTGGCGTTTTTTTCCTAGTCTGAGCCTTTCGTCACCGAGCTCCAAGCATGAAACACACCTTAAGTTACGCCTTGTATGCCTTCTTTTTACCATTATTACCTTGGCTTAAGCGCCAAGCCCATCACGTACGTCGTGATGCACTGCGTTTGCCCGATGCCATCGGCCAAGCAGAACCGCCTAGTAACGGCGCGCCGTATTTCTTACATTTGGGTGAGAGTACCGTCACTGGGGTCGGTGTCGAACACATTCATGACGGTTTTACCGCACAGTTAGCACAACAACTGCAACAGCGACATCAGCAGTCCATTGCTTGGCAGCATTATGGTATTACGGGGATTACCGCCAACGGATTACTGAAAAAACTGAGTGAAAACGATGCCGCACTCCCCGCCTTGAGTGAACAGCCACCCGCTTTGTTGATCATTACCTTAGGAGTCAACGACACCACCGGCATGACCAGCAACCGTCGCTGGCAAACAGCGCTTGAGGCGTTGGTGCAACGGGTTGCTAACGAGCAAACGCACGTGGTGTTTACGCAAATTCCGCCGATGCACGCATTTCCCGCCTTGCCTTCTCCGCTCAACTGGTTTTTGGGGTTACGTGCGTGGCAGTTAGATCAACAGCTGCGTCAGGCGTGTGCACGCCATGGCTGGCAATACCTCGCCATGACGGGTGCCCTAGAACCGCAATGGATGGCGGCCGATGGCTACCACCCCAATGCACAAGGCTATCGACGCTGGGCAGAAGATGCGGCGGCGCGCCTGCACTGGTCACCCAGTTCAGACTCACCCGTACCGAGCAACACTACCAATGATCGCGCAGCGCTCTGAGCGCTTTAAACACATCGCGGTCATGCTGACCTAAATGCGGAAAATGCGACACTAACTGGCTACGAATAGCCGGTTCGTGCAAACGCAAAAAGGGGTTGTACTGACGTTCTTGCCCCAAGGTCATAATGGGCATGTGATCGGGCTCAATCGCACTGACTTGGTCTTGCCAATAGCGCGCCATGTCGTTATTGGGTTCACGATCTAAGGCAAACGCCAGATTTGTTTTCATGTAGTCGTGCCCCGGATACAAACGCGTGTCATCAGGCAAGCGCTGCAGTTGCGACACAAAGGTTTCATACAGCGTATCGACATTGCCGCCATTCTTGCAATTACCAGCGCAGGCATTGAACAAGGTATCGCCCGAAAACAGCAACGGCGTTGCATCGTAGGCACTGGATTCGGCCAATAAACACAAGTGTCCTGGCGTATGCCCTGGGGTATACAACACCCGCAACTGCATGGTTCCGACCGTTACCCAATCCCCCGCAACCAAACCACGCTCCTGATTCGGAATACGACCTTGCGCACTCTCATGCGCCCAAATCGGCGCATTGGTCGCTGCTTGCACCACCGGATTACCCGCAATGTGGTCGTGATGTTCGTGGGTATTAATAATCAACTTGATGGTAAGCCCTTCAGCCTCCGCTACGGCCAGCATTTGCTCACCATCCAACGGGTCGAGGGCAATCGCTTGTTGGGTTTCTTCGCACACCAGCAAATAATTGTAATTGCGTAATGCATTGTGCATATAACGCCTTACTACGCGCATGACTTAACTCCCATTACCAATAAACCTGATTTTCGTCATCGTCGCTGCCATCCATGTCGGCCACAAACTGACTTTGCAGCAAACTTTTCATCTCATGAACACGCTGTTCTAACGCTTCTGGGGTGTACGGGGTTGCGGCACTGTGCCCCCACACAGGGCCAGGCCAAGCCGGATCATCGGCGAAGCGCACCACATGATGCACATGCAATTGAGCCACCACGTTGCCTAACGCCGCGATGTTCATGGATTTCGCAGCAAAGCGATCAGCCAATTTTTCCGCCACCCAAGTGGACTCTTTCATCAACTGCACGCGATCGGTTTCCGACAGGTGGTAATACTCTTTTACATCGGCGCGAGTCGGCACCAAAATCAACCACGGGTAACGACTGTCATTCATCAACAACACTTGACACAATGGCAACCGACCAATAAACGCCGTATCGGCTTGTAGACGAGGATCTAACTGAAACATAATGCCACTCCTTCAACGCAATAGTGTAATCATAGGCGGCGTTTGCCCAGAGGTCACGGCCGTATGACAAAAATACGCATCCACTCGCGCTTATCCGAACTTGACCGCGACCAATGGCAAGCGTTGCGACACTCACGCTACCCCTTTTTGGATTACGACTTTTTACTCACGCTAGAAAGCAGCGGGTCGATCGGTCAAGAAACCGGCTGGCTTCCCTATTACATTGTTGCGTACAACGACACGGAATCCGACCCAATTGAGTGGATTGTGCCTGCGTTCATTAAAACGCACAGTTACGGGGAGTACGTGTTTGATTGGAGTTGGGCAGAAGCTTACCAACATCATGGTCTTGCCTATTACCCGAAATTGCTCTGCGCTGTTCCCTTTACGCCCAGTACCGGCCCGCGTTTGCTGCATGGTCCGAACACCAGCGCCGAACAACTCTGGCCGAACATTACCGCGCTGCTTGATCAACTGTGCGAACAACAGTCATTGTCGGGTTGGCACATTAACTTTTTGCCCGCCACCCACGCCCTAGCCATCACCGATGAGCAGCACCAACCTGCCATGCGCCATGGCTGCCAATTTCATTGGCATAACCGAGGCTACACCGACTTTGACCATTACTTAGATACGTTTACCAGCCGTAAACGCAAAAGCGTGCGCAAAGAACGCCAAAAAATCACCCAACAAGGTATTCAAATCCATCGTAAAACAGGCACCGAGATCAGCACCGACGACATTGAGTTTTTTTATCAATGCTATCAAATGACCTACGCTCAACGACGCTCTCGGGGGTATTTGAATGTGGATTTTTTCCGTCAACTGCTGCGCGACATGAGCTCACAAATGCTGCTGGTTCTGGCACACGATAACGACACCCCAGTGGCTGCAGCACTGTATTTCTTTGACGAACACTGCTTATACGGCCGCTATTGGGGCAGTTTGGTGGATGCCGATGCGCTGCATTTTGAAGCCTGTTACTACCAAGGCATCGAGTTTTGCATCGAACGCAAGCTAACGCGTTTCGACCCCGGCACCCAAGGCGAACACAAAATCAGCCGAGGCTTTGAACCCATCACCACCTACAGTTTACACAGGCTGCAACATTCCGACTTTCACCATGCCGTACACGACTTTGTGCACCAAGAACAACAGCACATCGCACAATATCAGCAACAGGCACGAAGCCTATTGCCGTTTAAAATCGACTGATTACGACGCGACGGTATAAGCCAACAATTCGACCACTTGCTCTGGTGTGGTTGCCCAAGCCTGAGCCGAGGCATCCACCTCTTTCAGTGGGTGGATAATGTCTTCATCGTGCAAGGTAATGTAAGGCTTGCCCAGCGCGGCACAATACCCGGCATCAAAGGCCGCATTCCATTGCTTGTATTTGTCACCAAAACGAATGACCGCCACATCGCACGACTTAATGGCCGTTTGAATGCGAATGGCATTCACTTTGGCCGATTTATGATCACGCCAAAACGAGCTCGTTTCTTGCCCCAAACAATCACCCGCCGCATCGCTCGATTCGTGGTCGGTATTGGCCGAAATAAACGACACATTCAACTGCTTTGCCGCACAACCCGCGATAATTTGCTCACGCCAATCGGTATGAATTTCACCGGACAAATAGACTGTTAATTTCATAAACACCTCTTCTGTTTGGGGCGGCATGATAACACCGCTACGCCCGAGTGACACACCCAAGGCGCTCAGCAAGGCCTGTTGCCATGGCGTGACGATGGCGTGATAGCCGAGTCATACGACACGCCGAAATTGCACACACGCCATGACAAGCAACCCATTAATTTGCTATAAAACCCAGTCTGTCATTCCAAAACGAGCCACCATGAATACCGAACCCACGTTACGAGCCTATCGCGTTGAACAATATCGAGTGTTTGCCACCCGTGGCACCGAAGCGAAAGTGCTGGCAGCGCCGTTATTACGACCCATGGAAGAATGGCGCGAAGACGTTTCAGCCTGGGTGGCCTTGCGCGCACAACGCACACCCGAGCATGATCATTTGTTAGACCCCAGTAAAACCGAGGCTTACATCGATTCATAGGCACGGAGCCAGTGTTGCCACTGCGGGCTGACCTGCTCTGCCAACCAAGATGACACAGTAACGGGCGCTAATTGACCATCCAGTGCCGCCATCACACGCTGGCTCGCGCTAATCAGGTCACCCGCAGGATAACCATGGCTGGCAGGATACTGTTCGCGATAACACAAATCATCTGGCACGATCGGCACACAACCGGCGCTGGCGGCCTCAAGCATGGATAACCCCTGAAACTCATGAATGGCGGTACTCAGTACCACCTGCCCTTGCCCCAACCACTGTTCGTATTCCGCCCGCGACACTCGCCCATCAACAACAATGCGGTCGGCAAATTCACTTCGAATTGCCGCTAACGCTGGCGGTGTTCGTTCTGGCCGTGGCCCCAACAAGGCCAATTGAAAATCACGTCCTTCGTGTGCAAGGCGCTGCAAAACCGCCAAGAAATCATCGGGCTTTTTATCGTATTCCCAACGATGATTCCAAACGATCAGTTGCGGATTTTTTGTTCCCATCGACACCGGTTTCACCGCCACAGGCAAGACCCGAGAGCGTTGCTGCAAACGCGGCACAATATCAGCTGGCAAGGCATCGGGGAGTTTTTGCCAAAGCTGTTCAATTCCCTGCATAAAACTGTCGCGATTAAACGCCGAGTTAAAGGCGATCGAATCCGCTGCCAAAGCACCATACAACTGCACCATCTGCGGATCAATCGACGCATGCTGCCCCTCGCCTTGTGGATAAGCAAACTGGTTTTCATGAAAATAATACAACGCCGGAACCGCGGCCAAGCGCGGATGCAAGCCACGTAACGTAGCCAAATCCACCATCGACGTGGCCATCACCACATCGGGCTGCCAGTCACACAACAAGGCGTTGATCTCATCCAACCACGACAGCGGATTACCACGAATCCGCCAGCGAAAATAACGACCGGGTAATTCCAACACACGCCAATCCGCGGCATACAGGTTGGGCAAGGTATCGGCCCATGACGCATGACTATCGGAACGATACGCAGACAACAATAAAATACGCACAAAATACCCACATCAAGAACACGATCATCGCAGCCAAGCAGTATACCTCATGACGAGCGCCAACAAAGTGGGTACAATTCGCGCACTTTTTTTACCGCCACGGCGCTTATCGACGTGGTGACACTGCATGAGGCTCCACCCTATGTCTGATCACACTCCTGTCACGTCCATCAGCGAAGGAAACGACGCACCGATTGTCGCTGGTGCCAGCGGCCGAGTTGGCTTTGTCAGCTTAGGGTGCCCGAAAGCACTGGTGGATTCTGAACGCATCCTAACCCAATTGCGCCTCGACAATTATGATGTGGTCAACAGCTATCAAGATGCCGATTTGGTGGTGGTCAATACCTGCGGTTTTATCGACGACGCCAAACAAGAATCCCTCGATGCCATTCGTGAAGCCATGAACGAAAACGGCAAAGTCATCGTGACGGGCTGCATGGGCAAAGGCAAAGATGCCGACACCATTCGCGAGCTCAACCCCGGTATTTTGGCGGTAACAGGCCCACAAGCCTATGAAGAAGTGATGAGCGCCGTGCACCAATACGTGCCGCCCGTCAAACCCGAACACAACCCCTTCATCGACCTGGTGCCTGCACAAGGGGTCAAACTGACGCCGCGTCACTATTCGTACCTGAAAATCTCGGAAGGCTGTAATCACAGCTGCACGTTCTGCATTATCCCAGACATGCGTGGCAAGCACGTCAGTCGTCCGATTGGTGATGTACTCGATGAAGCCAAGCGTTTGGTCGCCGCTGGCACCAAAGAATTGCTGGTGATTTCACAAGACACATCGGCCTATGGCGTCGATGTGAAATACCGCACCGGGTTTTGGGATGGCAAACCCGTTAAAACCAAACTGTATGATCTGTGCTTAGAATTGGGCAAGCTAGGGGCTTGGGTACGCCTGCACTACGTCTACCCTTACCCCAGTGTTGACGACATCATTCCGTTGATGGCCAACGGCACCGTCTTGCCGTATTTGGATATTCCCTTCCAACACGCCAGCCCACGTATTCTGAAGCTGATGAAACGCCCTGCTCACGCCGAAAACACGCTTGAGCGCATCCAGAGCTGGCGCGAGCAAGTGCCCAATTTGGTGTTACGCTCGACTTTTGTGGTGGGTTTTCCTGGCGAAACCGAAGAAGACTTCCAAATGCTGCTGGACTGGCTAAAAGAAGCGCAGCTTGATCGCGTTGGCTGTTTTAAATACAGTCCCGTCGAAGGCGCCAAGGCCAACGATCTGCCCGACCACGTACCGGAAGACATTCAGCAAGAACGCTGGGAACGCTTCATGGAACTGCAACAGCAAATCAGTGCCGCCAAAATGCAAGCCAAAATCGGCCAGCGCATGCAGGTATTAGTGGATGAAGTGGATGACGAAGGCGCGGTCGCACGCTCCATGGCCGACGCACCGAACATTGATGGCCTTGTTTATCTGAATGAATTTTTCGACTGTGCACCGGGCGATGTACTGGAAGTCGAGATTGATCACGCGGATGAATACGACTTGTGGGCAACGCCGGTGACCTTACTGCAATAACCGCCGTCCGCACCCTAGACGAACTAAACCTGCCAAATCATGGCAGGTATACAAAAGGAGGCCGAACCCTCCTTTGTTTTATCGTACGTATCGTCTGATGACTATGACAGCGCCAGCAAGTAATCCAACCACGGCACCGCACCAATGCGATTCGACCAGCACGGGTTGCTCCAACCACACCTGTATAGCTTGCGAACTGCCAAACCATGCTTCAGAAGCGAGTTTGAGTGCAAGTGCAACCAATACCGATAAAGAAATTGCCGGAGAACGAGAGAAGCTGATCAATGAGCCAGCAGCGATTAATCCATGCAGCAACCCAGAGATTCCTTCAAACCATGCAATCTCTGGATAAAAAACAAACAATCCGAGCGACTGCCCCAAGGCGATGACAAATGTCAGCACTAACCACTGATGGGTTTGAAGAAAGTCTCCAAATAAGTTCCAAATCAAAATCAGACCGGCAATATTCAAAGCCAGATGGTAACCATTGCGATGAATGAAGTGACCGCTGAATACACGCCAACACTCACCTATACGAATGGCGTGGCGATCGTATATCAGAACATCGGCGGCGAATGCCTCAAACAAGAACAACAACAGCATCATCAATGCCAACCCCAAAGGGAAGGCAAATGATGATGCATCAACGCGGTGCTTCAGTGGATCCAAGTTGAAATCACCAACCTCCAAAATGATAACTAAAACCGGCAGAGATAAAATTGGATACGTCGCGCTCTATCTTATAACGATCCAGTGACACATGTGTCGACCATAAAGTATTAACTCGATAGTCAATGCCCAACCCAACAAGAGCATCATGGCCCGAATGACTGTAAGAACCGCCCGATTCTAAGTTCAAGCTGGTATGCCACACCAGTATCCCCAGCTTGGCTGTTACATCGAAATCGTCATTCAGTGGGTATCGACCAACAACCGCAAAGTCGACTCCTCGCCCTGTCCCCGGAGCAACTTTTTTGAAATCAGCGGCACGAACATTGGAATCAAGCCCGTTAAAACGCGTTGTTATCTCTCCAAGGTCGATCAATCCGGTTTCCAAACCCCAATAAGAGTTCCATTGATAGCCAAGAAAAACCCGACCAGCAAAACGATTGCTATTGGATACCGATGCCTCACCATCGATCCCCTCTCTACTAAGACGTTTATTAACATCAGCATTGCTCATATCGGTAGAGGCCATTCCTAACTGAAGTCCAAACGACCATGAATCGATATTCTGAGCCTGAACAGAACCAGCCGTTAATAACGTCGATAACAAAATTAACCGACGCTGTTTCAACAGAACGAGTAGCAACAATACAAGCAATAGCCCCCCCATTGAGCTCAAGCCACCACGATTACTGGTTAATTTTTTCTGCCCAAAGCTGCCACCGGATACGGCCAATGTGCCAGGGTCACGAATAACACCATCAGCCATACCATCCGAATCATTAGGGCCACCGTCTTCAATCACCAAACGGACGCAGTTATCCCCTTCATTCAAACCTTCTTTCCAAAGATCGGATCCCGGCCATGGGCAATCACTCGTTGTCGAGGCTGAAAACACTTGGTTAGCATCGTTGACCACAAAGTTTTCCCAATTCTGGCGTATGTATTTACGCCAAACCGCACCGTTCGGAATGGTGGTGTCTTTAGGTAAAGGAATGACGACAGGAACGGATTGTCCCGCAAAATCCAGTTCAGCAACTTCAAAATCCACGAGATAACCGATATGGCTGTACAAAGTATCGCGAGCATTACGAACAGGAACATCAGCTCCTTCCTCACGAATTTCATCCGTGCTGATTTCTAAACCAAAGTCACGAGTTTCCCAAGAAGCACGTTCCGACATTTGCCCAAGCGTTAACCTGAAACCTTCGGGTGCTTCAAGATAAACCGCGGTGGTCGCACGGTCCGACTGGCTACACTGGCGATTCGCTTGATCACGGAAATTGCCCTCACCTTGTGGACAAATCGGTAATCGGTTTCGACTAGCTTGGCCTGCAGTTAGGAAATCAGTGAATGCATCATTGGCAGCAACATTCTCATTGTGTACAAATCTCAATCGCGTCGCCGCAAGCATCTGACGTTGCGCACCGGAAGTTTCGGTCACCACAACCCGAATCATACCCACATCGTCTGTGGTTATCAGAGTAGGATTGATCTGAACACTGGCACCCACGTCAGAATGGACACCCAATATCAGCGCTGACTGACTCCAGTCGAAGCGGTAAGATGCAGAATCAAAAGCCATACCCGTAGCTGGGTTGATGGCGGTTACCGTTACAATACCATTGTCACGATGAGCAACCGCGAGCGTTGTCAAATCGTCGCCACCCTGCTCAATTGCAAGGCGAACAGGTAAAGGCAGCTCTGCCGGTTCACGCAACACCAACCGATGACTGGCTGGATTACCCAATAATGCACCGTTTGAGTCTGGATTCTGCTGCAAGGTGATAATCACGTTACCAACGCTGGCAGCCGGAGTAAGACGGAAGGTTTGCAGTATTTCCTGATTGCCCCCTGCTTCGAAAGTAAATTCCCCCGTCACCGTCAAATCAGAACTGCTTAACAGATCGTGATTGATCACTTCGTATGGCACGGTTACTGGATACTGTGCTGGAATTCCCTGAAGTGCCACTCTAACGGATACTTGCTCACCCGTTGCGGCTGGTTGTCGTGTGGTCGTAAAGGCAACTTGAGCACGAATATCCAATTTAGTACTAAAGACTTGTCCATTACTGTCTGTAAAATTCAACTCATAGAGTCCACCGCGCTGGGCACGGAAAACATAACTGTTATTACGTAAGGTCAGCACAGAACGATTACCATCACTGTCTTTCAGCACCACTCCACGACGTATTTCTTGCACAAGATCGTCAGTTTCGTTACCGCGTAAAACAGTACCGTTGATCGTTATCGGCAGAACAGCCCCTTCTATAGCAAACAGAACATCCTCATTCGTTGCTACTACAGTGCTCTCTAACAGCTCACCGCTCGTATTAATCAGCTGCACATTGAAAGGTGTGGGTATTGTATTATCCATACCAGTCGATATTTGCTGAACATCGGTAGAGGGGTCAACCGCACCAACCACATTGTTGCTACTACTGCCTCCCGTCACTTGACCATTGAATGCCAAATTGCGTAAATCGCTGACAGAAACACGTCCACCAATCCCCCCAACGTCACTCTCACCAGCAACGCTGCCGTTCACGGTGCCATAACTAATACCAACATCGTCAATACGTCCTGCGATACCACCAACCTGATCAGCACGTCCCTCAACGTCGCCATTCACCAAAATGTCGATGACAATACTGTGCTCTAAAACACCGGCTAAACCACCCACTTGGCTATTACCATCGACTGCGTTATCAATAATAATGCTTGTTAGATTGGCGTATTTAATGGTGCCTGCTAAACCACCAATCGCGTTACCGCCAGAAATGGCACTACTTGAATCAATGGTGATATTACCCACATTCGCCGGATTCATTTCCGTACCAAGAATGCGATTAGCCAGTAATCCAGCGTTGTCACCCGCCGATAAATTTTGACTGCCTTGTATCGTCAAGTTAAACACCTGAGCGCCCGGACCAATCTCATCAAATATGGGCTGACCTCCCAACCCCGACAAAATAACCGGATTACCATCAATACTGGTCAACGAGCCAGTAAATGGAATGCCATCATTACCGATGGGTTGCCAGCCAGTGCCAACCGACAGCGTTGAGTCTTCGCCACCATCCAACACAAAGAAACTGTCTTTATGATTGCGAATATTAGACAAATCTTCACCATCCGTGATGATAAATGGGTCTGCTTCTGTGCCAGCACCGGCGGAGGCTACGCGCTCAAAGCTGATCTGAATCGTACAATCCTCCGTAATTGCTGCAGTGGTCAGCGTGAGTCCAGATACAGACACGCCACAACCGCTCGCTTGCTCAAACAAATATCCGCCCGCTATAGTCAACTGAAATTCAGCAGTACCGTTCAGGCTTACATTGGCGCTTTCAGGACTAATACTGCCACCATCCAGAATACTGGCCGTCACCGTTAACACAATCGCCTCCCACTGAGCTGTGATCGTCAGATCACTGTCTGGCATCGTCGTAGGCACAGCCGGGCTCCAGCCGGCAAAGGTGTAACCCGCTCGTGTTGGTGCGGTCGGCTCGGTGATATTCGTGCCGAAATCTTGTGTGATATCAGCCACCGTAGAACCACCCGCACTGTCGAAGCTCATGGTGTACGCGTTGACCGTCCACTGCGCGGTATGCGCGGAACCATTCACCGGCATCGTCGTAGGCACAGCCGGACTCCAGCCCGCAAAGGTATAACCTATACGAGTTGGCGCGGTCGGCTCGGTGATACTGGTGCCGATGTCCTGGATAATATTCGGCACCTCAGAACCACCCGCACTGTCGAAGCTGAGAATATACGCATTCGCCATCCACTGCGCGGTATGCGCAGAGCCATTCAGCGGCATGATGGCAGGCACCGGTGGATTCCAACCTTCAAAGGTATAACCTATACGAGTTGGCGCGGTCGGCTCGGTGATATTCGTGCCGAAATCTTGTGTGATATCAGCCACCGTAGAACCACCCGCACTGTCGAAGCTCATGGTGTACGCGTTGACCGTCCACTGCGCGGTATGCGCGGAACCATTCACCGGCATC
>JACUUC010000032.1 GCA_014859445.1 Bacterioplanes sp.
TCATCGCCGTCAGTCCCCAGATATGAAATTGCTGAAAGTCATAGCTAGGAACACGGATTGAGCCACGCTCAAAATAACGCGAGGGCGGCTGCTGAAAAAGCGCTAATGGAACCGTAAAAATGGCATCCAATTCGGCCGGATTGGCCTTCAATGAAATACGCGGTGGCGGTGGCACCACTGCCAAAACGGGAGTGACCAAATAACCAAAACGAGAAACGACTTGATCGAGCGTTGCCACAACTTGTACCTGCTCTGCTGGCAACGCAATTTCCTCTTCCGCTTCACGCAATGCCGTCGCAATCAACGTCGCATCATCGGGGTCTCGCTTTCCACCCGGAAACGCGACTTCACCTTGATGACTGGATAAATGTCTTGCCCGTTGCGTCAAAATTAATTGCGGTTGTGCCTCATCGGTAATGGCCATCAATACCGCCGCTTCAGCCAAATTGGGCTGTTCGATGATACGAGGTTGATGCTGGCGATAACGAGCCTGCAGAAATGCCAATAACGGTGCTGAATTCATCGTCACGATCAATTACCAATTGTCTTCGGCCACTAAGGCTAATACCTCAAAAGCCGGTTCTTCATAAGGATGTGCTTGGCGCAAGGCTGACACGACGTCACGGATGCAAGACGCATCACACAACAATTCCAGTCGATATTCGGCCACACACGTTAGCGCATCCAGTGCTCCCAATACGGGGTTGGCTCCTTGCCGTGGACGAAACTGCCCTTGCCCTAACACCTGCCAACAACAATCACTATAATGCCCCAAATGGCCGGCACCCGCTGCAAAAACTGCCAATTTTACCTGCTCTAACGCGTCTTCTGGTACAAAAATGATCAATTTGTACATACGCCCTCCGAAATACTTGATCCAAATCGCTTTACTTAATCCATTCGCTGCCGATAGAGTTAAATACATAGCTATCACTAGCATTATGGCGTATTTAAGCTATTTTTAATGGCAATTGTTGCCAAGACCGATTGACCCGATGAGTTCACGGTTAACCAAGCCAAATACAAGGACAATCAATGATTAACTCCAGCCTATCCATTCAGCGTAAAGTGTATCTCGCCCTGGGTACCATCTTTTTATTAGTGTTGGTTGTCGTTATAAGTATCGCCATTTCATCGGAACGCAGCTTAAGTAAAGGCATGGTTCACAGTCAGCTGGCCGATAAAGCGTCCGGCTATCTCGACACCATGAACATGCTCATGATCTCAGGTGCGATCAGCAATCGAGAGATGGTACGGGAAAAACTGCTCTCCGATAACAACATTGTTGAAGCCCGCATGCTTCGCAATGACATGATTGATCGCATGTACGGTAAAGGGTTTCCGCACGAATACCCGCAAGACGAACTGGATCGACGCGCTCTAGCCGGTGAAACCCTGTTTGTAGAAGGTCGAATTAACAACGAACCGACCATCACATACGTCACGCCCATCATTGCCGAAGCCGACTACCGAGGTACCAATTGTCTTATCTGCCATCAAGCGGAAGAAGGCGATATTCTTGGCTCTATTCGTATTACCTACTCCATGGCCAGCCTAAATCAAACCATCAATCGCAACATTCTGATGATGGCCAGCGCTCAAGCGGCCATGTTCATCGCGGCGCTGGTGTTACTGTCCTTGTTACTGCAACGCGTTGTCATTCGCCCCATTCGCAATATGCACAAAACGCTTGAACAAATGGAACGTGATTCCGATCTCACACCACGCGCTACCGTCAGTAGCCGTGATGAAATTGGCCGCACGGCCACGGCGCTCAATAACATGACCACTCGCTTCGCGGATTCATTGCAGCAGGTCGTGACATCGTCTTCCGATTTGGAAAAATCGGCATTGCAAATTGAACAGTCATCGCAACAATCGTTACGCGCCACCGAGTTACAAAATCAAGAAACGACGCAAATGTCGGCAGCCATCGAGCAGCTTCATAACAGCATTCAACGTGTGATGGAAAATGCCGAACAAAGCAGTCAAGCGTCCAGTGACGCCAAAGCCGTCGCCTTGTCTGGTGTCAAAAAGACCGATCAAGCCACGGCGACCATTCACGCCATGAACGAAGCGATTAAATCCACCGCGCACGTCATTGCCAACCTCGACGAACGCAGCGCCAATGTGGGCAGTGTACTGGGGGTCATCAAAGGCATTGCCGAACAAACCAATTTATTGGCACTGAATGCGGCCATCGAAGCGGCCAGAGCGGGCGAAAGTGGCCGAGGCTTTGCCGTAGTCGCCGATGAGGTTCGCACCTTGTCGCAGCGCACGCACGAGTCGACGCAAGAAATTGAACACATGATCGAGCAATTGCAACAAGAAGCACGTCGCGCCGTTGAATCCATGAATGAAGCACAAAGCACCGCCGCCGAAGGCATGGAGCGCGTGAATGAAGCGGCCCAAGCACTGCACAGCATGACGGAGAATGTCGGTAAAATGGATACCATCAATCAAGAAACATTGCAGCGTATGCACGAGCAGGTGACCGTCGGCAACGAAGTTAATCAAAGTATTGAGCGGATCGGCCAACATTCCGTTGATAGCAGCGAAAGCGCGACGGAAACGGCACGCATTTCACAAACGCTAGTGACCATGGCGCAGCAGTTGTCGGCATTGGTGAAACAATTCCGTTTATAACGATAGCGTTTATGACAAGACCCAAGGGTAGGCTCATCACCTACCCTTTTCTTATTATTGCGTTAAATTTTCTAATTGAATGAGGTTATCGAGCGCAACGTCATTGCGCTCGCCACAGACACTCTCCTCAGCGTGGAAATCCAAGCATACTTTGGGGCGAGATGACTGCCCAAACAGCAGGCACAAATGATCATCGTCTAACTGAACACAACGCACTCCCGCTGGCTTACCGTTCGGCATACCCGGTATTGCACTGCTAATGGATGGCGCAATACAACACGCACCACAACCCAAACGACATTCCATAAAATCACTCAATACTGTTGGCGACGAATTTGCTCTTGTTCATGCTGCATGACCAATTGCCACATCATGCGATTGTAACGATTGGCATAACGCCGATAATGCAGGAGTCGAGCAGGATCCTCCTCAATATTGGCAAACGTTTGCCAACGACGATTCAAAGGACGAATCGAATACTGTGCCGACACACGCTCTTGCTGATGAGCATTTAACCCGGGCATCTCAATCCCATCGGCCAGCACTAAGCGCACAAATTCGTAGTTATCAGCCGCAAAATTCGATCGCGCATCCATGACCGGATCCACCAGCAACGCATCATTATCTTGCCCATGTGCAACTACACCAACCGTCAATAACATCCATAAAAACCACGGCATCTGCTTTCCCCTCACGATGTGCGTTTTGCCACCATGCTTCGTGGCCTCTTGTGCATTCGCCACAAAGCGCAACACTGGGTTGCGCAGGCGATCATAACCAAACCCGACCAATACTTGCCAAGGCCGAAGGCCTAAGATAGCCTTCGCTCCTTAATGATTCAAATCGGGTTTGACCATGCTGCGTGTATTACTGATATTACCTGCCCTTTTTTTGGCACTGTCCAGTCATGCCGAGGTAAGTAATTTTCGCGTGGGTATTGGTTGGCTGAACGTCGACATACATCCCAGTACGTTAGCAAAAAAACACGATCACGGCATCAGCCTCTTCGCTGAGTTTCCTCAAAGTAATTACACCGCTTCTCGCTTTATCGTCTATCGACTGAACGGTGAGAACAGCCTGCGCTTACATGGCTTTGAGACGCAATTGATGTGGGGGTATGGTCTCGCGAAGCCGGGATTACGCATGTATACCGGCCCAGCTTGGCATCATGAAACATGGAATACCGCCAACCAAAACCAGCGTTTTAACGGCTGGGGCTGGCAACTCGGAACAGGCATTCAATACCAAGCCATCACAGTGGACATTGCCGCCACCTACCGACAAGCCAATGACTATCATCGCTTCAACCGGCGCCAAGGTCTTCGTCAACAGCCAGATCCCATTTTGGCAAACCTGTTAATCAGCTACCGTTTCTAATGCCGTGCGCTGTTGACTCAATCTCGCTTCTGTATACCGGGCCAGATTGGCTATTACTGGAAAAACCAAACGGTATCGGCATGCATTGCGACCATGGTAACGACGGTTTTATGGTCGCCGCCAGCCGTCAATTCGCAATGCGCCTGTGGCCGGTTCATCGCTTAGACAAAGACACCTCTGGCCTCATCCTCGTCGCCACAACGGCTAGCGCCGCCGCAAGGTTATCGGCCTTGTTTGCTGAACGTCGCATTGAAAAATACTACCTTGCCCAAAGCCACTACAAACCCAACAAAAAACAAGGTTGGATAAAAGGCGACATGACCAAAACACGAAATGGCTGCTGGAAGCTACAACGTAGCCAAGAACAGCCAGCCATCACACGATTTATTAGCCAAACAACCCTCAGTGAAAATGGCACCATACGCCAATTCTTATTGGCTCCGAAAACGGGAAAAACGCATCAATTACGAGTCGCGTTAAAAAGCATGGCCGCACCCATTGATGGCGATACACGCTATGGCGGTCAACTCAGTGACCGCCTGTACCTACACGCTTATGCCTTGCGCTTTACCGATCAATCGCACACCTACGAATTTGTTCACCCGCCCACCGTGGGTGTTCACTGGCACATCCTGCCGAGCGAGTGGCAAGAACCTTGGCAACGACTATCGTTATAACGAACGGTTGTTGCGAGTAACATGCCATTTCGCCGACTTTTGTAAAAAAGACCCTCGTGACGACTTGCGTTTCTAATATTAGTATATTCTAATACAGGAATACTAATAACCCTTATGCTGTGTTTAAAGACACCAACGTCATTCTAGAGGAAACATCATGCCATCGACCCATGCTCTTCTCCGTCCGCTTGCCATTGGCCTTATGCTCAGCAGTCACGCCCTTCATGCGGATATCGAAACACAGACCGTCGCCTATCAATCGATTCCGGTGCAATTTGAACTGGACGCCACACTAGAAGCCGTCAATCAAAGTACGGTGTCGGCGCAAACCAGTGGTGTTATCCAAGCCATTCATTTCGACATCAATGACACGGTTGAAGCTGGCGCACTCTTGGTCGAGATTGTGGATACTCAGCAACGTGCTGCTTTAGCACAAGCACAAGCCAATGTGGCAAAAGCCAACGCGATGAATGAAGATGCCCAAATTTTGCTCAAACGCAATGAACGCCTACTGAAGCAAAATACCTTATCCCAAGGCGAATACGACAGCAGCGTTGCTCAAGCAAAAAGTGCAACGGCCAGTGTCAAAGCAGCACAAGCTGCATTGAGCCAAGCGCAGGAACAGCTGTCGTATACCCGTGTTACCGCGCCCTACAGCGGGATCGTCAAAGCCCGACACATAGAGTTAGGTGAGCTGGTGAACCCTGGTCAGCCCTTGATGACTGGCATGGCTCTGCAACCGCTTCGCGCTGTCGCCAATGTGCCCCAACGCATCGTGAGTCACGTTCACAAGGCCGAACAAATTCACATCGAATTCAATGCCGAGCGCATTCCTGCTTCCGGTGTCACGGTTTTCCCTTATGCCGATGCCCAACACCACAGCGTGCGTTTACGTGCCGATTTGCCTCAAACGCATACCGAAACACTTTACCCAGGCATGTGGACACGATTAGTCATTCGCAGCGGTGAGCGAGAAGCCATTGTGATTCCACACAGTGCCGTCATCCGTCGAGCTGAAATGAGTGCGGTGTACGTGATAGAAAACAATCAGCCACGTCTCCGACAAATACGCTTAGGCAATGCTCAAGACAATGGCATTGAAGTCCTGTCAGGCTTAAGCATCAACGATGTCTACGCCATTGACGCCTATGAGCAACTCGCGCACTTGGCAAAAGGAGAGTAATCATGCGCTTGGGTATTTCCGGAAAAATCGCGCAAGCCTTTCAGAACTCTGCTATCACGCCGTTGTTGGCGTTAGTCGGCTTGCTGTTGGGTTTCTTTGCCATCGCCATCACTCCGAAAGAAGAAGAACCACAAATTGACGTCACTTTCGCCAATGTGTTCATTGGTTTTCCTGGCGCCAGTGCCTACGAAGTGGAGCAATTGGTCGCTATCCCAGCGGAGCAGGTACTGTCTGAAATCAAAGGCGTGGATGACATTTTCTCCATCAGCCAACCTGGGCAAGCTATTTTAACCGTTGCCTTTACGGTCGGTATTCCGCGTGAAGAAGCCATTCTGAATTTGTACAACCAAGTGTATTTGCACAACGATTGGTTCCCGAGCAATTTAGGCGTGATGCAACCTTTGATTAAACCTATGGGTATCGATGATGTGCCCATCATGAGCATCACGCTGTGGTCCGACAACCCAACCATCACGGCTGCCGATTTAACTCAAGTAGGCCACGCCCTAGAAACCGAACTCAAACGCATCCCTGGTACGCGTGATATCTACACCATTGGTGGCCATAAAGGCATTATTGACGTCGAGCTGGATGCAGTACGCATGAATGGCCATGGTCTATCCTTTGATGAGGTACGTAACGCCTTACTGAGCGCCAATGCCGGTGGCTACCACGTCCCATTGATACAAAACAACGAAGTGATACAGGTTCAGGTCGGTAGTTTTTTACAAAACACCGATGATGTCGGACAACTCATTGTAGGGAAAACGGCACAAGGCATTGTTTACTTGAATGACATTGCCCAAATCCGTCAACAAGCCGACACACCTGAACAATGGGTCATGCATCGACAAGTCGGGCAAACCAATAGTCATCCAGCCATTACCCTGGCCGTGGCGAAGCAACCTGGCATGAACGCCATTGACATCACGCGCGGCATTGATCAACACCTGCAACGTCTCAACAATCGGCTCATCCCGGACGGTGTCAACGTCGACATCACACGCGATTACGGTGTGACTGCGCAACAAAAATCCGATCAGCTCATCACAAAATTGCTGTTTGCCACCACGGCCGTGATTATTTTGGTGTTAGCCACCATGAGCTGGCGCGAAGCGGTGATTGTCGGTGGTGCCATCTTTATCACCCTGGCCATTACCTTATTTGCTTCTTGGGTGTGGGGCTTTACCCTCAACCGCGTGTCGTTATTTGCCTTGATCTTCTCCATCGGCATTTTGGTCGACGATGCCATCGTGGTGGTGGAAAACATCCATCGCCACATTCATTTGGGTGGTAAAAAACTGCTCGAAGTGATCCCTGTTGCCGTGGATGAAGTCGGCGGCCCCACCATTCTCGCCACCTTTACCGTGATTGCGGCTTTAATGCCGATGGCGTTTGTCTCAGGTCTGATGGGCCCTTACATGAGCCCAATTCCGATCAATGCCTCAACCGGTATGTTGATCTCCTTAATCGTCGCGTTTGTGGTGACGCCTTGGCTGTCGTACAAACTGCTGAAAAATGCCCTTCCAGACACCGAGAGCATCGAACACGGAGACGATCATGCCAAACAAGGCAAGCTCTACCGCTTGTTTGACCGTCTCATGCGTCCGTTTATTGAAGGGGCTCAAGCAGGTCGTAAACGCGTTGTTCTGTTTGCCGGTGTGATGGGATTGATTATGTTGGCCATGGCCTTACCCGCATTCCAGTTAGTGGTCATGAAAATGCTGCCCTTCGATAATAAATCGGAGTTTCAAGTCATTGTCGACATGCCCGAAGGCACCACCGTTGAACAAACCCTGCGTGTACTGGAAACACTCAGCGACGAGTTGATGCAAGTTCCGGAAGTCAAAGATGTGCAACTGTATGCAGGCACAGCCGCACCGATCAACTTCAATGGGTTGGTACGCCAATATTATTTACGCAGCTTGCCGCATCAAGGTGACATTCAAGTCAACTTAGTCGATAAGTCAGAACGTAAACGCTCCAGTCATGCCATCGCGCTGTCAGTGCGAGAACCGTTGCAACGCATTGGACGACCCTTTGCAGCCAACGTGAAAATTGTCGAAGTGCCTCCTGGCCCTCCCGTCATGGCACCGATTGTGGCGGAAGTGTATGGCGCAAACTACGAACAGCAAATCGAGGCGGCAAAACAACTTCGAACACTGTTTGAACAAACGGCCGATATCATTGACGTGGACGACATGATCGAAGCCGATCAAACACGCTGGATACTGTCGATTGATCGTCAACGTGCGGCACAACTGGGAGTTGCCCAAGCCAGCATTGTGCAAACCATCCACACGGCGTTAGCCGGTGAAGATGTCAGTTACCTGCGCACAGGCCACAACAAGTACCCGACACCCATTCGCTTAGCGTTAAGCGAAGGCGATAAGGTCGAGTTGACGCAATTACTCACACTCAAGGTGCGTTCACAATCGGGCGAACTCATCGCATTGGCCGACTTGGTGAGCATTGAACGCAGCACAACAGAGAAAACCATCTATCGCAAGAATTTACAGCCCGTTGTCTTCGTCATGGCGGATATGGCCGGTGATTTAGACAGCCCACTGTATGGCCTATTCGATATCTCCTTCAGCATGGATGAGGCGGGTCTGTCGTGGCCACAGTATTTCATCAACTTGCCGGATGTCAGCGATGATGTGAGTATCAAGTGGGATGGTGAATGGCAAATCACGTACGAAACCTTCCGCGACATGGGCATCGCCTATGGTGTCGGCATGATACTGATTTACCTATTGGTCGTCGGTCAGTTCCGATCCTATCTGGTGCCACTCATTATTATGGCACCGATTCCACTGACCATCATTGGTGTCATGCCCGGCCATGCGTTATTTGGCGCACAATTCACCGCCACCTCGATGATTGGCATGATTGCCTTAGCAGGCATCATTGTCCGTAACTCCATCTTGTTGGTAGATTTCATTAATCAACAATACAACGAAGGCATGCGCTTTGAAGATGCCATTGTGACGGCGGCAGCGGTTCGTTCCAAACCGATCGTATTGACCGCGGTAGCGGCCATGATTGGCGCTTTCTTCATTCTCGATGATCCCATTTTCAATGGTCTCGCGATTTCGTTGATTTTTGGTATTTTGATTTCGACCCTACTGACCTTGGTCATTATTCCCGTGCTGTATTATGCGGCGATGCGCAACCGCTTAGCGCAAATACAGGCACCCACGGCGGAGTAATACGCCTTAGTCAGCGATAAATGCGGATAACACACCGCATTTATCGCTCATTGATTGGCAAATTCATCTACACTCATACTATTGATAAGCGTATGAGTGTTTTTATGTCTGTGGTTCCCACTCCTTCGTCAGCCCCCAAAACATCCGTCAAACATCGACATGCGCTCGTTTTGCGAGTCATCAGTTATTTTGCTTTGGCGTCGCTCGTGTTGTCGGCTCTTATTGCCATTGCCATTGTGGTTTGGACCTTCCAACAACAAACACAAGCGTTTGAAGATCAACTGCGTGACATAGAAACGGGCTATCTCGATTCCCTAGCGATCAGTTTATGGAACTTCGACGATGAGCAATTGCAAACGCAAATACAAGCCATCTTAAACCTTGACGCCATCAGCTATGTCAAACTCAGCGACTTTTCACAACTTCAAATCGAACGGGGGGATCGCCCATCGGCTCAACAACTGAAGCACTTAGCGATTACTCACCAAAGTACCACCATTGGCGAATTGATCATCGGCTTTGACCGTGAGGCCGTGTTAGCAGCGGCCAAACGGATGGCGTTGATCAGTGTACTGTCGCAACTCTTCAGCCTGCTGTTATTGGCTTCGTTGTTAGGCGGAGTGGTTCACCAACTCATCACTCGACGCATCAAATCCATGGCCGATGAAGTGCAACAACGCATTCAATACAATGATCATCGTCCTCTCAGTGTTCGTCCTAGCCATCAACTGGACGAAATAGACACGCTGGTGCTGGCATTCAACTCACTGAGCGCACAAACCAACCACGAATTAGAACAACGTATTTTGGCTCAGCAAGCACTTGAAAACATCAATCAAGAATTGGAACAACGAGTCAGCGAACGGACAGAGCATTTGCAAAGCACCGTTAACGAGCTGAACCAAACGTTAAACGAATTGCATGCCACGCAAAGTAAATTGATTGAAGCCGAAAAATTGTCCTCGTTAGGCGGTATGGTGGCCGGCATTGCCCACGAAATTAACACGCCATTAGGCTTGTGCATCACGCTGCACTCGTTTATTCAGGATCATCAAAAAGCACTGAAACAGCAATTCGAACAAGGCAATATCCGTAAGCAAGATCTGGCCGAGTTCATCACCATGATGGATGAAAGCCTATCCATTCTGGATAAAAACCTACAACGCTCGGCGCAATTGATCAAAAGCTTTAAGCAAGTATCCGAAGACCAAACAGGGGAGCACAATCGCGATTTGGTATTGCATCAGTACCTCACCGAAATTCTGGCTACCTTGTCACCGAAGCTGAAAAAAACCGACCATCAGGTCATCATCGAATGCGCTGACGACATTCGTATGTACACCAACGCCGGTGCCATTAGCCAAGTGATGACCAATCTGATCATGAACTCGTTATTGCATGGTTTTGAACATAAACCCCAAGGCACCATTCGCATTCGTGCCGAACAACACAACGACGACGTCGTTGTGCATTATCACGACAATGGCTGTGGTTTGAGTGCCGAAGCACAGCAAAAAATCTTTGATCCGTTTTATACCACCAAGCGCGGCTATGGTGGCACAGGGTTGGGGATGCATGTGGTATACACCATTGTCCGCCAGCGGTTGCAAGGGCATATTGAAATCGTTCCTTGCGAACAAGGAACGGCCTTCAAAATCACGCTACGGAAATATCTGGATGAATAGCGAACTCACACCTTCAACATCGGCGTGGGCGGAGTGATGCCCATCTGTGTTTGCAAACGATCCAATAACAGATAAAACGACGGCAACACCAACAAACACACAAAGGTGGTAAATAAAATACCAAAGCCCAAAGAGACCGCCATCGGCGTAATAAACTGAGCCTGACGCGATGTCTCAAACACCATGGGAGCCAAGCCACCAAACGTTGTCAAGGTCGTCAGTAAAATAGGTCGGAATCGTCGCACACCGGCACTGACAATGGCGTCAAAGGCCGACATCCCCTGCTCGGCTTTTTGCTGATTGGCATACATCACCAAAATCAGACTGTCATTCACCACCACACCGGCCAAGGCCACAATGCCCATGATACTCATGATCGACAAACTGTAACCCAGCAATAGATGCCCCATCATGGCACCCACAGCACCGAATGGAATGATCGCCATAATCAACAGCGGCTGGCTGTAACTGCGGAAAGGAATGGACAACAACACGTAGATCAACAACAACGAAAACATCCCATACAGCTGCATCGCACTCATGGTTTCTTGGGTATCCGCTTGCCGTCCGCGGAAATCAAAATCCAAACGCGGATAGCGCGCCTGCAGTTCAGGGAAAATATCGGCCCTCACCATCGTCATGACCGCAGGGGTTTGTTCACGCGGCTCAATATCGGCGGTCACCTGCACCGTTTGGAAACCGGCCCGACGATTGATCGACGCCGGCGAACGACTCAGACTCAGATGAGCCACCTCACTTAACGGGACGAATCCTCCTTGCGGAGTGGTAATCAATAAGCGCTCAATGTCAGCACGAAAGGTGCGTTCGTCTTCCGGCAACCGTACCAAAACGGTGACTTCATTGCGCTCTCGTTGTTGCCGTAGCGCACGAGCGCCGTACAAGGAGGCACGCACCTGCTGTGCCACATCATTCGCTTGCAAGCCCAAGCTTCGACCTTTATCCGTTAGCTCGATGGTCCATTGCGGTTTGCCACTGGCATAACCGTTAGCCACGTCTTTCACGTTACTAATATCCTGCAACATGGCGGCAATGTCGGCACTGGCGGCGGCAATCTCTTGGCTGTTACTACCACGCACCTCAATGGTTAATGCCGTGCCCCCTGAAGGGCCGCCTCCCCGTTCAGAGTCAAACGTTAAGCTACGTATACCCGGTATCTCACCAATCGCGTCGCGCCATAAACCAACCAATTCGTGTGCACTGACCGGGCGTACGTCGTTATCAACCAAACGCACCTGAATCTCAACGGAGGAATCTTCAATACGCCCCTCGACACTGACCACCAGCGGTTTACCCTGCGCTTCAATGTCATCCGACACGCGACGCAAAGACTGCTCCAAATGACGACGAACCTCTTGCGCTTGCGCCAATGGCGCATTCGTTGCCAATTCCACCTTGGCTACCGCGTATTCCCCTTCTACCTGCGGGAACATGCTGAAGCCCATACGGCCACTCATGGGATACGCCATCACAATCATAGCAACGGCCAACGCAACCGCGATGGTAATGCCTGGTGCACGCAAACAGCGCTCTAAAAAAGGACGATAACGGTATTCAATAAAGTGCTGTAAGCGACGATCCACCGACGCCTGAATACGATCCAGTTGACGTCCGAGCTTAGAATCTGGCTCTTTCGCCAAATTCCCCAAATGGGTTGGCATGATAAACAGTGCTTCAATCCACGAAATGATAAAGCAGCAAATCACCACAATGGGAATGGCCAAAAATAACTTGCCCATCATGCCGGGTAACGCCAATAAAGGCAGAAAGGCGACGATGTTGGTTAAAATAGCAAAGGCTAGAGGCACAGCCACTTCACGAGCACCATGCACCGCTGCATCCATCGGTGCCATGCCTCGCTGAATGTGCTCGTAGATATTCTCACCCGCAATAATCGCGTCATCGACCACAATGCCCAGTGCGATAATGAAGGCAAACATGGAAATCATGTTAATCGACATATCCCATGACGGTAATAAAATCATGGCACCCAAAAATGCCGTAGGAATCCCCATCGTCACCCAAAAGGCCAGTCGATATTCGAGAAAAATACTCAGTAAAATCATCACCAAAATCAAGCCGATGGAGGCATTTTTCAACAATAAGCTGAGCCGCTCTTGGTAGGTTTTGCCATCGTCATCGGTGATGATCAAATGCACGCCGTTTGGCAAAGAGGCTTGCAAACGTTCAACAATCGGATAAGCCGCCCGCACCACGGTCAATGGCGTTTGACTTTCGGCGCGGTAAATTCGAATACCCACCGCCGGTTCGCCATCGTAAGTGACGACTCGATTCACATCGGCGAACCCTTCTTTGATGGTGGCCAAATCGGCTAATCGGAGTTGCACCCCGCGCTCATCCGTCACGATGGGAATATCACCAAAGTCACGCGCCCAATACACTCGGTCATCCAACGTCACCAAGATTTCCCCACCTTGGGTTTTCACACTACCCGCACTTTGTTCTATGGCGTTGTTGCGAATGGCGGTGGCAACGTGCTGCAAGGTCAAACCGTAACGCTGCAACTGCTGCTGCGGAATATCAATGTGCACTTCTTCGGCAGGTAAACCACGAAACTCAACTTTACTGATCTCGGGCGATTCCAACAGCTCATCTTTGATTTCTTCGGCCAACCGTTTTAACTGAAAGGGATTCAAATTCCCAAACACCGTGAGCTCCATCACATCAATGGTGCGTGATGCAATCCGCACGACAGGGCGCTCAATGTCGGCCGGAAACGTGGAAATGCGATTTACCGCTTGCTGAATATCTTGATAGGCTTGCTGTTTGTCGGTGCCATTGTCTAATTCAATCATCACCCTCGCACTGCTTTGTCCAGCCTGTGAGGTGATTTCCTTAAAGCCATCTAACTGCGTCAGCTCATTTTCGATGGGTAGTACAACCCCCTGCTCCATCTCGGTGGGCGTTGCACCCGGGTAACTGACCGACACGATGATCATGTCCGCTTCATAAGTAGGAATAAATTCCTTACGAATCGCCAAAGACACCAAAAAGCCGCCAATAATCAAAAACGCCATCAGCAAATTCGGCGCAACCCCATGGCGCGCCATCCATGCAATGGGGCCTCGATGTAAATTATTCATACTGACCATCCATTCCGATCACCGCATCGGGTTGGCTATCAGCACGCGTCAATACCCTAACGGGCATCCCATCCACCGGAGCGTTCAAGCGACTGAGTAATAACGTATGTTGATCGGTGAATTGATCTTCAATCCAAACGAACTCACGACCGCGATAAATGATGTTCGGCGTCACATTCTGCAAACGTTCGTCATGAACCATCCAAATCCGATTGTCATCTTGCAAGTAAGCAACCGGAAGTCGTACCGATTGAGCAATGCTCTGACCGAGTAATTGCACCGTGACAAAATCATTAACCATCACCGGCTGCCATTGGGGGTGATTCAACGCCAATGGATCATCCAAGCCTAACAACACTTTGATTTGTCGATCTTGGCTATCGACATCAGGAATAACTTGCAATAACTGTGCTGGTCGTTCACCACGGCCATCCACAAACACCACGCGGGCGGCTTCTTCACTATCCAGCCAGGGTAAGAATGATCGCGGGATTTTGGTTTCCAACCAAAACTGCTCGGTCTGCACCAATTCAAACAGCACGGTATTCAACCCCACTTGCGTACCAATACTGACATCACGGCGTAAAAGTTGTCCGTTAAACGGCATGGTTACGGTCGTTCTTGCCAAATCCAACTGCGCTTGTTTCAGTAAGGCTTCGGCATTGGCCACTGCGGCTTCGGCACGAGCAAGTTGCGGTTCACGCAACACCAACGCACGACTGTTTTCATCAATGACACCGTCGTCCATGAGTTCAAACTCTTCACGCGCCTGTTGAGCCGCTCCGCGCTCCAGCGCCAAGTCGGCTTGCACTTGCCGTAACATGGCTTGGCGCTGCTGCACCAGTAATTCAAAATCGGTTTTTTCTAGCTGGGCCAACACCGTGCCCTTATTGAGTCGAGCACCCGGAATCGCACTGGGATTGATGCTCACCACTCGCGCACTGACTTGCGCCGCCAAGCCCACCTGCTGCTGTGCCATCACCTGCGCACCCGCTTGCCACATCGGACGCTGTTCATCGCGAATCAGCGGTGCAACTTCCACTAAGGGCACGACCGTCGGTGGTGCGACCCGTTGCGGCTTGGGCGTGGTTTTAATGATGGTAGACGCCGCCAAATAGCCCACGGCTAACACAGCGATAGTGATTAAACCATGGCGATAAACGCGTTTCATAAAGCCATTTCCTCTGCGGCAAAGGGTTCCCCAGAACTGAGGGAGGTGAACAATTCGATACGATGTTGTACTTGCTGCAACCGATTATTAAGCACCTGTTGCTCTAACGTTAATACGGCTCGTTGTGCCGTTAATAACGACAAATAATCGCCCACCCCATTGCGGTAGCGACCCTGTTGAAACGACTCTGTTTGTTGCGCGAGTTGCAATTGCGAAGCCAGCAACTCTGCCCGTTGATCGGCCACTTGCTGTTGAATCAATGCTTGCTGAACATCGGCAGCGGCTTCTAACCAAACTTGCTGATATTGCGCCAGCAATTCATCCACACGAGCCTGCTGGCGAACCACTTCAGCACGGCGCGAACCACCATCCACCAAAGGTAAGACCAAATTGGCCGCCAGATTCGCAAACCAATTGGAAAACAAACCCGAGAGCTGCTCGTCTTCCGAGCCGACACTGGCGGTAATGCTAAAACGCGGGTAGCGATTGGCCACGGCAACAGCCAGTGCCGCATTCACGGCGTGTAATTCATATAAGGCCACTTGCACATCCGGACGTGAACGCAGCTGAGCAACATTCACCGCAGAAATCACATCCGGTAAGGCCAACGTTACCCCTTGCGCCGAAATAGGCTGCACCGTATTGTCGCCCAACCAAAGTGCCAAACGCTGCCAATACAGCTGCATTTGAGCCGTTGCATTGGCCTGATCAACCTGATTAGCGGCCAACAATTGCTGTTGCTGCCACACATCGGCAATCGCAACTTGACCGCGACGGAAACGTCGTTCGATCACCGACAGCGCCGACTGCAAACGGGCTTCTTGCTGCTGCAATAAATCCAGCGACTGCCGTTCTTTTTGCCAGCCATACCATGCCATGGCCACTTGGCTGGCAATGGTATTGTGTTGTAAATGAAGTCGAGCTTGTTGACTCAACACATTGAATTGGCCTTGCGCATGCAGCGCATGGATTCGTCCCCACACATCCAATTCGTAGCGTGCATCGAACGAGGCTTGCCACGATGAACTGTCGGAGTTTTGACCATCTTGCTGCTGCCAACGCTGCCGTTGACCGGCGCTTACGGACAATTCAGGAACACGCTCGGAACTCGCCTGACGCGACGCCGCCAAACTCTGCTGCACGCGCGCCAAAGTGGCTTGCAAGCTGAAATTCTGGCTCAGCGCCTGCTCAATATACTGTTGCAATTGAGCATCATTGAGTTGCTGCCACCACGGGGGTTGCCTCTGCGTTGCGTCGTCTTGCCACATCGCATTATCCAACGCTGGCTCGGGCGGTGTAATCGGCGCAACCGTTGAACAGGCCGTCAGAAACACCACTCCCACAGCCAGTGCAAACCTTCTACGCAACGGCACAGTCATACCTCTATCAATAAGAAAGAATGCGAATCATAGCGGCATGAGATGAGCATGAGAACGTGTTTTACCCAACTTTACGCTCACAGCATACCGCTTCATTGGAAGGAGAACCCGTGCAAAGGTTCCGAACAAACGTTACAACCCTTTTATCACATCAAGGTTACAAACCTTTTACCGCATAAATGCCATTGGCGTTGCGCCAATAACCGCGATAGTCCATACCACAGCCAAACACATAACGATCTTCGACATCCATACCGACAAAATCAATTTGTAACTCGGTATTTTTACGGTCGTGTAGCTTGTTGACCAACACCGCGGTCAGCACTTCTTTTGCGCCTTGCTGATGACACGCTTTAACCACCTCAGCCAAGGTGTTGCCTTCGTCAAAAATGTCATCCAAGATCAATACGGTACGTCCTTCCATCGGAATCGACGGCGGCGCCTGCCATTGCAAATCGGTGCCCGTAGTTTCACCGCGATAACGCGTGGCGTGCAAATACCCCTGTTCCAACGGAAAATTCAATTGACTCAATAAACGCCCAGCCATCACCAAACCACCGTTCATGATGGCATATACCACCGGCATGCTATCGGCCAAACGGGCTTCAATGGCAGCGGCCATCGTTTGCAATGCGTCATCGACTTGTGCGGCGGTTTTCAAACAATCGGCCTCAGCCATCACGGTATTCAGTTGTTCAAGCGTCAACGCTTCGGTCATGTTTACTACCTATTTTTTATAAAGATTTTCATGTTACCACCCCATATTCTGATGGCAACGAATTCTGCCCTACTGCATGGCTTATGGTATTATCCTGTCGCATATTGATGGCCTCATGGCCGTATCGAACATCCAATACCACGACCATAACGCCACTTGTGCTTAGGACTTGCTATGACGCCAACGCTGAATCTCGCCATCGAATTAATGAGCCGTCGCTCGGTGACCCCCGAAGACGACCAATGCCAACACATCATGATGACGCGTTTAGCCAACGCTGGGTTTAACAATGAACCCATGCCATTTGCCGAAGTCGAGAATTTTTGGTCACGCCGAGGCCAGCAATCACCGCTGGTGTGCTTTGCCGGCCATACCGACGTGGTTCCTACCGGGCCAGAAGCCAATTGGGATAACCCACCGTTTGAGCCGCGCATCATCGATGGCGTATTGCACGGTCGCGGTGCCGCTGACATGAAAGGCTCATTAGCCGCCATGGTGGTGGCGGTTGAAAACTTTGTTGCCAAGCACCCCAACCACAAAGGCTCTATTGCGTTTCTGATTACCAGCGACGAAGAAGGCCCCGCGAAAAACGGCACCGTGAAAGTGGTCGAAACTTTACAAGCGCGCAACGAAGCCATTGATATGTGCATTGTCGGCGAGCCATCGTCCACCACCTTGGTGGGCGATGTGATTAAAAATGGCCGTCGTGGTTCGTTAGGTGCGGTATTAACAGTACAGGGCAAGCAAGGTCACGTAGCCTACCCACACCTTGCCAACAACCCAGTGCACGCTGCCGCACCCGCACTGGCTGAACTCGCCAACGAAGTGTGGGACGAAGGCAACGACTTCTTTCCCGCCACCAGCTTCCAAATTTCCAACATTCATGCCGGCACCGGTGCCACCAACGTCATACCCGGTACGCTGGAAGTGACCTTTAACTTCCGTTTTTCAACGGAGTTAACCGCCGACGAACTCAAGCAACGCACCCACGCGATTTTAGACAAGCACGGCTTGACGTATGACATCGATTGGCAGCTCAGTGGCCAGCCGTTTTTGACGGCAGAAGGCAGCTTGGTGGCCGCCAGTGTGCAAGCGATTGAAGAAATCACCGGGCGTCGTACCCAACTGTCCACCGCAGGCGGCACCTCCGATGGGCGTTTTATTGCCCCAACAGGCGCACAAGTTTTGGAGCTAGGCCCCGTCAATGCCACCATTCACCAACTGAACGAACATATCGCCGCCGACGACTTGAACACCCTAACCACCATTTACGAACGCATTTTGGAATTGCTGTTAGTGGATGCCGCTTAAATGAACGAGCATGTATTAGCCTGCCCAGTGTGCCAACGGCCATTGCAACAACACAACAAACAATGGAGCTGCGACCAGCAGCACCATTTTGATCAAGCCCGACAAGGCTACATCAACTTGCTGTTGCCACAACGCAAACGGTCAAAATCGCCTGGTGATGACAACGACATGGTGCTGGCTCGCCAACGATTTTTGAACAGCGGCCTGTATCAGCCCATTTCCGACTGGCTCAACCACGCCGTGTTAACCCATGCTCAACACAGCGCGCACAGCGATCACATTGTCGATGTCGGCTGTGGCGAAGGCTATTACAGCCAACGCCTTGCCGACACCTTGCGTCAACACAGCCCCAACCTACACCTGTACGGCATTGATATCTCGAAAGAGGCCGTGCGCCGCGCCACACAACGCAGCCGCGATGTGTTTTGGCTCGTCGCCTCGGGTGCCGACATGCCGATTTTGCCCAACCGAGTCGATATACTGGTGTCGTTGTTTACTGGCCTCATGCCCGAAGGATTTCGCCCCGTCATGGCCAAGCACGGGCAAATTTTTACGGTCAACGCGGGCGCGAAGCACTTACACCAGCTGCGGCACATTCTGTACGACAACGTGCGTGAATCCGACTACACCCCCACCCCGCGCATGGGTGAGCATTTTGACTGCCTCAACGACAGCACACTGACGTTCGATATTGCCCTAAAAGGCACGCAACAAATCACCGACTTGGTGGCCATGACACCACACCACTGGCGCATCAACCAAGCCGCTCGTGATCGCCTGGCGCAAGTGAACGAACTCACCGTCACCGTCGACGTGGTGATGCATCAGTTTGCCGTAAAAACGGCACAAGGTGTTGAACATGACGCGCATTGATTTTTACATCTTGGCGGAACAAGCCCTCGACCAACAACACCGTTTTGCTTGCCAACTGGCCGAAAAAGCGTTGCTGCGTGGTCACTCGGTGTTACTGCAAGTCAACAACGAAGCCGAAGCACAACAGCTTGATCAATTGTTATGGACGTTCCGTGCCAACGCCTTCGTACCGCACGAATTATTGCCCGATGCCAACCCAGAGCAACCGGCGCTCGTCAGCATTGGCTGGGATACCGAAGGTGGCCACCAACACGACGTACTGATCAACCTTGCCAGCGAACTGCCACCGTTCTTCGCCCGTTTTCAACGTTTGATCGAAGTGGTCGTGCAACACGATGTCGTTCTTGACTACACTCGAAAACATTATAAATTTTTAAAAGATCGGGGTTACCCGATTCACAATACCGACATGAGATTGCGCTAATGAGCACACGTGATGATCCAAGCCATTTATTGGAAGAACTGGAAACACTGCAAAAAGTGTTAGACGGTGCGGATGCTGACCTCGATCTCTACAGCAAGGCACCTACCTTTGCTCCAATGGATGAGATTCCGATTCTCGATGAATTGTTCGAGCCAGAGCCCATGCGCCCCGTGTTAACGTCGATCAAACCGAGCCAACCAGCAACGCTGAAAGCGGTTCCCGACCACACACCACGCGCAGAAAGCCCCAAGGCCGCCGAAACGCTTCCTGAAGCACCTCGCCAACCCCTCGCAGCCGCCACAGAACGCGCAGAAACCGTGGCACTGGTGGATGAAAAATTAGCACGCGCGGCCAGCAACCCATTTTTACCCAAGTCGATACTCGACCGCCTAGCCCATGAACGCAAAGCCGCACAAGACAGTGCCGCCGAAGCGCATGCCACCATGGTCAAAGCATCGGCTCGTCATCACGAAATGCGGCAAAGTGGCGCAGCGGGCATGAATACCCCCAACACCCCACTGAACAAACAAGCCATCATCGACGAATTGGTGGCCGACATGCTGCCCGACATCGAACGCAAACTGCGCATTAAGCTGCAATTATTGCTGCAAAGCGACTAAGCCAGCGCACAACGCACAAAGCCCCACTTGGACGCTGCACCCAGCGTCCAATTCAGTTATACTTTGCCGCATTTTTTACAGAACTGACGAGCGGCAATCATCATTATGGATAAGACCTACCAACCCAGCGCCATTGAGCAATCTTGGTACCAGCAATGGGAACAACAAGGTTACTTCAAACCTTATCAGCCCAGCCTGACCGGCAACGGTTACTCCATCATGATTCCACCGCCAAACGTCACCGGCTCGTTGCACATGGGTCACGCGTTTCAGCACACCATTCAAGACGCACTCACACGCTACAAACGCATGCAAGGCCACAAAGCCCTCTGGCAAGTGGGTACTGACCACGCTGGCATCGCCACACAAATGGTGGTTGAGCGTAAATTAGCCGCCGAAGGTCAGCCCGACCGTCATGCCTTAGGCCGCGAAGCGTTTCTCGACAAAGTATGGGAATGGAAAGAGCAATCCGGTGGCACCATCACCAGCCAAATGCGTCGCCTTGGCAACTCAGTCGACTGGGACACCGAACGCTTCACCATGGACGACGGCTTCTACAAAGCCGTGCAAGAAGTCTTTATTCGTCTGCACAAAGATGGCCTGATTTATCGCGGCAAGCGCTTGGTCAACTGGGACCCCAAACTGCACACCGCCATTTCTGACCTAGAAGTCGAAAACAAAGACAGCAAAGGCCACATGTGGCACTTGCGCTACCCACTGGCCGATGGAGAAACCACTGGCGAAGGCAAAGACTACATCGTCGTGGCCACCACCCGCCCAGAAACCATGCTTGGCGATACCGGTGTGGCCGTCAACGCCAACGACCCACGCTACCAAGCTCTGATCGGCAAAGACATCATCCTGCCCTTGGTCGGTCGTCGCATTCCCATCGTCGCCGATGAACACGCCGACATGGAAAAAGGCACCGGCGCGGTTAAAGTGACCCCCGCACACGACTTTAACGACTACGAAGTCGGCAAACGTGCTGGCTTACCCATGATCAACATCTTCACCATGAACGCCGATGTACGCGACGTGGCGCAAGTATTCAACAGCGACGGCTCGGTCAACGACGACATCGACGGCACCTTACCCGAAGCCTATCGTGGCCTAGAACGCTTTGCCGCCCGCAAAGCCATCGTCGCCGACCTCGACAGCCTCGGCTTACTGGATGCCATCAAAGATCACGACCTGACCGTGCCCTATGGCGACCGTGGCGGCGTGGTAATTGAACCCATGCTCACCGACCAATGGTACGTCGACGCCAAAACACTGGCCAAGCCCGCCATCGAAGCCGTTGAAAACGGCGATATTCAGTTTGTACCGAAATCGTACGAAAACATGTACTTCAGCTGGATGCGCGACATTCAAGACTGGTGTATCTCGCGTCAACTATGGTGGGGACACCGCATTCCGGCGTGGTACGACAACGCAGGCAATGTCTACGTTGCCCATGACGAAGCCGAAGTACGCGCGCAAAACAACCTAGCAGACGACGTAGAGCTACGCCAAGACAACGACGTACTCGACACCTGGTTCTCGTCGGCCCTCTGGACCTTCGGCACACTCGGCTGGCCCAACCTAGACGACCCCGAAGTGGCTAAGCGCATGGCCGACTTCCACCCAACGGATGTGTTGGTAACGGGTTTCGACATCATCTTCTTCTGGGTAGCGCGCATGATCATGATGACCATGCACTTCTGCAAAGACGACGCAGGCAAACCACAAGTCCCGTTCAAAACCGTGTACGTCACCGGCCTGATCCGCGATGAAGTGGGCCAAAAAATGTCCAAGTCGAAAGGCAACGTACTCGACCCATTGGACATGATCGACGGTATTTCACTCGATGCCCTGCTGGAAAAACGCACCGGCAACATGATGCAACCGCAACTGGCCGAAAAAATTGGCAAGCGCACCAAAAAAGAATTCCCCGACGGCATCACCCCACACGGCACCGATGCCTTGCGCTTCACCCTAGCCGCCATGGCCAGCACCGGCCGTGACATCAACTGGGACATGAAACGCCTAGAAGGCTACCGCAACTTCTGCAACAAACTGTGGAACGCCTCGCGCTACGTCATGCTCAGCGTAGCGGGCGAAGAAGCCGTGGAAGCCGCCGCCGCCAATGGCACCAACATCGCCATTACCGACGCCATGAAAGCCGCTTGCGGCATCACGGCCGATGGTCAAAGCGACGCCGTTGTACTGTCGTTGGCCGACCGCTGGATCATTTCGCGCCTGCAACGCGTCGAAAGCGAAGTCACCCGCCACTTCGAGCAATACCGCTTCGACCTAGCCGCACAAGCGCTGTACGAATTCATTTGGAACGAATACTGCGACTGGTACTTAGAACTGTCCAAGCCGGTACTGTGGGATGCCAACGCCCCAGAACAAGCCAAACGCGGCACACGCGGCACACTGGTACGCGTACTGGAAGCCACACTGCGCCTCGCACACCCCATCATGCCGTTTATTACCGAATCCATCTGGCAGCAAGTCAAAGCCTTAGCCGGTAAAGAACACAGCGCCGACAGCATCATGCTGGCGCCTTACCCCGTTGCGCAAGACGCCCTGATCGACACCGAAGCCGAAGCCGACATCACCTGGTTGCAAGGCGTGATTACCGCGGTGCGCAACATCCGCGCCGAAATGAACATCGCCCCCAGCAAAGAACTCGAACTGCTGTTCAAAAACGGCGATGACGACGACTTCCGCCGTGCCGAAGAAAACCAAACCTTCTTAATGAAATTGGCCAAGCTGGAAAAACTCACCTGGCTGAACGACGGCGACGACGAACCCATGTCGGTCACGCAATTGGTAGGCGATATGGAAGTGCTGATACCGATGGCTGGCTTTATTGACAAAGACGCCGAAGTAGCACGACTGACCAAGTCCATCGAGAAACTGGAAAAAGAACTGGAGCGCGTGAACAACAAGCTCAACAACCCCGGTTTTACCGAAAAAGCCCCCGCCGCCGTTCTGGAAAAAGAGAACGACAAGGCCAAAGGCTACGAGCGTGACATGGTGAAACTGAAAGAACAGATCGAAAAGATCAAAGCACTGTAATGGAACGGCCAGAATTCTTGCTGCCTCATGTAAAACACGACCTGAAGCACGGAATTCTGGCTGATCTTGACGAGTTAGCTGAACTGGCGAAACAACAACCACTGCGCAAATTTGAACGTTTAGCAGCGGAAAGATGCTTACAGATTACAGTGGACGCAGCAATAACTGTGTCTATCCATTGCTGTAAAAAAGCCGGAAAAAACGTATTCGGAGAAGCCTACAGAAATCTACTGAACGCACACGATTTATTAAACAGCCCCATACCGCATTCCTTGCTGAAAGGCGCGCTCGGGATGCGTAATGCCATAGTGCATGACTATCTAAATTTAGACTGGGGACGAATTGAATCCGTCTTAATGGACAAGCAATATCAAGCTATTGGCGAATTCATTGACTCGGGGCTTGCCTACTTAAGCCAATAAACATCAACGGCGAGTTGTTTTCAACGGTCGCCCAAACAACGGCCCCTTCGCCCAAAAATCGTCTACCTGACGATAAGCAACAACCTGCCAAACCGAATAGGCATCGTAAACCCAAACGGCACCTTGCTCATCAACATGATCAAACACGGCATTATGCGTGATACGACCATCGCCGCTTTCATCGAAGAAAATAAAATACCCTTGCTTCATTTGCTCAAGAGTTTCGACCGGCTCTGAGTTGTAATGATATAAATTGTGCGCCGTAATCTCTCGATGTACTTCATCATCATTCCGAAACTGCCCAAAACCAAGCTGCCGAAATCCGTACTGAATCAGACCAGAACAATCAAACCCCTTTTTTAAAGTATCGCCACCCCACGTGTAAGGTTGGCCAAGAACACTTTGTACCTGATGGATCAAACTTTGTCGCTCATCAGCAGTCAGCGGGCTTTGCTCATAAAAAGCGAACTGCTCTGGCCGCTCATCACTGCCTTTGCAACCGGCAATCACAATAATACACGCAAGAAGGAAACGATTACTCATCTAAGCTCCGACCTACAAGTGACGATCATCACCCACAACACATTCATTATATTCAGCCTCAGAAATGCATCACCGGCAGCAAAAAGCAGAGCGAGGAACAAGCGGCGCTTTTTGTGCGTCCTTTTGCACAAAAAGTGACAGCTAAAATTTGTCCGGTGGAGCTGCTTGTTAAATGCGCTGATATGCAATACCATAACTACACGCATACTTAATGCGCATTAGGAGCAAAAACCATGCAAACCAACTTCGACCAACAAGCACCCAAAAAAGCTACCAACCTAACAATAAACAGCGACCTTTTGAACAAAGCGAAAAGTTTAAAAATAAACCTTTCTGCCACCCTTGAACAAGCATTAATTGTACAAGTGAAGAAAGCACAGTGCGAGCTGTGGCTTAAAGAAAATAAAGACGCCATAGCTGAGCTAAACAAGCTTAGCGAAGAAAACGGCTTATTTTCAGATTCGTTTAGGAGCTTTTGATGGGCCAGTTTACGCTCTATTTGAACAACGATAAAAACAGTAAAAAAACTTACCCATATTTCGTGGATGTACAAAACAACTTATTAAGCGATTTAAATTCTAGACTTGTTATTCCGTTAACACCCGCGAAAAAAGTAAACGAAAAAGTGGCTCAGAAACTTTGCCCAACAGTCAGCATTGATGGCGAAGAGTTTATTCTCGTAACCAACCAAATGACCACTGTTCCTAAATCCATTCTAAAGTCTGAAGTCGATTCTCTAGAACACTACCGTTATCAAATAATTGATGCGATAGATATATTGATTACTGGCATTTAACGCCCGCTTAAGGGCCGGCCAACGCTACTACCAAGCTTCCGCATAACACCATAATCACAAAAACCAACGCACAGTAAAAATGTCACGCGTTGGCTGAGTGCTTTGACTTGTTAAGTAACTATTTTGGCACTGGGTACATAGCTTCGTAACGGATAGGGAGACTCTGAATAATTCCCGAAATCAGCGATAATACGGCCATCGTCAACCG